>JBEAZV010000001.1:0-14122 GCA_041159245.1 Pseudomonadota bacterium
AATAGCGCGACCTGTAAGAGCTGTGCGCACTGTCCCTGGATGGCGATGAACAGCCTGGCGGATGTGGCGCGGGTGCTGGAGACGGGGGCCAACGAAGTCTTCGTGGATCCGGCACTGGGCGAGCGCGCGAAGCTGCCGATCGATCGGATGCTGGCCTTCACCCAGGGGCTCAAGGACGGGCGTACGCCGGGGTCCTTGGTGCCGAATATCGGCGCGGCCTGAGGCGCCGCGCAGGCCGGTCGAGCCACTGGAATCAGACCAGGGCGGGGCTCTCCGAAAGTGCGGCGAACAACCAGTCCTTGAACAGTTTCATTTTGGGTAGCCGCGCACGGCTACTCAGGTAGTTCAGGCTGTGACAGGCGATTCGCGGTCCTTCGTCGCCCAAAGGCAAGACCAGGCTGCCGGAGGCCAATTGCCGCTCCACCAGCAGCTTGCTTTCCAGGCAGACTCCCAGGCCGTCGATGGCCGCGAAGATCGACATGAACGAGCGATCGAAGCGGGGACCGCGATCCAGCACGAGATGCACCCCGGGGTGGTCACGCTGCCATTCACGCCAGTTGTAAAGATTCATCTCGGAGTGAATGAGGCTATGGTGACTGAGGTCTCGAGCCCGCTTGATGCCTGCGCGCCCCTTGGTCAGGGTGGGCGAACACAGCGCCACGATGGGCTCAAGGGGAAACATTTCGGTGGTGATATCGGCGCGACGCAAGACCGTGCCGTAGCGGATGTCGAAGTCCACGGCCCCGGCCTCCAGATCGATCAGGTCAGTGGAGGCATTGACGCGGACATCGATGTCGGGGTGCTGGGCGCCAAATCGCGCCAGGCGGGGCATTAGCCACTGAGCGCCCAGGCTGGGAACCACGTGGACGGTAATAAGGTCGTTCTTACTGGCGCGGCTCACGTCCTGAGCGGCCGCCTCGATGCGACCAAAGGCCGCCCCGATTTCGTTTGCAAATTTGCGGCCCGTGTCGGTCAAGACCACGGTCCGGTGCTCTCGGTGAAACAGTGAAACGCCGATACCGCGCTCCAGCTCGCGGATTCGATGACTCACAGCGGAGGGCGTGAGGTTCAATTCCTGCGCTGCGCGGATGAAGGAGCCCAGGCGCGCTGCGGACTCGAAGGCCTGAACCGATTTAAGCGGAGGGATTTTTCGCATTTTTAGATGAATTCAATTCATCAATTATCTATTTTTATTCAATTGTTAAACACGACTTTGGCTCCTACGATCGCGGCGAAATCCATCAGGCAGCCCGACTTCCCCTTCAACGAGCGGTATGTATGAACACTCCCAGCACGGCCACCCTGCTTCGACAAAAGGCGCACCGCATCCGCCGGCTAGCGGTCCGTATGGGCGAAGTTCAAGGCCAGGGCTATATCGGCCAGGCTTTGGGAATTGCCGACGTTCTGGCTGTGGCCTATGGTCACGCGATGAAGTTTCGGCCTGAGGATCCACACTGGGAGGGTCGCGATCGCTTTCTGCTGTCGCATGGCCACTACGCCATTGCCCACTACGCTGCGTTGATCGAAGCCGGCATCATTTCGGAGAGCGAGCTGGAGACCTATGGCTGCGACGACAGTCGCCTGCCTATGTCTGGTATGGCCGGCTACACGCCCGGCATGGAGATTTCGGGCGGATCGCTGGGGCAGGGACTACCCATTGCGGTGGGCATGGCCCTGGCCCTTCGTACCAAACGCAACCCGGCATTCGTCTATAACTCGATGTCCGACGGGGAGCTCGATGAGGGCTCTACCTGGGAGGCGGCGATGTCGGCTTCGCACTACCAGCTGGCCAATCTGATTTGCCTGGTGGACGTGAACAACCAGCAGGCGGATGGGCCTTCGAGTCGGGTGATGGCCTTCGAGCCCTTGGCCGACAAGTGGGCTTCATTCGGCTGGCACGTACAGCGGGTCAATGGCAACGACATCGGTGCGGTCCGTGATGCCTTCGACTGCGCACGAGTCCTCAATCAGGCTCAGCCACGCGTCATCTTGTTGGATACGCTGATGGGGAAAGGTATTCCCTTTCTTGAGTCGCGCGAGAAGACGCACTTCATTCGCGTCGAGCCCCAGGAATGGGGGCAGGCGCTTGCGATTCTCGACGCCACCATGCCGGGAAATTGATCATGAAAGCCGCCACCCCAACACGCCTGACCACATCGGCCATGATCGCCTCGATTGCGGCGGAAGGCCAGCGTACACGCCCGGCTCCCTTTGGACACGCGCTCGCAGCGCTCGCGGAGCAGCGACCCGAGGTTGTTGGGTTGACGGGTGATCTGTCCAAGTACACCGATCTCTACGTTTTCGCGCAGCAATTTCCCGAGCGTTTTTTCCAGATGGGGATGGCCGAGCAATTGCTCTTTGCGGCAGCGGGCGGGATGGCCAAGGAGGGTCTGATTCCCTTCGTCACCACCTATGCCGCCTTTGCCACTCGCCGCGCCTACGATTTCATTCACCAGGTCATCGCCGAAGACCATCTGGACGTCAAGATGGCCTGCGCGTTGCCGGGTCTGACTTCAGGCTACGGTCCGAGCCATCAGGCGACCGAGGACATGACGATGCTGCGAGGCATTCCCGGCCTGGTGATCATCGACCCCTGTGACGCAGTCGATATCGAACAAGCGGTGCCCGCGATGGCGCAGCATCGGGGCCCCGTGTACCTGCGACTCCTGCGCGGGCAGGTGCCTGTCGTTCTCGATGAATACGATTACCGGTTCGAGATCGGCAAAGCAAAGTTGCTGCGTGGCGGCAATGACGTGCTCGTGATCGCCTCTGGCCTCATGACCATGCGTGCGCTCGAAGCAGCCGAGGATCTGGAAAAAGACGGCATCCGCACCGCGGTCCTGCATTGCGCCACGGTCAAGCCTTTGGATGAAGCGACGCTGATTGCCGAGGCCTCCAAGCCTGGCCGTTTGGTGGTCGTTGCAGAAAATCACACCACCGTGGGAGGACTGGGTGAGGCGATTGCGGGTCTATTGATGCGGCGCGGCATCCATCCCGTATTTCGGCAGATTGCCTTGCCCGATGAATTCCTGGATGCCGGTGCCCTGCCCACGCTGCACGAGCGATATGGCATTTCCCGCGCAGCGGTCGTGCGTTCCATCAAGGGGTGGTTGAAATGAGCGCGCTCGCACCGGTCGGTCTGGTGGGCCTGGGTGCCATGGGCCGCGGGATCGCCGCGAACCTCCTGGCCAAGGGCTATGGCTTGCTGGCCTACGATGTTCGTCCCGAGATGCAGGCCTGGACCGAGGCGCAGGGTGGGCGGTTTGCAAGCGATCTGGCGCAGATCGGTCGCACCTGCAAGATCGTGATCAGCTTCGTGGTGAATGACGCACAGACCGAGGCGATCACCTTCGGTCTCGGCGGCTTGTCGCAGTCCATGGCCCAGGACAGCGTGCTGGTGACCTGCAGCACCATGCCACCGTCCTACGTGCAGGCGCTGGCGCAGCGTCTTTCTGCGCAGGGCATCCACCTGATCGATGCGCCGGTAACGGGCGGTGCTGCCGGCGCGGCCAAGGGCACGCTAACAGTCATGGCCGCCGGCCCCCAATCCATATTCGAACGGGTCCGACCCGTGCTGGAGACCTTCAGCGCACGTCTTTACCACCTGTCGGAAGTGGCGGGTGCCGGCGCCCAGCTCAAGGTGATCAACCAGCTGCTTTGCGGCGTACATCTGGCGGCTGCCGGCGAGGCGCTGGCACTTGCCCAGCGCCAGGGGCTACCGCTGGATCTGACGCTGGAAGTGCTTCGCAGCGGCGCAGCGTCGTCGTGGATGCTGGGTGACCGCGGGCCTCGGATGGCCGCGCAGGCCTGGGATGACGTCACATCCGCCATTGACATCTTCGTGAAGGACACCGCGCTGGTCCTCGCAGCCGCCCAGGACGCCGGATTCGACGCCGCCCTTGCGCGTGTTGCTCACCAGGCTTTCAAGGCGGTGAGTGCGCGCGGCCTGGGAGGTCAGGACGATTCCGCAGTGATGTTGCACTACACCCCGAACGAGAACGCCCCCCCGAAAAAACCAAAATGAGGAGACTGTGCCGATGACTGCGATCACTCACCACGACGCTGACCTGGGCGACGTGATGCTTCACTACATCACAGCGGGTAAGGGGGAGCCCGTGGTGCTGTTGCACGGAATTCCCCAGACATCCCACGAGTGGCGGGATGTCATTCCCTATCTGGCCAAGCGCTATCGCGTGATCGCACCGGACCTGCGTGGGCTGGGCGACTCCTCGCGGCCTGCCACCGGCTATGACAAGAAGACCATGGCCGACGATGTGTGGCGCCTGTTGAAACACCTGAAGATCGACCGCTTTCATCTGGTGGGCCATGACTGGGGCGGTCCGACAGCCTTCTCATTGGCTGCCCACCACCCGGATGCGGTGCGCCGATTGGCCATCCTGGATGTGGCCATTCCGGGCGACGGAGCAGATTTCTCGCAGAACGGTCGCCGTTGGCATCACGCACTCTTTCGCACTCTGGATCTGCCCGAGGCGCTCTTTCTGAATGGACGTGAGCACCTGATTGTCAATTGGCTGTTCGAGAACTACGGCTACAAGGCCCATTGCATCCCTGAAAAGGACAAGCAGGAATACCTGCGCACATACACCAAGCCGGGCGCGATGCGTGCCATGTTTTCGATCTACCGCGCACTGCCGCAGGATGCAGAGGACAACAGCGCCATCTTGGCGGCCAAGGGCAAGCTGAAGATGCCCGTACTCGCCCTGGGCGGTAACAAGAGCTTTGGCCGTGGCATGGAGACCTACGAGTCATGCAAGCGCGTGGCGGTGGATGTCCGTGGCGGCCTGGTACCCGATAGCGGTCACTGGGTGACCGAGGAGCAACCCGAATTCGTGGCCCAGGAACTGCTGAAGTTCTTCGCCGAAGACAAGAGCAAGAAGTCCCCCGTGCGTTCCAGCAAAACCCAGAAGACAAGGAAGACAAAATGACTGCCATCAACCGTCGTCAACTCGTTCAGGCAGGCGCTGCCGCTGTCGGCTCCGCTATCGCGTTCCCCTCCGTGGTGTGGGGGCAGCCTCAGTTCAAACTGAAGGCCGCCAACATCATGCCGGTGGACCATCCGGTGAATGTGCGCTTGCGTGAGGCCAGTACAAAGATCAAGGAGCTGACCAACGGTCAGGTCGATATTCAGGTCTTTCCCGCCAGCCAGCTAGGGACCGATGCCGACATGCTGGCCCAACTGCGCTCGGGCGGAATCGACTATTTCCTCCAGACGGGCCTGATCCTCGCGACGCTCGTTCCGGTGGCCTCCATCAACGGCATTGGCTTTGCTTTTTCCGACTACGGCAAGGTGTGGAGTGCCATGGACGGCGACCTAGGCAAGCACGTGATCAAGGCCTTTGAAAAGGCCAACCTCGTGGCCTTTAACAAGATGTGGGACAACGGCTTTCGGCAGACCCTGTCGGTGGCCAAGCCCATTCGCACCCCGGATGATCTCAAGGGCTTCAAGATCCGCGTGCCTCCCAGCCCGCTGTGGACCGCGATGTTCAAGTCAATTGGAGCCTCGCCTGTGTCGGTGCCTTGGGGTGAAACCTATTCCGCCCTGCAAACGCGCGTGGCTGACGGCCTGGAGAACCCGCTGGCCGGCATTTACTTCGCCAAGATGCATGAAGTGGGCAAGTTCATCTCGAACACCAACCACATGTGGGATGGATTCTGGTGCGTGGCCAATCGCAAGTCCTTCGAGGCATTGCCCGCTACCGCGCGCGATATCGTGATGCGCGAGATCGATGCCGCAGCCCTGCGCCAGCGAGCCGACGTGGAGAAGCTCAATGGCGAGCTCCAAAAGGAGATTGCCGGCAAGGGGGTTCAATTCGTCGACGTCAAATCTGACGCCTTCCGTCAGAGGTTGCAGCAATCCGGCTTCTATACGGAGTGGAAGGGCCGTATGGGCGAGGAGGCCTGGAGCCTGCTCGAGAAGACTTCGGGCAAGCTCGCCTGACGTCGTTGCGATGTCTGCGACACATCCTTCCGCTGCCGCTGCCGCTGCCGTTGCAGTCAGCGTCGCGCCCGAGACCCTCCTAGAGCGAGGGCTCGTGCGCAGTGTGGAGGTCTTGGCTAGTGTCATCCTGATACTGGAGATCGCCATCCTGTTCGTTGGGGTGGTGGCTCGCTATCTGGTGGGCGTGCCATTGACCTGGTCGGACGAACTCGCGTCGATTCTTTTCGTCTGGCTCACGATGCTGGGGTCGGCCATTGCCTTTCAGCGCGATCAGCACATGCGCATGACGGCTCTGGTGTCCAGAGCCAGTGCGGGGTGGCAATCTGCGTTGGGCACCTTGGGTCAAGCCGTGCCCTTGGCTTTCATGATGGCCATCTTATGGCCTGCGCTCGAATACGCACTGGACGAGCGCATCGTCATCACGCCCGCCTTGGAAATCTCTCAGGCTTGGCGGGCGTTTGCGCTTCCCACGTGTCTGACGGTGATGATCGCCTTTGCCTTTTTGCGCATCTTCCGCCTCAAGCAGCTGGTGCCCTTGTTCATCGCCGCCATCCTTTTTGCCTTGGCGGCCATT
Source organism: Pseudomonadota bacterium (assembly GCA_041159245.1). Lineage (GTDB taxonomy): Bacteria > Pseudomonadota > Gammaproteobacteria > Burkholderiales > Burkholderiaceae_C > Ramlibacter. The sequence goes on from JBEAZV010000001.1 coordinate 6,534, forward strand.
GGGCTGTGGGCGGGGAAACCCTTTTTTCAAGGACTGGGCAACTGGAACCTGCTGATTTTCATCGTCGGGTTCATCGCGGTGGGCGTGGCCAGTGGCGTGCCCATTGCCTTCGTGTTTGCCCTGTCGGCCCTCACCTACCTGGTGGTCACGACGGGAACACCTGCCATGGTGTTGGCCGGTCGGATGGACGAGGGCATGAGCCATCTGATCTTGCTGGCGGTCCCCCTGTTTGTATTCCTGGGGCTGCAGATCGAGGCCAATGGCATGGCGCGAGCGATGGTCGAGTTCCTCGCTAGCTTGCTGGGGCATGTGAAGGGCGGTTTGTCCTATGTGCTGGTGGGGGCGATGTACTTGGTCTCCGGCATCTCCGGATCCAAGACCGCCGATATGGCGGCGGTGGCGCCCGCGCTCTTTCCGCAAATGCAGGCGCGCGGCGCCAAGCCAGGGGATTTGGTGGCGCTGCTGGCAGCCACCGGCGCGCAGACGGAGACAGTGCCGCCAAGCATCGTGCTGATCACCATCGGCTCGGTGGTAGGCGTGTCCATTGCCGCTCTTTTTACCGGAGGCTTGTTGCCCGCCGTGGTGCTCGGACTGACGTTGTGCGCCCTGGTGGCCTGGCGATACCGCCATGAGGATCTGTCCCACGTGAAGCGCGCGTCGGGTCGGGAGATCGGCCTGGCGTTTCTGGTGGCGTTTCCTGCCTTGGCTCTTCCCTTTGTGATCCGATCAGCGGTGGTCGAAGGAGTGGCCACTGCCACCGAAGTCTCTACCATCGGCATCGTGTACGCCTTCGTCATCGGTGTGGTGGTCTACCGCCACTTCGACCTGGCCAGACTGGGCAAGATGTTGGTTGAAACCGCCGCCCTGTCCGGCGCCATCCTTTTCATCATTGGTGCGGCAACGGCGGTGGCCTGGGCTCTCACGCAGTCGGGCTTTTCCAAGGACCTGGCGGCTTTCATGACCAGCCTGCCGGGTGGCGCGCCGATGTTCATGGTCTTCTCTATCGTGGCGTTCATCATTCTGGGCAGCGTGCTGGAGGGAATCCCGGCGTTGGTGCTGTTCGGGCCTCTGGTCTTTCCCATCGCCAAGAGTCTGGGCATTCACGAGGTGCACTACGCCATGGTGGTCATACTCTCGATGGGCGTGGGTCTTTTCATTCCGCCGGTTGGAGTGGGCTACTACGCAGCTTGTGCGGTGGGTCGTGTCGACCCCAACGAGGGTCTCAAGGCGATTTGGGGGTACATGGCCGCCCTGTTGGTCGGCCTGGCACTGGTTGCCGCCGTGCCTTGGCTGTCGATCGGCCTGCTTTAACTGGCGGATGTGCCGTTCGCTGTTCGCAGCACCGTCGGTACCGCCTTGTCCAGCATCTTCGGGTAGTCGCGGCTGTAATGCAGGCCGCGGCTTTCGTGGCGCATCATGGCCGACATCACGATCAGATCGGCCACCTGCACCAGGTTGCGCAATTCGAGCAAATCCCGCGTGACGTGGAAGGCGCTGTAGAACTCCTGGATCTCGTGCTGTAGCAAGGCGATGCGCCGCGCTGCACGTTCCAGGCGCTTGTTGGTGCGCACGATGCCCACGTAGTCCCACATGAAGCGACGAAGCTCGTCCCAGTTGTGGGAGATGACCACGGCTTCGTCGGCATCGGTCACCCGGCTGTCGTCCCAGGCCGGCACCGGCGGCGCCGGGGGCAGAGGGTGGGCCAGGATGTCCTGGGCCGCCGAGCGTGCGAACACCATGCATTCCACCAGCGAGTTGCTGGCCAGTCGGTTGGCGCCGTGCAAGCCGGTGTAGGTGGTCTCTCCGATGGCATGCAGCCCGGGCAGTTCGGTGCGACCCGACAGATCCGTCTGCACGCCGCCGCAGGTGTAGTGGGCCGCCGGCACCACGGGAATCGGCTGGCGGGTCATGTCGATGCCCAGCTCCAGGCAGCGCGCCTGGATGTTGGGGAAATGCTCGTGGATGAACGCCGGGCTCTGGTGCGAAATGTCCAGGTACACGCAATCCAGGCCGTGCTTCTTCATCTCGGAGTCGATGGCGCGGGCCACCACGTCGCGCGGAGCAAGCTCGGCGCGCGGGTCGTGCGAGGGCATGAAACGCGTGCCATCGGGCAGCAAGAGGCGCCCGCCTTCGCCGCGCACGGCTTCGGTGATGAGGAAGTTCTTGACGTGCGGATGATAGAGGCAGGTCGGATGGAACTGGATGAATTCCATGTTGGCCACACTGCAGCCCGCGCGCCAGGCGGCAGCGATGCCATCCCCCGTGGCGGTGTCGGGGTTGGTGGTGTAGAGGTACACCTTGCCCGCGCCGCCGGTGGCCAGGATGGTCTGCGGGGCGCGAAAGGCCACCACCTCGTCGCGCGTCTCGTCCAGCGCGTACAGGCCCAGGCATCGCTGCGGTGACAGGCCGATCTTGCCGGCGACGATCAAGTCCACCAGCATGTGGTGCTCAAACAGCGTGATGTTGGGTGTGCGCCGTACGTGCTCGATCAGGGTCTGCTGCACGGCGGCGCCGGTGGCGTCGGTCACGTGCACGATGCGCCGGGCGCTGTGGCCCCCTTCGCGCGTGAGGTGCAACTGCCCGTTCTCCTGCGAGAAGGGCACGCCCAGCGACCGCAGCCATTCGATGCTTTCAGGGGCATGTTCGACCACGAAGCGGGTGGCCGCGGGGTCGGACAAGCCAGCGCCGGCCACCAGGGTGTCGTCGACGTGCGCGTCGAAGGAGTCTTCCCGTCCCATGACTGCGGCGATACCGCCCTGGGCCCAGCCGCTGGAACCGTCGGACAGCGCGCGCTTGGTGATCACGGCCACGCGCTGTGTGGGTGCCAGGTGCAGGGCGGCGGACAGGCCGGCCAGGCCGCTGCCCACGATGACCACGTCGAAATCGAGCGTTGCGCTGGCGTTCATGCGGGGAGCAAAAGGGAAAGGGGCTCAGGCAGGCTGATAAGCCAGGCGCACGTAGATGGGCGCATAGGCCTCAGCCTGGGTGACCTCGATCAGGGTCTCCTTGGCCAGTTCCAGCATGGCGATGAAAGTGACGATGACCACGGGCATGCCGCGGTCCGTCTCAAACAGGTTCTCGAACTCGATGAACTTGCGTCCCTGCAGCTTGCGCAGGACGATGCTCATGTGCTCGCGCACCGAGAGCTCCTCCCGCGAGATCTTGTGGTGCTGCACCAGCTTGGCCCGCTTGAGGATGTCGCGCCAGGCTTCCTGCAGGTCGATCATCGTCACCTCGGGAAAGCGCGGTTGTAGCGACTGCTCGATATAGACCTGCGCGCGCAGTACGTCGCGGCCGATTTGCGGCACTTCGTTCAGACGTGCGGCCGCCAGCTTCATCTGCTCGTACTCGAGCAGGCGGCGCACAAGTTCGGCGCGCGGGTCTTCCGGCTCTTGGCCCTCGGCCACCTTCTTGGGCGGCAGCAGCATGCGTGACTTGATCTCGATCAGCATGGCCGCCATCAGCAGGTATTCGGCGGCGAGTTCGAGGTTGCGGCTGCGGATCTCGTCGACGTATTGCAGGTACTGGCGCGTGACCCCCGCCATCGGGATGTCCAGGATGTTGAAGTTCTGCTTGCGAATCAGATACAGCAGCAGGTCCAGCGGACCTTCAAAGGCCTCGAGGAACACCTCGAGGGCGTCGGGCGGGATGTACAGGTCGGTGGGCAGCGCGAACAGGGGCTCGCCGTACAGGCGGGCGATGGCTACCTGGTCGACCACCTCGGGCATGCCGGGCAGCTCCGGAGCGACCGGCTCGGGCAGGGTCTCGGGGGGGGTGTCGGTCATGTCAGCTGCGCTTACTGGCCGCCGCTGCCGTACACATAGGCCTTTTGGCGTACCCGGGCGGCCTGCCATTCGGCCTGCAAGGACCGATCCACCTGCTTGTCCCACAGGAGCGCGCGGCCGGCGCGTTGCTGCGTCTCGAGGTCGGGCCGGGACGCTTTCAGGCTGTCGATGAACTGGGAGACCTCCGAGTGGTAGTCGGGGCGGCGAAAGATGCGCAGGAGCTTGGACATGGGGTGGCCTCTGGAGGGGGAGAGTTTACCGGGGCAGCCCGCGTGCCCGGGACCGTAGGGACAGGACCCAGGCGGTGACCAGTCCGGCCGCCAGGGCAACGGTGAGGTCGAACACCACGGTGAGGACGAAGGTCATGAGCATCAGCAGCCGGTAGGCCCCACTTTGTCGGCGCAGGTCGGCGAACTCGCGCCATTCGCCCATGTTCCAGGCAATGAACACCAGCGTGCCCGCCAGCACGGTCATGGGCACGTGCAGGGCCAGCGGTGCCGCCAGGAGTACCAGGCCCGCGAGTACCAGCGCGTGGGTGATGCCCGCGATCGGCGTGGTGGCGCCGGCGCGCACATTGGTTGCGGTACGCGCGATGGTGCCCGTGACCGGCATGCCGCCCACCAAGGGTGTCACCAGGTTGGCGACGCCCTGGGCCATCAGCTCCTGGTTGGAGTCGTGCGGGCGCAAGCCTCCGATCTGGTCGGCAATCCGTGCGCACAAGAGAGACTCGATCGCACCGAGCAGGGCGATGGTGATGATCGGGTTGGTCAGGCGCACGATCGTCTCCCAGCTAAAGGCAGGGAGGACCAGCGCTGGCAGCCCTTGGGGGATGGCGCCAAACCGGGAGCCGATGGTCTCGACCGGCAGTTGCAGGGCCCAGGTGGCGAACGTGAGTGTCACCAGGGCCACGATGGGCGCTGGCACGCGGGCGCCCACCACCGAGAGGCTGTGCACCAGCGGCAGGTCACCGGTGGGCCGCCCCTGCGCGGTCTGGGCCCACAGGCGTGGCCACAGCCACAGGCCGGCTACACACACGACGCCGAGCGCGAAGGCCGCAGGGTTGAAGGTGTGCAGCTGCAGGCCCAGCACCTGCACCTGATGAAAGAAGTCGGCGGGCATCTTGGCGATCGAGAGGCCCAGCCAGTCCTTGATCTGCGACAGCGCGATCAGCACCGCGATGCCATTGGTGAACCCGACAACGACGCTCACGGGCACGTGGCGCACCAGGTTGCCCAGTCGCAGGAGCCCCAGCAAGAACAACAGCACGCCGGCGCAGGCGGTGGCGATCAGCAGGTTGGCCAGGCCGTGGCGTTCGACGATGCCGTAGACGATGACGATGAAGGCGCCCGCGGGCCCCGCAATCTGGACATTGGAGCCTCCCAGCAGCGACACCAGCAGGCCGCCGATGATGGCGGTCCACAGGCCAGCCTCGGGCGTGAGGCCGGAGGCGATGGCGAAGGCCATGGCCAGGGGCAGGGCGACGATGGCCACGGTCAGACCGGCGCCGATGTCGTCCTGGAAGGCTCGCGCGCTGTAGCCCCGCAGCGCCTCGATCAGGCGCGGTCGGAATGAGGCCGGTGCGAAGCGGATCACCGCACCCGCATGCCGGGTTGGGCGCCCGGCCAGGGCTGCAGCACGTAGATGCCGGGGTGGGTCTTCTCGTCACCGTGGCTGGCGGCCAGCACCATGCCTTCGGAAACGCCGAACTTCATCTTGCGCGGCGCGAGGTTGGCCACCATCACGGTGAGCTTGCCCACGAGGTCCTCAGGCCGGTAGGCCGAGGCGATACCGGAGAAGACATTGCGCGTGCGCCCTTCTCCGACATCCAATGTCAGACGCAGCAACTTGGTGGAGCCTTCGACGGCTTCGCACTGCACGATCTTGGCGATGCGCAGATCGATCTTCGTGAAGTCGTCGATGGTGATGGTGGGCGCGAGCGGCTCGCCGCCAGGGGCGGCCGCTGCAGGCGCCTCGGGCGCAGCTTCGGCGGGCGGCTCGAACAGGGCGTCGAGTTGCTTGGGGTCAACGCGCTGCATCAGATGCTTGTACTCGCCCACGCGATGACCTGCGGGTAGCGGCGTGGCGGCGCCGTGCAGTGTGAGCGGATCGCATTGCAGGAAGGCCTCGGCCTGCTGGGCGAGTTCGGGTAGCACGGGCTTGAGGCAGGCGGTGAGCACCTTGAAATGTTCCAGGCATTCGGAGCAAACCGCCGCAGCGCGCTCGGCCTGGCCTTCCTTGACCAGCTTCCAGGGGGCGGCGCCGTCAAAGCGCAGGTTGACTTCGTCGGCGTAGGCCATGATTTCGCGCAGGGCTTTGCCGTATTCGCGCGCCTCGTACAGGCGGGCCACCGACTCGAGCAAGCGCGTCGGGTTCAGGCTGGCCGCGTCGTTCGCCACCAATTGGCCGCCGGGGACGAACTTCACCGCGCGGCTGGCGATGTTCACGTACTTGCCGATCAGGTCTGCATTGACGCGGGCCATGAAGTCGTCGGGGTTGAAGTCGACGTCCTCCACGCGCCCATTGAGCTTGGCGGCGATGTAGTAACGCAGCCACTCGGGATTCATGCCCAGCGAGAGGTATTTGAGCGGGTCGATGCCGGTGCCGCGGCTCTTGGACATCTTCTCGCCGCTGACGGTGATGAAGCCATGCACATTGACCTGCGTGGGCGTCTTGCGGCCCGAGAACTGCAGCATGGCGGGCCAGAACAAGGTGTGGAAGTACACGATGTCTTTGCCGATGAAGTGCACCTGTTCGACCGCCGGGTCGGCGATGAACTGCTCGAAGCTGGCGTCGGTGCGCGAGGCCTCGTGCCAGTGCGACTTGGCCTGGCCCTTGTCGAAGTGGTTCTTGAGGCTGGCCAGATACCCCACGGGCGCGTCGAGCCAGACGTAGAAGTATTTGCCCGGCGCATCGGGGATCTCGATGCCGAAATAGGGCGCTTCGCGCGAGATGTCCCAGTCGGCCATGCCGGCTTCGAACCACTCGCTGGCCTTCTTGGCCATCTCGGTTTGGAGGCGAGCCCGGCCGCTGCCGTTGACGTCGGCATCTTGCGTCCAGGTCTTGAGGAAATCGACCACCTTCGGGTTGGACAGCTGGAAGAAGAAATGCTCGGAGCTGCGGATTTCGGGCTTGGCGCCGGTGAGTGTGGAGTAGGGCTCGATCAGGTCGGTGGGGGCGTAGACCGCGCTGCACACCTCGCAGCTGTCGCCGTATTGGTCCTTGGCGTGGCAGGTGGGGCACTCGCCCTTGATATACCGATCGGGCAAGAACATGCCCTTGACCGGGTCGTAGAACTGCTCGATGGTGCGGGTGGCGATCAGGCCGTTGGCCTTGAGCGACTTGTAGATGCCCTGGGCCAGTTCCGTGTTCTCGGCACTGTCGGTGGAATGCCAGTTGTCAAAGCGGATATGAAAGCCGTCCAGATAAGGCTTGCGGCCGGCGGCGATCTCGCCCACGAACTGCTGCGGCGTCTTGCCAGCCTTTTCGGCGGCGATCATGATGGGCGCGCCGTGCGCGTCGTCGGCGCCCACGAAATGCACCATATGCCCCTGCATGCGCTGGAACCGCACCCAGATGTCGGCCTGGATGTACTCCATGATGTGGCCGATGTGGAACTTGCCGTTGGCGTAGGGCAGGGCGGTCGTGACGAAGAGCTTGCGCTTAGACATGGTTTTTTCGCTCGGAACCGGCCATTTTAGGCGCGCTGGGTAAACTGGCTGGTTATTCAATTTCCCTCTCCACATGGCTTCCTCCGAACCCAACGCAATCTTGCTGGCCGCCCTGAGCACGGTCCGTGACCCCCAC
>JBEAZV010000002.1:0-9103 GCA_041159245.1 Pseudomonadota bacterium
TGCCTCCAAAACGGCGGGGTGCTGCACCAGCGTGGCCTCCACTTCAAAGGGCGAGACGTAGATGCCGCTGACCTTGAGCATGTCGTCGCTGCGGCCGCTGTAGGTGTAGCTGCCGTCCTCGTTGCGCACGTACTTGTCGCCGCTCTTGGTCCAGCCACCCTGGAAGGTCTCACGGGTCTTGGCGCGGTTGCCCCAGTACATCATCGCGGCGCTCGGGCCGTGGATATACAGATCGCCCGGCTCGCCATCGGGCACCGGGCCGCCGCCTTCGGCGCGCAGCTCGATCTCATAGCCTGGCACCGGCCAGCCGGTGGTGCCGTAGCGCACACGCTCGGGCCGGTTGGACAGGAAGATGTGCAGCATCTCGGTGGAGCCGATGCCGTCGACGATGTCCACGCCGAAGTGGCGCTTGAAGCGCTCGCCCAGTTCGGCGGGCAGGGCCTCGCCGGCCGACGACGCCATGCGCAGGGCCACCGCCTCGCGCGCGGGCAGTTGCGGGTGGGCCAGCATGCCGGCAAAGCCGGTGGGCGCGCCGTAGAAGATCGTGGGCTTGACGCCCCCCACCTCGCCGCGCCAGCGTTTGAAGGTGGCTTCGGGGGTGGGGCGCTCGCCCATGAGGATCGTGGTGGCGCCCACGCTCATGGGGAAGGTGAGCCCGTTGCCCAGGCCGTAGGCGAAAAAGAGCTTGGCCGCGGAGAAGCACACATCGCCTTCACGCAGCCCCAGGACTGCCTTGCCATAGAGTTCGGCCGTCCAGTAGGGGTTGGCGTGCGAATGCACCGTGCCCTTGGGGCGGCCGGTGGAGCCGGAGGAATACAGCCAGAAGCCCGGGTCGTCGCCCTGAGTGGCGGCCGGCTTGGGCAGTGCGGAGTGGCCCTGCACGAAGGTCTCGAAGTCCACTTCGTTGGGGTGCAGCGGCGCCACGGGGCGCGAGACGATGATGCGCCCCACCTCGTGCTCCGCGCGTGTCATGGCGGCGGTGAGCGTAGGCAGCAGCGCGCCCGAGACCAGCACCGCCTGCGCGCGCGAGTGCTCCAGCATGTAGGCGTAGTCGTCGGCGGTGAGCAGGGTGTTGACCGCCACCGGCACCAGGCCCGCGTACATCGCGCCCAGAAAACTCACCGGCCAGTCGTTGCCGTCTTGCATCAGCAGCAGCACGCGTTCCTCGCGCCGTATGCCCAGCGAACGCAGGCCCGCGGCCAGGCGCTGCACGCGCTCTTGCAGCTGGCCGTAGGTGAGCGTGCCGGTGTCGTCGATGAAGGCGGCCTTGCGGGCGCGCCCCTCGTTGATCGCGAGCAGGTGCTGCGCGAAGTTAAAGCGTTCCGGCGGCGAAGCGACGGCGGGGGTCTCGGTCATGGGTGTCTCCTCGTAGGGTGGGACGCGTCGATGGCGCGTCCTCTTGAAAAAAGGGAAGGGCCTTCAGCCCGTGAACTGGATCTGCCCCTGCGGCAGTAGGTACAGCACTAGCGCGCGCCCCTGGCGCACGGTGGGCCGGTGGGCGCTGCCCGGGGGGCACACCAACCAGCCGGCGGGGCGGCCGTCGAAGGTGGCGTCGCCCTCGATCGGCATGATCAGGTCGATCTCGCCATTGGGGTGCACATGGTGCGGGCCGGCCACGTCCTGCATGTCCACCACGTCCACCGAAAAGCCCTGCAGGTCGTCCGCGGGCTTGAAGATGCGGCCATAGCGCAGGCCGCCACCTTCGCGGTTGCACAGCCAGCCGTCTCGCGCGCCGGCCACGCAGCTGGCCTTGAGCGCCGCGTAGGTGGCGCTGCTCGGGCCATAGGTCTCGTTCAGCCAGGCGTCGAGCGTGGCGTCCAGCGGCCGTCCCGCGATCTGGGCGGTCAGCTCGGCGATCTGGGCCTTGAAGGTGTCCGGGGTGGGCTGTGTCATGGGCGTCCTGGTGGCTTTTTGGCGATTTCCTGACGGCTCAGGCTTGCGGTTTGGATCAAGTTGCAATATCGTGCGCACATGAACTCTACGGCTGGTTTTCAGGTATGTCAAGCACTATAGTGCCATTTGAAGCGTCGCCGCCCGACGAGGCGCAGGCGCCGTCCAAGCATCCCTTCCTCCTGGGTCTGGGTGAGCGCGTGCGCGCGCTGCGGGCGCGGCGCGGGATGACGCGCAAGGCCCTGTCGGTGGCGGCCGAGGTATCCGAGCGTCACCTGGCCAACCTGGAATACGGGGTGGGAAACGCCTCGGTGCTGGTCCTGCTGCAAGTGGCGCAGGCCCTGCAGTGCTCCTTGGCTGAACTTCTGGGCGATGTGACCACCCGCTCACCTGAGTGGCTGATGCTGCGCGAAATGCTCGAGAGCCGGGACGAGGCCACGCTGCGCCGGGTGCGTGAATCGGTCACCCAGCTGCTGGGTGCGGGACCGGGCGCCAGCGCCGGGGCGGTGACGCGCAGCCCCCGCATTGCCCTGGTGGGCCTGCGCGGCGCGGGCAAGTCCACGCTGGGCCGCATGCTGGCCGAAGACCTGGGCTTTCCCTTCGTGGAGCTCAGTCGCGAGATCGAGAAATTCGCGGGCTGCTCCATCAACGAGATCCAGGCCCTGTATGGCCAGAACGCCTACCGCCGCTACGAGCGCCGCGCCCTGGAGGAGGCCATCCAGATCTACCCCGAGGCGGTGCTGGCCACCCCCGGCGGCCTGGTCTCGGACGCGGCCACCTTCAATCTGATGCTGGCCCACTGCACCACCGTCTGGCTGCAGGCCAGCCCGGAGGACCATATGGGCCGCGTGGCCGCCCAGGGAGACCTGCGCCCCATGGCCGGCAACAAGGAAGCCATGCAGGACCTCAAGGACATCCTGGCCAGCCGGGCGGCCTTCTATTCCAAGGCCGAAATGCAGCTGGACACCAGCGCCGCGCCGCTGGGCCCCACCTTCGAGGCCCTGCGCCGGCAGGTGCGGACCGCCCTGGCGCTGCCGATTTAAAAAAGATGCATAAAAGTGCTTGACAGGGTTTGAAGACAGGCATTACAGTGCGTGTCAACCGGTGCCGCTCGACGCACTGGATTGCCGTAGCCGCCCTCACCAGGAGACACACATGAGCCAAGACCTCCGCGTTGACTACCAGACGCATCCCAGCCAGTACCGCCACTGGAAGCTCTCTTTCAACGGCCCCGTGGCCACCCTCTCGGCCGACTTCGACGAGAACGGCGGCCTGCGCCCCGGCTACAAGCTCAAGCTCAATAGCTACGACCTGGGCGTCGACATCGAACTGAACGACGCGATCAACCGCATCCGCTTCGAGCACCCCGAGGTGCGCACCGTGGTCGTGACCAGTGCCAAAGAGAAGGTGTTCTGCTCCGGCGCCAACATCTTCATGCTGGGCGTCTCCAGCCACGCCTGGAAAGTGAACTTCTGCAAGTTCACCAACGAGACCCGCAACGGCCTGGAAGACAGCTCCAAGCACAGCGGCCTGAAGTTCCTGGCCGCGGTCAACGGCGCCTGCGCCGGCGGCGGCTACGAGCTGGCCCTGGCCTGCGACGAGATCCTCCTGGTGGATGACCGCTCCAGTGCGGTGAGCCTGCCCGAGGTGCCGCTGCTGGGTGTGCTGCCCGGCACCGGTGGCCTCACCCGCGTGACCGACAAGAAGAAGGTGCGTCACGACCTGGCCGATCTGTTTTGCACCAGCGTGGAAGGTGTGCGGGGCCAAAAGGCCAAGGACTGGCGCCTGGTGGACCACATCGCCAAGCCCGCGCAATTTGCCGCCGCCGTGCAGGCGCGCGCGCTCGAACTGGCCGCTGGCAGTGACCGCCCGGCCAATGGCAAGGGTGTGACGCTCACCCCGCTGCAGCGCGAGATCGCCGGCGACACCCTGCGCTATCCGAACGTGGTCGTCCAGATCGACCGCGCCAAGCGCACCGCCACCTTCACCGTCAAGGCCCCCACCGGCGCGCAGCCCACCGACATCGCCGGCATCGAAGCCGCAGGCGCTCACTGGTACCCGCTGCAGATGGCGCGCGAGCTGGAAGACGCCATCCTGAACATGCGCACCAACGAGCTGGACATCGGCACCTGGTTGATCAAGACCGAGGGCGATGCCTCTGCCGTCATGGCCATGGACGCCACGCTGATGGCGCACCAGGGCCACTGGCTGGTGCGCGAGACTATTGGCCTCTTGCGTCGCACCTTCAGCCGCATCGACGTGTCCTCGCGCAGCCTGTTCGCGCTGATTGAAGAAGGCTCGTGCTTTGCTGGCTCCTTCCTCGAGCTGGCCCTGGCCTGCGACCGCATCTACCACCTGTCGCTGCCCGACGAGCCGGCCAAGGCGCCGAAGATCATGGTGGGCGAGACCAACTTCGGCCTCTACCCCATGATCACCGAGCAAAGCCGCTTGCAGCGCCGCTTCTACAACGAGCAGCCCGCGCTGGACGCGGTGCGCGCCAAGGCCGGTCAGCCGCTGGACGCCGACGCTGCCTTCGCCGTCGGCCTGGCCACCAGCAACCCGGACGACATCGACTGGGCCGACGAAACCCGCATCGCCATCGAGGAGCGCGTGGCCATGAGCCCCGACTCTCTCACCGGCCTGGAAGCCAACTTGCGGTTCAACGGCGTGGAGAACATGTTCACCCGTGTGTTTGGGCGCCTTACCGCCTGGCAGAACTGGATCTTCCAGCGCCCCAACGCCGTCGGCGAAAAGGGCGCGCTCAAGGTCTATGGCAAGGGCGACAAAGCCGCCTTCGACTGGAACCGCGTCTGAGTTTTTGAATTTTTCTGGAGTACCCCATGTCCTCGATCAACTACAGCGAAAAAATCCCCAACAACGTCAACCTGAGCGAAGACCGCACCCTGCAGCGCGCGCTGGAACAGTGGCAGCCCAGCTTCCTCTCGTGGTGGGACGATATGGGCCCGGACGGCAGCCAGAACTTCGATGTTTACCTGCGTACGGCCACCAGCGTGGACCCGGAAGGCTGGGCCCAGTTCGGCCATGTGAAGATGCCTGACTACCGCTGGGGCATCTTCCTGAACCCCGCCGAGCAGGACCGCAAGATTCACTTTGGCGACCACCTGGGCCAGAACGCCTGGCAGGACGTGCCCGGCGAGTACCGCGCCAACCTGCGCCGCATCATCGTCACCCAGGGTGACACCGAGCCGGCGTCCGTCGAACAGCAACGTCACCTGGGCCTGACTGCGCCCAGCATGTACGACCTGCGCAACCTGTTCCAGATCAACGTCGAAGAAGGCCGCCACCTGTGGGCCATGGTCTATCTGCTGCACAAGCACTTCGGTCGCGATGGCCGCGAGGAAGGCGAGGCCCTCCTGGAGCGTCGCAGCGGCCAGGAAGACAACCCCCGCATCCTGCAGGCGTTCAACGAGCAGACGCCTGATTGGTTGTCCTTCTTCATGTTCACGTACTTCACCGACCGTGACGGCAAGTTCCAGCTGTGCGCGTTGGCCGAAAGCGCCTTCGACCCGCTGGCCCGCACCACCAAGTTCATGCTGACGGAAGAAGCCCACCACATGTTCGTGGGCGAGTCGGGCATCGGGCGTGTGATCACCCGCACCTGCCAGAAGATGAACGAGCTCAAGACCGACGATCCCAAGAAGCTGCGCGAAGCGGGCGTGATCGATCTGCCCACCATCCAGCGCTACCTGAACTTCCACTTCAGCGTCACCATCGACCTGTTCGGTGCCGACGAGTCCAGCAATGCCGCCACCTTCTATAGCACGGGCCTCAAGGGCCGTTATGAAGAAGGCAAGCGCACGGACGACCACCAGCTGCGGGGCCAGACCTACAAGGTCCTGGCGGTCAAGGACGGCCAGCTGGTCGAGCGCGAAGTGCCGATGCTCAACGCGCTCAACGAAGTGCTGCGCGACGACTACATCAAGGACAGCGTCGCCGGCGTGGGCCGCTGGAACAAGCTGATTGAGAAGGCTGGTATCCCCTTCAAGCTGGTGGCGCCGCACAAGGCCTTCCACCGCAACATCGGTGCGCTGGCGGGCGTGAAAGTCTCGCCCGAAGGTCGCGTGGTGAGCGAGGCCGAGTGGAACGCCAAGGTCGGTGAGTGGCTGCCCACCGCGGAAGACCGCGTCTATGTGGCCAGCCTGATGGGCCGCGTCGTCGAGCCGGGCAAGTTCGCCAACTGGATCGCGCCGCCGGTCGTCGGCATCAACCGCCAGGCGGTGGATTTCGAGTACGTGCGGTTTAATTGACCACCCCCGAGGCGGCGAAGCCGCCCGGTGCTGGCCGCCAGAGGCGGCGGCCCTTCGGGCTGTCCCGGTCTGCGCAGGCAGACCGGGAGCCGCAGCCCTCAGCCCCCTCAAGGGGGCGCCGCTGGTGGACCGGCAAAGCCGGATCCATGGCGGCCACTGGAAGGGGCCGCTTTAGCGGCCCTGGGACCTTCTGGAGACAAGAGACATGGAACAAGCACAAGCGGCCGTCATCAAGCAGCATCTGATCGATCCCGAGATCTGCATCCGCTGCAACACCTGTGAGTCGATCTGCCCGCAAAAGGCGATCACGCACGATGACAACAACTACGTCGTCGACGCCGACCTGTGCAACCTGTGCATGGCCTGCATCTCGCCGTGCCCCACGGGGTCCATCGACAACTGGCGGCAGATGCCGCGCGTGCGGGCCTATACGCCCGCCGAGCAACTGACCTGGGAGTCGCTGCCGGCGGAATTGCCGCCCGAGGAGCTGGTTCAGGCGGGTGGAGTCGCCGAGGCTGAACCCGTCGCCGCTGCGGCGACGGTGGTCGCCACCGCCGCCACCGCTGAAGCCGACGCGCCGTTCAACAGCGCGCAATACGGTGCGCAGGTGCCGCCCTGGTCGGCCGCTCACCCCTACACCAACCTCTACGGCCCCAAGGCCGCCGAGAAGACGATCACCGCGACGGTGACGGGCAATGTGCGCGTGACCGAGGTTGGCACCGACTACGACACCCACCACATCGTGCTGGACTTCGGCCAGGTGCCTTTCCCCTGCCTCGAGGGCCAATCCATCGCCGTCATTCCGCCGGGCGTGGACGACAAGGGCCGCGCGCACCATGCGCGCCAGTACTCCATCGCCAGCCCGCGCAATGGCGAGCGACCGGGCTACAACAACGTGTCCCTGACCATCAAGCGCGTGCTGGAAGACCACCAGGGCAAGCCGGTGCGCCGCGTCGCCAGCAACTACTTGTGCGACCTGAAGGTGGGCGACACGGTGCAGGTGATCGGGCCGTTTGGCACCAGCTTCCTCATGCCCAATCACCCGCGCAGCCACATCGTGATGATCTGCACCGGCACCGGCAGCGCCCCCATGCGCGCCATGACCGAGTGGCGCCGTCGCCAGCGCGCCAGCGGCAAGTTCGAGGGCGGGCGCCTGATGCTGTTCTTCGGTGCGCGCACGCAGCAGGAGCTGCCGTACTTCGGGCCGCTGCAAAGCCTGCCCAAGGACTTCATCGACACCCACTTCGCCTACAGCCGCACGCCAGGCCAGCCTCGCAAGTACGTGCAGGACGCCATGCGCGAACAGGCCGCCGACCTGGCCCAGATGCTGGTCGATCCCCACGCCTATTTCTACGTCTGCGGTCTCAAGGCGATGGAGGAGGGCGTGGTGCTGGCGCTCAAGGACATCGCGCAGCAGGCCGGCCTGAACTGGGATACCGTGGGAGCCGCCCTCAAACGCGATGGCCGGCTGCACCTGGAGACCTACTGATCGCCCTCAGGGCGGGGTCGTTACCATCGGGATATGAAGTTCGCTGATTTCCACGCCGGCCAGGTGATCGAGGTCGGTCCCTACCCGGTCACCGAGGCCGAAGTCCTGCAGTTCGCCACCGCCTATGACCCGCAGTGGTTCCACACCCAGCCCGAGCGCGCGAAAGCGGGGCCGTTCTCCGGTCTGATCGCCAGCGGTTGGCATACCTGCTCCATCGCCATGCGTCTGGCGGCGGACCATGTGCTGCATGACTCCGAATCGTTTGCCTCGCCCGGTGTGTCCAACATCCGTTGGCCGGAGCCCGTGCGTCCGGGGGATGCTCTGACCCTGCGCATCACGGTCAACGAGGTGCGCCGCTCGACCAAGCGACCCGAGCTAGGGGTGGTCGAATGGACCTGGCGGATGTACACCCAAGACGAGCGGCTGGTGCTCGAGACCCATTCCACCAGCCTCTTCAAGCCGTAGCCGATTTCCTGAAGCCACCCTCCGAAGCCATCCCCATGTCCACGCCCCAAGCCTTCATCTGTGACGCCATCCGCACGCCCTTCGGTCGTTACGGCGGCGCCCTCTCCAGCGTGCGCACCGACGATCTGGCCGCCATCCCGCTGAAGGCGCTGATGGCGCGTAACCCCGGGGTGGACTGGGCCCAGGTCACCGACGTGCTCTTTGGCTGCGCCAACCAGGCGGGCGAAGACAACCGCAACGTGGCCCGCATGGCGACCTTGCTGGCCGGCCTGCCGATGGACCTGCCGGGCGCCACGATCAACCGTCTGTGCGGCTCGGGCCTGGACGCGGTGGGCAGCGCCGCACGCGCGATCAAGTCGGGCGAGGCGACGCTGATGATCGCCGGCGGCGTGGAGAGCATGAGTCGCGCGCCCTTCGTCATGCCCAAGGCGGAAAGCGCCTTTTCGCGCAACAACGCGGTCTATGACACCACCATCGGTTGGCGCTTTGTGAACAAGCGCATGAAAGAGCTCTATGGCGTGGACAGCATGCCCGAGACCGCCGAGAACGTCGCCACCGACTACAAGATCGAGCGCGAGGCCCAGGACCGCATGGCGCTGCGTTCGCAGCTGAATGCGGTGGCGGCCCAGAAGGCCGGCTATCTCGCTGCCGAGATCACGCCTGTCACGATTGCGCAGAAGAAGGGCGATGCGCTGGTGGTCGATCAGGACGAACATCCGCGCGAAACCAGCCTGGAGGCGCTGGCCAAACTCAAGGGCGTCGTGCGCCCGGACGGCACCGTCACCGCCGGCAACGCCAGCGGTGTGAATGACGGCGCCTGCGCCCTGATCCTAGCCAACGAAGCGGCCGCTAAGCGCCACGGCCTCACGCCACGCGCCCGCGTGGTGGGCATGGCCACCGCCGGTCTGGCCCCGCGCATCATGGGCATGGGCCCCGCGCCGGCCACGCGCAAAGTCCTCGAACTCACAGGCCTGACGCTGGCGCAGATGGA
>JBEAZV010000003.1:0-37636 GCA_041159245.1 Pseudomonadota bacterium
GCGCAGGCACCTGCGCCTGCGCCAGCCGCTGCGCCCGCTGCGGTGCGACCGGGCCTGCCGCGCGTGCAGGGTTACAGCCTGCCCCTGGAGCAGTTGCAGCAGATCGCCGAAGGCTCCGGCCTGCAGTGGGTGAATTCCGATGCGGAGAAAGTGGCGGCAGTGCAAGCCGCGATCGCAGCCGAACCCAAGCCGGTCCATGTGCCGCGTGAGCGACCTGCCCCGGTGGTACTCGACGAAGGCCCGCTGGTGCTGGTGGAGACGCGCCGCGACCTGAGCCAGGTCAAGCTGCCCTTCGAGACCGCCCAGTCCAACTGAACGGCCTCTGCCCGCTGCTCCGCACACGGAGCAACCCGGCCCCGCGCCCTCACCCGGCCCGGGGCTTTTTCATGGGCGTGTCAAAGCTTGGCGGCCTGCTGCCAGGCCTGGGCCGCCGCGGCGGTATCGCCACGGTCTTCGGCCAGGGTCGCCAGAGCGCGCCAGGCCTGCCGGCGTAAACCGGTGTCTGACAGGCCCTGCGCGGCTTGCGTCAGGAGCTGCTGGGCCTTGCCCCAGAGGTGACGGTGCAGACAGGCCATGCCGGCCAGGTACTGCAAGTTGGCATCGCGCGGGTTGGCGCGCTGCGCCGTCTCGAAACGGGCGAGCCAGGCGCCATCGATGGATTCGAGCCCGGTCTTCTCGAACGCCTGCACCAGTCGCACCTTGAGGGTGGCGTCCAGGCGCTCTTGCTGCTCCCAGACCGGAAGCAACCACTCGCGTGCCAGCGCCGCGTCACCACGCAGGGCCGCCACGCGCAAGGCAGCGTGCACAGCCAGCTCTGGCATCCGGCGCTCTGTGGCCTCCAAGGAATGCCAGGCGCGCTGCAGCTGAGGCATGTCGTGGGCGGCATTGAGCAGATCGATCGCCAGCCCACGCACCAGGCTCTGGGCTGCCTGCGGCGAGAAGGCACGGTGCTTGGCCAGCAGGCGTGTGGTCTCCAGGGCCTGCTGCGTCTGTCCGGACAGGCGTGCCGCCTTGAGCTTCATGCGCAGGGCCAGGGTTCGGCGCGCAGCACCCTGCGGCAGCTGCGCGAGCCAGGCATCGGCCGCGTCGGCGTCGCGCTCGTCCAGCGCCCAGCGAGCGGCGCGCATCAGGGCGCCTTCACGCACGGCCTGCGCCTCGCGCACGGTAGATTGATCCAGCGACAACTTCAGGTGCTCGTCGCGGGCCGAGCGATCCTGCAGGGACTGGGCGCTCTCGGCCACCAGCAGGTGGGCCAGGGCGCGCAGGGGCTGGCCGTTAGGCAAACGCACGCCGGCATTGCGCAGAGACTCCTCCTGGGCCAGCACCGCATCGGCCGATTTGCGAGCACGCAGGAAGCGGCCCGCGGTCAGGTGGGCGATCGCGTCCACCAGCATCAGGTGCAAGGTCCGCTCCTTCTGCTGATTGCGCCAGCGCAGCGCCTCGCGCGGCAGGTTGAACAGGGCCGACAGCCCCCGCAGGGCAGCATGCAATAGGACGAAGGCGGCCACTCCCAGCAGGAGCACCATGTTCAAGGACAGGTCGATCCGATAGGGCGGCCAGAACACGGTGACGGTGCCCTGGTTGTTGCCAGCGAACAGGGCGATGGCCACGGCCACCGAGAACAAGGCGAGGAGCCAGAGTGCAGCGCGCATGGGTGGGCGTTCCTGTCGCGCGCCGCGTCAGCGGTTGCCGCCCGTGGCGTCCAGCAGGGCCAGGGTTTCGTCAATCCGGGGCAGGTCCACGCGACGCAACTGCGCCTGCACGTCCTGCAAGATGGCGGTAGCCGCCTGCGTGCGACGAGAGGTCGGGTCGAAATAGCGCGCCAGGGCCTGACCCGCCGAGGTGAGGTCACCGCGCGCCAGATCGGACTGACGCGCCAGCAAGGACAGACGCGCGTTGAGCAGCTTGAGCTTGAGGTTCTCACGCAGGAAGAAGGCCTGCTCCGGCGCCACCAGGGCCGCCTCGGGCTGATCAATGCGGCTCACGCGCAGCAAGCGTCGCGCCTCGTCACCGATCACGGCGAGCGCCCGCTCCCACCAGGCGCCCGGCGCAGGCGCCTGCGGTGCGGCCTCGCGAGGCGTGCCCGCTGCCGCGGCGGCGCCCACCGCGTTGGCAATAGGAAGTTCGTCGACCATGCGGGCGAGTTCGTCCATCCGAATCAACAGGCTGGGAACGTCGGCCACCGAAGCCGCCTTGATACGGTCGATGTCGCGCGTGATCGCGGCGCGCACGCGCACCAAGCGCGGGTGGCCCGCACGCGCCAGGCGCTGCTCGGCGCCGCGCAGGGCAGCCAACAGCGGCTCCGGGCTGAGCGTGAGCTGGGCCTGCTGCTGCGCCAGCCGCAGGGCCGCCTCGATATCGAAGACCAGGTTCTCGTCGCGCGAACGCGTGAGGCTTTGCATCAGCTCCTCGAGCTGAGCGCGCTGCAGGGCCACTTCGCCCAGCCGCGTGTCGGCGACGGCCTGGCGGGCCGCCGTCTCGCGGGCCAGGTCCTGAGCCTGCCGGGCCAGGGTCCGCGCCTCGACCGCCGTGGCGCCAGAGTCGGCGCTTTGCCGAGCGAGCTGCTCCTGGATGCCGGTGAGCTTCTGCCACAGCAACAGGCTGGCCACAAGGGCCACGGCCACCAGCACGAGCATCAGGTACCACAGCGGACGCGCCACGACGATGCCTGCGCGTGCTGGGGCCTCGGGCGCTGGAGTGGATGCGGCAGACGCCGAATCAGGCGGGGCCGGATCGTCGCGGGAAGGAGAGTCGCTCATGCCGGCGATTGTAGAAAGGCCGCAATGTCCTGCAGCCCAGGACGCACGACGGCGACCGTGCCAAAGCCCGCGGCGCGGGCGGCCTCGGCGATGCGCGGGTGCGTGCACAGGGCACGGGCGGCCGACCACGCCTGCGCAGGCACGAGGCTGGCGAGGTTGTCCACGCCCTCGGAGCTGCTGAAAAGCCACCAGGCACCGTCCTGCGTACCCGCCCGGGCTCGTGCGCGCTGGCCTTCGTTCCAGGCTGGCAGCTCGCGCACGTAGGCGACGACCGTGTCGACTCGGGCACCGCGCTCCTGCAGGCGCTGCGTCAGCCAGTCGCGGCCCGCCGCCTGGCCCTGCGCATCGCCGCCACGCACGATCAGCACGCGATCACCGGGCCGGACCGAGGGGCCGACCAGATCCCACAAGGCCTCTGAGTCAAAGCGCGCAGATTCCGGCGGCGGCGCATCGATCTGTCCGGACGGTACGCCCGCTGCGACGAGCGCACGCGCGGTGCCGGGGCCGGTGGCCCAGGCGCGCGGGGCGGCGGGCCAGGCCGGGGTCGGCGCGTCGAGGAAACCGTGAACCGCATTGGCGCTGACGAACATCGCCGCTGCGCATGCCGGCAAGGCCTCACGAGCCGCAACGAGCGAGGCCGCGTCCGGGGCCGGCGCGATGGCGATCAGAGGCAGGGCGTGGGCTTCCAAGCCCCGCTCACACAAGGCCTGCACCCAGGACACCCCTTCACGCTCGGGACGGGTCACCAAGACCACGGGCTGATACGCCCGGGCCGGTCCGCGCGTCAGGTCAGCGGGCACCACCCGCACGCAGTTGGGCCGCGACTTGCAGCCCCAGGGCGGCGGCCTGCTCCAGGTCGGTCACCGGCGCGCTGGCCTGCACCTGCACCAGAGTGGCTTGACCGTCCGGGTCGCCCCAGGCGGCGCGCAAGTCCAGGGTGGCGCCGGCGGTAAAGCGGGCATGGGCAGCCAAGGGCATCGAGCAGCTTCCGCCCATGGCGCGGCTCACGGCGCGTTCAGCGGCGACAGCCAACCAGGTGGGCTGGTGCGCGAGCGGCGCGAGCAGCTGCTCCACCTCGGGACGGCTGCTGCGCACCTCGATGCCGAGCGCACCCTGGCCTGCGGCGGGCAGCATCTCGGAGGGTTCGAAGATTTGACGAATGCGTGCGCCCAGGCCCAGGCGCTTGAGGCCGGCCGCGGCCAGCACGATGGCCTCGTACTGGCCGTCGTCGAGCTTGCGCAGGCGGGTGTCGAGGTTGCCCCGAAGGGGTTCGATGCGCAGGTCTGGCCGCAGGGCGCGCAGCAGCACGACGCGGCGCAGGCTGGAGGTGCCGACCACGCTGCCCTCGGGCAGCTCGGACAAACTCGCGTAGCGGTTGGAGACCAGCGCATCGCGCGGGTCCTCGCGCTCCATCACGCAGCCCAGGGTAAAGCCCTCGGGCAGCTCCATGGGCACGTCCTTGAGCGAATGCACGGCCAGGTCGGCACGGCCTTCCTCGAGGGCGACTTCAAGTTCCTTGACGAAAAGGCCTTTACCCCCCACCTTGCTGAGGCTGCGGTCCAGGATCTGATCGCCCTGGGTCGTCATGCCCAGGAGCCCCACCTGGTGACCGCGCGCCTGTAGCAGGGCCTGCACATGTTCCGCTTGCCACAGGGCGAGACGGCTTTCGCGAGTGGCGATGACGAGGTGGCTCAAGGTCGTAACCTGTTTGTTGTCAAGAAGGAATCGGCCGATGCTAGCATGGTGCCTGCCGAAAAAATAAGCACAAATCAGCACACGCCGGCGCACAACGTGTCGCTGAAGGAGGATCGCCCGCCATGCCCGCCAGCCCGCCCAAGACGCTGACCCAAACGCCGCCCGCCGCCTCTGCTCGGCGCGCCCGCGACAACGAAAAACCGCTGGCGGAGGACATCAGACTCCTCGGGCGCATC
Source organism: Pseudomonadota bacterium (assembly GCA_041159245.1). Classification (GTDB taxonomy): domain Bacteria; phylum Pseudomonadota; class Gammaproteobacteria; order Burkholderiales; family Burkholderiaceae_C; genus Ramlibacter. Next base: position 4,691 of record JBEAZV010000003.1, read on the forward strand.
CTGGGTGACGTGATCCGCGAGCAGGAAGGCGTGCAGGCCTACGAGCTGGTCGAGCGCATACGCAAGCTCTCGGTGGCCTTCCGTCGCGACGCCGACCAGGAGGCCGACCGCGCACTCAAGACGCTGCTCAAGTCGCTCTCGGGCGACCAGGCGGTGAGCGTGATCCGCGCCTTCACCTACTTCAGTCACCTGGCCAACCTGGCCGAGGACCGTCACCACATCCGCCGGCGGGTCATCCACGAACGCGCCGGCGACACCCACGAGGGCAGTATCGAAGTCGCCCTGGCGCGTCTGCGCTGGGCGGGCATCCAGCCACGCGCGATCGCCCAGACCCTGGCCCACAGCTACGTGTCACCCGTGCTCACGGCCCACCCAACCGAGGTGCAGCGCAAAAGCATCCTGGATGCCGAGCGTGACATCGCCCACCTGCTGGCCGCGCGCGACGAGATCCGCGCACGCGCACTGCCCCGCGACGCCCTGGCCCCGCGCGAGCTGGCGGCCAACGAGGCGCAGATCCGTGCGCGCGTGATGCAGCTGTGGCAGACCCGCCTGCTGCGATTCACCAAGCTCACGGTGGCCGACGAAATCGAGAACGCGCTGTCCTACTACGAGGCCACGTTCCTGCGCGAGATCCCCAAGCTGTATGACAACCTCGAACGCGCCTTGGGCCAGTCCCAGGTGGCCAGCTTCCTGCGCATGGGGATGTGGATCGGAGGCGACCGAGACGGCAACCCGAACGTCAACGCGCAGACGCTGGAACACGCCCTGCGCCGCCAGTGCGAAGTGGCGCTGCGCCATTACCTTACCGAGATCCACTGGCTGGGAAGCGAGCTGTCGCAGTCGGCGCTGCTGGTGCAGGTCACGCCCGCCATGCGCGCACTGGCCGAGAGTTCGCCCGACACGAACGAACACCGCCAGGACGAACCCTATCGTCGCGCCCTGGCCGGCATGTACGCGCGGCTTGCCGCGACGCTACTGGCCTACACGGGCGGCGAAGCGGCGCGTCACGCGCTGCCGCCCCAGAACCCCTACCTGCGCGCCGAGGATCTGCGCGCCGACCTGTGCACCATCCGGGATTCGCTGATCGCCGCGCACGGACAAGCCCTGGTGACGCAACGACTGACACCCCTGATCCGCGCGGTCGACGTGTTCGGATTCCATCTGGCCACCATGGACCTGCGCCAAAGCTCCGACCAGCATGAGGCGGTGGTGTCGGAGCTGCTGGCCACCGCGCGCATCGAAGCGCGCTACACCCACCTGGACGAAACGGCACGCCGCGAGCTGCTGCTGCGGCTGCTGTCCGACGCACGCCCGCTACGGGTGATCGACGCCGCCTACTCCGAGCGCACCCGGTCCGAGCTGGCCATCTTCGAGCGCGCTCGCGCGCTGCGCGAGCGATTCGGCCCGCAGTCGATTCGCCACTACATCATCAGCCACACCGAAACGGTCAGCGACCTGCTGGAGGTGCTGCTGCTGCAAAAGGAGGTGGGGCTGTACACCAGCACGCTCGACGGCGATGCCCGGGCCAGCCTGATCGTCGTTCCCTTGTTCGAGACCATCGAGGACCTGCGCAACGCGGCGCCGATCATGCGCGCGTTCTACGACTTGCCTGGCATCGCAGGTATGGTGCAGCGCTCCGGTGCCGAGCAGGACATCATGCTCGGGTACAGCGACAGCAACAAGGACGGCGGCATCTTCACCAGCAACTGGGAGCTGTATCGTGCCGAGATCGCGCTGGTAGACCTGTTTGACGAACTCGCCAACAGCCACAACATCCAGCTGCGTCTATTTCATGGGCGTGGCGGCACAGTCGGACGCGGCGGCGGCCCCAGCTACGACGCCATCCTCGCGCAGCCGCCGGGCACGGTACGCGGACAGATCCGCCTGACCGAGCAAGGCGAGGTGATCGGCTCGAAGTACGCGAACCCCGAGATCGGTCGGCGCAACCTGGAGACCCTGGTGGCCGCGACGCTGGAGGCCACGCTGTTGCAACCGACCAAGCCGGCACCGCGCGCTTTCCTGGCTGCTGCCGAGGCGCTGTCGCAGGCCAGCATGCGCGCCTACCGCAAGCTGGTGTACGACACCCCCGGCTTTAGCGATTACTTCTTTGGCGCCACTCCCATCCGCGAGATCGCACAGCTCAATATCGGCTCGCGACCCGCCTCGCGCAAGGCCGGCCAACGCATCGAGGACCTGCGCGCCATCCCCTGGGGATTCAGCTGGGGCCAGTGCCGCCTGACCCTCCCAGGCTGGTATGGCTTTGGCACGGCGGTGCAAACCTTCCTGCAGGAGACGCCCGGCCAGTCCCGCAAGGACGGCGTGGCGTTGCTGCAGAAAATGTATCGTCACTGGCCATTCTTTCGCACGCTGCTGTCGAACATGGACATGGTGCTGGCCAAGAGCGACCTGGCCCTGGGCTCTCGCTATGCCGAGCTCGTAGGCGACGCCCGCTTACGCAAGCGCGTATTCAGCACCATCGAGGCGGAGTGGCAACGCACGGCAGAGGCCCTGCAGGTGATCACCGGCGAGCGCCAACGCCTCGCGGGCAACCCCGCCCTGCAGCGCTCGATCCGTCACCGGTTTCCCTATATCGACCCACTGCACCATCTGCAGGTGGAATTGGTGCGACGCTATCGCGAAGGGCGCTCAGATGACCGCGTGCAACGCGGCATCCACATCTCGATCAACGGCATCGCAGCCGGACTGCGCAACACGGGCTAGCCAGCGCCGTCGTGGCGAGGGCTCAGGCCAATGACTTCAGATGCGCACGGACGGCCGCGAGCTGGCGACGCGACACGGCCAAGGTCTCCTGCACACCCTCCAGCCGCAGCTGCCAGCGCTCCCCGATCGCGCGCCCTCCGTGTGTGAGCTCCAGGGCGCGGACCCAGTGCAGGGCGGCCAGCGCATTGCGATGCACGCGCAGAAATTGGCCGGCATGGCGCACCTCCAGATCCGCCAGGGAGCCCTCGAACAGGTACGTGCTGCGGCTGGTGCGGGCCGTGATGTATTTCATTTCAGCCTTGAAATACACCACCTCGTGCACTGGCAGGCGCACCACCTGGTCACGCTGCGGGATCAAAAGGGTGCAAGCCGCAGGCGTGGCGCCCAACACATGGCGCAGCGCCTGCGCTCGGCGCAAGGCTTGCTGCAGGCGTGCGGGCAGCACCGGCCGGGCCAGGAAGTCGGCCACCTCCAGGTCGAAGGCCCGCACGGCATGCGAGGCCTCATGCGAGACGAGCACCACCGGCGGCGGCTGCGAACGTTCGCGCAAGGCCCGCACCAGGGCGAAGCCACGATCGCCCAGCCGCCCGACATCGACCATCACCAGATCGAAGGGCCGCCGCTGCAGCCATTCCATGGCCTGCACTGCGTCCGTCGCGTCGGCCGCGACCCAGGCCGAGGGAGCCGGGCACTGTTCGAACAGGCGCCGCCAGTGCAAGCGTGCCGAGGCGGGTCCGTCGACCACCAGCACCTGCAAGGGCGCCAGCGCGCCGGGCGCTGGACCCGTGGCACCGTCAGGCTGCTGCGGAACGCCGATAATCGGCCCTGTAGCCTCATCGGGACACTTTGTTAGTTTCAAAGTATTCATTTCCCGATTATTGACCCGCTTATGTCTCACAACCAACTCGATCAAAAATCCCAGGCCTGGTCCGCGCTTTTCTCGGAGCCCATGTCCGACCTGGTGAAGCGCTACACCTCCAGCGTCTTCTTCGACAAGCGCCTGTGGAAGGCCGACATCCAGGGCTCGCTCGCACACGCCGAGATGCTGGCGGCCCAGGGCGTCATCCATCAGGACGACCGTGCCGCGATCGAGCGGGGCATGGCACAGATCACGCGCGAGATCGAGTCGGGCCAGTTCGAGTGGAAGCTCGACCTGGAGGACGTGCACCTGAACATCGAAGCGCGCCTGACGCAACTGGTCGGCGACGCGGGCAAGCGGCTGCACACCGGCCGCAGTCGCAACGACCAGGTCGCCACCGACGTGCGCCTGTGGCTGCGGGAGGAGATCGACCTGATCACCGGGCTGCTCATTGAATTGCAAAAATCGCTGGTCGACATCGCCGACCGCCACGCGGACGTGATCCTTCCCGGTTTTACCCACCTTCAAGTGGCCCAGCCCGTGAGCTTCGGCCACCACATGCTGGCCTATGTGGAGATGTTCGCGCGCGATGCCGAGCGCATGGCCGACGTGCGCCGGCGCACTAACCGCCTGCCCCTGGGGTCGGCCGCCCTGGCCGGCACCAGCTACCCGCTAGACCGCGAGCGCGTGGCCCGCACCCTAGGCATGGAAGGCGTGTGTCAGAACTCGCTGGACGCCGTGAGCGATCGCGACTTCGCCATCGAATTCACCGCCGCAGCCTCGCTGGCCATGGTGCACGTGAGCCGCCTGTCCGAAGAATTGATCCTGTGGATGTCGCAGAACTTCGGATTCATCACCCTGGCCGACCGCTTCACCACCGGCTCGTCCATCATGCCGCAGAAGAAGAACCCCGACGTGCCCGAACTCGCTCGCGGCAAGACGGGGCGCGTGGTGGGCCACCTCATGGGCCTCATCACCCTGATGAAGGGTCAGCCCCTGGCCTACAACAAGGACAACCAGGAAGACAAGGAGCCCCTGTTCGACACCGTCGACACGCTCAAGGACACCCTGCGCATCTTCGCGGAGATGGCCGGGGGCATCACCGTGCAGCCTGAAGCGATGGAGCGTGCCGCCCTGCGTGGCTACGCCACCGCCACCGACCTGGCCGATTACCTGGTCAAGAAAGGCCTGCCGTTTCGCGACGCCCACGAGACAGTCGCCCACGCGGTCAAGGCCGCGACCGTCGAAGGCAAAGACCTGGCCGACCTGCCGCTGGCGAAGTTGCAGCAGTTCAACCCGGCGATCGGCGCCGACGTGTTCGAGGTGTTGTCGCTGCGCGGCTCCCTCAACGCCCGCAACACCCTGGGCGGCACCGCGCCGGCCCAGGTCAAGGCCCAGGTGGCGCGGCATCGCGCGCGCCTGGCCTGAAGCCGCTCTTTTTTCTCGCAGTCCAAAACAACCAGGAGACAGCCCTGTGCCCGTGATCACCAACATCGAAGACCTGCGCGTGCTGGCCAAGAAGCGCGTACCGCGGATGTTCTACGACTACGCCGATTCCGGCTCATGGACCGAAGGCACCTACCGTGCCAACGAGACCGACTTTGACAAGATCCTGCTGCGACAGCGGGTGGCGGTGAACATGGAAGGCCGCAGTACCCGCACCACCATGCTGGGTCAGGACGTGGCCATGCCGGTGGCTATCGCCCCGACCGGCATGACCGGCATGCAACACGCCGACGGCGAGATCCTGGGTGCGCGCGCCGCCAAGAAGTTCGGCATTCCCTTCACGCTGTCCACCATGAGCATCTGCTCGATCGAGGACATCGCGCAGGCCACCGACAACCACCCTTTCTGGTTCCAGTTGTATGTGATGCGTGACCGCGACTTCGTTGAGCGCCTGATCGACCGGGCCAAGGCGGCCCATTGCTCCGCGCTGGTGATCACGCTGGACTTGCAGATCCTGGGACAGCGGCACAAGGACATCAAGAACGGACTGTCTGCGCCGCCCAAGCTCACCATCCCCAACATCCTCAACCTCATGACCAAGCCGCGCTGGTGCATGGGCATGCTGGGCACACCGCGCCGCAACTTCGGCAATATCTTCGGCCACGTCAAGGGCATCGAAAACATGGGCTCGCTCTCGGAGTGGACGGCCAAGCAGTTCGATCCGGCGCTGTCCTGGGCCGACGTAGAGTGGATCAAGAAGCGCTGGGGCGGCAAGATCATTCTCAAGGGCATTCAGGACGCGGAGGATGCACGCATCGGCGTCGAGAGCGGCGCCGACGCCCTGGTGGTGTCCAACCATGGCGGGCGCCAGCTCGATGGCGCGCCCTCCTCCATCTCCGCACTGCCGGCCATCGTCGATGCGGTGGGCAGCAAGATCGAGGTACACATGGACGGCGGCATCCGCTCCGGCCAGGACGTACTCAAGGCCCGCGCCCTGGGTGCACGCGGCACCTACATCGGCCGCGCCTTCCTGTACGCCCTGGGCGCCATGGGCGAGGCGGGTGTGACCAAGGCCCTGGAGATCATCCACAAGGAACTCGATCTCACCATGGCCTTCTGCGGCCGCACCGACATCAACACCGTAGACAAGGGCATCTTGCTGCCCGGAACCTACTGAGGGCTCGGGCGGGCATGACCCGTCTGGTTGCATGACCCGGCTGCGCCGCATCGCCCACCTGGACATGGACGCGTTTTTCGCGTCCGTCGAACTGCAGCGGCTTCCGCAGCTCAAAGGCCTGCCGGTAGTGATCGGTGGTGGCAAGCGGCGGGTGGACGAGATGCTGCGCGCGCAGCACGCTGATCTTCCGCTGCACGAAATCCCGGTCGATGCCTTTGCGCGCCTGAAGGACTACGTGGGCCGCGGCGTGATCACCACCGCCACTTACCCCGCGCGCCAGTTCGGCGTGGGGTCTGCCATGGGCATGATGAAGGCGGCGCGCCTGTGCCCGCAGGCGATTGTGCTACCGGTGGACTTCGAGGAGATCCGCAAGTTCTCCCGCGCCTTCAAGGAGACCATCCGCGAGATCGCGCCGGTGGTGGAAGACCGCGGCGTCGACGAGGTGTACATCGACTTTACCGACGTGCCGGGCGGACAGCGCGAGGGCGGGCGCGTGCTGGCACGCCTGATCCAGAAAGCCATCTTCGAGCGCACCGGACTTACATGCTCGATCGGCGTTGCGCCGAACAAGCTGATCGCCAAGATGGCCAGCGAGTTCAACAAGCCCAATGGCATCTCCATCGTTTTCGAAGAGGACCTGCAGGCAAAGATCTGGCCGCTGGCCGTGCGCAAAATCAACGGTATCGGGCCCAAGGCGGAGGCGAAACTCCATGCGCTGTCGATCCGCACCATCGGCGAACTGGCCGCGCCATCGCGAGAAGACCTGATCGCGCAGTTCGGCCGCTCGTATGGCGCGTGGATGCATGAGGCCGCCTGGGGCCGCGACGATCGTCCGGTGGTCACCGAGAGCGAGCCGGTGTCCATGAGCCGGGAAACCACCTTCGAGCGCGACCTGCACGCCACGCGGGACCGAGCCGAGCTCAGTGCAATCTTCACGGATCTGTGTGAACGCGTGGCTGCCGACTTGGTGCGCAAGGGGTATGTGGGGCGCACCATCGGCATCAAGCTGCGGTATGACGACTTCCAGATCGCAACGCGCGACGTGACGATCGATCACTACACCGACAACGCAAAGGTCATCCGCCAAGCGGCTGGCCAGAGCCTCAAGCGAGTGGACCTGTCCAAGCGCCTGCGGCTATTGGGGGTGCGGGTGGGCAAGCTGGCACGGGCGCAGGACGTGGCCACGGGGAAGGCGGTACCGGCAGGGGAGGACGAAACCCCAACGGATCTTTCCCAGGATGCAGCCCGGGACACGCCGCAGGCCAGCAACCTGGACCTCTTCGCGGATCCCTGAAGACGGGCCAGGACTCACTGGCGCGCGGTTCGCGTATTCGCGGGCAAGGCGCCGGGGTGACTGGTGCGAAACGGGTTGATATCCAGTCCGCCGCGCCGCGTGTAGCGAGCGTAGACCGATAGCCGCACCGGCTTGCAGCGCTCCCGGATGTCGATGAACATGCGCTCCACGCACTGCTCGTGGAACTCGGTGTGGTTGCGAAAGCTCACGATGTAGCGAAGCAGCTGTCCCTGGTCGATCTGCGGGCCGCTGTAACGGATTTGCACGCTGCCCCAATCGGGCTGGCCCGTCACCGGGCAATTGCTTTTTAGCAGGTGGCTCACCAGCGTTTCCTCCACCGGCTGCTCGCCGAAGGCCGCTGTGAGCAGGCCCGGATCGGGCGTGTAGCGGTCGCAGTCGATGTCCAGCCGGTCCAGATTCACGCCCTCGAGCTCCTCAATGGCTTCGCGCTCGAAGGCGTCAGGCTGCACCAGCCGAACGCCCACCGAGGAGGCCGAAGGTGCCCCACGCCACACGGCCTCACTGATGTCGGCACGCAGGCGGTCACGCACCTCGTCGACCGAGGCAAAGCGGGTATTGCTGAAGCTGCCCAGATACAGCTTGAAGGACTTGCTCTCGACGATCTGGGGCGTCTCGCAAGGTACGGTGAACTGCGCAATCGCCACCTGCGGCTTGCCGCGCGGGGTGAGCCAGGACAGCTCGAAGGCGGTCCACAGGTCCGCGCCAAAAAACGGCAAGGCGCCACGCAGGCCCAGCTCGGCCCGCTTGTCCGCGCGGGGCAGCGGGAACAGTTGCGAGGGGTCGTAGCGGTCGGCGTAGACGACTGGCTTGCCCAGGGTGGAATGTTCAGGGGTGGTCATGGCCTCATTCGAAGCGTTGTTCGCGCAGCCACTTGGTGGCGATCCATTTCTCGCCCGCCTGCACAGGCGCCCCACCATGCAGGGTACGGGTGGAGGGGTGGGGTCGGTCGTAGCTGAAAAACACCGCGTTCCCGCGTTTGGGTGCGACTTCGAGCTGCACGTCGGGGAAGGTCGTGCCGCCGCCGCGCTCGGGTTCGGACAGGTACATCACCACGGTGGCCACGCGCTGACCTCCGCGCCGCAGGATGGAGGGCGTACCCGGCTCGGAGGGCTCGAAGTAGTCGTAGTGCGGCTTGTATTCAGTCCCGGGCTGGTAATGCAGGATCTGCAGCCCCTCGCCGTTTTCGACCGGCCAGTTCAGGAGTCTGGCCAGGCGCTCCTCGATACGGGCCACCAACGCGTTCTCCCCGCGCTGAAAGAACATGCCGTTGCTGGTGCGGTCGGCATTGACTTCCTCGCCGCCGGTGCGGGTGGCGACGGTGAGCGATCGGGCCAGGCGCGGGCGCGCCAACGCGATCATCTGTTCGCACTCCTGGTCGGAAAGCAGGTCGCCAAAGACCACCAACCGCGGACTGACCATGACCTGCAAGACATGCACCCGCCGGTCGCCCGCGTCAAGGTAAAGGGGGGAGCCCGCGAGGGCCGGCTCAGGCAGCGCAATCGGCACCGCGGCGGGAGGCCGGTCTGCCTGCGGCCCCTGCCCCTGCCCCTGTAACACCGCGGCCAGCGCCTTCTGTGCCACCGTCTCGTTCCATCCTGCTGCCTGCATGGCCTGCAAGACCGTCTGCGGCGCGTGCCCTGCCTGCGACTGCTCCAGGATCCATTGACGCAACTCGGGCGTGACCGCCTGGGACGCGGGGTGTACCGTCATCCCGCCATTTTCCGGCGAAACACCAGGCGATCGGGCTCGGATGCCGCCGCGTCGAAGGCGTAGCCCTCGAGGTTGAAGCCCTCAAGCTTCTTGGGCGTGGCCACGCGGTGGGTGATCGCGTAGCGAGCCATCAGGCCCCGCGCCTTCTTGGCGAAAAAGCTGATGATCTTGTAGCGGCCGTCCTTCCAGTCCTCGAAGACGCACTCGATGACGCGAGCCTGCAGGGCCTGGGTGTCCACCGCCTTGAAATACTCCTGCGACGCCAGGTTGACCACCACCGGCGTCTTGTCGGCGGCTAGTTGCGCTTGGAGGACCTCGGCGATACGGCTGCCCCAGAACTGGTACAGGTTGGCAGCCTTGCCCACCTTCAGGGCGGTGCCCATCTCCAGGCGATAGGGCTGCATCCAGTCCAGCGGACGCAGTACGCCGTACAAACCACTGAGGATGGCCACGTGCGACTGCGCCCACTCCAGGTCCGCCGGCTTGAGCGTACGGGCCGACAGGCCGTCGTACACGTCCCCATCGAACGCCAGCAGCGCCTGGCGCGAATTGCTGGCGGTGAACTTGGGAGACCAGGCCTCGTAGCGGGCCACGTTCAGGGTGGCCAGCTTGTCGCTCAGGTCCATGAGCGAGGCGATGTCCTGGGGTGACTTGCGTCGCAGGACCCCGATCAATTCGGCCGATGCGTCCTTGAAGCGGGGTGTCGTGTGGGGGACAGCGCCCACAGGCGTGTCGTAATCAAGCGACTTGGCGGGGGACAGCAGATACAGCATGGCCGGGGATTATCGGCGCCAGCCGCGGGCCAGCGCCCATTGCACCAGAGAGGCCACAGCCACCAGCGCCCCATAGGTGGCCATCTTGCCGTCATGGCCCTCCAACCACATCCCGGCGGCCAGGACGGCCACCCCGCTGCAGGACACGATCGCGGCCTGGCGCCAGAAACCCGTCACAATGTGCCCCGGAGCGAGAAGAAAGCGGGCCGCCAGGGGCATCAGGAGCCCCAGTGTCACCGCAGGCGCGGCGAAGCCGAGAAGATGGAAAAGAATGTCGAAAAGACCCATCGAGAGAAGGCTGCAGGCCGCTAAGTACTTGATACAAAAACAGATTTTATAATTCAGCCATGGCAGTCTGGGCCTTGGGCATCAACCACACGACGGCGCCGGTGGACGTCCGCGGGCGCTTCGCGTTCGCCATCGACCAGATCGCGCCGACGCTGCAGGGTCTGCGCCAGAGCCTTGGCGGCTCCAGCGGCCTCACCCCCGAGGCCGCCATTCTCTCCACCTGCAACCGCACCGAGATCTATTGCGCGGGCGAGCGCCCTGCCCTGGAGCCCACCATCGACTGGCTGGCCCAGGCCGGTGGGGTGTCGGCCTCGGTGCTGCGCTCACACGCCTACACCCTGGAAGACGGCTCCGCCGCCCGCCACGCCTTCCGCGTGGCCAGTGGCCTGGACTCCATGGTCCTGGGCGAGGCCCAGATCCTGGGGCAGCTAAAGGACGCCGTGCGCGCGGCCGAAGAGGCTGGCGCCTTGGGCACCACCCTCAACCAGATGTTCCAGCGCTCGTTCGCGGTGGCCAAGGAAGTGCGCACCGCCACCGAGATCGGCGCGCACTCCATCAGCATGTCCGCCGCCGCGGTGCGCCTGGCCGGCCAGCTCTTTGAGGACCTGGGCCAGATCCGCGTGCTATTCGTCGGCGCTGGCGAGATGATCGAGCTGGCCGCGACCCACTTCGCCGCCAAGAACCCCAAGGCCATCGCCATCGCCAACCGCACCCTGGAACGCGGCGAGAAGCTCGCCTCGCGTTTCGGCGGCGAAGTGATGCGATTGGCCGACCTGCCCGATCGCCTGCACGAATTCGACGCGGTGGTCAGTTCCACGGCCAGCCAGCTGCCGATCATCGGACTGGGTGCGGTGGAGCGGGCGCTCAAGGCCCGCCGACACCGCCCCATGTTCATGGTCGACCTCGCCGTCCCGCGCGATATCGAGCCCGAGGTCAAGGCGCTCGAAGACGTCTACCTCTACACCGTGGACGACCTCGCCCAGGTGGTGCAGACCGGCCAGGCACATCGTCAGGCGGCGGTGGCCGAGGCGGAAGCCATCGTCGATGCGGGCGTCCAGAGCTTCCTGCATTGGATGAACCAGCGGCGCACCGTCCCCCTGATCCGCCAGCTCAATGCCCAGACCGACGAATGGCGTGCCATCGAACTGGCCCGGGCACGCAAACTCCTGGCCAAGGGCGAAGACGTGGACGCCGTACTCGAAGCCCTCTCACGCGGCCTCACACAGAAGATGCTGCACGGCGCCCTGGCCGAACTGCACGCCGGCAACGAGCAATCCCGCGAGCGCGCCACCAACGCGATCGAGCACTTCTTCCTGCGCAAGGAACGTTAGCGGCGCACCGCTGTACGCGATGCCGTGCGGCGGGCTCCTCGCCCTGCTCCGGCACCGTGGGCCTCGCGGCCCAATCGCCCCCTGCCACGCCCGGCCGGCTACCCCTGCGAATCCCAGCCCCTCCCGCCATGAAGCCCTTTCTCCGCCAGCAGCTCGAACGCTATCCGGTGCGCCTGCAGGAGCTCGACTTCTTCCTGCAGCAACCCGAGATGGCCCAAGACATGGAGCGTCTGCGTGCCCTCACCCGAGAGCATGCCGAGGTGAGCACCGTGGCCGGCCTGTATGGGCGCTACCGGCAACGGGAAGCCGATCTCGTGGCGGCCCAGGAAATGGCCACCGACCCGGAGATGGCCGATCTGGCACGCGAAGAAGTCGCCGCCATCGAAGTCGATCTGCCCGCACTGGAGGAAGCACTGCAGCAGCTGCTGCTCCCGCGCGATCCCGACGATGTTCGCAACGTGTTCCTGGAGATCCGCGCGGGCACTGGCGGCGACGAATCCGCCCTCTTCGCGGGTGACCTGCTGCGCATGTACACCCGGTACGCCGAGCGCCAGGGCTGGCGCTGCGAGCTCGTGAGCGAGAGCGAGGGCGAGGTGGGAGGCTACAAGGAGGTGGTGGTGCGCGTCGTGGGTGAAGGTGCCTACGGCAAGCTCAAATTCGAATCTGGCGGTCACCGCGTGCAACGCGTGCCAGCCACTGAGACGCAGGGACGCATCCACACCAGCGCCTGCACCGTCGCCGCCCTGCCCGAGCCCGACGAGGCCCAGGCCGTGCAGATCAACCCCGCCGACCTGCGCATCAACACCTTCCGCGCTTCGGGTGCGGGGGGACAACATATCAACAAGACCGATTCGGCGGTGCGCATCACCCACCTGCCCACCGGCATCGTCGCCGAGTGCCAGGACGACCGCTCGCAGCACCGCAACAAGGCCAAGGCCCTGCAGGTGCTGGCCGCCCGCATCCGTGAGGCGGAGCGCGCCGAACGCGCCGCAAAGGAAGCCGCAACCCGCAAGGGCCTGATCGGCAGCGGCGACCGTAGCGACCGTATCCGCACCTACAACTTCCCCCAGGGCCGGGTGACGGACCACCGCATCAACCTGACCCTGTACAAGCTCACCTTCGTGATGGAAGGCGAACTCGACGAGCTGGTCGAAGGCCTCCTGCTGGCGCGCAAGGCCGAACAGCTCGAGGAGCTGGAAGCTGGCGCGCGGACATGAGTGCCTCCGCTCCGACCCTGGGCCAGGCACTGGCCCACGCCGCGTCCCAGGGGCTACAGCGGCTGGACGCACAGCTGCTGCTACTGCATGCAGTTGGTCGAAGCCAGGACGAACGCGCCTGGTTGCTGGCGCACGACCAAGACCCCCTAGCCGAAGACGCTGCGCTCACCTTCGACGCGCTCTGCGCGCGCCGTGTGCAGGGTGAGCCCCTGGCCTACCTGGTGGGCCAGAAGGAGTTTCATGGCCTGATGCTCGCGGTCGATGCCCGCGTGCTGGTGCCGCGACCCGACACCGAGACCCTGGTCGAGTGGGGGCTAGTCTTGCTCGCCGGGCGTACCGCACCTCGCGTCGTGGACCTGGGCACAGGAAGCGGTGCGATCGCGCTGGCAATCAAGCACCGCCGACCGGACGCCAAGGTGGTGGGCGTGGACCGCAACGAGGACGCGCTGGCCGTAGCGCGCGCCAACGGCGAGCGCCTGGGCCTGGCGATCACCTGGCAAAGCGGGGACTGGTTAAAAGGTCTGGAGGGAGATCTCGACCTGCTTGTGAGCAACCCGCCCTACATCCGCGAGGACGATCCGCATCTGTCGGCCCTCATACACGAACCCTTATCCGCTCTGGCTGCGGGCCATGATGGCCTGCAGGACCTGCGGTCCATCGTATCGAGCGCCTGGGCCCATCTCGCCCCAGGCGGCTGGCTGCTGCTGGAACATGGCTGGGATCAGGCGCAGGACGTGCGGTCGCTGTTGTCTGATGCCGGGTTCGGACAGGTAGGAAGCCGACGCGATCTGGCCGGCATCGAGCGATGCAGCGGCGGGTGCCGCTGACGCCTCAGCCCTCGCCGCCGCCCCCCTCCGTCGCGCGCTGTCGGCAGGCATGCCACAGGTCGGACATCGCGGTGTCGGCAAACTCCTCAAAGCAGGGCGTTCCCAGTGTGTAGTGCACCAGCTTCGCATCGGGCTTGTCCGGATACTCAATGGCAAGCCAGTTCCAGGTGGAATCCAGCTCCCCGATCAATTCGTCCGACAGCCAGGAGAACCGATGCAGGAAGGAGCCCGGGCTGCGGGTCACCAGCTCGGGCGTCAGGACCCGGTTGGCCTCGTGGCCGCAGTTCCACAGGATCAGGCTGGACCAGTTCTTGCGCGGGTAGTTCTCGTTCTTGTTGCCCAGGTACTTCACCGTCATCTTGGTGGAGTAGTCGTGCTTGACCACCTGGACGGCCTTCGATGCGTCCCGCTGGTCCCACAACTGCGCAATATCGGCGTTGCACACCATGTCGCCGTCCGCGAAGAGGGCCCAGCCCGAGTACCCCATGAGGCTGGGCGTGAGAAAGCGCGAGTAGATGAAGGTGTTGCTGCCGTCCCGATGCGCCTCGTTGTAGCCACTGAGGGTATTGAGCGAGAGGGGCAGAAACTGCACCGGCCGACTCGCGCGTTCGAGCACGCTCTGGCAGAACACGTGATAGGCAATGGCCTCTCGCTGGTCAAAACCGACCACCAGATTAATTTTTTCCACGGGCAATGCCCTCCAGGGTGTGCGCGATTGCGTTGATCGGGGCTTCCCATTGGCCCGGAGCCTGCTGGGGGTAGAACTCGATACTGGGATACCAGAGGCAGTGTCGGCCTTCATCTCCCGCGTTCTCGCTCCAGTACCACAGCTTGCCAATGGCCTGCGGCAAGAGCAGCAGCGTCGTCTTGCCCAGCGCACCGGCGAGGTGGGCTGTGGAATTGGAGGTCGTCACTACCAGGTCGCAGGCCTGGACGAGCGACAGCAGGCTGTTCAGGTCATGGAAGGTATCCACTTCCTCCACCAGCGTGATCCGCTCTCGGTGAGAAGGTGCCAGCGCGGCGATGTCCTCGGCCACGGACCCATATTGCAGGTTCACGAACTGCACGCCTGGCAAGTCGAACAGAGGGGCCAGTTGCCCCAGGGCCAGGGTCTTGTGGTGACCGATCTTTGGGTTCGCGCTTTTCCAGGACAGGCCACACTGGATGCCCGGCCTGTCGGCCAGGTGTTTGCGCAGGCGCGCAGTGAGGGCGGCATCATCCACCAGATACGGCACACGCGAGCCCTTGAAAGCTGCCAGCGACGGCCTGAATACCCGGCCAAGATCGCCCATGGGCAGGTGAAAGTCGTAGTCGGCCTCGTCGACCACCGTGCCGCGGTCGATGAATTCCAGCTGCTCAAACGAGCGCCGCAAGATCGGGACCAGGCGGTGATCCGCCACCACCTTGGCGCGCGGCGCGCGGGCCTGCAATTCACCGAACATGGACGCATACAGGACTTCGTCGCCTACACCCTGCTCGGCCCAGACCAGAAGGCGTGGAGCCTGCGTCTGGCCGTCCCACGCCGGGCGCGAAGTGGCCATCGCCTTGGTGACCGGCGCCCGTACGTTCCAGCGCCAGGCAAAGTCGTCCCAGCCGCGGGCAAATTCCTGGCGCTGCAGGTACATCAGCGCGCGGTTGAACCGGGCTTCGGCGTAGCCAGGATCGAGCTGCACGGCGCGTTCGAAATTGGCTTCGGCCTCGGCGGGACGCCCCAGGTCATTGAGCACATTGCCCCGGTTGGACCAGCACGCCGCGTAATCAGGCTTGAGGGCCAGGGCCTGGTCGAAACTGGCGAGAGCGTCTTCATGACGGCCGCTCACATGCAAGATGGTGCCCTGGTGGGACCAGGCCTCGGCAAGACCGGGATCGAGCGCAAGGGCCTGCTGGTAAGCCGCCAGCGCTTCCTCGTCGCGTTTGAGATCCCCCAGGGCGTCCGCCCGTCGCACCCAGGCCGGCGGGTACGCCGGGTCGCAGGCGATGGCGCGATCCGCGCTGGTCAGGGCCTCGTCGTGGCGGCCCAATTCGGTGAGCGCCGCGGCGCGGTGGGACCAGGCCTGGGGCAGGCCGGGCGCCAGCGCGATCGCACGGTCGCAGCATGTGAGCACTTCCTCGTAGCGCCGAAGGGCTTTGAGGACATCGGCGCGGTTGGACCAGGCTGGCGCATAGGCCGGATCAAGCTGCAGGGCCCGGTCGTAACTGGCCAAGGACTCTTCGTAGCGCCCCAGGTTGTTCAGTGCGTTGCCGCGGTTGGACCAGGCCCGGGCGTCCGCGGGCTGGAGTTCGAGGGACTTGTCGCAACTGGCCAGGGCTTGCGGATAGCGGCCCAGGTCGCTCAGGACGGCAGCGCGGTTACTCCAGACCTGAGCGGCCCGCGGTTGCAGGGCCAGGGCCTGGTCGTAATGCGCGAGCGCCTGGTCCGGGGCCTTGAGCTCCTCGTGCAGGCAGCCCAGGTTGAAGTGGATCTCGGGCGAGTCACGCCGAAACGACAGGGCCCGCTGGTAATGCGCCAGGGCACCCTGGAAATCCCCGGCGCTGGCCTGGGCGACCGCCAGATCGTGCAGCGCGTCAAAGAATTCGCCGCCTTTGTGCAGCGCGCGTTGGAAGCTGTCGATGGCGGGCGTCAACTGGCCCGCCTGTAGGTAGCACCGGCCCAGGTAGTACAGGGCTTCGGGCGTGCAGTCCGCCTGCTGGCAGGCCTGCTCTAGGTGGGAGAGGGCCGCCTGCCCATCGCCCCGGTTGCCTGCCACATAGGCAAGGAGTTCGTGGGCCCGAGCGTGCTGCGGGCTGGCTTGCAGCACCTGGCGCGCCAGGCGTTCGGCGGACGCATAGTCCTGCCGCCGAAAATGCTGGAAGGCCATCTCCACGAGGGCCTGATCGCCAGGGGGGTGCATGGTTGTCGTTCGATTCGGCACGTGCAGCCGCGGAACGCACCGGACAGCTGGGCCGGGGGGAGTATGCATGATGCGCCGCCCCCTCCCGGGCGGGTCCCGCCCCGGTATAAGCGCAAGCCGGCCAGGGTCACTGCCCGAGCACGGATAATCCGGGCTTGCCACTCCTGCTAACCGCTGCAAAGGACACCCTATGAGCGATACCCACCAGCGCATCGACCAACTGGTCAAGACCCACGAAGTCCTCCTGTTCATGAAGGGGACCGCGACCTTCCCGCAATGCGGCTTCTCGGGCCGTGCCATCCAGATCCTGAAGGCCTGCGGGGTCGACCCCAAGGTCATGGCGACCGTGAACGTGCTCGAGGATCCCGAGATCCGCCAGGGCATCAAGGAATACAGCAACTGGCCCACCATCCCGCAGCTGTACGTGAAGGGCGAATTCGTCGGCGGCTCGGACATCATGATGGAGATGTACGAGAGCGGGGAGCTGCAGCAGGTTCTGGGCGCCAAGGGCGCCTGAGTCCCCGCTTCGGGCCTGGCCGCCCAGCGGGCGGGCCTAGGCCGCGTGGCTCCAGCGCCGTGCCGCCGCCAGCACTGCGTGCGGATAGGCCGGCTTGCCCCGGCTACCGTTGTAGCGTCCCAGCGCCATGAACAGATCGCCCCGCTCGCGGTCCAGGTAATGGCGCAAGATCACGCAGCCAAAGCGCAAGTTGGTCTGCATGTGAAAAAGCCGGCTGGCGTCACCATCGCCGATGACCCGACTCCAAAACGGCATCACCTGCATGTATCCGCGTGCACCCACCGGGCTCACGGCGAACTTGCGAAACGCGCTCTCCACTTCGATCAATCCCAGCACCAGCGCGGTGTCCAGCCCGGCGCGCCGGGATTCGTACCAGACCGTCTGCAGAAACTCCCGGCGCTCGGACGGTGCCGGCTTGTGCCGCGCGAGGCGCGCCTCCATTGCGGTCGCCCATCGCTCGTAGGCCCGGCGGGCGTCCTCTGAAGTGAACTCGGGTAGGGGGGGCGCCGCGCTGGCGATCGCCGAACTCAGGGCGGTGCGCACCGAGTCGGCCAGCGGCTCCTCCAACTGGCCGCCGCCACGCGCGATGACCGGCAGGACGCAACCCGCCAGGCCGGTGATGGCCCCATGGAGCCACCGCCGGCGCGCGATCACAGCTGGATACGCGAGCGCAGGTGGTCCAGGATGCTGGCAACCGACACCTGGGTGGCCGCAGTGTCGCGCCGGTGCTGATATTCGACCTGCCCCTCCTTGAGGCCGCGGTCGGAGATCACCACGCGGTGCGGTACGCCAATCAGCTCCCAGTCGGCGAACATGGCACCAGGCCGCTCGCCGCGGTCGTCCAGCATCACGTCGATGCCGAGGGCCGCGAGCTCGTCGTGCAGCGTCGTGGCCGCTGCTTTCACCGCCTCGCTGCGGTCCATGCCGATGGGACAGACCACCACCGTGAACGGCGCGATGGCGTCGGGCCAGATGATGCCGCGCTCGTCGTGGTTCTGCTCGATGGCGGCGGCCGGCAGGCGGGTGATGCCGATGCCGTAGCAGCCCATTTCCATGAACTGCGGCTTGCCGTTCTCGTCGAGGAAGGTGGCGTTCATGGCCTTGGAGTACTTCACACCCAGGTAGAACACGTGGCCCACCTCGATGCCGCGCTCGATGGCCAAGGGCCCCTTGCCATCGGGCGAGGGGTCGCCCTCGACCACGTTGCGGATGTCGGCCACCAGATCGGGCTCGGGCAGGTCGCGACCCCAGTTCACGCCGGTGTAGTGGAAATCCTCGGCGTTGGCACCGCAGATCCAGTCGGCCATCACCGCCACTTCGCGGTCGGCCACGATCTTCACGGACTTCTCCAGGCCGATGGGGCCCAGGTAGCCGGGCTTGGTCGCGAAATGCGCGAGGATCTCGGGCACGGTGGCAAAGCGAAAACCCGCATCCAAGCCCGGCACCTTGCCTACTTTGACCTCGTTCATGTCGTGGTCGCCGCGCACCAGCAGCAGCCAGACCTGGCTCTTGGCCACGTTGCCCGATTCATCCAGCGTGTCGGTGGCCAGCACCAGGGACTTGACCGTGGTTTGCAGCGGCACGCCCAGGAGCTGTGCGACGTCGGCGCAGGTGCTCTTGCCGGGGGTCGGCGTCTTCTCCAGGGCCCTGGAGGCGGCGGGACGCGGACCGGCAGGCGCCAGGGCCTCGGCCTTCTCGAGGTTGGCGGCGTAATCGCTCTGGGGGCAATAGACGATGGCGTCCTCGCCGGTGGCGGCGATCACCTGGAATTCCTCGGACAGGTCGCCACCGATGGCACCGCTGTCGGCCGCCACGGCGCGATAGCGCAGGCCAAAGCGGTCAAAGATCCGTCGGTAGGCCTGGGCCATGATCTGGTAGCTGGCCTTGGCCGAGGCCTGATCGCGGTCGAAGGAATACGCGTCCTTCATGATGAACTCGCGCCCCCGCATCAGGCCAAAGCGCGGGCGGCGCTCGTCGCGGAACTTGGTCTGGATCTGGTACAGGTTCTTGGGCAGCTGCTTGTAGCTGCGAAGCTCCTGGCGGGCGATGTCGGTGACGACTTCTTCGCTGGTGGGCTGGATCACGAAGTCGCGATCGTGGCGGTCCTTGATGCGAAGCAGCTCTGGGCCCATCTTGCCAAAGCGCCCGGTCTCCTGCCAGAGTTCCGCGGGCTGCACCACGGGCATGGTGCATTCAACGGCGCCAGCGCGGTCCATCTCCTCGCGCACGATGGCCTCCACTTTGCGAATCACCCGAAGGCCCATAGGCATATAGGTGTAAATCCCGGCGCCGAGCTTCTTGATCATGCCGGCGCGGGTCATGAGGCGATGGCTGGCGACTTCGGCGTCGGCGGGGGCTTCCTTGAGCGTGGAGATCAGGAACTGGGAGGCTTTCATCGGACTGCGCAGAGGGAGAAGGAGAACAGAAGCGTCACTTGCCGCACGGGCAGTGCCGTGCATAATGAACTCAGTTCAAGAATTGGGGTTTGATTATGCTTGACCGGGACGGCTTCAGGCCCAACGTCGGCATCATCCTGCTCAATCAGAAAAACCAGGTGTTCTGGGGCAAGCGCATACGCACCCACAGCTGGCAGTTTCCGCAGGGGGGCATCGATCGCGGCGAAAGCCCCGAACAAGCGATGTACCGGGAGTTGCACGAGGAGGTGGGCCTGCAGCCCGAGCATGTGCGCATCATCGCCCGCACCCGTGACTGGTTGCGCTATGAGGTGCCTGACCGCTACATCCGCCGGGATGCGCGCGGCCACTACAAGGGACAAAAGCAGATCTGGTTCCTGCTGCAACTCACGGGGCAGGACTGGAACCTGAACCTGCGCGCCACAGACCATCCCGAGTTCGATGCCTGGCGCTGGAACGACTACTGGGTGCCACTGGACGTGGTGGTCGAGTTCAAGCGCGGCGTGTACGAGATGGCGCTGACCGAACTCGCGCGCTACCTCCCCCGCAGCGACCATCCACGCAATCGCTTTCTTCGGGGCGGCGTGCGCACGCGCGAGAGCGAGGGCATCGAACCGTCCACCCACGCCCTTCCCGCCGGGGACTTCGAGTTACCCCCGGGCGCGAGCTTCGACCCCGATCCCCAGACCGGCGTGAACCGCGCTGCGACCGACCGTCAACGCGCGGGCTGATCGAGCGCCCAACACCGGGGCCGCTGCCACACGCTCAGCGTGCGACAGCGCCTCTCACATGACGTGCAGGCCGCCGTCCACCATCAGGGTGGTGCCCGTGATGAACGACGCCTCGTCGCTCGCCAGCCACAGGACCGGGTAGGCAATCTCCTGCGGATCGGCCCACCGTCCAAGGAGCGAAGTGTCCTGGCGCTCGCCACGCAGTTGCTCCACGGATTTGCCTGCCCGTTCGGCGCGCTGCACATGGAATTCGGTCAGAGTCGATCCGGGGCAGACGGCATTGACGCGCACGCCGTACGCCGCCTCCTCGAAGGCCAGGGTGCGGGTCAGAGACAACTGGGCCGCCTTGGTCGCGTCATACAGGGCCATGCCCTTTCGACCCGTGACCGCATAGCAGGACGACACGTTGACGATGCTGCCGCGGCCGCTGGCACGCAAGGGGGGCAGGGCCGCCTGGCAATAGTGGGTGATGCCCGCCAGGTTCACGCCGACGATGGCCTGCCACTCCTGTGCCGTCACGCGGTCGGCCGGCGTGTAATTGCGCATCGCTGCGTTGTTCACGAGGATGTCCAACCCTCCGAAGTTCTCCACCGCCAGAGAGACGGCCTGGTGTGCCGGTTCAGCCTGCGAGACATCGGCCACCTGCGTCAGCAGCGTCGCCTGCGGACACGCGGACTGGATCGACGCCCGGGCAGCCTGCAGCGAAGCCTCGTTGGCGTCCACCATCATCACGCTGGCGCCTTCGCGGGCGAAGCACAGCGCGGTGGCGGCCCCGATGCCCGAACCCGCGCCGGTAATGAGGGCCTTGCGGCCGTTCAGGCGCATGCCGGATCCCGTCACTCGGCCTTCGTGCCCGTGCTCTTGACCACCACGCCCCAACGGCCGATCTCTGTCTGGATCCAGTCGGCGAATTGCCGCGGGCTGCTGGCGATGATGTCGAACTCCATATCCAAGAGGCGCTTGCGGATGTCTGGCTGGTTCAGGATCTTCACGATCTCGCGGTGGTAGCGGTCGATGATGGGGGCGGGTGTACCCCCCGGGGCCAGGAATCCGATCCACGACGTCGCCTCGAAGTCCTTGTAGCTCTCGGAGACCGTGGGAATGTTGGGGGTGCTGGCAAAGCGCTTGGGACCCGTCGACGCGATCAGACGCAGGCGGCCTTCCTTGGCGAATTGCTGGACGTTACCGGGAACGAAGAAGCCGGCCTGGATCGTGCCCGCCACCAAATCGGTGATCGCCGGCCCGGCGCCCCGGTAAGGCACGTGCGTGATCTGAAAACCAGCCGCCGACTTGAACATCTCCATGGTCAGGTGCGAAGCACTGCCCAGGGCCACCGAGCCATACGAGTACTTGGTCGGCGCTGCCTTGGCCTTGGCCACGAAGTCGGCCAGGCTTGTAATACCGCTGCCCGGGTGCACGACCAGGTACTGGGGCGACTTCACCGCCAGGGTGATCGGGGCCAGGTCCTTGGTGGGGTCATAGGGCATCTTGTCGAACAAGGCCACGTTGATCGCCAGCGGCCCGTTGTAGCCCACCAGCAGGGTGTGGCCGTCGGGCGCGGACTTGACCACCTCGTTTGCGCCAATATTGCCGCCCGCGCCGGGCTTGTTTTCCACGACGACGGGCTGACCCAGCACCTCCTGCAACTTCGGCGCGATCAGGCGAGCCAGCACGTCGTTGGTGCTGCCCACGATCGGCACCACGATGCGCACGGGCCGGGTCGGCGCCCACTCCTGCGCGCTGACCTGCGCATGCGCGATCAGGCCCAGGCCGGCCAGGCCCAGGGCCAGTACCTGGCGTCTCGTTTCTGATGTCATGGCGTGTCTCCTTGGGTTCGTGTTGTGCGTTCTCGCGGGGGCGGCGTTCAAAGTGAATACAAGGGCCGATCCAGTCCGTCCGCCAGGTGGGTCCTGGCCCATTCGATCGGGTTTTCGCCGCGGGGCAGCAGCACGCCAGCGGGACGCACCCGCTGCTCGCGCGAATCCAGCGCCGGCGGCTCGACGCCCTGGGCCAGACCGGTCGCCGCTTCATGCAGCATACGCCGTGCCATGACGATGGCACGGTCGGTTGGCAGCAGCTTTTCCGCCTCATGGTTCTGGATCGGTCCCATGCTTTCCTGCAGCGAATAATCCTGAGCCGAGAAGCCGAAGACACCGCTGTAGGCGCGCTTTTCCTTTTGAGCGACGCGGTCCATCAGGTAATCGTTGGCGGCATTCGCCTTGGGGATGAAGCTCCCAGGCGACTCGTATTCCACATGGATGCCCTTGCCCGCGCGCATGGCCTCGAGTTCGTGGGAGTCCAGCGGGCGCTTGGGCTGCCAGTTGATGCTCCAGGCCCAGCACTGGTGGTCATCGATCGGGACCCAGACGTGGCCGCCTAGCGCATGGTCGCCAAAGGGCGCGATCAGGGTGAACCAGGGAAACAGCCATTGGGTCACCCGCCAGTAATAGCTATCCGGTTCGCCATTGCGCCGACCGAACAGAGACAGGCCAAAGGAGTTTTTCTCGATCTCGAAGACGACATTGCCGTCGGCCTTGATGTAGTCGAGCGCCTTCACGCCCTGGTGCATCGGGTCGTTGTCTACCTCGTAGCGGTGGACATAGGAGACATGCGCGGTGTCGATGCCGCCTTCCATTGCCTGCAGATAGCTGCAGGCCTGAATGCGCTTGGACACGAACACATGGTCCTCTGGCAGCATGCACCACTCGAGCTCGGGCGGCGCCGGCTTCTTGTCCGGTGGCCCCATATAGGCCCAGACGATGCCGCCACGCTCGATGCAGGGGTACCCCTTGATATGCATGCTCTTACACGCCTGTGGCGAGGACGGCACATCGACGCATCGACCGTCGCCGTCGAACTTGACCCCGTGATAGGAGCAACGGATACCGTTCTCCTCGTTGCGGCCGAAGTACAGCGACACTCCGCGGTGCGAGCAGAACTCGTCGATCAGGCAGGCGCGGCCGTCGGTGTTGCGAAAGGCCAGCAGCTTCTCCCCCAGGAGCTGGATCCGCACCTGCGGGCCATCGGGCTGCGCGATCTCGCTGGACATCAAGGCGGGCACCCAGTAACGACGCATCAAGCTACCCATGGGCGTACCTGGGCCCACGCGGGTCAGGGTTTCAGACATCTCCTTGTTCAATCCGGCACTCCTTCGGCTGCAATCGATCGCAATAAAGAGCTGCGATTTTTTTGCGCCGCTTGATTTGTGTCAAATCAAGCGAAAATTGTCCATCTGTTGGACACCCAGGGAGGCGCATGAAATCGTCGACAAGCGAGCAGGGCAGCGTGCGGGCCGTTGACCGGGCGCTGGACATCCTGGAGGCCTTCAGGCCCGGTGAGAGCCGGCTGGGGGTAGCCGAACTCCTGCCCCGGCTCGCATTGAGCCGTCCCACCCTGTACCGGCTTTTGCGCACCCTGGAGCAAAGGGGTTTTGTGGTCTCCAGCGGCGATCCTCAGCGTTTCAGCCTCGGGCCTGCGGTGGCCCGCCTGTCCAAGGCCTGGAGTTCGGGGCACGAGATCACCGAACTGGCGCGCCCGGTCATGGAAAAGCTCTGGGAAGACACCGGGGAGACGGTGGCGCTGCTGATGCTCAGTGGCCGCGAGCGCATTTGCGTGGCCGAACTGCCCAGCCCCCAGCCCCTGAGTTTTCGCCGCGGTGTGGGCCACCGCGAGCCGATCACGCTAGGCGCCAGCGGGCGCGCGATCCTGGCGTTTGTGCCAGACCCGGCGCCCTGCCTGGCGGCGCTGCCTACCAAGCGGCGCCAGGCCTGCTTGAAGGAGCTTGAACGCGTGCGCGATACCGGGTATGCCGTGAGCCGCGAGGAGTTGATTGCCGGCGCGGTCGCCATGGCAGCGCCCATCTTCTTGGCGGGGGGTGAGGTGGTCGGCTCGCTGGCCGTCTACGGCCCTAGCGTGCGCATCGACGACAAGCAGGTCCAGCGCATCCTGCAGCGCCTGCTGCGCGCCAGCGCTCGGATTTCCGGCTAGCCCTCACGCCACCCCTCAGCGCGCAAGCGTCGTGGCGGCCTCAGCGCGTGATGACCAGGTTGGTGCGGTGGATCATCTCGGGTTCGGCCACGTACCCGAGTAGCTTTTCGATCTCGCTGGAAGGCTTGCGGCATAGCAGCCGCGCCTCGGCGCTCGCGTAATTGGCCAGGCCGCGCGCAATCTCCACGCCGGCCGGGTCTCGCACCGCGATCACATCGCCACGGGAGAAATCCCCCTCCACCATCACCATCCCGATCGGCAGGAGGCTCTTCCCGTCTTCGCGCAGGCGCGCGGCCGCTCCTTCGTCCACTTGCACGGCCCCGCGCAGCTGAAGGTGGTCGGCAATCCAGCGCTTGCGCGCCTGGCTTTTCTGGGTGGGGGCGATCAGGAAAGTGCCGACGGCCTCGCCCTGGAACAGGCGCAGCAACGCATCGGGCTCACGGCCCCAGGCGATCACGGTGGAGGCACCCGAGCCGGCAGCGCGCCGCGCCGCCAGGATCTTGGTGATCATCCCGCCCTTGCCGATGCTGGAGCCCGAGCCGCCCGCCATCGCCTCCAGCGCCGGGTCGCCCGCACGCGCCTCGCGCACGAAGGTGGCGGCAGGATCCTTGCGCGGGTCGGCGGTGTACAGACCCTTCTGGTCGGTGAGGATGACCAGCACGTCGGCCTCGACCAGGTTGGCCACCAAGGCGCCCAGGGTGTCGTTGTCGCCGAACTTGATCTCGTCGTTGACGACGGTGTCGTTTTCGTTGATCACGGGCAGCACGCGCAGGCCGAGCAGCGTGAGCAGGGTGCTGCGAGCATTGAGATACCGCTCGCGGTCCGCCAGGTCCGCGTGCGTGAGCAAGACCTGCGCCGAGCCCAGGCCGTTCTCGCGCAGCTTGGTCTCGTACATCTGCGCCAGACCCATCTGGCCGACGGCGGCGGCGGCCTGCAGCTCGTGCAACTCGTGCGGGCGCGTGGCCCAGCCCAAACGCTTCATGCCCTCGGCGATGGCGCCGCTGGAGACCATGATGACCTCACGGCCCTGGCCGGCCAGCGCCGCGAGCTGGCGGCACCACTGGCCGATGGCGGCTTCGTCCAGGCCACGGCCTTCGTTGGTCACCAGGCTAGAGCCGACTTTGACGACGATGCGCCGCGCGTTGCGAAGCAGCTGCGCGCCTTCGGCGCTCAGGGCAGACGTCGCGTTCATTCGGCGGCATCCCCCGCGAAACGGGGATCAACGTCGATGGGCGGCTGCTCGGCGACCTGCTGCGCCTTCACATGCTGGTAGATGGACTTGATCAATTCTTCGCAGCCCTCGCGGGTCAGGGCCGAGATTTCGAACACCGGCCCCTTGTATTTGAAGCGCTTGATGAAATCACGCACGCGCGCCTCACGCTCGCCCTCGGGCAGCATGTCGACCTTGTTCAGGACCAGCCAGCGAGGCTTGTCGTACAGGGCCTTGTCGTATTTCTTCAGCTCCAGCACGATGGCCTTGGCCTGGGCGACTGGGTCCACACCTTCGTCGAAGGGGGCGATATCCACCAGGTGCAGCAAGAGGCGCGTGCGTTGCAGGTGACGCAGGAACTGGTGGCCCAGGCCCGCACCCTCGGCTGCGCCTTCGATCAGGCCTGGTACGTCGGCCACCACAAAGCTCTGCTCCGGCCCCACCCGCACCACGCCCAGGTTCGGGTGCAGCGTGGTGAAGGGGTAGTCGGCGATCTTGGGCCGCGCATTGGAGACCGCGGCGATCAGCGTGGACTTGCCGGCATTGGGCATGCCCAGGAGGCCCACATCGGCCAGGACCTTGAGTTCGAGCTTGAGGCTCTTGCGCTCGCCCGGCCAGCCGGGCGTCTTCTGACGCGGCGCGCGGTTGATGGCGCTCTTGAACCGCATATTGCCAAAGCCGCCGTCGCCACCCTTGGCGATGGTGACTACCTCGCCCGGCGTGAGCAGTTCGTACAGCACCTGGCCGGTCTCCGCGTCGGTGATGAGGGTGCCCACCGGCATCTTGAGGGTGATGTCGTCGCCGGCCGCGCCGAACATGTCCGAGCCCATGCCGTGCTCGCCACGCTTGGCCTCATGGCGGCGCGAGTAGCGGTAGTCGACCAGGGTGTTGAGATTGGGGTCGGCCACCGCGTAAACGTGGCCGCCGCGCCCGCCGTCACCGCCGTTGGGTCCGCCGAACTCTTTGTACTTCTCGTGCCGGAACGACACGCAGCCGTTGCCGCCATCGCCGGCGGCGATGTCGATAAAGGCTTCGTCAACGAACTTCATGAGCGGATTTTAGGCAGGGGGCCAACAAAAAAGCCCTGCGCAAAGGACGCAGGGCTTTCTTGCCGGAAAGCCGGAGGGTCAGGCCGGGGTGACGCTGACCGTCTGCTTGTTCAGGCTGCCCTTGACCGCGAAGGACACGTGGCCGTCCACCAGAGCGAACAGGGTGTGGTCCTTGCCCACGCCGACGTTGGTGCCGGGATGGAACTTGGTGCCGCGCTGGCGCACGATGATCGAGCCTGCGCTGATCAACTCGCCACCAAAGGCCTTCACGCCGAGCATCTTGGGCTTGGAATCACGCCCGTTTCGCGTAGAGCCGCCGCCTTTTTTCTGTGCCATGTCCGTTGCTCCTTAGGCCGCGATCGCGCCGATTTGCAGCTCGGTGAACTGCTGGCGATGACCCTGGCGTTTCTGATAGTGCTTGCGACGGCGCATCTTGAAGATGCGAACCTTGTCGTGCTTGCCGTGCGCCACAACCGTGGCTTTGACAGTCGCACCGGACACCAGGGGTGTGCCGACCTTCAAGCCGCTGCCGTCGCCGACAGCCAGCACTTGGTCGATCACGATCTCCTGGCCTACGTCCGCAGCAATCTGTTCTACTTTAATTTTTTCGCCGGAGGCAACGCGATACTGCTTGCCGCCGGTTTTTATGACCGCGTACATTGAAAGACCTCTTGAAAACCACTCGGCTGTAACGCCTTGTGGGTTGATCACTCTCCGGACGGATTTCCGAGAGAGCCGAGCACTATAGCATAGTTTGTGATTACTCTGCCAGCCTGGGTGGCTCACGGGGGTGAGCTCCCTATAATCCGGGCACCTTTCTCGAGCTCCGCTCCTTGACCGCCACAGCCGCCCCAGCCGCCTCCGCCGCCTCGACCCTGGCCCTGATCGCCAGCGACATGCGCGAGGTAGACGCCGTCATCGCGCAGCGGCTGGACTCGGGCGTTCCGCTGGTCGGGCAGGTTGCCCGCTACATCATCTCTGCCGGCGGCAAGCGCCTGCGCCCGTCGCTCCTGCTGCTCGTGTCCGGCGCCCTGGGGTACCGGGGCGCCCAGCGCTTCAACCTGGCGGCCGTCGTCGAATTCATCCATACCGCCACCTTGCTGCATGACGACGTGGTGGACGACTCCACCCTGCGCCGGGGCCGCGCCACGGCCAATGAGATGTTCGGCAACCCGGCCAGCGTCTTGGTGGGCGACTTCCTCTACTCGCGCGCCTTCCAGATGATGCTGGGCGCCCGGGACATGCGGGTAATGGAAATCTTGGCTGAGGCCACCAACGTGATCGCCGAGGGCGAAGTGCTGCAGTTGATGAACATGCACGACGCCTCGCTGGACGAGAGCGGCTACCTGCGTGTGATCCGCTCCAAGACCGCCAAACTGTTCGAAGCCTCCACCCGACTGGCAGCGGTGCTGGCCGGCAGCCCCCCGCACGTTGAACAAGCCTGCGCCGATTACGGCCAGGCGCTGGGCACCGCCTTCCAGGTGATCGACGACGTACTCGATTACGACGGCGACGCCAACGAAATGGGCAAGAACCTAGGCGACGACCTGCGCGAGGGCAAATCCACCCTGCCCCTGATCGCCGCCATGGAACGCGCGGCGCCGCCGCAGCGCGACCTGATACGCGGCGCCATCGAGCAAGGCTCGGTGGCGGGGCTGGACGAGATCGTGTCCATCGTGCGCCAGACCGGCGCCCTCGACGTGGCCCGTCGGGCCGCCGCGGCCGAGGCGCAGCGCGCGATCGACTGCCTCGCCCTGCTTCCCCGCAACGCCTACAGCGAGGGGCTGCTGCAGCTGGCTTCCTCCCTGCTCGAGCGCCGCCACTGAGACGCCATGGCAGGCACGTACATCGCGCTGGCCTTCACCGTCCTGCTTCTCGTCACCAAGGCCTACTTCCTAGTGGGCGGCCTGCCCCTCTTGGTCCTCCAGCACGACACCCCCCTGGATGGGCATTTTGTCCGTCGGTTCTTCGAGGTCTACTACACCGCGGCCGTCGTGGCCGCGACCGGCGCAACAGCGGGCTATGCCCTGTGGGGCAAGCCGCTGTTCGCGGCGGGAACCGCTGCCATTGCCTTCACGGCGATCCTGTTGCGGCGGGTCATTACGCCCGCCATGCAGCGCTTGGGCCAGGAGATCCAGACCCGCGAGGCACCTGCCATAGCGGCCTTCCGTAAGGTCCACGCAACGGCACTGCTCCTGAACCTGCTGCAACTCGTGGCGCTGGTGTGGGGCGTGATCCAGATTTCCGCTTAGGCCTGCTGCGAGGCGATGTCGCCTCGCGATTTGCTACAATCAGCGGCTCTACTTCGGGGTGTAGCTTAGCCTGGTAGAGCGCTACGTTCGGGACGTAGAGGCCGGAGGTTCGAATCCTCTCACCCCGACCAATGCCCCCTCCAAACCCACAGTCTCGGTGCAGCCTGTGGGTTTTTTGTTTGCGAAGCCTGCTGTCTGCGAACGCACGCTTGCGCCACCACTTATCACTTATTTTTAAATCATAAGTGGTATATTTGCCACCGAACTCGGCAAGGGCATCACGCCCGGCAGAACACCTGCCAACTCGAATCAGAGTGCCGAGTCCCAAGCAAAACGCAATTGGCCATCACACGCTATACCGCCGTAGGCGCGATCGCAACAGCCTGCCATTACGGCGCTTTGCTATTCGCGGTTGAACGCTGGGGCGTCACCCCAAGCGCCGCCTCCTTCATGGGGGCCCTATTGGGCGCCTGCGTGGCCTATCAGGGCAACCGTCATCTGACCTTTCACTCAAGCGCCGCGCCCCAGCGACAAGCCATCCCGCGGTTTACCGCCACCGCGATCGGGGCAGCCGCACTGCACGGGGTGATCGTCGGTACGAGCGAAGCGCTGGGTGCGCCCTACCTCGCGATGCAAGGCATCGCAACGGTGACGGTGATGTTCCTCACCTACGAGATCAACCGCCGATGGACGTTCGCCGCGCGGGCCGGCCAGGCTGACTGACGCGGTCTCTTGCCAGCATGCCCGTTGGAACCCAAACACCCACGATGCAAAGGGTCCGCCAAGAACACGCAGCCGCGCCAGCGTGCCTGCTCTCGGTCGTGGTACCCGTGTTCAACGAGCAGCCCGTGCTTGCGGCACTGCATGCGCGGCTCGCCGCAGTCGCCACCCAACTCGATGGGCCTGTGGAGTTTCTTTTCGTCGACGATGGCAGCACCGATGCCTCCGTGCAGGTGCTGGCGGAGATAGCGCGGACCGACCCGCGCGTGGGCGTGATCCGATTCAGTCGAAACTTTGGCAAGGAGCAGGCGATGAGCGCGGGGCTGCGAGCGGCCCGAGGCGAGGCGGTGGTGATCCTAGACGCCGACTTGCAGCACCCGCCGGAGCATATTCCCGACATGGTCGCGGCCTGGCGTGCGGGCGCCGACCTCGTCAACATGAAGCGCCGCAATCGGGATGGCGATAGCTGGGTCAATCGCCAAGAGGCCGCCCTGTTTTACGCCCTCATCAACCGCCTGAGAGACACCCCGATACCGCGTGATGTAGGCGACTTCAGATTGATTAGCCGGCGCGCGGTCAACGCCCTCAACCAAATGCCCGAGCGGGGTCGCTTCATGAAGGGCCTGCTCGGCTGGATCGGCTTTCCTCAGGTGACCCTCCACTTCGATGTCGCCGCGCGTGCCGCCGGCACGACGCGATGGACCCTCACACGCCTGGTTGGTGCGGCCATGGACGGCATCACCGCTTACTCGATCCAGCCCCTGAAGGCCGCCACGCAGATCGGACTTTTGACCGCTGCGATCGCCTTGGGACTGGGCGTTTATTACCTAATTCAGTCGCTGTTCTATGGCGATCCAGTACCTGGCTTTCCGACCCTGGTCGTGATCATTCTCATGCTCGGTGGCGTGCAGCTCGTCGCCATCGGCGTCCTGGGCGAGTATCTGGGGCGCATGTGGCTGGAGTCCAAGGGACGCCCCCTGTACATCGTGCAGGATCATCAACCACCGCGCCAGTTTGCGTCAGCAGACACGGCCTGCGCGAAAGCGAGGGCGACGCGTGATGAACAAGTCTGAAGAACCAGCGCGCCTAATGCGCGCACTGTGGCTCGCCGTCGGTGCGCTGCTGCTGTTGCGGCTTGCGGCGATGGCGCTGATCCCACTGATGGACACCACCGAAGCACGCTACGGCGAAATCGCGCGCAAGATGGTGACGCTCAATGACTGGATCACTCCGTGGCATGACCACGGCCAGCCGTTTTGGGGCAAGCCCCCCTTGTCGTTCTGGCTCACCGCACTGAGTTTCAAGCTTCTGGGCGTGCATGAATTCTCGGCCCGACTGCCACACCTGCTGTGTGGGCTGTTGACCGCGGCCTGCATTTGGAATGTGGCGCGTGTCCGCGCGACGTCGCAGGGGTCGATCGCCGTGGCCATTCTGGCGGGCGGGCTGCTGTTTCATGTATCCAGCGGTGCGGTGATGACCGACTCCGCGCTGGTACTGGGCACCACCGCCGCCCTGTGCAGCGCCTGGCTAGCGCTCACTGGTGCCACCCTCGCGCAGCGCACACGGCATGCCTGGCTGACCTTCTTGGCGACTGCGGTGGCCGTCCTGGCCAAAGGGCCGCTGGCCCTTGTGCTGATCGGCGCGCCGATGATGCTATGGGCCCTCTGGTGTGGCCGCTGGCGTGCGTTGTGGCAGGCCTTGCCTTGGGTGCGCGGCGTGGTGCTGCTGGCCGTGTTGTGCCTGCCGTGGTTCGTGGTGGCCGAGCGCAAAACGCCGGGCTTCTTCGAGTACTTCATCGTGGGCGAGCACTTTCACCGCTTTGTCACGCCCGGCTGGCGCGGTGATCTGTATGGCAACGCGCACGCAGAGCCCAAGGGCAAGATCTGGCTATTCGCAGCAGGGGCCATGCTGCCCTGGGCCCTGCTACTACCAGCCCTCGCGTTCTGGCGCAGGGCGTCCCCCGCCTACGCCTCCCCTGAGATCGAGCAGGGCCCCTGGCAGATCACCGATCGCGAAACCGGTCGCTGGCCCTTGCTGATGGCACTCGTGCCGCTGGTCTTCTTCTCGGCGTCAAGCAACATCATCTGGACGTACGCACTTCCGGCCTTGCCAGGCCTGGCCTGGTGGGCTGCGCGTTGGATGGGCCGCAACCCTGTCCAAGGGCTGCGATGGGCGGTGGCCGGCGCCGCCGGTGCGTGCGCAGTGATGGCCGTGGCGCTGATCGTCGCCGGATCGCTCGGGCGATTCGAGCGCAGTACCGGCAAAGCCATGGTGGCCCGCTGTGAAAGCGAGCGGACGCAGCGCGTGCCTGCGGCGCAACAATCGCTTTCCGATCCCATTGTGATGGTGCTGGGTCGACGTTCGCTCTCCGCAGACTTTTATTCGGCGGGTCGCGCACCGCGAGTGCAAGACCTTCGCGAGGCTGCAGCGCGGGTTCCCCCTGCGGGTGGCTGTTTGGCCTTGAGCCCGGGCGACGTCGAACGTGTCGAGGCCTCCGGCCTGCAGATCGTTCAGAACCTGGGTCTGGCCAGCGGCCAACAGATCCTGTGGGTTCGAGCAGCACCTGGCGCGAAGTGATCGGCTTGAAGCACATCGGTCTGTGCGCAGACGATTTCGGGCTGAAACCTGAGATCAACGAGGCGGTGGTCCAGTTGGTGGATGCCGGCGTGATCACCGCTGTGAGTTGTATGAGCACTGCGCCAGCCTGGTTGTCTGGCGCACAGGGGCTGCGGGGTCTGCGACGCGCGAAGGTCGATGTCGGCGTCCATATCAACCTGACCGAGGTGCAGGCGGCTGATCCGGGGCACCTACGGATGCCGCTGGCGCAGGTGATCGCGTGCAGCCTGCTTCACCTGCTCTCAGGACGCGCGCTGCATCAGGCGATTCATCAGCAATTGTCGACTTTTGAAGACGCGTTCCAGGAGCCGCCCGATTTTGTGGACGGACACCAACATGTGCATCAACTGCCGCAAGTGCGCGATGCGCTGATGCAATGCCTGGCGCAGCGATACCCGCAGCACCGCCCCTGGCTTCGTTGCACACGGGCCTCGCGCGTCCTGCCGATTCCGTTCAAACAACGGGTCATCGCGCAACTGGGGGCGGCGACTTGGATGCGGCGGGCGCTGCAGCGGGGTTACCCCATGAACCGGCATCTTTTGGGCGTCTATGGTTTCGACGCCGATCTGCCACGCTACACCGCGTTACTGGCCACCTGGTTGGAGGCCTGCCAGAACGGTGACCTGCTGACGCTGCATCCGGCGGTGCCAAGCGCAACGCACCCAAGAGGTGGTCGCGATCCGATCGCCGTTGCGCGCGTGGTGGAATACCAGGCCCTTCGCCGCGACGGACCACAGCTCTTGTCTCACTATGGGGTGACGCCGGTCAGGCTGTCGCGCCATCCCGAATGGCTCAGGCACTGACGCGGCTCTGAGCGACCGCTAGGGAATTGCCCGAAAGTCATACCCCCACAGCAGGTTGCGGTGCACCCACTCGGAGGTCGGCGCCCATTGCA
>JBEAZV010000004.1:0-38204 GCA_041159245.1 Pseudomonadota bacterium
GCGCGGCGCAAAGGGGTGGATTTCGTACCGCTGCTCGAAGAGGACTACTACCTGGTGTGCCTGAAGTCCGCGCTGGACCAGCCCCCCGTGGCCGCCTTGCGCGCCGTGCTGCAGCAGGACGCCTGGCAGCAGCGGCTGCAGACGCTGCCGGGGTATGCGCCGCGCCGCAGCGGTGAGGTGTTGAGCTTGCGCCAGGAGTTGCCGTGGTGGCGGCTGCGGGCGAAGGCGTGAGGGTGCCGGCCTTTTTTCCTTGCCGCAGGACAGATTAATTTTCAGTGCGGGGATGATCGACCCAGGCTCTGACGCTGGGGCGATCCCATTGCCGCTGCGCATAGGCGACCAAGAAATCGGGTAACGCGTCTCCATTGAGCGCAAGGCGCTGAAGCATGGTGGCTAGGTCGGTGTCTGCAATGGACCAGGCACCAAAAAGATTGCCGGTGCTCGCGCCTATAAGTGTCGTGGCTACATGTACGAGCTTATCGGCCGCGGTACGGGCCGCGGCCGATAGGGGTTCAACTGACGTACGGGTGTAGAACAGGTCCGCGGGCCGCTCGGTTCGCAGGGGTGCTAGATCGCTACGGAGCCACGCTTGTAGCTGGCGAGCCCGTGCTCGGTACGTCATCTCTCGGGGATACAAGTGCGGATAGTCGGGCGCAGGGTAGGCTTCCTCAAGATATTCGGCAATTGCCGATGATTCGGATAAGCGCAGATCTCCGTCGATCAATGTCGGTATACGAGAGGTGAGAGAGATTTCTCGATAAGCCGGACGTTTTTGCTCTTGTGCCTTCATGTCAATCGTCGCGATATCAAATGCGAGCCTCTTTTCTTTCAGGGCCACAAAGGCGGACATCGCAAAGACGCTGACTCGGTCACCGCCGATGAACAAGGTTCGGTTTTGGGTTGGCATTCGGATAGTCTTTTTTGAAGATCGAAAAAAGTGGGATTGCAGCAATTACGCGCGCCGCGCCGCTTCTGCAGCTGCTGCGCCGCGCAGCAGGTGCAAGGCGAATGCAGCGAGCATGGTCGCCAGGCTCAGCCAAGCGGCCATGTATCCGGATAGGTCTACAAGCAAACCGAATGCGGGCGGAATCACGCAGATCGCGGCCATGTTCAATGTCATGGAGAAGCTAATGGTTGAAGCAACCGCTGACTTGGGGGCCATTTCCGCGACCTGTAGCAGGTAGAGCGGGTACCAGCCGACGCCGAAAACACCAATCGCTACAAACAAGCCGACCAGCATGGAGGCGGGGGTGGTAACCGGTAAAAGAATGAGTCCTAGCGTCAAAAGCACGCAGATCGCCATCGTGATGGCCAGGGAGCGAACGCGCTGACCAGGCCAAAGCCGGTCGCTGACCCACGCGAGTCCGATCCGACCCGCAATTCCGACCCACTGCGATACGGCGTAAAGCAACGCTGCCGCCACCATGGATAGCTCGAATTGATACATGAGAAAACTCAAGACATGGGTGGCGAACGTATATTGAAAGGTCACCATCGCAACGCCCGCGAGCATGACCGGCCAAAGCGCCCTGTAACGTGTTACCTCCCGCACGATTTGCATGAGGCCAGGCGTCGGCGCCTGTGCCTCAGTTATCGGCAGGGCTCCCTTCGTTCGATAAAGGAGCCAAAACATCATGCCGCCCACTATTCCCACCAGCGCCTGCGCAATCAATGCGGATTGCCAACCGTGGTGTTGTGCGATCCAAGGAAGCGTCATTGCCGCCAACGCTGTCCCCAATGGCAGGCCTGACTGGCGTATGCCCGTGGCCATGCCTCGCTGTGCCGGTGGGAACCAGCGCAAGACGGCGCGCGTTCCACCTGGCTGCACCGACGCATAACATGCACCAAGTGCAACGAGTGCGAGAAGCAAAATACTGAAACTCGGCGCATTCGCTGCGAGGAAAGCGGTTGCACCCATGAGGATCATGGTGAAGCCAACGACGTTTCGTTCCCCGTGCCGATCGATCAACCAACCGAGCGAAAGCATCGAAAGAACCTGTCCCCCGTTGACCGCGGTCACAGCGAGCGCCGCCTGGGCTTGACTCAGGGAGAACGTTGACTGAAAAGCCGGGACAAGCGTGTAAATCCCTTGGGCCACGATTGAAGCGGTCGTCTGCGATAGAGCCGCCAATCCCAAGACGGCCCAGCGAAATCGCGGGTGCTCTTGAAGACGGTCGGGCGAGGAAGTCTGCAGACCAGATGAAGTGGCATCACCCATGGGGGACTCCTTCGCAAAATGAGTTTGTGACCCCTTCATTTCGGGTGGGGGGCTCGCTCGCACGGAGGTTGGAAAGTGAGCGCTGTTGAGGCAGGTTGCTGAAGCTGAGGAGGATCAAGCGATACCCGTTGCTGTTTTCGAACCGATGGGTGACCCATGCGGGAACGAGCAGCAGATCGCTTGGCGCCAGTTCCCGTCGTGTTTCTCCCAAGATGGCGGTTGCCCGCCCCTCTTGCACCAGAAATATGTGCCACCAAGCATGCGCATGACTTCGGGTGACGCTTGCTGCGGGAACCACCTGAACGTTGATTGACAGTCCTGGGATCAATTCGCACCCGCTGGTGTCTCCAGAGGATGACAGGGTCAGGGACCCACGCTCCCCGTGCCGAGCGGCTTCAAGCTCGGTGAGAAGCGAACTCCAAGACCAGTGCGCCCCTAACTCTTGAATCTGATCAAAGTGAGACCTGTAGTCCTCATACTTGACCGTTCTACCTTCCCTCATATCGGAGCCCTGTCGCCCGCCGGCATTTCGTGCAGGCAAAAAATATGTTCATCGCCGCGCCATCGAGGAAACCGCCGAGCGACCTCTGGGTCGTGACCCGGGATTACATGGTCGGGTCCATCGGAAAGGGATTCCAGAGTCTCAAAGGCATCTAGCGCTCGAGCTAAGTCGTGCAGGATCGGAAAGGGTCGGCGTCCACGGAGGTTGGCCCAGAGATGCGCTGAATCAGACGCCAACACCAAGTTCCCGCGCGCAGTCGCCACCTGCACCGCCTGGCTGCCAGGCGTGTGCCCTCCGACCTGGTGAAGCCACACGCCAGGCACCATCAGTACGCTGCCGCGATGTAAGACAAGACGCTCTCCGTGCAGAAGTCGAACGCTTTCAACGATATCTTCGACTTCATAAATCTTTCGCAGGGTCGCATGACGCATCGCTGGCCCAGTGCAAAAACGAAGCTCGTCCTCCTGGAGGTGAATTCTGGCGTTCGGAAAAATGTCGGTCCCGCCGGCGTGATCCCAGTGCAAGTGCGTGATCACGACATCACGCACGGATCTAGGATCGATATCGAGAACCGCCAGGGCCTGTGCTGGTGTGCGCACCATCTGGCGGTTCCGCCGGCTAGCGGTGGCCGGAGAAAATCCGGTGTCGACAACGATGACGCCCGTAGCACTTCTGATGACCCAGAAAAAGTAGTCCAGTGGCATGGGGCTGTCGGGTGGGCCACAGCATGCGTCGAAGAAAAAGTTTTCCCGAGCGAGACGCTGGCTGTTGTGGCCAACGCGCAGAGCAAAAACTTCATGGGTGTTGCATGGGATGTTCATCGTGGCACCCCCACTTTCGGCATAGTTGGAAGCGTTCCATGGAAGTCGAACGCGAGGCGATCGAGAAATCCCGCCTCTTGAGCCAAACGATGCAATCCACTGTAGTCGCGCAAAAGCACACGATTGCCTGCTTGATCCTGTGTCTCCGCGATGATCTGTGTAGCGTGCGGGACCGAAAGCTGTCGAAGGATGGCTTCCCACATTGAAAAATCTTGAGCTACAAACGCATCTAGTGCTGCAGGAAGAATTTGAATGAAAAAATCTTGGCGCTCCTTGTCCCAGCTCGCGTAAAGCGACTTGGAGATTTCGGCGAGAACTTTGCTGTGCGCGTATTCGTCGCGGTTATGCCTTTGAGCGACAGCCCGGTTCGCCGGCTGAATTGATTCGTCGTCTGCGATGATGTCCAGAAAGGCATTCACACTGATCTCGGCGACAGTGGCGAAGGCGATTCCGGCTAGCTGCTGCTGCCACTCAAGGGGAAGGCTGGCCTTCAAGGCGTGAAGACGCCGGTAGGTAACAGATCGCGGAAGCGCGACTGATTTCGTGAGGTTCCGGAACCGACGGGTGGCCTCCATGGCCCTCAAATGCATGAGGGTGTGAAAGTGCTCGTCGACCAGCGTCTGGCGAATTGCTTCGTGGAAATGCCAATCTTTGACATCTTGTAGGGATTCGGCGACGACCTGGAGCGCCGGATTGACGACGCAGTCCTCGGCCGTGATCGTGCGCTGGTTGTAGCCCATCCAAGCCCAAGTCAGGACCTCTTGCCGCACTGACTCCTCAAGAGACTCAAATTTCGGATGATGAAGAAACGGAACCAGTTTGGGCGGGTAATCAGGGCGGGCAACATCAAAAGTCGCGGAGACTTCGTCGGTATCCATTTGACAGACTGTCGCGCGCCGCGGCCAAGCGCGGTTCAGATGGATGACTAACTTATCGTTAAGTTTCATGCGGCACTCTGGGTAGTGGTTCGGCGATGCGCGCTACTGCAGCCAATAACGTGTCAGGTGCCGAGCGGGATCGATGAAGCGGCTGCGGGCGTGCATCATTCGATGGTTGTCCCAGATCAGGAGACAATCATCCGGGACCAGAACGGCGGTGCCGTGCGTATCGAAGAAGCGCTCGGCGTGTGCAGCCAGTTCAAGTAGTTGTGGGTCCCGGACAGAAGGAGAAGCCAAGGCCTCTGCTGTCGGGTTCACATCCCCGTACCGAAACAGGTTGTCGCTGAAACGGAAGATCGGATGGGTTTTTCCGTCTGACAGCAGGGGCGCCTGAAGCCGGTGCCTTTGGGTATTTCCGGGTGATGGCGTTGCGACGAAATCGATCGGCTTGGTTCGAAGTACAGCATCCCAACCGACCAGGCTTGTGCAGAACTGCAGTCCATCTGCAAGCAGCGTGTGACCGCCGCCGCAACGTGCTTGATGTTTGCAGTGAAGTGCCAGGTAGCGTGGTGGAGGGGACAGAACGGGTGCCTCGGTGTGTGCGCCGATGCCGTTGTTGCTTTGAGAATAGGGAAGTGTTTCAAAGCCAGGCCGGGCCCTAACTTCCCACGTGTCATGTCCGTTGTATTGAGGCACGATGCGCCCGAATGCTGCAAGGGCGGCACGTACACCTTGTCCTAGAAGAGTCCCGGGAAGAACCGCCCAACCTCGTAGCGCGAGCCTTTGAGCGGCGTCATCAGATGTCTCGACCAGGTCGCACGATTCGCGATGAGCGTCAGATGGCATGGTCGAGACTCTCCGTCAGTCGCATAGCTTTTTCGCGGAATGACCGGGCCAACGATTTCCCTACCGCAAAGCGCTGATAGGCGTGGTTGTCAATCCGCCCTACGGGGCAGACTTCGACGGCCGTCCCCGTCATGAAGCATTCCTCGAAATAGGGAATCTCGTCCGGGAAGATGGCGCGCTCGACGACCCGTAGTCCATGTTCGTCTGCGAGAGAGATCACAGTTTGTCGTGTGATCCCGTCAAGAAAGCAGTCCGGTAAGGGTGTGTGAAGCGCATCCTCGCGGACAAAAAACAGATTCGCGCTGGTGGACTCGGCGATCTGCCCTCGCCAGTCCAGCATTAATGCATCATCAAACCCACTTCGTTCGGCCGCATGTTTGCTCAGTGTGGCGATCATGTAGTGGGATGCTGCCTTCGCCTTGAATGGGCTGGAGCAAGGAGGAGGTCGGCGCCAGATGGCTGTCTGCAGCGAGATGCCCGATTGGTGTGACGACTCCTCAAAATAGCGTGGCCACTCCCAGGCAGCGATTGCCAAGTGAATCCGAGAAGCGCGTGCTGCTGTTGAAATTTGCTCACTCCCGCGCCAGGCCACAGGGCGGATGTAGCCATTGACGAGATCGTTCTTTTCGAGAAGCTCGCGAGTTGCATCTTTGATGTTCTGTGCGGTGTACGGTATTTCGAAGTCAAGCATCCGTGCAGACTCCAAGAGACGCTGGGTGTGTTCGTCCAGGCGAAAGACCCGGCCTGCATACGCCCGCTCCCCTTCAAACACACTGCTGGCGTAGTGCAAGCCATGGGTCAAGACATGCAAGCGGGCA
This sequence comes from Pseudomonadota bacterium, assembly GCA_041159245.1. GTDB lineage: Bacteria > Pseudomonadota > Gammaproteobacteria > Burkholderiales > Burkholderiaceae_C > Ramlibacter. The sequence goes on from JBEAZV010000004.1 coordinate 6,084, forward strand.
CGATCCCATTGAATGAATTCGCCATCCAGCCAGAGCCAGCCCTGTCGTTGGTCAAAGGGCTGGAGAAGAGAATGAGTCATTCGAATAACTCCTTTCGTTCAAGATGCGTGGATTCCAGTTCTAGCGCGCGGGCCTCGTCATCGCCGAGCGGAATTCCAAGCCTGAGACGCTCCTTGCGAGCACGAGCCTGTGGGTCACCAGCGACTTGGACGGTTTGACCACTGCGTGCGGCTGAGGAACGAACGGTCTCCATCAGCGATCGCACACGCGTTGAAAAGGCTTCCGGGTCACCGAAGCGCGCAGGGTCTATCGCAACCAAGAAATGCCCGATCTGTCGTCCTTGGTTGAAAGGCGGTACATCCAGGTGAGTAATGGCCGCATCGTTGGGCATTCCTGCCAGAAGCGCGCCGAGTATCTGGACCATCATGGCAAGCCCCTGGCCTTTGTAACCACCCAGTGGGGCTAGGCACGCGACTGCCAAGGGGTCGGTCGTTGATTCGCCGTGACGATCCAGCGCCCAACCCGATTCAAGGGGCAGTGCTTGGCGGCTCAAGTGCTTGATCTGCGAGTACGAAACCTGACTTGTCGCCATGTCAAAAACAAAGTGCTCGCCATCTGGAGTCGGGGCGCTGAAGCACAAAGGGTTCGTCCCAAACAGGGGGGTGCTTCCGTTGAATGCGGCCATCCGCGCTGCGGCACTGGTCACGACCAGCCCGATCAGGCCACGTGCTGCGAGCCGGGCGCCGTAGACGCCGGCAGCGCCAAAGTGATTGGAATGAATGACTGCGAGCGCCCCGACGCCCTGTTGGCGCGCTAATTCGGCCGTGATCTCGACCGCATGGCAGCCCGCCACGATGCCTTGCGCATCGTTGGCGTCAAGCACGGCGGTCGCTCCTTCTCGTCGCGTGATTTGGAAGTTCGGTCGTGCACGGCTTCTTCCTTCATCGAGTTCTCGAAGATAAAGTGGTAACAGGCGTAAGCCGTGCGTGTCGATGCCCATGAGGGAGGTTTCGACCAAGGCTTCCGCGAACCACTGTGCGTGCTCGTAACTCATGCCGCGGCGTAGCGCAGCTCCCCTGCACAAGCGACGTGCATCTTGATGGTCGATTCGTTTCATGAGTGAACGAGCTCCGACGTGTCTTTTCGTACGTGATTGAGCGGGGGCAGTTGCATGTCCCCGGGTGTTTCAAAGAAGAACCGACGCTCGCCAAATGCAGGTTGCAGATCACTCATCCAGGCGGCTTGGGTATCGAAGCGTGCAAAAAAGGGACGTCCCACCCACTCCGGCTTCCTGGCCTGGAGAAACTGCAGCGCAAACACCTGTTCGCCTTGGATCTCGGTCAAGCCATTCACCAAGACTTTTCCGTGCAACGTACTCATGGAGGGGCCGCGTACCGTCCTTGCTAGCCCCGAGACCTTTTGATAGGCGTTCTGAAAGAGGGTGGCTGCCTGAACGAGAGGGACTTTGAAGTAGTCATGGGCGCCCGTATCACGCTCCACAAAGAGGTAGTAAGGAATTGCGCCCAAGCGAACACCTGTGGTCCACAGTTCAGTCCAGGCTTGGGCGTCGTCATTCACGTGCCGAACGAGTGGCGATTGAATCCTTACAGTGGCGCCTGTTTCGATCACGCGGCGCAAGGCTTTTTGTGCGACGGGAGGACGCAACTCCGCTGGATGTGTGTAGTGCGCCATCAGACTGAGGGATTTGCCAGCGTCCACAACTTTCTCGAATAGCTGCAGCACTGCATCGCTATCCGGGTCACTGACAAAACGTTGAGGCCAGTACGCCAGAGCCTTGGTGCCTATACGGATGTTCTTTAAAGAATCGATATGCAGCAGCGGCTGTATGCATCGGGTCAGCGCCTCTGCACTCATGATCATGGGGTCGCCGCCAGTGATCAGGACGTCGCTGATTTCTGGATGGTGTGCCAGATAAGCCAGTAGGTCAGTGCTCTCGCGTGTGTCGAATTTCATGCCCTCCATGGCGACAAATTGAGGCCAGCGAAAGCAGAAGGTGCAGTAAGCGTGGCAGGTCTGGCCAGCTGCCGGAAAAAACAAGACGGTTTGTTCGTACTTGTGCTGAAGACCCTTCAGAGGGCGTCCTTGCAGCCAAGGCACGTTGTGTGTTGTCTGACCGGCAGGATGTGGATTCATGCGCCACCGGATGCGCTCTACCAACGGCGCGATCGATGCATGGTCTGGTGCGGTGCGCAAGAGGCGCAGTAACGCGGCATATTCGTTTGCGTGCAGCATGTCCCGGTGTGGGAACACCAAGCGGAAGATCGGATCGTCCGGGGCGCGGTCCCAGTCGATCAGGTCATTCAGGACATACTCATTGACCCGGAATGGCAGGACTCGAGAAACCACCTGCAGGGCTTCCAGGCTCTGCGAGTCAAGTCGCTTGGCGTGATGGCTGGCGAGAAATGCCTGAGCCGAAAAAAGCCTGATCTTTTCTGCAATCACCTGACCATCCTCTAGCAGAATTTGTAAGAAGTAATATCCAAGTATTAATTTAAAAGACTGGATTCGCCAGAAAATATTGCTGTCGCGTTACTTCAATACAACCCAACCGTCATGCACCACTTCACTGCCGTTATCGCGCGCGCTCCAGCGTTAGAGTTGCTAGCGGAAGACGGTCTGTTAACGGAGATCTGTTTTGGGTGTTCAAGGAAAAACCAGGCGCCGCGTCCTTGATGCCGTTCATCAGACGGCGGCAGATCTCCAACGTCTGGGGTTCATTGAGAAGCGCAAGTTCGATGCCCTGCGCCTGCCCCCGATCCCGTCTTATGAAGGCGAGCAGATCAAGGCCCTGCCTGAACGGGTCAAGCCGAATAAAAGCGTCCTTTGAATTGCGGCGACAGGCGCCCCGATAGTCCCGAGCGCCACACGGTCAACCGCGTTCCGCTAGCATCCGACGCTCTCTGGGCAAGCCCCTTTGCCCGCCGTGCTGTCTCCAGGACTTGTTGTGAACCCGAAGAATTCTCCCGAGACACTCACGGTGCTGTACGACGGCGCGTGTCCGCTGTGCCGGCGCGAAATCGCACACGTCCAAGGCCTGGCGCAGCGACGTAGCGACAGCGCGCTGTGCTTCCTCGACATCAGCCAGCACACCGATGCGACCGCGGCGTTTGCTCACGATCGCGCGGCGCTCTTGGCGCGTTTTCATGTGCAGCGCGCGGACGGCTCTCGACTCGATGGTGCTGCTGCCTTCGTGGCGATGTGGGGTCGGCTGCCAGGATGGCGCTGGCTGGCGCGGTTGGCTCGGCTACCCGGCATGCTTCACGTGCTGGAGGTGGCTTACCGCGGATTCTTGAAGCTGCGTCCGAGACTGCAAGCTTTCGCGCGACGCGTGGAGAAAACCGACGTCGCCTCCGGCGCCGCGGACCTACCGAGCCTGTCCCCGCATCTGGTGCGTGAACTGCGCTCCGACCACGCGGGTGAAACAGGCGCCGTGTTCATCTATCGCGGTATCGCCGCCGTCGCTTCCAGGCGAGGCGATCCGACGCTACTCGGTTTTGCACAGCGTCACGGCGAAGCGGAGGCCGAGCATCTGCGGCTCGTGGAGAAGTGGCTGCCGCCCGCGCAGCGCAGTCGCCTGCTCGGGCCTTGGCGCCTGGCGGGATGGCTGACGGGCGCGCTTCCCGCCTTGGCCGGACCTCGCGCGGTGTACGCCACGATTGCGGCCGTCGAGACCTTTGTCGACCAGCACTATCAGCAACAGATCGACCATCTGCGCGAACACGGCGGGCCGCCCGCGCTGCTGGACTTGCTGCTGAAATGCCAATCCGATGAACAGCATCACCGTGACGAAGCCGCTGCCCTGGCCGGACAGCCTACGCCTTGGGTCCTGCGTGTCTGGTGTGCGGTGGTGGGGGCGGGCTCCGCGGCGGCAGTCGTGGTGGCGCGTCGGCTGTGAGGCTGGGCTTGAATTCGAAAAGGACGGATCGATGCTCTATGCGACTCTGAAAACCTTGCACGTGCTATCGCTGATCGTGTGGATCGGCGGCATGGTGTTTGCGCACTTCTTCCTGCGGCCTGCGGTCGCAACGCTGGAGCCGCCGCTACGCTTGCGCCTGATGCACGATGTGCTCGGTCGCTTTTTCAAGGCGGTCCTGGTGGCTTCCTTGCTGACTCTGGTCAGCGGCGTTTGGATGCTCGGGCGCGTGGCCAAGCAGGTGGTGCAATCCGGCGGCAATTTTCAGATGCCGCTGGCCTGGACCGTCATGGCGGTGCTGGGTGTCCTGATGGTGACAATCTTCATGCATATCCGCTTCGCGCTCTACAAGCGGCTGGGGCGTGCGGTGGAGGCTTCGGATGCAGCCGCTGGGGGCGCTGCGATGGCGCAGATACGTCGCTGGGTGACGATCAACTTGGGGCTGGGGGTCTTCATCGTCATCGTGACGCTGATGCGCTGAGCGCCCGGCAGGTCAGCGCCTCGAGGCCATCGCCTACCCGATCGCGCGGCTTTCAAACGCAGGCTTGAAGTCGCTCATTTCCTGCGCCGGCAGCCCCACTTCTGGAGAGGCCGCCACCTCTTTCCACCGCGCGACCGCTGCGCGGACTTCATCCAGAACAGCTTGGGCCTGGACCGGTGACAACTCAAAGCGGGCGGCTTGCCCCCACAGTTGCTCGATCGATGTGATCGGACCGCTGTCTTCACTAAGCCAGGTCTTGGATTCCGGGTCCTTGTCGGGGAACGGATTCAAGTCGAAGGCCGGTGCCAAGCGCCACTGGTTGTTGCCGCTGTAAAGGAAACCGATGTTCTGCAGGTGATCATCGACATTCGTGATCAGGTGATTGAAGACCAGCCGTCGCCACAACTGGCGGGCGTCTTCGATGAAGTTCTCGCACTTGGATCGCATCACATCGATGATCTCCGTATACGAATGCTCGTCGTCACGGCGCGCTTGCAAGAGCGTGGCACCGGAGAGGTAGGGAATCCGGCTTTGCTCCGGCGTGCGGTCAAAGCGGCGGATCAAGGCCACCGGCTGGTCCTGGACCATCACGATCCGTGCGTGTGCGCTGTCGATACCAGCCAGCCTGGCCAGACGCAGCGCCAGCACCTCGCCGCGGGTGACGGCGCGCTCGTCGCTCACGCTGGGAAACTTGCCCAGCGACAAGGCGCCGTCTGCATCCAGCAAGGTGCATTTGGGCCGCATGCCCCCCAGGGAGGTGCCCTTGCCTTGAAGGTAAGCCAGGTCCTCGGCCGTTTCCTGGCTCATTTCCACCGCGCGCGAGGCCCGCAGGATTTTTTCGAGCTCTAGAAACGCAGGCGTTGAGCGCGCGCCTTCGGCCACGCGTCGCAGGTAGTGGCCCGCCTCATCGCGCAGCCGCAGGGCGCCCACCCGGCTGAAATCATCCACGCAGGCGAGGTAGTCCGCTTCGGTCAGCGGCCCCATCGAAGGATCTTGGGCACGTGCCTTCGCATGCGCCCGTGCGATCACCCGGCGCCCCCACGCATCCGGCTCGGTGTCGGCCAGGGCCAGAAAGAAGCAGGGGTCGTTGGGGGTCGGCGGCTTGCGTAGCTGGTAGCCGCTTTGGCGGTGGAGATCCGGCGAGACCTCGAAGTACAGGGGATCCGCCAGCCAATCGTCGCTGTAGGCGAATTGGGAAAACTCGCGGGGGCCGTCCTTGATGAAGATGAGCCGTCCCAGCGACTTTTCTGCTTTGCCCAAGAAGACATCCATCACGGTGCGCGTGACGGCCATCAGAACGCTCCTGATTCAGGTGTCTTGCGCGACTTGCGCACACGCTGGGGCAACTTCTCGTCCATCAGGGTCAGGCCGATGGTGTCTTGAGGTGTATCGAGCAACTGATCGAGCTTGTCGAGCTCACCGAACACCTGCAGGGCTCTTGCGATATGCATCAACGCCGTGCCCGGATGCCCCGCCTCCATGCGCCGCACGGTGTTGGCCGATGTGGCGATGCGTTCTGCCAGGTCCTGCTGCGTCAGGTGCCTGCGCCGGCGTGCGAGCGAAATCGCCTGACCGAGGCGGTTCAGGCTGCGCACGACAGGGAGCGGGGGTGGAGGAGCGCTTTTCATTTAAAACACATTATATGATAGTGTAATGTACTTTATCAATAAAATTTAGTTGCTTATTTTAAGAATGGGTCGCGCTGGTCGATGGGAGCAGCCCGAAGTAGGACCGCAGGCCCATACGCGTCTCAGTAACGGGGACAGCACCCTGCCAGACGAAAGGTTTCAAGAGGCGGGTGAAGCGCAGATGCACCGTGCGCCGCGCCTTGCGCTCAAGGCGCGTCACCCCTCAGTGCAGGGGCGCCGCGTCGACCTTGGACCCGCCGCGTTGAAGGCGCGCATGCTCACGCCGCTCCAGCAGATCAAACACCCACTCCACCCGCTGTGGAATGCCGCGATTGGGGAACCCTGCGCCTGCGCGTGAAGCCCCTGCGCCGTCGTGCGGCGAGCAGCCGTCCACCAAATAAGCAATCGCCGCCAGGGGCTCCAGCGGCACCGCCTGCGCGCGCAGCCAGCCGGCCTGCGTCCACGCGCTTGCGAGCAGCATCAGCTTGCGCGGCGTGCTCACCACCGTGCGGTGGTTCACCGAGTCGCCGCCTTCGCGTCGCAGCTGGTGACCGATCTCGCCGTAGATCAGACTGGCGGCCAGGATGGCAGCGCGGCAATCTGCAGGGAGTTCGCCGATGCCCGCAGTGGACCGCTTGTAGAGGCGATCCGCCTCTTGCAGCAGGCGTTCCACTACGCGTGAAACACCCGGCGTGAACACCGGGTCCTGCAGCCAGGCCTCTATGTCTACCCCTGCTTCACGCAGCCACTGCCGGGGCAAATACAAGCGCGCGTTGCGTGCGTCCTCGCCCACATCGCGCGCAATGTTGGTCAGTTGCATCGCCACACCCAGCTCGCAGGCGCGAGCCAGCGTCTGCGGCTGGCGCGCACCCATCACCCAGGACATCATCGCGCCCACGCTGCCGGCCACCCGAGCGCCGTAGGCGTGTACGTCTTCGATGGTTTCATACAGGCGCGCCTGCGCGTCCCAGGCAAAGCCTTCAATCAAGGCGTCGAGCAAGTGACGCGGCAGGCCAGTCTCCTGCACCAGCAGGGAGAGAGCATGGTCCTCGACCACATCCAGCGGCGTGCCGGCATAGATGCGGTCCAGTCGATCGCGCAGCACTGCGACGCTGGCTTCGCCACCCCCGGGCATATCCACCAGATCATCGGCGACACGGCAGAAGGCATACAGCGCAATTGCCCCCGCGCGCACCCGAGGCGGGAGCAGGCGGCTGGCGGCGAAGAAGGTGCGCGAGCCGCCGCGCATCATTGCGACGCAGGCCTCCAGATCGTGGTGCGACAGGTCGGTCACGGCAGGTGCGACGGCGTCGTCAGCGTGCATACGCACTCACTTCTGGCAGCACCGACTCCAGCGCCTTGGCCGACATCAGCACGCCCGGCACGCCCGCGCCGGGGTGCGTGCTCGCGCCCACCATGTACAGGCCTTCCACATCCTCGCTGCGGTTATGCGGACGAAACCACGCGCTTTGCAGCAGCAGGGGCTCCAGGCCAAAGCCTGCACCTTTGTAGGACCACAGACGGTCTTGAAAATCTTGGGGTGTGGCGATACGCGAGGTGACGATGCGTTGCGACAGGCCGGGCAGCACGGTGGCCTCGAGTGCTTCACAAATCGCTTGGCGATAGATCTCGGCTTGCTCGGACCAATCGGTGCCGCTATCGAGGTGCGGCACCGGCGACAGCGCATAGAAGGTGTCACAGCCCGGGGGCGCCAGCGAGGGATCGGTGGCCGTGGGGCGGTGCAGATAAAGGCTGAAGTCCTTGGCCAGCTTCTTGCGCTTAAAGATGTCTGTGAGCAGTTCTTTGTAGCGCGGGCCCATCACCATCATGTGGTGCGGCACCTCGGGGTACTGCCCGCGCGTACCGAAGTACCAGACGAAGAGGCCCATGGAGTAGCGGCCCTTGTCGATGCGCCGGTCCGTCCAGTGCAGGCGATATTGTGGTTCGATCAGGTGGCGGTAGGTCCAGGCGGAATCGCCGTTGCTCACGACGATGTCAGCGGGCAGGTATTCGCCCGAAGCCAACTCGACGCCGCGCGCGCGCCCGCCTTCCACGCGAATGCGGGTCACAGGGGAATTGCAGTCAATGCGCACGCCGCGCTCGCGCAGCAGGCCCACCAAGCCGTCGACGATGGCGCCGGTGCCGCCCATCGCGGAGTGCACGCCCCAGTTGCGCTCCAAAGCGTGGATCAAGGCGTAGGCGCAGGTGACCGAGAACGGGTTGCCGCCAATCAGCAGCGGGTGAAAGCTCATGACCAGCCGCAGCTTGGGGTGCTTGAGGTGCTGGGCCACCAGGCTGTGGATGCTGCGCCAGGCCTGCATGCGCATGAAAGACGGTATGGCGCGCAGCAAGTCGCCGAAGGATTCGAAGGCCTTGTCGCCCATGCCTTCAAAGCCCAGGACCTTGCAGCGTTCGGCGGCCACCATCAGGCGGCGCATGCCCGGTACATCGCCCGGGCTGATCGCGGCGACCTGGGTCATCATGGACGCCTCGTCGTCGCTGTAGTCGAAGTGGGTGCCGTCGTGAAAGCGGATCCGATAGAACGGATCCATGCGGCGCAAGTCGATGTCGTCTTCCATCTTGCGGCCGCACAGCGCCCACAATTCTTCCAGCAGGAAGGGCGCGGTGATGATGGTCGGGCCCGCGTCGAAGCTGAAGCCCTCCTGCTTGTGCATATAGGCCCGGCCGCCCGGGGCGTCGAGTTTTTCCAGCACGCGCACGCGCCAGCCGCGCACCGATAGTCGGATCGCAGCGGCCAGGCCACCAAAGCCACTGCCGATCACCACAGCAAGCGGCGCATCCGGACCTGCGAGCCGTGACGGCATGCGGTCCTCGACGGCGCGAAAGGCGTTCATGGCCGGCTCGCTTCAGGTTCGATGACGGTAGGCACCACCGGCAGACCCGCGGTCACCGACGGCACCGCGGTGGGTGTCGAGCGACCCATGGCCCATCCCCACAGACGCTGCATCGGCAGCGGGAACATCATCAGCAGGTGCTCGATGATGGCCAGTCCCAGGAGTGCCGCGAGCAGCACCCAGCCCGTGTTCACGGTGACCGTGCCCCGATGCGCCTGGCCCACCAGCCACAGCCAGCTGCCGGCGGCGATGCTGATGGAGAAGTAAAAGAAAACGCTGACCGGGCCGCGCCGGAAGTAGCTGCCCAGGTAGGTCAGGTGCGTGGGCAGGTACTGCTCGCCCACCTCGGGCACGCCAAAGAACAGGTTCAACTTGGCCGACAGGCGCATGCACCAGAGCAAGGCAAAGGTGCAGATCGCCACATGATTGGGTTCGCCGTTTTGCATCAGCAGCAGCACGCCGAAATTGGCGAGCAGGGCGAACTCGTGGTGCAAGATGGCCTGCAGGGATTCGCGAAAACGCACGATGCCAGGCGCACCGGGTGTAAGCGGCTCGCGCCGCGGCCCGGTGATCCAGCCACTGAGAAAGGCCAGCTCGTGCCAACCCCACATCACGATCACACTGGCAAAACCCAGGTAGGCGTTGGCCACTTCGCCAGACTGCATGCTGCGGTGCGCGCCCCACAGGCTTGCCAGGCCCAGTACGCTCATGCCCGCCATGCGCCAGCGGAAACTGCGCACAGGCCGGCGCACTAGCCAGAGGATGGCGCCCGTCCCGAACCACCAGGCAAACAGCGCGAACAGCGCAGGCGCCGCGGTGGAAGCCCAGAAATCGTTCATGCGATGGCGATCGTTGCGACGTTCACCACACCGGCTGCACGCGGATCTGGTCCGGCAGCGGGCGGTGCTTGACCGGCAGGAAGAACAGACGGCCGAAGGTCCAGGCCGCACTCAGGGCGTAGCGCGCCTGACCCAGCAGACCCATCACGCCGCCGCGCGCCTTGGCATTGGCATGGCCCACCGAGCACTCCAGCAGGTGGATCATGCCGGCGCGAAAGACGGGGTGATCGATGTCCAAGTCCACCGGGAAGACCTGTGCCGCGATCTCGGAGGTGATGCGAAACACCTCGTAGTCGTATTCGGTGGAATGCAAACCCATGGCCTCATGCATCAGAGGGCGCATGTGGTCACGCACATACATCGTGGCGTACACCGCCAGCGTGAAGAAGCGGATCCAGAGTTTGTTCACTCCGGACAGCAGCTCCGGCTGCGCGCGCATCATGAGCGCGAAGGACTCGCCGTGACGGAATTCGTCGTTGCACCAGCGTTCGAACCAGCGAAAGATCGGGTGAAAGCGCTTGTCCGGGTTCTTCTCCAATTGGCGAAAGATGGTGATGTAGCGGGCGTAGCCGATCTTCTCGGACAGGTAGGTCGCGTACAGGATGTATTTGGGCTTGAAGTAGGTGTAGGCCTTGTTCTTCTTGAGGCCGCCCAGGTCGATGCCCAGACCGAAGTCCTTGAGCGCCGAGTTGATGAAGCCGGCGTGACGCGATTCGTCGCGGGCCATGTACCGCATCAAGGACTTGATGTCCGGATTGGTGACGCGCTTTTGGATCTCGTTGTACAGGATGCAGCCGGAGAACTCCGAGGTGCACGATGAGATCAAGAAGTCCAAGAACTCCTGGCGCAGCTCGGGCGACATGGCTTCCAGGCCGGCGCGCGCTTCCTCTGCGAAGGCGGCGTCGCGCTGAAAGTGGTCGTGGTTGTTGTCACCCTCGTACTCCAGGATCATCGCGTCCCATTCGGCGCGCACGGGCGAGACATCCATCTTGTCCATCGCGTCGAAGTCGGTGGTGTAAAAGCGCGGCGTCAGCATGGTGCTGCGCGTGGCCTTGGCCATGGCGTCGTCGGCGGTCTCGACCGTATCGATCAGGTTCGCGAGGGCGTCGTATTCGAGGGTGGCAGCGTGAGGTGCGTTCATGGCGTGGCTCTCGTGGCGGGAAGATTCAGGGTCGTTGCGGTGCGCGGCCCGCATCGCGCAGGGGCGCGAAGACTGCAACGTTGCTGGGGCCGAAGGACTCCAGCGCGATGCGCGTACCGGTGGCCGGGTCGGACAGGGTCAGGCGGCCGTTGCTGTGGCCGCTCAAGAGAAAAGGTTCGGACGGGCCCATCCCGCGGCGCAGGCGCTCGCGGGCCAGGGTGCGCAGCGCACCGCGCAGGAAGCCCTGCTCGCCCTGGAAGCGCGCCACCTCTTGGCGGTCCTGCGCGTCGAGCACGGCGACGTCGCCATTGGGTCGGTCCTCGAAATGCAGGGCGCGCTGCCAGGTGACGGGGTCCGCTTCGGTGGCGGGTCCGCCGATCAGGCGCTGCAGGCCCACCACCGACAGCGTCAGCATCGCCAGGGCCAGCATGGCCCACACAGGCCAGGGCAGCCCGCGGCTTGCAGTGCTGTGAGCGGTGGCCGTGTGCGCGTTCATGCGGCGGCGATCGGGTCGTTGGCAGCTACTTCGCGTGCGTCGTTCGCCGCGGGTGCGTCCGTTACCACGCGGGTGGAGATGCCCGGATTGGCGGCCTGCCACGCGGCCAGCAGGCGCTGGCCCACCACCTGCGCGTCGGGGATGCAGCGCAGCGTGGGCTGCGGGTCACGCAGCGCCCAGGGGCGGGCATGTGGCCACAGATGGAACCAGCCGATTCGTTTGTCGCCCGCGAGGGCGAGTGATACGTCACCGCGGCCATTGGCATGCGCCAGCAGGTCGGCGCCGCGCAGCTGGCGCAGCGGCAGGTTCAGCGTGATCGTGAGCACGATGCCAATGCGCATCACCACTCGGCGCGAGGTGAGGGTGTAGAGCGTGGTCCGGGCAACACCCCAGGCGGTCAGGGCCAGCAGGCCCAGCGCGGTGGCGGCGGCCAGCGCACTCAGGGTGAGCGAGCGGCCGAGGGCGGCCTGCGGATCTCCCAGCAGGTACAGCGCCTGCAGGCCCATCATCGCGGCGAAATACACCGCCAGCTTGCGCAGGTGAAAGACATGCAGGCACAGATCACCCCACTGAGGGCCGCCTTGCCAGAGAATGCGCTCGCCCGCAGGCAGTGCCTCGGGCAAGCCCGGCGCCGCCTCGAACTCGTGCTCGTGGTGCGGGGCGATGTGACGCCCGTGGGTGCCTGCGGTGTCACTCACGCCAAGGGCTCCTGGCGAGCGGGCGTCGCGTACAGCGTTCCAGCGCCGTAGTAGGCACTGATCTTTTCTTCTTCCAGCAGCGTGATCTGCACGTCGCTGCGGGTGCGCGGCACGTTGCCGAACTGCGCGCCCAACAGGGCCTGCACCGCCACTTCGTCCTGACGGATGCGGGCGAAGGCGATCGGCAGCAGTACGCGGTGACCTGCGGGCACCTGCACTTCGAGGTAGCGGAACATCATCTCGCACTGGTCGATCCACAGATCGGTGACGGTGCCGGCCACTTCGCCGTCGGCGCCGTGCACGGGCAGGCCGCGCGGATCGGTGTCGCGCGGCGACACGCCGTGGTCGGCGGCGACACGAAGCGGCACGATCTTGGCGTGGCCTTCATGCATGTCGGGGATGTCGGCACGTGCGGCCCAAGCGCCGGGGCCGACGCCAGCCAGCAGCGGGTCACCCACCGGCTCCAGCGGCGCGCCGTTGAAGCGGTGTGCGGGCTGGGCGCTGTAGCTGCCGTCGGGCCGGTTGAAGTCGGGCGCGTGGAATTCGCGGCCGTCGTCCAGCTTGAAGGTCTTGGCCTCGGGCACGGGCCAGCCGGTGATCTTGGGGCCGTTCTCGCGGCCCGGATCCATCGGGTAGCCCTCGCGGTGGTTCTCACGCGCGAGGTAGTAGATGAGGCCTGCGAAAAAGGCCCAGAAGACGTACAGCACAAGCTGCGCGACGTCGACGTACTGGGTGATGGCGCCTGTTCCCATGGGGTTCTCCTAGATTGAGGCGGTGTGAAAAATCATCCCGGCAGCTGCGCCAGCCCGAAAGGCTGCGGCGCATGCGGCACAGGGGTGGTCGAACGTCGACGCGCCAGCGGCCCTAGGGCCACCAGCACGACGAACAAGAGGTAGATCTCGAGGTGGAAGACGACGCTGTAACCCGTCGCCTTCGAGATGAGGGACTCGCCGAGCCAGCCCTGCATCGCCAGGTGGCCGGCCAGGTCACGCACCACGCCGCCCAGGGCCATGGCCACGCCAGCGGCGGTGGCTTGCACGGCACCCCAGGCGCCCAGGACCATGCCGGTCAATTCCTTCTCCGGCATTTCCATGGCGGTCAGGAGCATGCCGACCGAGAACAGGCCACCGGCAAATCCGATCAGGCTGGCGCCGAAGCGAAACAGGTGGGGCGCTTCCAGGGGCGCCGAGAAAATCACGCAGGCAAAGGCCGGCAATCCAAGCAAGGCCCCGGCGGCGGCCAGGCGCACGGCATCGACGCCGCGCGCCAGCAGGCGGGCCGCCAATAGAAATGCCAGTAGCGCGCCGCCGGCGGAGAGCGCGGTCAGCGCACTGGTCAGGCCCACATCCAGCCCCAGCACCTCGCCGCCAAAGGGCTCGAGGATGATGTCCTGCATGCTGAAGGCGGCGGTACCCAGGCCCACCGTCCAGAGAAAGCGCCGCATCTTGGGCAGGGCCATCAGGCGCTGCCAATTGCGGCGAAAGCCGTCGGGTTCGCGCGCGCCGCGTCGAGCGCCACGCGCCTCCTGCTTCCACAGCGACATCAGGTTCAAGACCACCACCAGGACTGCGGCGCCCTGCACCACTTGTATGAGGCGCACCGGGCTGAACTGGGCGAGCAGGCTACCGAGCATCGCGCTGCCGGCGATCAGACCCACCAGCAGCATGGCGTACAGGAGAGCCACCACGCGGGGACGCTTGTCCTCGGGGGCGACATCGTTGGCCAGCGCGATGCCGGCCGTCTGGGAGATCTGCAGGCCCGCGCCCACCACGATGAAGGCCAGTGCGGCGCCCGTGCGTCCCAGCCACATGGCGGGCGTGGTGTCGGCCTCGGACAGCAGCAGGAGGGCGAAGGGCATGATCGCCAGACCGCCGAACATCAGCAGGGTCCCGATCCACAGGTAAGGCAGGCGGCGCAGGCCCAGCACCGAGGGATGGGTGTCGCTGCGGTAGCCGATGAAGGCGCGCATCGGCGCAAAGACCAGGGGCAGGGCGACGGACAGCGCCACCCACCAGGCCGGTACGCCCAGCTCCACGATCATCACGCGATTGAGCGTGCCCACGAGCAAGGCGGTGGTGATGCCCACCGCCACCTGGAACAAGGACAGGCGCAAAAGGCGCGCGAGCGGCAAGTCGGCCGAGGCTGCGTCCGCGAAGGGGACGTAGCGGTTGAAGACGCCGACAAGCGCGGGCGGCAAGCGCCAAGCCTTTTTCATGCGCGTTTCCACTCCCAGGCCTGCGAGGTGTAGAAGCTGCTGGCGACACGTTCAGTGCGGCCTTCCTGCCAGCCCAGAGGGCCCAGTCCGGCGACCAGGGCTTCGCGCAACACCGGCTCGGCCTGTGGCTCCAGTGCGGGCGAGCGGTCCGAGCGGGGAAAGAGGCGTCCGACGCGGTGCATCACCGCCAAGAGCGGTGTGCGCGGCGCGAACGTGAATAGCATGGAGCGCTTGGTGCGGCGCGACAGGCGTGTGAGCGCCTGCACGATGTCCGGGGTGTCGTAGTGAATCAGCGAATCCATCGCCACCACGTGGTCGAACTCGCCCAAGGCTTCATCGAGCATGTCGCCCGCACGAAAGTCGATGCGGCCCATCATCACGTGTCCCGCCAGGCGGTGGCGCTCGCGCGCCAGGTTCACCAGAGTGGGCGAGAGGTCGATGGCGATCACATGTGCGCCGCGTTCGGCGGCTACCTGGGCCAGCGCTCCGGTGCCGCAGCCGGCGTCGAGCAGGCGCAGGCCGTCCATGCGTGCGGGCAGCCAGGACAGCAGGTTCTCCCGCATGCGGTCACGCCCCGCGCGCACCGTGGCGCGGATCCGGCCTACCGGCGCGTTGGAGGTCAGGCGCTCCCAGGCCTGCACCGCGGTGCGATCGAAGTAGTGTTCGATCTGGCCGCGGCGTTCGAGGTAGCGCGGATCGGGCTGCATATCAGTCGTATCCCAGCAGGTCAAAAATGTCGCGGTCCTTCATCGGGACGGCGGGCAGCGGGTCGGCCCCCAGCCACAGCTTGGCGGCCAGGCGCATGTATTCGTCCTTGACCGCCTGCAGGCCGGGCGAGTCTTCCATCTCAAAGAGCGTGGATTTTTTGAGGCGGCTGCGACGGATTGCGTCCAGATCGGGGAAGTGCGCCGCCAGCTGCAGGCCGGTGCGGTCGTTGAACTTGTCGATCTGGTCGGTGGCGGCGCTGCGATTGGCGATCACGCCGCCCAGGCGCACGTTGTAGTTCTTGGACTTCGCGCCGATCGCTTGCACGATGCGGTTCATCGCGAAGATGGAATCGAAGTCGTTGGCCGTGACGATCAGCGCGCGGTCGGCATGCTGCAGGGGCGCGGCAAAGCCGCCGCAGACCACGTCGCCCAGCACGTCAAAGATCACCACGTCGGTGTCTTCCAGCAGGTGGTGCTCCTTCAGCAGCTTCACCGTCTGACCCACCACGTAGCCGCCGCAGCCGGTGCCGGCGGGCGGGCCGCCGGCCTCGACGCACATCACGCCGTTGTAGCCGGGGAAGACGAAGTCCTCGGGCCGCAGTTCCTCGGCGTGAAAGTCCACCGTCTCGAGGATGTCGATGACGGTGGGCAGCATCTTCTTGGTCAGGGTGAAGGTGGAGTCGTGCTTGGGGTCGCACCCGATCTGCAGCACGCGCTTGCCCATGTGGGAGAAGGCCGCCGAGAGGTTGGACGACGTCGTGCTCTTGCCGATGCCGCCCTTGCCGTAGATGGCGAACACCTTGGCGTTGCCGATCTTCAGGTTCGGGTCAAGCTGCACTTGCACGCTGCCCTCGCCGTCGGGGCGGCCGCCGCGGCCGATGTTGGAAACAGGTACAGAGGTCACGGTCATGTGGCGCTTTCTTCGTAAATACCTTCGAGCCGGTCTTCCAGCTCCTCGCCGGCGCGCTTGAGCGCTTCCAGCACGTTGGCGTCCGGTTGCCAGTAATTGCGTTCGCTGGCTTCCAGTAGACGATGGGCCACACGCGCGACGGCGGTGGGATTGAGCTTGGCCAGGCGCTCGCGCATGGCCGGATCGAGCACAAAGGTCTCGCTCAGTTGCTGGTAAACCCAGGGTTGCACCTGGCCGGTGGTGGCCGACCAGCCCAGGGTGTTGGTCACATGGCTTTCGATCTGGCGCACGCCTTCGTAGCCGTGTTCCAGCAGGCCCTCGTACCACTTGGGATTGAGCATGCGGGTGCGGGTCTCCAGTGCCACCTGCTCGGTGAGCGTGCGCACCGTGCCGCCACCATTGGCGTCGCGGGTCTGGTCGCCGATGTAGACGGGCGCAGTGCTGGCCTCGGGGCCCTTGGCGCGTTGGATCGCGCGGCTGATGCCGCCCAAGGTGTCGAAGTAGGTGTCCACGGTGGTGACGCCCAGTTCGACCGACTCCAGGTTTTGATACGCCAGTTGCACGCCGGCGAGCACGCTGTTCAGAAGTTGCGCCTGTTGCACCGGGCGGCCGCTGCGTCCGTAGGCAAAGCCCTTGCGGCGGCTGTAGGTCTCGGCCAGTTCGTCGTTGTCTTCCCAGCGGCTGTTGTCCACCAGGCTGTTGACGTTGGCGCCGTAGGCGCCCTCGGCGTTGCCGAAGACGCGCAGCGACGCCGTCTCCAGATCGCCGCCATGTTCGGCCTGATAAGCCAGGGCGTGCTTGCGAATGAAGTTTTGGTCCAGCGGCTCGTCGGCACTGGCGGCCAGGAAGGCGGCTTCGGCCAAGAGCTTGATTTGCAGCGGCAGCAGGTCGCGGAAGATGCCCGAGAGGGTGATCACCACGTCCACGCGCGGGCGGCCCAGGTCGGCCAGCGACATCAACTCGGCGCCGGCCAGACGGCCATAGCTGTCAAAGCGGGGCTTGGCACCCATGAGGGCCAGGGCCTGCGCGATGGGGCCGCCTTCGCTCTTGAGGTTGTCGGTGCCCCACAAGACCATGGCGATGGACTCGGGGAAGGCATGGCCGTCTTGCGCGTGCTTTTGCAGCAGGCGCTCGGCCTGGCGCGCGCCGTCCTTGACGGCGAATGCGCTGGGGATGCGGAACGGGTCGAAGCCGTGCAGGTTGCGGCCGGTGGGCAGCACCGCGGGCGTGCGCAGGAGGTCGCCGCCGGGCGCCGGGCGCAGGAAGCGGCCGTCGAGGGCGCGCAACAGGCCCGCGATCTCGTGGTCGTGATCGAGCAGGGCGTTGGTGCTGGCCAGTTCACGCAGCACCGGCAGCAGGGTGTCGGCATCGGCCTGCGCTTGCAGGGCCAGTGCCGACTCAGCGCTGGCGCCTTGCACCAGGGCTTGCACCATCTCGCGCGCCGGCTTCACGCCATGGCCCGCTTCGGCGCAGGCCAGGAGCAGGTCGGTGCGCTGGGCGGGCGTGTGCGCCTGGCCCACTACATGCAAGCCGTGTGGGATCAGCGTGTATTCGAGTTCGAGCAGTTTGCCCGTCAGGCCGTTGATTGCAGCGTCGGCATCGGACCACGCGGGTTCGGCGGGTGCCAACTCGAGCAAGGCCGCCTGCGCCTGGATGCTGACCGCGAGGTCGGCGCGCTCGACGTCGGCCTCGGGCTCCAGGCCACGATAGCGCTCTAGCGCGGACTTCAAATCCACCAGGTCCTTGTAGAGGCCGGCCTGGGCCACCGGCGGCGTGAGGTAGCTCACGAGTGTGGCGGCGCTGCGGCGCTTGGCCAGCGTGCCTTCGGAGGGGTTGTTCGCGGCGTAGAGGTAGACGTTGGGCAGATCGCCAATCAGGCGGTCGGGCCAGCACTGAGCGGACAGGCCGTTTTGCTTGCCCGGCATGAATTCGAGCGCGCCGTGCGTGCCGAAATGCAGCACTGCGTCGGCGCCGAAGTCTTCGCGCAGCCAGCGGTAGAAAGCCGAGAAGGCATGCGTGGGGGCAAAGCCCTTCTCGAACAAGAGGCGCATCGGGTCGCCCTCGTAGCCGAAGGCGGGCTGCACGCCCACGAACACATTGCCAAAGCGCTCGCCCAGCACAAAGAGGCTGGCGCCATCGCTTTGCTGGCGGCCGGGGGCAGGGCCCCACTGCGCTTCGATCTCGGTCAGGTGCTTCTCGCGGCGCACATGGTCGTCGGTGGGGATGCGTGCGTGGACGTTGGCGTCGGCGCCAAAGCGCTCGGCGTTGCCCTTGGTGATGCGGGCGCGCAGTTCGTCGACGCTGGCGGGAAGGTCGACGGTGTAGCCCTCGCGCTTCATCGCGGCGAGGGTGTTGTAAAGCGACTCGAACACCGCCAGGAAAGCGGCGGTGCCGATGTTGCCCGCATTGGGCGGGAAGCTGAAGATCACCACGCCCACCTTGCGGGCGGCGCGCTCGCTGCGACGCAGATCGATCAGGCGGCCCACGCGCTGGGCCAGCATGTCGGCGCGGTCCACGCAGCTTTGCATGTCGTGGGCGGCGCTGTCCTGGATGAAGTGGCAGCCGTGCGAGCAGCCGGTGCAGGCGGTGTGCGAGGCGCTGCCGCGACCACCATAGACCATGGAGCCGGTGGCGCCATCGAGCTCGGGGATGGCCACCATCATCGTGGCCTCCACCGGCAGCAGGCCGCGCGCCGAGGCACCCCATTGGTCCAGGGTCTGAAATTCCACGGGCGTGACGGCCAGATAGGGCACGTCCAGCTGCGCCAGCACGTCTTCGGCGGCGCGGGCGTCGTTGTAGGCCGGGCCGCCCACCAGCGAGAAGCCGGTGAGGGAGACCAGGGCGTCAATCGCGGGGCGACCATCCTTCATGAAGAAGGATTCGACGGCGGGGCGGTTGTCCAGGCCGGTGGCATAGGCGGGGATGACGCGCAGGCCGCGGGCCTCCATCGCCGTGATCACGCCGTCGTAGTGCTTGGTGTTGCCGGCCAGCAGGTAGGACCGCATCAGCAGCAGGCCCACGGTGCCGCGCTTGCCGGTGACGGCCACGCGGGGCAGGTCGCTGACCTGTGCCGACAAGCGGGGCTCCATCGCCGGGTGGTAGACGCCGACTTCGGGGTATTCGGCGGGCGGCAGTACCTTGGCTTTTCCGCGCAGCCCGGCGCGCGGGCCGTCGGCATAGCGGTCCACTAGCAGCTGCACCATCTGCACGAGGTTGTCCTCGGAGCCGGCCAGCCAGTATTGCAAGGTGAGGAAGTAGGCCCGCACGTCCTGTGCGGTGCCGGGGATGAAGCGCAAGATCTTGGGCAGGCGCCGCAGCATCTTCATTTGCTGCGCGCCGGCGGTGGCCTTGCCTTCGGCGCCGCGGTTGCTATCGACGTTGTCGCCTTCGCGCTTGCCCCGCATGCGTTTGAGCATGGCCATGAATCCGCTAGCGGGCGCGCCCATGTCGAACTTGCCCATGCGGGTGAGCTTCATCACCTCGGCGGCTGACATGGCGCAGACCATGGCGTCGCACTGGTCACGCCGCGCCTTCAGCGCAGGCAGTACCGGCAGGAAGTGGTCCTCCATGAACAGCATGGTGGCGATGACGATGTCACCGCGGGCGATGTCGTCCAGCGCACGCTGCAAGGCGGCAGGTTCGTCCGACCATTCGGCGGCGGCATGCACCTTGAGCGACACACCCGGCAGCGACTTGGCCAGACGGCGTGCAGCGCGCTGCGCGGCGCTGGCCAGATGGCTGTCCATCGTGACCAGAACGACCCGCATCGGCGTGGCGCCGGCCCGGGCTTCAGCGGCTGAAGTGGGCTTTGGCATCGTAGAGGGTGTCCAGCGTGATCACGTCCAGCCCGTGCTCGCGTGCGTATTGCTCGGTGTTGCGGCGGGCCTTGCCCCGCACGAAGAAGGGAATCTTTTTCAGCTCGCGCTCGGCCTCGGCCTGCCAGGTGGCGACCCAGGCGGCAGCGTTCGCGTCGGTGAGCGTGATGGGGGTGGCCGGGGCTGTCGATGCGGGCGCTGTCGCAGCGGGCGCGCTCACCGCCGCGGGCGCGGCATCGGGCATCGCCGGGGCTGCAGCCTGCGGCACGCGGCGCACACCGCCCAGGTGCGAGGGCGCGGCATCTTCATGGAATTCGCTGTCGCCGCGGAACATCCCGATCAGGTGTTCTTCCAGACCCATCATCAGCGGATGCACCCAGGTGTCGAACAGCACGCACGCGCCTTCGAAGCCCATTTGCGGTGAGTAGCGCGCCGGAAAATCCTGCACGTGCACCGGCGCCGAGATCACCGCGCAGGGGATGCCCGCGCGCTTGGCGATATGACGCTCCATCTGCGTGCCCAGCACCAATTCGGGCTGTGCCGCCAGGATGTGTTCTTCCACTTCCAGGTAGTCGTCGGTGATCAGCGGCTCGACGCCATAGAGCTTGGCGGCCTCGCGAATCTCGCGCGCGAACTCGCGGCTGTAGGTGCCCAGACCGACGACAGTGAAGCCCATTTCCTGGGCCGCCACACGCGCAGCGGCCACGGCGTGCGTGGCGTCACCAAAGATGAAGACGCGCTTGCCGGTCAGGTAGGTGGAGTCGACCGAGCGCGCATACCAGCGAGCGCGCGAGGCGGTGCGCGCCAGCAGCGGCTCGGCGTCCAGGCCGGCCAGTTGCGCCACTTCGCGGATGAAATCTTGCGTCGCGTTCACGCCGATCGGCACGGTGCGCGTGAAAGGCTGACCGAAGCTGCGTTGCAACCAGCTGGCCGCGACAGAGGCCGTCTCGGGGTACATCACCACGTTGAACTCGGCGTCTTGCAAGCGCGCCAGATCGGCGGGCGTGGCGTCCAGCGGTGCGACCACGTTCACCTCGACACCGATTTCTTCGAGCAGGCTGCGGATCTCGCGCAGGTCGTCGCGGTGGCGATAGCCCAGGGCGGTGGGGCCCAGCAGATTGCAGCGCGGGCGGCCGCTGGCGGAAGGTGCGCGTTCGCGCTTGGGGCCAGCCAGCGTGCGCACCAATTGGTAGAAGGTCTCGGCCGCGCCCCAGTTTTCCTTGCGCTGGTACGAGGGCAATTCGAGGGGCACCACCGGCACTGGCAGGCCCAGCGCCTGGGCCAGGCCGCCCGGATCGTCCTGAATCAATTCGGCGGTGCACGAGGCGCCCACCAGCATGGCCTTCGGCGCGAAGCGCTCGTAGGCCTCTTTGGCGGCCGTCTTGAACAATTCCGCGGTGTCGCCGCCCAGGTCACGCGCCTGGAAGGTGGTGTAGGTCACCGGCGGGCGGCGCGGCAGCCGCTCGATCATTGTGAACAACAGGTCGGCGTAGGTGTCGCCCTGCGGCGCGTGCAGCACGTAGTGCACGTCCTTCAGCGCCGTGGCCACGCGCATCGCGCCCACATGGGGCGGTCCTTCGTAAGTCCAGAGGGTCAGTTGCATGGTGTGCGTCTTTCCTCAGGCGGCCAGCTTCAGCCGGCGCGTGAGCGGGCGGGTGAACAACTCGGCGAGGTCCGCCGCCTGGTCAAAGCCCTGAATGGGGGTGAACACCAGCTCGATGGCCCACTTGGTGGTCAGGCCCTCGGACTCCAGCGGATTGGCCAGGCCCAGGCCGCACACCACCAGGTCGGGTTGCGCGGCGCGGCAGCGATCGAGCTGGTTCTCCACATGCTGGCCCTCGGCCAGGCGCGTGTCGGCGGGCAGCAGGGCGAGTTCTTCGGCCAGGTGTTGGCGGTGCAGATAGGGCGTGGCCACTTCCACCAGCTGCATGCCCATCTCGCGCGAGAGAAAGCGCGCCAGCGGCACTTCCAGCTGCGAGTCGGGGAAGAAGAAGATGCGTTTGCCTTCGAGCTGCACGCGCTGGCGGGCCAGGGCGGCAGTGGCGCGTTCGCGGGCACCGCGGGTCACTTCATCGAGCCGCTCGCGCGACACGCCAAAGGCATCGCAGGCCGCGGCCAGCCAGGCCAGCGTGCCTTCCACGCCCAGCGGGAAGGGGGCGGGCAGGCGCGTGGCGCCGCGTGATTCGAGCGCGCGTGCGGTATCGCCCAAGAAAGGCTGCGCGAGCAGGTAGCGGGTGTTCGGCCCGATCGGGGGCAGGGCGTCGGCCTGTCGCGGCGGGAAAAAGCGCGTAGGGATACCCAGTTGCTGAAAGATCCGCGCGAACTGGTCTTCCACCACATCGGCCAGCGCGCCCACCACCATCAGCTCGGGGGCGGCCGATGGTGCCGACGCCGGCAGCACCGGCACCAGCGAGGCCAGGCAGGCATCCTCGCCTTGCGTGAAGGTGGTCTCGATGCCGCTGCCCGAGTAATTGAGCACGCGCACGCCGGGGTTGAAGCGCTGTGACAGGCGCTGCGCCGCGCGCGAGAGGTCCAGCTTGATCACTTCCGAGGGGCAGGAGCCCACCAGGAACAACATCTTGATGTCGGGTCGGCGCTCCAAGAGGCGCGTGACCACGCGGTCCAGCTCCTCGTTGGCGTCGGCCAGGCCAGCCAGGTCACGCTCGTCGATGATGGCCGTCGCAAAGCGCGGCTCCGCAAAGATCATCACGCCGGCGGCGGATTGAATCAGGTGGGCGCAGGTGCGCGAGCCCACCACCAGGAAGAAGGCGTCCTGGATCTTGCGGTGCAGCCAGATGATGCCGGTCAGGCCGCAGAACACCTCGCGCTGACCGCGCTCGCGCAGGACCGGCGCATCGGCGCAGCCCAGGGCTTCAGCGCGAATAGGAATGACGGGGCTCATCGGGCACCCTCCACAGAGAGACCGGAGGCGCTTGCATCAGCGCCCGCCGGCGCGCGCGCGGCGGCTTCTTGCAGCCGAGCCGCCCGCAGTTTCAAAAGGAACTGGGTTGCATTGACCACATACGTGGCATAGGCCGCCAGAGCCAGCCCCATCAGGGCGCGGTCGCTCAGGGCGCCGGTGGCCAGGGCCACCAGGTAGGCGGTGTGCAGGGCCAGCACGGCCATGCTGAACACGTCTTCCCAATAGAAGGCGGGGGCGAACAGGTAACGCCCGAAGACCACCTTCTCCCAGATGCAGCCCGTCACCATGATCAGATAGAGCGTGGCCGTCTTGGCCACCACCGAGGCATGGGCCCAGGCCAGGCCTTCGCCCGTGGCCAGGTAGCGCACCACCAGACCCAGGCTGATCAAGAACACCACAAATTGCACAGGCGCGAGCACCCCCTGGACCAGGGTCCACGGGGTGTTGTCCCGGCGTACGCGTTCTTCCGGGGTGTAAAGCCCGCCTGACACTTCAGGAGGGGATCGCGCTGCCGTTGTCTCTGGATGAGCCGCCATATCAGCTATTTAGCCCGCCCGGGAGGCGTATGTCAATTCGTATTGACGTAAATATAAGTTGACATTCAAAGGGCGACGGCGATACCCTCAAACCGAACCGCACGGACCGACGGGGCCCGAAATGGATGTACGCAACTGTCAAAACCCTGCACAATCCGGGTGAATCTCATCCGTAAGGGAGGGGCTAAAAAGCTCTTCGGTGAGGAGATTCCAAGAGAACTGCTTGGCTGCGCACGAAAGCTCTGGCTCGAACCGGGGCGCCTACGCCCCCATCCATTCGTGCACGTAGCAAGGAGTACCGATGACATCGTCTCGACATGCCGGCCCCGCCCCAGGCCGCGGTGCGCCCCCTGACCCGGCGCCGCAGCAGCGCCGCGCCTTGCTGTCGACCACGATTTCCGAGCGCATCATTCCGCGCCTGATCCAGGCGCACGCCGCCGACGCCCCCACGCCGACAGCCCCAGACCTGAGCGTCCTGACCGGCCATCCGATCAGCGCCGCAGATATCAAGGAGCTGGTGCGCATGGTGTTGCTCCCGGACGACGGCGCGGCCATGGCCTGCGTGGAGGCCATGCGCCTGCGGGGCATCCCCGTCGAGACCCTGTTCGTTGACCTGCTGGCCCCGGCGGCCCGCCATCTGGGCGAGCTGTGGGAAGAGGATGTGTGCAATTTCGCCGACGTCACCGTGGGTGTGGGCCGGCTGCAGCAGGCCATGCGCAACCTCAGTCCCGGCCTGGTCACCCGTCCGCCCATGGGCGGCGCCCACCGGAGCATCCTGCTGGCGCCCACACCGGGGGAGCAGCACACCTTCGGGCTGGTGATGGTGGGAGATTTCTTCCGCAGCGCCGGCTGGGACGTAGACGGTGGCCCCGCCCTGTCGCTGGATGTCGAGTCCCTGGTGCGCCGCAGCTGGTACGACGTGGTGGGCTTGTCCCTCGCCAGCGAGGTGCACCTGCCGCGTCTGACGACCACGATCGCCGCGGTCCGCAAGGCCTCCATGAACCCGCGGGTCGGCATCCTGGTGGGAGGGCCGATGTTCCTGCGCCAGGCTGGCCTGGCCAGCGAGGTGGGCGCCGACGCGCTGGCCGTCAATGGCAGCTTAGCCCCGGAAATCGCCGAGAAATTGGTCGAAACCCGGGCTTTGCCGTGCTGAGCGGGCACAATTAGCCGCTTCAACGTTT
Source organism: Pseudomonadota bacterium (assembly GCA_041159245.1). Taxonomy (GTDB): domain Bacteria; phylum Pseudomonadota; class Gammaproteobacteria; order Burkholderiales; family Burkholderiaceae_C; genus Ramlibacter. The sequence continues at coordinate 30,443 of JBEAZV010000004.1, forward strand.
GCCCCACGAGAAACCCCCCGTCATGACCCAGAAAATGGATCTCGGCCACTTTGAGTCGGCCGATTCCTTTTTGGTGGGACTCGATCCCGACGCAGTCGCGGAGCTGCTCACCGCAGCCGCCGACATCGTCCTGGTGATCGGTCCCGATGGCCGCATCCGCGACCTGTCGCTGGCGTCCCCCGAACTGGTCAACCTGGGCTGCCGCGATTGGATGGGCCAGCCCTTGTCGGCCACGGTCACGGTCGAGTCCCGGGTCAAGGTCGAGACCCTGCTGAAAGAAGCCCTGGCCGGCCACCGGCCAGCGCCGCGTCAGGTCAACCACCCCCTGCCGACAGGCATCGACCTGGCGGTGTCCTACCGCGTCGTGTCCGTGCCCCGTGCCGGCCGCCATGCCGGCGAGCCGCTGCTGGTGGCCCTCGGTCGCGACATGCGGCCCGAAATGGCCCTGCAGCAGCGGCTGGTCGGGGCCCAGGTCTCGATGGAGCGCGACTACTGGCGCCTGCGCCATGTGGAGACCCGCTACCGCCTCTTGTTTCAGCAGGCCGCCGAGCCCGTCCTCATTCTGGATGCGGCCACCGAAAAGATCGAAGAAGCCAACCCCGCTGCGCAGGCCCTGTTTGGTGATGCCATGCGCAAGTCCTCCTGGGTGCTGTCGGACGGCCTGGAGTCTGGCTCGGTGGACACCTTGCGTGAGGCCTTCGTGCGGGTGCGCACCTCGGGCCGCACCGAAGTGCCGTCCGTGCGCCTGGCGCGCGGAGGCGAGGACTACAAGCTCTCCCTCTCGCTGTTTCGACAGGAGACCTCCAGCAGCTTCCTGGTGCGTCTGTCGCTGGCGCGCACTGCGGCGGGTCAGGCGCGCGTCGACGAAGGGCCTGAGCTCACCGAATTGCTGCAGCAGGCGCCCGATGCCTTTGTCGTCACCGACGTCGAGGGCCGCGTACTCCAGGTCAACCGCGCCTTCCTGGATCTGACCCAGATGCCCACCGACGAGATGGTGCGCGGTGAATCGCTGGACCGTTGGCTCGGTCGCAGCGGTGTCGATCTGAACGTGCTCGTGTCCAACCTGCGCCAGCACGGCTCGGTGCGTCTCTTTGCCACCCAGCTGCGTGGCGAGCACGGCGGCGCCACCGATGTCGAGATCTCCGCGGTCGCGGCCCTGAGCGCCACGCCCCCGTGCCTGGGCTTCACCATCCGCGACATTGGCCGGCGCATCGTCCCGGAAGGTGTCGAAGGCCGAGAGCTGCCGCGTTCGCCCGACGAGATGACCGAGTTGGTCGGCCGTGTTCCGCTCAAGGACATCGTGCGCGACACCACCGACCTGATCGAGCAGCTGTGCATCGAGGCCGCGCTCAAGCTCACCGGTGACAACCGCGCCTCGGCCGCCGAGATGCTCGGTCTCTCGCGTCAGAGCCTTTACGTCAAGCTGCGCCGCTACGGCATCAGCGACGTCTCGGGCGACGAGGAATAAGCCCTCGATTCCACTTCGCGCAGCGCTTGCAGCAGTCGCTGCTGCAAAGCCGACTGCGTGCGCAGGTCGCGCCCCATCGCCAGAGCCAAGCCCCCAGGGGACAGCTGCTGCGCGTGGTAGGCGTAGGCCGCGAAGCCGCCGCCTGGCTGCGGGTGGTTGAGCTCCCGGCGCCGGGTTCGGCCCCCCTGGGTGAGTTCACGCAGCATGCGGTCGACCTTGGCGCGCGAGTCTGGCGCCACCGTCTCCGACCAGGGCTGACCCTCCCAGTCGCTCGCGCCCGCCGGTAACACCGTGTCCGCGCCTGCGGCCACCCTCAGCACGCCCCCCTGGGCATCCAGCACCAGCACCAAGTCCCCGCTCAGCTGCGCCAGCAGGTGGGCGAGCGCGGTTGTGTCGAGGTCGTGGGTCACGCGCATGCCTGTGTATGCGTTTTGAGGGGATAAGGCCACTTAATGAGCTATTTGGTATGCGCTCTAGAGTGTAAATATAGATTGACATCAATACTTGTCAAGTAAAAAATCGTCAAATGTCCCGCCCTGCGCTCTCGGCGATCACCGAGCTGTTCAAGCCCATCACCTGGTTCCCGCCGATGTGGGCCTTCGCCTGCGGCGTGGTGGCATCCGGCGTGCCGCTGCAGGGCGGTAACTGGCTGTTGGCGTTGGTGGGCATTGCACTGGCGGGCCCCTTCGTCTGCGCCACCAGCCAGGCGGTCAATGACTGGTTCGACCGGCATGTGGACGCGATCAATGAGCCGCAACGCCCCATCCCGTCGGGCCGCATGCCGGGCCGCTGGGGCCTGTACATCGCCATTGCCTGGACAGCGGTGTCGATGGCGGTGGCCATGCTGCTGGGCCCCTGGGGCTTTGGTGCGGCGGCTCTGGGCCTTGTGCTGGCCTGGGCCTACAGTGCGCCGCCCTTGCGCCTGAAGCAAAACGGCTGGTGGGGCAACGCCGCTTGCGGCATCAGCTACGAGGGCATCGCCTGGGCCACCGGCGCGGCGGTGATGGCCGGCGGCAGTTTGCCCGAGGCGCGTTCATTGGCGCTCGCGGCCCTCTACAGCCTGGGCACGCACGGCATCATGACCCTCAACGATTTCAAGTCGGTCGAAGGCGACCGGCGCATGGGCATCCGCTCGCTGCCAGTGCAGCTCGGTGAGCAACGTGCCGCGCGCGTGGCGTGCTGGACGATGGCGCTATCGCAAGTCGGCGTGATCGCCCTGCTGCTCGTGTGGGGCCAGCCGGCCCACGCGCTGGGTATCGTGGCCCTGCTCGCGGCGCAGGCGGTGCTCATGGCGCGCTTCCTGGCTGACGTACGCGGCCGAGCCCTCTGGTACAGCGGCTTTGGTGTGCCGCTCTTTGTCGCCGGCATGATGGTGTCGGCCTTCGCGTTGCGGGGGCTGGTGTGAGCACCGCTGGGGCATCTCACAGCGCGTGCGCTGCGTCGTGCGGAGGCCCACCATGACGTTCGGCTGGCTCGGCATCGTGCGTCTGGGCCTGGTGCAGGCGGCGCTGGGCGCCATCGTGGTGATGACCACGTCCACGCTCAATCGGGTGATGGTGGTGGAGCTGGGCTTGCCCGCGCTGCTGCCTGGCCTGCTGGTGGGTCTGCACTACGCCGTGCAGGCCACGCGTCCCCGCATGGGATGGGGCTCGGATGTGGGCGGACGGCGCACGCCCTGGATCGTAGGCGGCATGGCCGTCCTCGCAGCGGGTGGCACGCTCGCGGCGCTGGCGGTGGCCTGGATGCATACGCAGCGCGAGGCGGGCATGGCCCTGGCCGTCCTGGGCTTCCTGATGATCGGTCTGGGTGTGAGCGCTTGCGGCACGTCCCTCCTCGTGCTCTTGGCCAAGCGCGTGCCACAGGCGCGACGCGCGGCCGCCGCCACCACGGTGTGGGTGATGATGATCGCGGGCTTCGCGGTCACCGCCGGCGTGGCGGGAGGGCTGCTCGATCCGTACACGCCGGCGCGCCTGGTCACCGTCACTGCCGGTGTTGCCGTGATCGCGCTGACGCTCACGTGTCTGGCGGTATGGGGCCTGGAAGGCACGGGCCTCGTGGTGTCCACGCCCGAGGCCGACGCGCCGCGCCCCGCCTTCCGCGAGGCCCTGCGCGAAGTCTGGAGCGAGACCACTGCACGCCGATTCACCATCTTCGTCTTCGTCTCCATGCTTGCCTACAGCGCGCAGGACCTGATCCTCGAGCCTTTCGCCGGTGCCGTGCATGGCTTCTCGCCGGGCGAGTCCACGCGCCTGGCGGGTGTGCAGCATGGCGGTGTCCTCCTGGGGATGCTGCTGGTCGCTGCGGCCGGCACACTGGCGCGCCGCCCGGGACTGGCCTCGCTGGGCTCGCTGCGCGCCTGGACGCTGGGCGGCTGCATCGCCTCGGCGATCGCGCTGGCCGGTCTCACAGCGGCCGGCGTCGTGGGCGTGAACGGCCACGCCTGGCCATTGCGTGAAAACGTGTTCCTCCTGGGGGTCGCCAATGGCGCCTTCTCGATTGGCGCCATCGGCTCCATGATGCAGCTGGCCTCACAAGGCCGCGCCTCGCGCGAAGGTGTGCGCATGGGCCTTTGGGGTGCGGCGCAGGGCATCGCCTTCGGGCTGGGCGGTCTGGCCGGCACTGCCGCGACTGATCTCGCGCGCTGGCTCATCGCGCAGCCGGGTGCGGCCTACGCCTGCGTCTTCGCGCTTGAGGGTGTCCTCTTTGCACTGTCCGCGCTGCTCGCAGCGCGCATCGTCATTGATCCCGCGCCCTCGGCCATTGCCACCGAATCCGCCGCGCCCCCGCAGGCATCCGACTCCCCCGCTCGCGCGCTCGCGCTGGCTTCTTCCAACAGGTGAACCCATGAACATGAACAGCACCTTCGACGTCGTCGTGGTCGGTGGCGGCCCCGCCGGCGCCACCGCTGCCCAGACCCTGGCCGCTCAGGGCCGCTCGGTGCTGATGATCGATCGCGACGGTCGCATCAAGCCCTGCGGTGGCGCCATTCCCCCGCGTCTGATCCGCGACTTCGAGATTCCCGACGAACTGCTCGTGGCCAAGGCCCGCTCGGCGCGCATGGTGGCGCCTTCAGGCAAGCGGGTGGACATTCCCATCGAGGATGGCTTCGTCGGCATGGTGGACCGCGAGGTCTTCGACGAATGGCTGCGACGGCGCGCCGTGGACAGCGGCGCGGTGCGTCGCAACGGCACTTTCGAGAAACTCACACGCGACGACGACGGTGTGTCCGTCGTGCATTTCCGCTCCCGCCAGGGCGACACCGAGATGGCCTCGCGCGTGCGCGCCCGCGCCGTGATCGGCGCCGACGGTGCCCGCTCCGAAGTGGCGCGCCAGGCCGTCACCGGCGGCGATCCCATGCCTTGCGTCTTCGCGTATCACGAGATCGTGCGCAGGCCCGCGCACTTGCCCGAAGGCTATGACCCCACCCGCTGCGACGTGGTCTATGACGCTCGCCTCTCGCCCGACTTCTATGGCTGGGTGTTCCCGCATGGCGACACCCTGAGCATCGGCACTGGCAGCGCCGACAAGGGCTTCTCCCTGCGCACGGCCACCGCCGCCCTGCGCGAGTCGTCGGGCATGGCGGGTGCCGAGACGGTGCGCCGCGAGGGCGCGCCTTTGCCGATGAAGCCGCTGGCCCGCTGGGACAACGGGCGTGATGTGGTGCTGGCCGGCGACGCCGCCGGCGTGGTGGCGCCCGCTTCGGGCGAAGGCATCTACTACGCGATGTATGGCGGCCAGCTCGCCGCCGAGGCGGTGGGCGAGTACCTGCGCACGGGTGAGGCCGCCGCCCTGCGCCAGGCGCGCAAGCGCTTCATGAAGGCGCACGGCATGGTGTTTCGGGTGCTGGGGATCATGCAGTGGTTCTGGTATGGCAATGACCGCCGGCGTGAGCGGTTTGTGAAGATCTGCGAGGATGTCGACGTCCAACGCCTCACCTTCGAGTCCTACATGAACAAAGAGTTGACCCGCCGCAGTCCGATGGCGCATGTGCGCATCTTCTTCAAGGACATGGCCCATTTGCTGGGACTGGCGCGCGTGTGAACGACCGCCAGGGAGGCGACATGAGTGCCGCCGGGCGGCCCGAAGACGCGAACCCCCCTGCGGCCCCACGGCGATGGCTTCACTGGGTGGTGGGCGCAGCCTGCGCTGTGGTGGTCTCCGGCTCAGGCGGTGCGCTCACCCACATCGGTCCTTGGTACCGCAACCTCGTCAAGCCCTGGTTTCAGCCGCCCGACTGGCTGTTCGGGCCTGCGTGGACGCTGATCTTCGCGCTGTGCGTGGTGGCCGGTGTGGGCGCCTGGCGCGCGGCGCCCGATGCGCGCCAACGCATGCAGTTGATCCTGCTGTTTGCGCTCAATGGCGTGTTCAATGTGCTGTGGAGCCTGCTGTTTTTTCACCTGCGCCGGCCGGATTGGGCGCTGATGGAGATCGGTTTTCTATGGCTGTCCATCCTGCTCTTGATCTGGCTGCCTGGCCGCTACCACCCGCGCATCCGCTTGCTGCTGCTTCCTTACCTGGCCTGGGTCAGTTTCGCCTCGGTGCTCAATGCCGCCGTCGTCGGACTGAACGGACCGTTCTGACAGATCCGGGACAATGATGTCCCGGCCTCCTTTCCAGGCCTCCGTGATTCCCTGTCTTGCGCGTGTCCCTTCCCACTGCCCCCACCCCTGACGCCGTGCCTGCGGCTGGCCCCGCCGACACGCTGGCTATGACGGGCGCCGAGCGCCGCTCGAGCCTGTCGCTGGCCGCCATCTATGCGATGCGCATGCTGGGGCTGTTCCTGGTGCTGCCGGTCTTCGCCCTGGAGGCACCCAAGTACCCCGGCGGTGACGACCCCGCCCTGGTCGGACTGGCGATGGGCATCTACGGCCTCACCCAAGGCCTGCTGCAGCTGCCTTTCGGCATGGCCTCCGACCGTCTCGGGCGCAAGCGCGTCATCGTCTTCGGCCTGCTGGTCTTTGCCGCCGGCAGCCTGTTGGCCGCCCTGGCCACCACGCTGCCCTGGCTGATCGCCGGCCGCAGCCTGCAAGGTGCGGGCGCGGTCTCGGCGGTGGTCACCGCCTTGCTGGCCGACCAGACCCGCGACGCCGTGCGCACCAAGGCCATGGCGCTGGTGGGCGCGAGCATCGGTCTGATGTTCGCGCTGTCCCTGGTGGCGGCACCCTTGCTGGCTGCGTCGGTGGGGCTGGCGGGACTGTTCGCGTTGACGGCGGCCCTGGCGCTGTCAGGCGTCGCCATCACGCTCTGGGCCGTGCCCCCCGAACCACCGCGCCGCGCCTCGCCGCCTCGCGGGAGCCTGCGCACCGTGTTGTCCCACGTGCCCACGCTGCGCCTGAACTTCGGCGTCTTCGTGCTGCATGGAGTGCTGCTGGCGATGTGGGTGGCAGTGCCGCAACTGCTGGTGCAGGCCGGCCTGGACAAGTCGCATCACTGGTGGGTCTACCTGCCCACCGTGGCCGCCTCCTTCTTCGTGATGGCGGGCACCTTGTTTCCCCTGGAGCGCCGCGGCTACTTGCGCGCCACCTTCCTGGGCGCGATCGCCCTTATCGCCCTGGTGCAATTGGGCCTGGCCGCCACCGCGGCGGCCGGCCCCTCGCTGGTGGCCCTGACCTTCCTGCTGTTCGCCTTCTTCTGCGGCTCCAACATCCTGGAAGCCTGCCAGCCCAGCATTGCCTCGCGCGCGGCGCCCCCCGAGGCCCGCGGTGCGGCGCTGGGCTTCTACAACACCTTGCAGTCCCTGGGCTTCTTTGCCGGCGGCGCGGTCGGTGGCGTGTTGATCAAGGCCGTCGGCGCTGCCGGCCTGTTCCTGGCCTGCGGCGCGATCATGCTGGCCTGGCTGGCCTTGGCCTGGCCGATGGCCGCCATCGGAAAGCCGGGCGAGCAGGCGACATAATCGTCGCTTCACTGGAGAAACCCCCATGGCATCCGTCAACAAAGTCATCCTCATTGGCAACTGCGGCCGCGACCCCGAAATGCGCTACCTGCCCTCGGGCCAGGCGGTGGCCAATATCAGCATCGCCACCTCCACCCGCCGCAAGGACAAGACCAGCGGCGAGATGGTGGAAGACACCCAGTGGCACCGCGTCACCTTCTACGACCGTCTGGCCGAGATCGCTGGCGAGTACGTCAAGAAGGGCCGCCCGGTTTATGTGGAAGGTCGCCTGAAGTACGGCAAGTACACCGGCCAGGACGGCATCGAGCGCAATACCGTGGACATCATTGCCACCGAGCTGCAGCTGCTTGGCGGTCGCGAGGGCATGGGGGGCGGTGGTGGTGGCGAAGACGACGGCGCCC
>JBEAZV010000005.1:0-36628 GCA_041159245.1 Pseudomonadota bacterium
GAGCGCAGGGCGGTGGGGGTGGAAAGCGCGACTTGTTTGAGCCCGCAGGGCGAGTTGTCGCGCGTGCCCCCAGCGACCGAGCACCGCAGGGGAGCCCGGAGGGCCCCCACACTTGAAGCCTCCAGGCCCGCCCCGCATGCCCGGCGCGTTGCAGGCCAGCGAAATCCCCCCTCCCGCAGCCCGACGCGTTACAGGCCAATGAAGAAAGCGACCCAAAAGAAAAAGCCCCGCAACGCGGGGCTTTGACACCAGCAAACCGAAGACTCAGCGGAAGCGGCTTTGCGGCTGCACCTGCATCTCGCCCTGGAGCGAGCCCACGTACTGGGCCAGGGCCTTGAGTTCGGCGTTGGTGAACTGCTTGGCGATGCCGCCCATCACGCCGTTGGCGCGACCCACAACGTTGTTCGGCTCGTTCTTGTAGGCCTTGAGGGCGACGAACAGATAGTCGGGGTGCTGACCGGCGATCTTGGGGTAGCTCGGGTCGACCGGCTTGGAGAAATTGGCGCCGTGGCAGGACGCGCAAGCCGCTTTGTTCAACAGGGCCGCCACCTGGGGGCTGGGCTCGCGCGAGGGCTTGTCAGCGGCAGCGGGCTTGGCCTGCTTTTCATAGTAGGCGCCGATGTCGGCCATGTCCTGCTCGGACAGGCCTTCGCCGATGCCGCGCATGGTGGGGTGCTTGCGCTCGCCGGTCTTGTAGGCGTTGAGGGCGGCGACGATGTACTTGGCGTTCTGGCCCGCGATCATGGGCACGCGGTGCACCTCGGGGAAACTGGACTGGTAGCCCGGAATGGCATGGCAGCCGATGCACATGGCCACCTTGGCTTCGATGGTCTTGGCACCACCGGCAGCAGGGGCCGGGGCAGCAGGCGCCTGCGCGAAGGTCACGGAGGCGACACTGGCCAGGGCAAGGGTGATCAACGAGCGGAACAACTGGGTCATTTTGCAAGCACAATCATCGAAACAACCCGGGATTATAGGGCTGGGCCTTGTGCCGGCCTGACACCCGCCCTCCCCATGAAATTCCAAGGTTCCGAGAAGTACGTTGCCACCCAGGACCTGATGCTGGCGGTCAACGCCGCCATCACCCTCCAACGTCCGCTCCTGGTCAAGGGCGAGCCCGGCACCGGCAAGACCATGCTGGCCGAGGAAGTGGCCCAGGCCCTGGACATGCCCCTGCTGCAGTGGCACATCAAGTCCACCACCAAGGCGCAACAGGGACTTTACGAGTACGACGCCGTGAGCCGCCTGCGGGACTCGCAACTGGGTGACGAGAAGGTCCGGGACATCCACAACTACATCGTCAAGGGCGTGCTGTGGCAGGCCTTCACCGCCGACAAACCGGTGGCCCTCCTGATCGACGAGATCGACAAGGCCGACATCGAATTCCCCAACGACCTGCTGCGCGAACTCGATCGCATGGAGTTTCATGTGTACGAGACGCGCGAGATGGTGCGGGCCAGGCACCGGCCCCTCGTGTTCATCACGTCCAACAACGAGAAGGAGCTCCCCGACGCCTTCCTGCGCCGCTGCTTCTTTCACTACATCAAGTTCCCCGACGCCGACACCATGCGTAGCATCGTGCAGGTGCATTTCCCCACCCTGAAGCAGGAACTGCTCTCGGCGGCGATGAAGACCTTCTACGACGTGCGCAACCTGCCGGGCCTGAAGAAAAAGCCCAGCACCTCCGAGCTGCTGGACTGGCTCAAGCTCCTGGTAGCCGAGGACATCCCGCTGGAGGCCCTGCAAAGCCAGGACGACAAGGTCGCTGTGCCGCCGCTGGTGGGCGCCTTGCTGAAGAACGAACAGGACGTGAGCCTGTTCGAAAAACTGGTGTTCATGCAGCGGCACAACCGCTGAAGGGAGCAGGTCGCCGTGATCTCGCCCGCCGCCGCCGTGCTCGAAGCGCCCGGTCTGCGTCTGGAGCCTCTGACCGAGCACCATGCCGATGCCCTGGAGGCTGCCGCGCGCGATGGCCAGTTGTGGAACCTGCGGGTGACGTCGGTGCCAGCGCCCGGTGAGACCGCCGCCTACGTGGCAGCCGCTCTGGACGGCCGGCGCGCGGGCCACATGCTGCCCTTCGCGGTGGTCGACCCGGCCCGCGGCGAGGTGCTGGGCACCACCCGCTACCACGACATCGTTCCCGCCCTTGACCGCCTGGAGATCGGCTACACCTGGTACGCCCGGCGCGCGCAGCGCACCCACGTGAACACCACCGCCAAGCTCCTCCTGATGCGGCATGCCTTCGACACCCTGGGCGCGAAGGTGGTGGGATGGCGCACCGACAATTTCAATTTCGCCAGCCAGCGCGCCATCGAGCGCCTGGGCGCGCGCCGTGACGGCGTGATCCGCCACCACGCACTTCGCCGCGACGGCACAGTGCGCGACACCGTCATGTACAGCGTGACTGCCGGCGAATGGCCCGAAGTGCGCGCGCACCTGGAACACTTGCTGGCGCGGGGGCCTCGCGATGCTGATTGACTTCTTCTACACCCTGCGCAGCGCCAAGCTGCCCGTCTCGATCAAGGAACACCTGACCCTGCTTGAAGCCGTGCACGCGGGCGTGGTCGGCCCGCGTAGCGAGGGGGGCTGGGCCATCGACGACTTCTACCACCTGGCCCGCACGGTGCTGGTGAAGGACGAGAAGCACTACGACAAATTCGACCGCGCCTTCGCCGCCTACTTCAAGGGCGTGGAGCTGGTGACCGACTTCACCAAGGACATCCCGCTGGAGTGGCTGCGCAAGAACCTCGAGCTGGATCTGAGCCCCGAGGAAAAGGCCCGCATCGAGAAGATGGGGTGGGACGAGCTGATGGAGACGCTCAAGAAGCGTTTCGAGGAGCAGAAGGAGCGTCACGAGGGCGGCAACCGCATGATCGGCACCGGCGGTACCTCGCCCTTTGGCGCCAACGGCTATAACCCCCAGGGCATTCGCATCGGGCAGGAAAAAGGCCGCAATCGCAGCGCGGTGAAGGTCTGGGACCAGCGCGCCTACAAGGACTACGACGACACCCAGGAGCTGGGCACGCGCAACATCAAGGTGGCCCTGCGGCGCCTGCGCAAGTTCGCGCGCGAGGGCTCCGAAGAAGAACTGGACCTGCAAGACACCATCCGCGCCACCGCCGCCAACGCCGGCTACCTGGACATCAAGATGGTGCCCGAGCGTCACAACAACGTGAAGGTGCTGCTGCTGATGGACGTGGGCGGCACCATGGACGAACACATCCAGCGTGTAGAGGAGCTGTTCTCGGCGGCCAAGGCCGAATTCAAGCACCTGGAGTTCTACTACTTCCACAACTGCGTCTATGACTTCATGTGGAAGAACAACCGTCGCCGCTACTCGGAGAAGTTCCCGACCTGGGACATCATCCGCAAGTACAACAAGGACTACAAGCTGATCTTCGTGGGCGACGCCACCATGAGCCCCTACGAGATCCTGCAGCCGGGCGGCAGCGTCGAATACAACAACGAAGAGCCCGGCGCCGAGTGGCTACAACGTCTCACGAACGCCTTCCCCAAGTTCGCCTGGATCAACCCCGAGCCCCAGGGCGTCTGGCAGTACCGCCAGAGCATTTCCGTCATCCAGCAGCTGATGAACCAGCGCATGTACCCGCTCACGCTGCGGGGCCTGGAAGAGGCGATGCGCCTGCTGACGAAGTAGGGGCGCGCCCCCCGCCGTTCAGGGCGGAACGCAGGGCCTCGAGCGTGAGCGGCCGACCCCAGTAATCTCCTTGGGCATGGTCGCATCCGAGCAATTCGGCGCGCGCCAGGTCGTCCTGCGTCTTTACCCCTTCGCCGATCACCTGCATGTCCAGACCATGGGCCATGTCCACGATCAACCGCGCGATGGCGCGGCGAGTCGGCGCAGTGGGCGCGGCGCTCACGAACTGCCGGTTTAGCTTGATGAAATCGCAGGGAAAGTAAAGAAGGGAGGTCAGGGCTGAATTTCCCATCCCGAAGTCGTCAATCGCCAGCCTCACCCCCGCAGCCCGCATACCGGCCACTCTTTTCCGATGGGCGTCGTTGCCTTGCAGCGCGATGCTTTCGGTGATTTCGATGATGAGGCTCGAGGCCGCTACACCGTGCGCCTGGAGCGCCTGGCCGATTGCGGCCTGGCTGAACTTGCCGCTTTGGATCTGCATCGGCGACACGTTGACACTCAACTCGAAATCGGGGTGATCCGCCTGCAGGGATCGCAGATCCCGCAGGGCCCTGTGCAAGATCCATTCGCCCACCGGGCCGATCCATCCCGAACATTCAGCCAGTGCCATGAACCTGTCGGGACCGAGATCACCCAGCTCGGGATGCCGCCACCACACCAACGCCTGCGCTTTCCCGATGCGCCGCGTCGACAACTCGATCACGGGCTGATAGAGCAAATCGAATTGATTGGCCGCAATGGCCACGCCCAGGTCCTGCGGGCGAATCCGGTCTGAAGCCGATAGGAATTCCACAACGCGTTCACGTTAGCGCCAATAAATGCACATATGTCGGTATCAATGAATTTCATCGACTTTTACCGTTGTGAATTCCCTGGCTTGTCAGTACCTTCCTCATCCGACTGAAGTTCATCGGCCGTCAAGCAAAGTACGTTATTCGTCAGATCAAGCAAATCAGGGAGTGGGAAGAGAGTCACCTTCCCACCTATGGCTCGTACGCGGGTCATTCACTATTTCTGGAGCTTGCCTCCAGCAACGGGCGCAAGACACTCAAGGAAATCTACCTGTCGATGTCCTGCGCCGAGAGCACGACGCGCCTGCTACTTCGCAACCTTGAATCAGATGGCTGGATCCGGCTCTTTCGAGATGCGAAAGACCAGCGGCTCAAGGAATTCCAGCCTACGGAAAAATTCAACAGCGTCGTGATGGAGTGGCTGCGTTTCGTGGTGCCGCTGTTGATCGAGGCCCGCGATCATCTGGAGAAGCTGGCGCCGGCCTCGGGATCCCCTGCAGCACGCACGGGCGGGGCCGCTACTGCCGACGGTGAGCCGCTCCCTTAGCGCGAATGTGAACGATTGCTAGCGCTGCGCCCGAGGCAGCGCCTGGCGTGGGTCGGGCCGTAGAATCCCGCCCACGCCGCCGTAGTTCAATGGATAGAACGAGCGCCTCCTAAGCGCTAGATACAGGTTCGATTCCTGTCGGGGGCGCCACCCTCCCCCGTCTGTCGTGCCCGAAGTACTACCGCATGTCCCACGCCCTCACCCTCGAACAAGCCCACCAGATCATCCACGGCGCCCTGGCGCACTCGAAGGCCGCGGGCTACAAGCCCATGGGCATCGCGGTGCTTGACGGCTCGGGCCACCTCAAGGCTTATGCCAGCGAGGACGGCGCGAGCATGTTTCGCTTCGAGATCGCACGGGGCAAGGCCTGGGGTGCGATCGGCATGGGCGCCTCCAGCCGCGCGTTGGCGCAACGCGCGAAGGACAACCCCAACTTTTACGTCGCCCTCGCAGCTGCGGCCGACGGCAAGTTCCTGCCCCAACCCGGTGCGGTCCTGATCCAGGACGCACAGGGCACGGTGATCGGCGCTGTGGGCGCCAGTGGTGGCACGGGCGACGAGGACGAGGCCATCTGCATGGCCGGCGTCGCCGCCGCGGGCCTCGTCAGCGGCTGATCGCGGCTTCGGCCCGCATCGCCGACAAGTCGGCACACTGCGAAGCCAGCTCGGCGGGTGTCGACGCCACCCCATAGACATAGTGGTCAGGGCGCACCAAGGCTGCACAGACCCCATGGCGGCGGAACCAGGTAGTCAACACGTCATGGGCTTCGGTGAAGACCGGCGTCCCCAGACGCACCACCCGCAGCCCCTGGTCCATCGGCGCCTGCGCCACAAGCTCAAAACCGGAATCGGCATCAGCCGACAACACGAGGCGCCAGCCACGCCCCAGGACGTCGTCCATGCGCACCGACTTGCCTCGCACACGCAACCAGGGCTGGGGGAACAGCGTACCGCGCGCTGCATGCGGGGCGCGTGAGAGCAGCCCGCGGGCCAGGGCCGGCTGAACATCCTGCCGGGGCGTGGGCTGAACCACACCACCGCAGTCCTCGAGCAATCGCTGATCGCGCGCGCGAGCGCGCGCCGGATCGCGCTCGCCCACGATCTGGCCGATACCCTTGATGCGCGTGGTCAGTTCGGTCACGTGGCCTTTGCGCTCCTCCCCGTAGGTGTCCAGTAGCGCGTCGCGCGCCTGGCCCTGGATCACGGCGGCCAACTTCCAACATAGGTTGGCGACATCGCGCAGACCTTGGCACATACCCTGGCCCAGGAAGGGAGGTTGCTGGTGGGCGGCATCGCCCGCAAGGAAGACGTGCCCCGCCCGCCAGCGCTGGGCCACCAGGGCATGGAAACGGTAGCTGGCCTGTCGCCACAACTGCCCCTCCTGCGGTGACAGCCAGGGCGCCAACAAGGCCCAGGTGCCCTCGGGCGTAGCGACCTGCTTCGGATCCTCGCCCGGATTGATCGCGATTTCCCAACGGCGGTGGCGCCCGGGTCCGATCACCAGGGTGGCCGGCCGGGTCGGATTGCAGTACTGCACGCTGGTCGCTGGCAGCCTGGCCAACCCGCGGTCGTTGACCAGAACATCCACCACCAGCCAGGGCTCGTCAAAACCCAGATCATCCAGGGCGAGGCCGACCAGACCGCGCACCGTACTACTCGCGCCATCGCACGCGATCAGGTGGCGCGCGCGCACGGTGCTGGCCTGGCCGGCGTCCGACTGCAGGTGCAGGGTCACGCCCGCCGTCTCCTGCGTGAGACCGGTCAAGGCCTGCCCGAGGTCGACATCGACGCCCTGGAACGACGCCGCGTGCGCACGCAGGATCTTCTCCACCGGCGGCTGGCTGAACACCAACGATGGCGTGTGCGCCAGCGGATAGGGCTCGGGCACAGTGGACATGCGCTTGATGGCTTGTCCGTCGACACCGTAGAACACCGAATCGGTGAACGGCTCCATGTGAGGCTCGATGGCGCGCAGAACCCCCATCTGCTGGAACAGACGGACGATCTCGTGATCCAGGGCGATCGCGCGCGGCTTGTCGTAGACCTCACGCGAGCGCTCGCACACATAGGTGCGCAGGCCCAGCGCCCCCAGCAAGCCCGCTGCCACCGCGCCGCTTGGCCCGAAGCCGACGACCGCGACGTCGTACGGCGCGCCGTGGCTCATGCCTCGTCCACGACGGTGTTGCGCAGCACCCCGATGCGTTCGATCTCGATTTCCACCGTGTCGCCGTGCTTCATCCACACCGGCGGTGTGCGCGCCTGGCCCACGCCGGCCGGCGTGCCCATGATGATCAGGTCGCCCGGCTCCAGCGTCATGCACTCGGTTAGCAAGGTGATGGTCTCGGCCACGCCCCAGATCATGTCGCGCGTGTTGGCGTCCTGCATGACCTGGCCATTGAGACGGCACTGAATGCCCAACTCGCTGCCACCGGCGGGAAGTTCGTCGGCCGTCACCAGGACCGGGCCGAAGCCACCGGTACGGTCGAAGTTCTTGCCGATGGACCACTGCGGCGTCTTCTTCTGGTAGTCGCGCACAGACATGTCGTTAAAGCAGCTGTAGCCGAAGACAGCGTCCAACGCGTTGTCCATCGTCGCGTGCTTGGTGGTCTTGCCAATGATGACGGCGAGTTCGGCCTCGTAGTCAAAGCGCTCGGACACGCGCGGCCGCAGGGCCTGCGCATTGGGAGCGACGAGCGACGTGGCGCTGCGCAGGAAGAACCAGGGGTAGACCGGCTTCTCACGACCGCCCTCCTTGGCGTGGTCGTAGTAGTTCAGGCCCAGGCACAGGATCTTGCCGGGCGCGGACATGAGCGGTGCCAGGGTGAGGTCCGACAGGCGCAGGCGTGGCGCAGAAGAACGGGTTGCGGCCGCAGCGGCCGCGTGCAGGTCCACACCGGAGCGCAGGGCCTCGCGCAGGTCGGCCGGCACCTGAGGTTGCGCCTGATGCAGGTCGATGACCTCGTCTTGAATGACCAGACCGAGGCGGGGCTGTCCGCCCGCGAGGAAGGTGGTGAAACGCATGATGGATCCGTGGAAGTTGTGGGAGAGAAAAACGAAAAGGGACTCAGCACATTAGGAGGGCACGAAGAGGACGGCGCGCTGCGCCTCCTTCAGGCGCGCCGTGGGCGCGATGCCAATGCCCCACTGGTCCACCCGCCCGGGCGGCCAGGTCCAGTCGGTGGGCACGCCAGACTGGTAGCTGTCGTCCACCTGCTGCACGTCGGCGGTGTATTCGATGACCACGCCGAAGGGGCCGACGAAATAGTTGAAGGCGTTATTGCCAGGGCCGTGCCGGCCCGGACCCCATTCGATGGCGTAGCCAGCGTCCTTCATGCGGCCGCCGCCGCGCATCACCGCGTCGAGGTCCGACATGAGGAAGGCGATGTGATTGAGTGCGTCGTTGTCGGTGTCACCGAAGGCGATGCTGTGGTGATCGTCGTTGCACCGCATGAAGGCCATGATTCGGGTGCGGTCGGCGATCGAGAAGTCCAGCGCTTGCTCCAGGAAGCGCTGACTCACTGCCACGTCATGGCTATTGAGCACTGCATGCGCCAGTCGCACTGGCGTATCCCGGTCTGAATTGGGGGCCCGATGGCGCTCGTCGCCATGCACCAGCCGGTAAATGCGCCCGTGCGGGTCGGCCACCGTCACGCCCACGCCGCCACCGGGTTCCTGCACCGGCCCTACGGGCTGCAGCACGCGCCCGCCTGCGGCAACGCTGGTGCCGGCTACTTCGTCCAAGGCCTGGGCGCTGCGCGCGCGCAGCGTGACGTTGCGCACGCGGGCCGGCCCCGGCGCCTCGTGCAGGGCCAGCACATGGTGGTCCTCGCCGCAGCCGCGCAGGTACAGCGCGCCAGACAAGCGCGCAGCCACCTCCAGGCGCCAGGTGGTGGTGAAGAACGCCTCGGCCTCCCGCAGATCTGGCACGTCCAGGGCGACGCTACGCAGTCCGCTGACGCGGGAGGACGCATGGGTCATGGGGCCGTTGCGCGCCGCCACGTCACTCCGCCTGAATATTCAGGGCCTTGACCACGCGCGCCCAGCGTTCGCGCTCAGCGCGCATGAAGGCGTCAAAGCCCGCCACCGTCATCTGCGGCTCGGGAATAGAGCCCAGGGACAGCAGGCGCTGCGTCGTCTCGGGCTGGCGCAGCACTGTCTCCAGGTCGCGGGCCAGGCGCGCCAGCACTTCGGGCGAGGTGCCCGCCGGTGCGAACAGCGCGTTCCAGCCGGCGAACTCGAAGCCGCTGAAGGTTTCGGACAGGGTCGGGGTGGAAGGCAGGGCGGCGATGCGCTGGCCGGTGCTCACGGCCAGGGCGCGGATCTGCCCGGAGCGCACGTAGGAGATGAGAGCCGCCTCCGGCAGGCAGATCATCTGCACGCGGCCGCCCACCAGGTCCTGCAAGGCATCGGGCGCCTTCGTGTAAGGCACGTGATTGAGCTTCGCGCCCGCCAGGTCGGCCACGGCGTCGGCCAGGATGCCGGAGAAGGTCTTGGGACCTTCGGTGGCGATGGCGATCTTTCCGGGCTGCGCCTTGGCCTGCGCGAAGGCGTCGGCCAGGTCGCGAGCGGCGAAGCCGGGGCCGGCCGCGATCACGAAGGGACTGCGCCCCACCAGCCGCACCGGAGCGAAGTCCTTGACCGGGTCGTAGGGCAAGGTCTTGAAGGTGAAGGCGTTGGTCACCATGGCGGCCGTGGTGGCGAAATAGAAGGTGTAGCCGTCGGGCGCCGATCGCGCGGCGGCCTGGGCTCCGATCACGTTCTGGCCGCCGGGACGGTTCTCGATCACCACAGCCTGGGACCACAGCTTGGACAGTTGCTCCGCGACGTAGCGCGCGATGATGTCCGGGCCACTGCCGGCGGGCTGCGACAGGATCCACTTGACGGGCCGCTGGGGCCAGGATGCGGCTTGCGCCTGCGCGCGCACGGTGCTGGCCACAGGCAGCAGCAGGGTCGCGCCCAGGAGGGTTCTGCGTTTCATGCACTTGTCTCCGGTGGTTGTGGCAAGCATCCTAGAGACCTGGAGACCATTCGTATAGTCAATATCGCAAATACATAAAATCCACCGCATGGATATACGCCAGGTCGATCTGAATCTGCTGGTCATCTTCGACGCCATGGCGCGCCTGCGAAGCGTGGTGCGCACGGGCGAGGCGGTGGGTCTGAGCCAGCCGGCCACCAGCGCCGCCCTCGCCCGCCTGCGCGCGATGTTCGACGACGCCTTGTTCGTGCGCGCTGGGTCAGAGATGCAGCCCACCCCGCGCGCACAGGCGCTAGCCCCGGTCATTAGGCGGGTGGTACAGACCCTGCAGACCGAGGTCCTGACGCGGTCCACCTTCGAGCCACTGGCGTCCGACCGGAGCTTTTGCATCCTCACCCCCGATATTGGCGAGGTCGCCTTTCTGCCCGGCGTGCTGCGGCGCCTGCGCCACGAGGCCCCAGGCGTGAAATTGCAGGCGCTGACCCGACCGCGCCAGGCCGCCGCCCAGGCGCTGGAATCCGGCGAGGCCGATCTGGCAGTCGGCTTCTTCCCCGACCTGCAAAAGGCGGGCTTCTTCCAGCAGGCGCTGTTCAAGACCCGCTACGTCTGCATGGCCTGTGCCTCGCACCCGGCGGCGGGCACGCGCATGACGCTGCGCCAATACCTGGCCGCACGCCATGTGGTGGTGCGCCCCGACGGCCGTGAGCACACGCTGGAGCGTTATCTGGAGGACAAGGGCCATCGCCGGCAAGTGGTGCTGGAGATGTCTCACTTCACCAGCCTCATGGCCATCCTCCCCGGCTCTGACCTGATCGCCACCGTGCCGCAGGACATCGCCGATTTCGCCAGTCGGCACGTGGCCCTGCGTCAGATCGCACTGCCCTTTCGCACCCCGGTGGTCCAGGTGCAGCAGTACTGGCACCGACGCATGCAGGACGATCCCGCCAACCACTGGCTGCGAGGATTGTTCTACGAGGTGAACCGACGCGAGCCCCATGCCGGCCTGCCGTGATCCAATACGGGCCGGACACCGCACCCCTATTCCCATGACGCCCATCGCCCCGCCCCCTGCCGCCCAGATCCAAGCCGACGTGCGACGCGCGCTTGAGGAAGACGTCGGCACGGGCGACCTCACCGCCTCACTGGTACCGGCCGACCGGCGTGCCACGGCCACCGTGATCTGCCGCGAGTCCGCAGTGATCTGCGGACAGCCCTGGGTGGACGAGGTGCTGCGGCAGGTGGCGCCGGGCGCCCAGGCCCGCTGGAGCGTGCCGGACGGCCAGCGCTGCGCACCCGGCGACACGGTGCTGACGATCGAGGGCCCGGCACGCGGCCTGCTCACCGCCGAGCGCACCTGCCTGAACTTCCTGCAGACGCTCAGCGCGGTCGCCACCCGCACCGCGCAATACGTGGACCTGGTGCGTGGCACGCGCGCCGCCATCCTGGACACGCGTAAAACCATTCCAGGCTTGCGCGTTGCGCAGAAGTACGCCGTGCGCTGCGGCGGCGGCCAGAACCACCGCATGGGGCTGTTTGACGCGGTCCTGATCAAAGAGAACCACATCGCCGCAGCGGGCGGCCTGACCGCCGCGGTGCGCGCCGCACAGGCGCTGACAGCGCCGGTCGCCTTCATTCAGGTGGAAGTGGAGACGCTGTCGCAGCTGCAGGAGGCGCTGGAGGCCGGCGTGACCATGGTCCTCCTGGACAACATGGACCTCACCACCCTGCGCGAGGCCGTGCGCATCGCGGGCGGGCGCTGCAGCTTGGAGATCTCCGGCGGCGTCACGCTGCAGAGCCTGCGCGCGCTGGCCGAAACCGGCGTGGACCGCATCTCGGTCGGCGCCCTCATCAAGGACATTCAGGCCGTCGATTTTTCGATGCGATTTTCAGAGCGGCCCGTCGAACGCTAAGCCCGCGCTTGGCGCACGCTCAGGCCTCAGCCTGCAGCCACGCCAACATCATGGCGGCCGTCTCCTGCGGCCGCTCCATCATCAGCATGTGACCAGCGTCCTCAATCACGTGTAGCGTGGCACGAGGCGCCAGGCGCTGCATGGCCTCGTGCTGGGCCACCGTCGACCAGCTGTCCTCCCGTCCGCACGCAATCAGCGTGGGCACGCGCAGCCCGCCCAGCACGTCGCTCGCATCGGGCCGATGGATCAGGGCCTGCAGCTGCGCGGCGAAGGTCTCGGCGGTGCGGCGCTCGAACATCTGCAAGATGGTCTCCACCAGTTCGCGGTCTGGCAGGCGCGCCGGATGCACCATGCCCTGCACCCACTGGGCCGCCATCGCGCGCACACCCCGCTCACGCGCCAGCTGCAACAAGGCATGGCGCTTGGCGATCTCCTGTGCGCCCGCGGATCCGTGCGCCAAGGGCAGGTAGCCGGTGTCCAGCAGCGCCAGGCGATCCACACGCTCGGGCGCCAGGCGCAGGACTTCGAGGGCGACGCGCCCGCCCATGGAATGGCCCGCGAGGGCAAAACGCTCGGGTGCCTGCTCGAGCACGCGTTTGGCCATGGACACCAGGCTGTCACGCGCACCCGGGTCCATGACCTGGCGAGAGAGGTCATCGGGCCAATGGACATACAGGGGCGTCCAGGCGGCGGCGTCGCACATCAAGCCAGGGACGAGGACGAGAGGGGGCATGAGGTCTCCAACAAGCAGCCTGCGATCTTAGCCAGCGGCGCCTTGCCGAACGGTCGCATCGCCCTTTCGTCACCGTCCTACAGACAGGCTGATGGCGCGGATTAACCTATCTCGCACACAGGCCTGTATCCGCGCAACGCGGTTTGCAAGACCTGGCAGTCCCCACAACGACAGAGACAGATCCACGAGGTTTTACATGCCCCCGGCTGAATACCGTATCGAGAGCGACTGCCCCTTGTCGGGCCGATGGCTGCCCCTGGCGGGCAACCCACCTTGGGTGGTGGGCAACCGAGGCTTGGCGGTGTCGCTGGCCGCCAAGAATTTCCGAGCCGCCGGCGGCCAGGAGATCCGGGTGGTGCACGTCCCGACGGGCGAGATCGTTTACCGCAAAAACACCGATCCGCCGTCCGACGAGGGCAGCGGGCCCAGCGGCTAGGCCCTCAACGCCGCAGCGTGCGGCTCAAAAGCATCACGGGAATCAGGCCCACCAGCACCAAGGCCAGCGAGGGCAGCGCCGCTTCGCCCAGGCGCTCGTCGCGCGCGAGCTGGTAGGCCACCACCGCCAGGGTGTCGGTGTTGAAGGGTCGCAACACCATGGTGGCGGGCAGTTCCTTCATCACGTCCACGAACACCAGCAGACCTGCGGCGACCGTAGACCGTTTGAGCAGCGGCCAGTGCACACGCGCCAGCAGCCGCCAACCCGATGTGCCCAGCATGCGGGCCGTGTCGTCCAGGCTCGCGGGAATGCGCGCGTAACCGCTTTGCACCGATTGCAACGCCACCGACATGAAGCGCACCAGGTACGCCCACACCACGCCCAGCACCGTGCCCGTCACCCAGTACACGATGGGCGTATCCGGGGCCACCTGCTGCAGCCAGCCCACCGGCAACAGCAAGCCCACGACGATGACCGCGCCGGGTACGGCATAGGCCATACCGGCCACGCGCACCACACCGCGCGTCAAGGGGTCGCTGCGCTGGCGCAGCGAGAACACCAGCAGCACCGCCACCCCCACCGCCAGCACCGCGCTGAGCACGCCCAGGCGCACGCTGTTCAAGGCCCACTGCACGAATCGATCCCAGGGCAGCACCGACCAGTCGGCGGCCAGCGGCCGCAGCATGAAGGCCACCGGCAGCACAAAGCCCATGAGGACCGGCAACGCACAGACGGCCCACGCCATCGCACGCCGCGCGCCATCGAGCGCGATGGGTTGCGCCTCGCCCGAGCCGGCGCGGTCGCCCCGGGCCACCGCGAATCGCATGCGCCGCTGCGCGCGATATTCCAGCCAGAGCAGCACCGCCACCACCGCCAGCAGCGTGGTGGCCAGCTGCGCGGCGGCCACTCGGTTGTCCATGGCCAGCCAGGCCTTGTAGATGCCCGTGGAGAAAGTCTGGATGCCGAAGTAGCTGGAGACGCCGAAGTCGGCCAGCGTCTCCATCAGGGCCAGCGCCACGCCGGCCGCCACCGCAGGTCGCGCCAGCGGCAGGGCCACCTGCAGGATGCGACGGCGCAGAGGCGCTCCCAGCAGACGCGCCGCCTCCATCAGGTGCGAGGCCCGCTCGCCCAGCGCGGTGCGCGCCAGCAAGTACACATAGGGATAGAGCGAGAAGACAAACACCCAGGCGGCGCCAGGCAAACTGCGCACCTCGGGAAATACACGCCCTTCGAGGCCGAAGCTGGCGCGCAGCCAGGACTGCAGGGGCCCGCTAAATTGCAGGAAGTCGGTGTAGGCATAGGCCGTCACGTAGGCCGGCATCGCTAGGGGCAGCAGCAAGGCCCACTCGAAAGTGCGCCGGCCCGGGAAATCGAACAGGGTCACAGCCGCGGCTGTGGTCACCCCCACCAACGCGACGCCTGCCGCCACGATCAAGCACAAGACCAGACTGGCCCCGGCATAGGCCGGCAACACAGTGGACGCCAGGCCCGCCAGGATGGAGGCGCTCTGGGCGTCCCACTGCCACCAGGACGCCAGCACCCCGCCCACGGGCACCAGCAGCAGCAGGCCGAGCGTCAGAAGGAGCAGGTCATGGAGCCGGCGCATGAGGTAGGTCAAAGACAGGGGCCGGTAGAGCCCCCGATAATACAAATGAGAATTGTAATCATCTAGAATCATCCTCATGCATTTGGAACTGGTCGATGTAGGCGTGCGCTACGCCGGCGCGCAGCGGCCCGCGGTGGACGCGGTGTCCTTCGGCCTGCCGCGCGGCGCCATCGGCGTGCTGATCGGCCCTTCGGGCTGCGGCAAGACCACCCTCCTGCGCGCCATCGCCGGCCTGGAAACCGCGAGCAGCGGCCAGATCCGCATTTCGCGCGAACTCGTGAGCGGCGAGGGCGTGCACATCCCCGCCGAATCGCGCCGCATCGGCATGGTGTTCCAGGACTACGCTCTCTTCCCGCACCTGGACGTGGGACGCAACGTGGCCTTCGGCATCGCGCACCTGCCGCGCGCCGAGCGCGCGGAACGTGTAGCGCAGGTGCTGACGCTGGTCGGCCTGGCCGGCACCGAGCGGCGCATGCCGCACGAACTCTCCGGCGGGCAGCAGCAGCGCGTGGCCCTGGCCCGCGCGCTCGCGCCCAAGCCCGAGTTGCTGCTGCTGGACGAACCCTTCTCCAACCTGGATATCGACTTGCGCGAGCGTCTCGCGCACGAAATCCGCGGCATCCTCAAGGCCGCAGGCGCCACTGCGCTGTTCGTGACGCACGACCAGCTCGAAGCCTTCGCCATCGGCGACGTGATCGGGGTGATGCACCAAGGCAAGCTGCACCAGTGGGACGAGGCCTACACGCTTTATCACCGGCCCGCCACCCGCTTCGTGGCGGACTTCATCGGGCACGGCGTGTTTGCGCCCGCCACCCTGCGCGAGGCGGGTGACCAGGTGGTGGTGGACACGCCGCTGGGCGCGCTCACCGACGTAGCCGAATGCCCCCTGCCGACGGCCTTCGAGGCCGGCCAGTGCGAGGTGCTGCTGCGCGCCGACGACATCATCCATGACGACGATGCCCCGGTGAAGGCGCAGATCGTGCGCAAGGCCTTCCGCGGTGCCGACTTCCTCTACACGCTGCGTCTGGGCACGGGCGAAACGGTGATGGCGCATGTCCCCAGCCATCATGACCACAAGGTCGGTGAGTGGATCGGCATCCGCGCGCAGGTGGACCACGTCGTCACCTTCGAACGGGGCAGCGCCGCCTCGGCCCCCCCGATGGCGCCCGCGCCCATGCCTCTGCCGGCACAAGAAGCCTGAGCCGTACGCTTTCTCACGCTGTCCCCGCGACGGGCAGCGGCCATCGCATGATGGCGCCTCCCTCTCGGGAGCTTCATGCCCATCTCGTTGATCACCGCCACACAGCTGGACGCCTCCTTGCTGGCTGCATGGCGTTCGCTGCAAGCCTGCCACCCGGCGCTCCAGAGCCCGTACTACTGCCCCGAGTTC
This sequence comes from Pseudomonadota bacterium, assembly GCA_041159245.1. Classification (GTDB taxonomy): domain Bacteria; phylum Pseudomonadota; class Gammaproteobacteria; order Burkholderiales; family Burkholderiaceae_C; genus Ramlibacter. The sequence goes on from JBEAZV010000005.1 coordinate 16,049, forward strand.
ACGCTCGCGGTCGCCGCTGTGCGCAAGGACGTACGTATCGCGGTGATCGAGGACAGCAACCGCGTGGTGGGCTTCCTGCCTTTCCAGGCGCGATGGGGCATGGGCCGGCCCGTTGGGGGCAGCCTGTCCGACCACCACGGCGTCATCTGCGCTCCTGACACGCGCTGGTCCTGGCCGGGGTTGCTCAAGGCGACTCGCCTGGACTCCTGGCGCTTTGACCACCTGCCCCGCGCCCAGGCGCCCGCAGACCCGTCGGTCACGCCGTGCGAATCACCCGGTCTGGACCTGTCGCGGGGCATGGCGACCTACCTCGCGGGCCGGCGGGCCCACGGCGTGCGGCGCCTGGGCGAACTCGAACGCAAGGCCCGCAAGCTCGCGCGTGAAGTGGGCCCGCTGCGCTTGGAGGCACACACCCGCGACCCGCAAGTGCTCGAGACCGTGATGCGTCTGAAGTCGCTGCAATGCCGCCGCACGGGCGTGCCTGATTGCTTCGCGCAGCCCTGGGCCCGGGCGCTCGCCGAAGGCATCTGCGCTTGGCAGGCGCCCCAGTTCAGCGGCCGGCTGTCTGCCCTCTACGCGGGCGAGCACCTGGTCGGCGCGCACCTGGGTATGCGCAGCGCGCAGGTCTGGCACTGGTGGTTTCCGGTCTACGACGCCGGCTATGCACCCTACTCGCCCGGTGGGCAACTCCTGCTGCAGGTCGCCCAGGCCGCCGCCGACCAGGGCCACGCGCTGCTAGATCTGGGCAAGGGCGATGACCCCTACAAGCAAAGCTTTGCCGATTGCAGCCTGCCTCTGGCCGAGGGCTGGGTGGCACGTCCCTCGGTCACGTCGGCCTGGCTGCAAGCCTGTACGGAGATGCGCCAGTGGCTCCAGACCTCACCGCTCGTGCAACCGCTGCGGCCCCTGGTGAGGCGCTGGCGCCGCGCCCGAGTGCAGGCAGGAGTGGACCAGGCCTGAACGCACAGTCCGCCGCTCAGGACAGGGGCTCGCCCGCGGCCGCTCGCTCCCCCGCCGCAGCACGCGCCACGCGAGTTGGCGTGCCCGAGCTGCGGCCCGGGCGGGCTAGCGCCGGCCGAGGCCATCCATCGAAGTCCAGGCAGGTGCGCGCCAGCAGGTAGGGCAAGGGCATGGACAGCCACACGGTCAGGCGCGGCAGCCGCAATAGATCGGCATCCCAGCGCGCGCGTGCGCTGTCCGAGGTGGTGGCCATCTCGAAGCCGGCGGCCCGCGCCATCTCCACATGCTCGTCGCGGTAGCGGCCGTACGGATAGCAGAAGCTGCGCACCGGCGCCCCCAAGGCCTGCTCCAGGTCGCTGCGCGAATGGGCGATTTCCGAGCGTGCGCGGATCGGATCGCAAGCACGCAGGTCGACATGGCTGCGGGTATGGGCACCCACCTCCATGCCCCACATCCTCCACTCACGCAGGTGATGCACGTTCATCAGGCGGGCCCGTCGTACACCCACCGGCGCGTCCCAGACGTTCGAGCCTCCGAGCTGCCCGCTCACGACAAAGGACGTGGCAGTAAAGCCAAGTTCGAGCAGCACGGGCAGCGCGTGGTCGAAGTTGCTCACATAACCGTCGTCGAGCGTGAGGCCCACCACCCTCCCGACGCGCTCACCCCGCAGGTAGGGCGCGAGGTCGTCCATCGACAGGCCCCGAAAGCCCAGGGCCTGCAGCGCACGCATCTGCCGCGCGAAGCGCGAGGGCGGCAGCACCAGTCCTCGATACGGTGTGCCGCGCGCGGGCAGCGTGTCGGTCTGGTGGTAAGACAAGATGGGGATGGGTGCGCGACGAGCCGTGGGGCGGGTCTGGGTCATGGTGGTTCGGTCGCTCCGAAGGGGACAGAACCGGATCGGGGGCGGATCCGGGCTGTGCAAATTGTGGGGCGGGATAGAAGAGCCGCGGCGGCCCAGAAAGGTGTGCCCGGGTAAGCGGTGCAACCAGATGGCGCAGCCTGCCACGGTGCCGGCAGGCGCCGACGATGCGCGCAGGCCTGGAGGGTCAGCCCGGCGGGAACTGCCGCAGCTGATCGACCGCCACACGCAGGTCGGCGGCCCAGGCGCGCCGGTCACGTCCGGCACACGACTGCGGCGTGCCGAAGTGGACCACCACCACGATCGGACCACCGGTGAGGGTGCGCCAGAGCGATCCCGCCAGCGTGTCGTCGCCGATGTAGCAGGGAGCGAGCGAGCGCTGTCCGGTGTGCGCATCGAGAAAGCCCAGGGCCACCGGCTGCACCGGCACGTCGGCGGCAATGGCCGCCTGCAGCAGATTGGCGTGAAACGGCAGCAGCGACTCGCCGTCGCTGGTCGTGCCTTCGGGGAATACCGCCAGTACATCGCCCGAACGCAGGCTGTCCGTCATGTGGTGCACCACGCGCAGGGCGTCACGCCGTGACTCCCGCTCGATGTAGAGGGTGCCAGCGCCAGTGGCCATGCGTCCGATGAGGGGCCAGTGGTGTACGTCGGCCTTGGAGACGAAACGGCAGTAGCGCGCCGCATGCAGGGCGAGGATGTCCAGCCAGGAGATATGGTTGCACACGATCAGCGTTGGCCCGCTCGCCACCGGTTCGCCCACAATGCGCAGCTGCAGGCCCAGCACGCGCAGCATGTCACGGGCCCAGGCCTGCACCCGTGCCTGCCGGTCTTCGGTCGACAGACGCGGAAAGCGAAATACGATGGTGAGGAAGCCCGCTAGCGCATGCCACAGCACGCGCGCCAAGGTCCAGGCCGCCCGTAGCGGCTTCACGCTTGGGCAGCGTCGTAGGCGAGCTGGCCGCCCACGAAGGTGTAGCGCACGCGGCCCGGCAGCTCGTAGCCGGAGAAGGGCGTGTGCTTGCCCTGGCTGCGAAGGCTCGAGGGCTGCACCTGCCAGTGCGCCATCGGATCGAAGATGCAGACGTCACCCACACCGCCTTCCACCAGCTGGCCGCAGCTGGCCTGCAAGGTGCCCAGCGAGGCCCCCAGCACGCGCGCGGGCTCGTGGGTGATGACGCCCAGCGCGCGCACCAGACCGGCACCGCCTTGCTGTCCCCACTTCAGGGCCAGTCCCAGCAGCAGCTCCAGGCCGGTCGCGCCCGGCTCGGCCTCGGCGAAAGGCAAGGCCTTGGCATCGTCGTCCAGGGGCATGTGGTCGGACACCAGGGCGTCGATCGTGCCGTCGGCCAGCGCCTGGGACAGCGCATCGCGGTCACGCTGCTGACGTACGGGCGGCGACAGGCGCAGACGACTGTCGAAGTAGCCGATGTCGGTGTCGGTCAGGTGCAGCGAGTTGATGCTCACGTCGCAGGTGAGGGGCAGGCCCTGGGCCTTGGCCTCGCGCACGAGGGCGACGCCCGCAGCGCTGGACAGGCGGCATAGGTGCACCCGCGCGCCGGTCGTTTTCATCAGCTCGAAGATGGTGTGCAGCGCGATGGTCTCGGCCGCCACCGGCACGCCGGCCAGTCCCAGGCGGGTGGCCAGCGGTCCACTGGCCGCCACACCCTTGCCCAGATGCACGTCCTGCGGCCGCAGCCACACGGTGTAGCCGAAGGTGGCGGCGTACTGGAAGGCGCGCTGAAGCACCTGGGTGTTGGCCAGCCCCACCTCGGCCTGGCTAAAGCCCACGCAGCCGGCCTCGGTGAGTTCGGCCATCTCGGTCAGCACCTCGCCGGCCAGACCGCGTGTCAGGGCCCCCAGGGGGAACACGCGCGCCTGGTGCAATTTCTCGGCGCGCATCTTGAGCATCTCGACCAGGCCGGGCTCGTCCAGGACCGGGTCGGTGTCGGGCGGGCACACCAGGCTGGTCACGCCGCCTGCAACAGCCGCCGTCATCTCGCTCTCGAGCATGCCTTCGTGCTCATAGCCCGGTTCGCGCAGGCGGACTGCCAGGTCGACGAACCCGGGCGCCACGATGCAGCCGCGCGCCTCGATCAGCTTGTTCGGGACAAAGCCTTCAGGGATGCGGCCCACGCCCACGATGCGGCCAGCGGCCAGAGCGAGGTCGCAGACTTCATCGAATTGGCGTGCGGGGTCGATGACGCGGCCGCCTTGGATCAGGATTTTCATGCTTCATTCCCCGCGACGATGCTCATGACCGCCATGCGCACCGCGATACCGAAGGTCACCTGCGGCAGGATCACGCTTTGCTTGCCGTCCACCACCGCCGAATCGATTTCGACGCCCCGGTTGATCGGTCCCGGGTGCATCACGATGGCGTCGGGCTTGGCCAGTTGCAGCTTCTCGGGCGTGAGGCCAAAGCTCTTGAAGAATTCCTGCGAGCTCGGAAGCAGCGCGCCTGACATGCGCTCGTTTTGCAAGCGCAGCATGATCACCACGTCGCAGCCGCGGATGCCTTCCTCCAGGGTGTGGAACACTTTCACGCCCATGTGGCTCATGTCGCTGGGCACCAGGGTACGCGGCCCCACCACCCGCACCTCGGCGCATCCCAGGGTGGTCAGGGCATGAATGTCCGAGCGCGCCACGCGCGAGTGCAGAACATCGCCCACGATGGCCACGGTGAGGTTGGAGAAATCCTTCTTGTAGTGCCGGATGGTGTACATGTCCAGCAGGCCCTGCGTGGGGTGCGCATGCCGGCCATCACCAGCGTTGATCACGTGCACATGCGGCGCGACGTGCTGGGCGATCAGGTAGGGCGCACCCGATTCGCTGTGGCGCACCACAAACAGGTCGGCGGCCATCGCCGAGAGGTTGGCGATGGTGTCCAGCAGCGACTCGCCCTTGGCCGCCGAGGAGCGCGCAATGTCCAGGTTGATCACGTCGGCCGACAGGCGCGTCGCAGCGATTTCGAAGGTGGTACGGGTGCGGGTGCTGTTCTCGAAGAACAGATTGAACACGCTCTTGCCCCGAAGCAGCGGCACCTTCTTGACCTCGCGGTCGTTCACGCTCACGAAGTTGGAGGCGGTGTCCAGGATGTGGGTGATGATGTCGCGGGGCAGGCCCTCGGTGGACAGCAGGTGGATCAATTCACCGTGCCGATTGAGCTGGGGATTGCGCTTGGACAGCATGGCTTAGGCCCCTTCCACCTGAAAACTGAATCGGCCCTGCGCATCGCGCGCCAGCGCCAGGGACTGGGTGGCTGGCAGCGCGACGCGCGCGGCGCAGAGGTCGGCTTGCAGCGGCAGTTCGCGCCCGCCGCGATCGACCAGCACCGCCAGCTGCACGCCGGCTGGACGGCCGTAGTCGAACAACTCGTTGATGGCGGCGCGGATGGTGCGTCCCGTGTACAGCACGTCATCGAGCAGCAGGATGCGGGCGTCCTTCACGTCGAAGGGCAGTTGCGTCTGCTGGCTCGTCCCGGAGAGTCCGCGCTGTGCGAAGTCGTCTCGGTGCATGGCCGACGAGATCACGCCCGGCTTGCCGGGCTGCTTGAGGTCAGCGTGCACGCGCTCGGCCAGCCAGGCGCCACCCGAGGTCACGCCCACGAGGCGGGTCTGCGGGGTCATGAGCTGGCGCACGCCGCGCAGGAGCTCCTGGTAAAGCGCCTCGGCGTCGAGCAGCAGGGAGCCGGCGGGGGCAGCGGTCATCCAATACTCCTGAGAAACTGTTCAAGGATCACGCAGGCCGCACCGGCGTCGGGGTCGGCAGCACCGACGGCCAGGGCTTCGGTGGTGCTGTATCGCTCGTCCACCTCGAACACCGGCAGCGGCACCCGGGCCCCCAGCTGGCGGGCGAACTTGCGGGCCATCACCGTATTTTCGTGGCTCGCGCCGTCGGGGTGAAACGGCACCCCCACCACCAGGGCATCGGGCTGCCACTCGCGCACGCGGGCGGCAGCCTCCTGCAGGCGCGCCTCGTTGGACTCGGCCCGGATGGTGCGCTGGGGCGTGGCACGGGCCAGCAGCCGGTTGCCGGAGGCGACGCCGGTGCGCTTGCGCCCGACATCGAAAGCGAGAAAGGTCTGGAAGTGGGAAGGTACGCTGGGGGCCGCCGAGGGGTGGCTCATGCATGCCCCGCTTCCGAGGACAACATCCAGGCCTGCAGCCCCAGGAGGGCGAGCGCCTTGTCATAGCGCTGTTCGGCCGGTGTGTCGAAGATGACGGCCGCATCGGCACCGACCGTGAGCCAGCTGTTCTCGCTGATTTCGGATTCGAGCTGGCCCTCGCCCCACTGCGCATAGCCCAGGGACACCAACACCTTGCGCGGACCGGCGCCGGTAGACATCGCCTCCAGGACGTCCTTGGAAGTAGTCATCTCCAGGCCGCCGGGGATGGTGAGGGTGGAGGCGTAGACCGTTTCGTCGGGTTGCGCTTCGCCGGCAAAGACGGCCTCGTGCAGCACAAAACCTCGCTCGGTGGCCACCGGCCCTCCCTGGTAGACCGGGGCGCCCACGAGGTCGGGGCGGGTCAGGGGCAGTTCGACCTTGTCGAACAGGTTCTTCAGGCTGATGTCGCTGGGCTTGTTGATCATGATGCCCAGCGCGCCGCGGGCACTGTGCTCGCACAGGTAGACCACGCTGCGGCTGAAGGTCTCGTCCTGCAACCCCGGCATGGCAATCAGGAAATGATGCGTCAGATTGATGGGGTCGGCATCCGCGGGCATGATGGCGATTTTACGCACCCCGCCCGGCCATGACAGCGGCTCCCCCAGACAAGCCCCTCGACTCCCCTTACCCGGCCGGCCTGATGTGGTTCCGCCGCGACCTGCGGGCCCATGACAACGTCGCCCTTTCCCGCGCCCTGCGGGCCTGTAAGCAGGTGCACGGGGTGTTTGTCTTTGACCGGGCCATCCTGGACGCCCTACCCCGGCGCGACCGGCGGGTGGAGTTCATCCGCGAATCGCTGGTGGAGCTGGACGAGGCCCTGCGCGCGCTCGCCGGCAAGGCGGGCGCCGGCCTCATCGTGCGGCATGCCATCGCCCAGGACGAGATCCCGCGCCTGGCCCGCGAGCTGCGCGTGCAGGCGGTGTTCGCCAACCACGACTACGAGCCCCAGGCCCTGGCCCGCGATGCGGCGGTGCGCGGGGCGCTAGCCGATGCGGGCATTGCCCTGCACACCACCAAGGACCAGGTCATCTTCGAGCGCACCGAGGTGGTGACGCAGGCCGGCCGGCCCTATGCGGTCTTCACCCCGTACAAGAACGCGTGGCTGGCCAAGGTCGATGCCGACGACCTGCGAGCCCACGACGTGCCGCCGCACGCAGGCGCCCTGGCCGAGCGCCCCGCCGCCTTGCGCCAGCCGGTGCCCGCCCTGGCCGACATCGGCTTTGAGCCGACCAACCTGCGGGAGTTGTCCCTCCCCCTGGGCCCGTCCGGCGGGCAGCAACTGTTCGAGGACTTTCGCCGTCGCATCGACGCGTACCGCGAGGCCCGCGACTTTCCCGCCGTGCGGGGCCCGAGCTACCTGAGCGTGCACCTGCGTTTCGGCACCGTCTCCATCCGCGAGCTTGCGCGCACTGCGCACAGCCTGATGCAGACGGGCAGTGCCGGCGCCACCACTTGGCTCAGTGAACTGATCTGGCGCGACTTCTACTTCCAGGTGCTGGCCAACTTTCCACACGTGGTGGACGCCAAGGGCCACAGCCACAGCTTCCGGCCCGAGTACGACGCCATTGCCTGGGAACACGGCAAGCGCGCCAAGGCGCTTTTCGCGGCCTGGTGCGAAGGACGCACTGGCTACCCGCTGGTGGACGCCGCGATGCTGCAGCTCAATCAAAGCGGCTACATGCACAACCGCCTGCGCATGGTGACCGCCAGCTTCCTGACCAAGGACCTGGGCATCGACTGGCGCTGGGGCGAGCAGTACTTCGCGTTGCACCTGAACGACTTCGACCTGTCCGCCAACAACGGCGGCTGGCAGTGGGCCAGTTCCTCGGGCTGCGACGCGCAGCCCTATTTCCGCATCTTCAATCCGGTGAGCCAGAGTCGCAAGTTCGACCCCGAGGGCAAGTTCATTGCGCGCTACCTGCCGCAACTGGCGAGCCTGCCGCCCGCCGACCTGCACGAGCCCTCGAGCGCATCCCCCATGGCACTGGCCTCGGCCGGTCTCACCTTGGGCAAGGACTATCCGCTACCCGTCGTGCGTCACGACGAGGCCCGAGCACTCACGCTGCAACGCTACGCAGTGGTCAAGAAGGCCGCCTGACCCGGAGCGCCGGAGCGCCTATGCCCTGGCCTCACCGCCGGTGTAGCGCCTCACCAGGGCGAGCAATTCGTCTTCTGCGTAGGGCTTGCCCAGGTAATGGTCCACGCCAAGCTCGCTGGCGTGTTCACGGTGCTTGGAGGCGATGCGCGAGGTGATCATCACCACCGGCAAGCTGCGCCAGCGGGTATCGCCACGCAGGTGACGCACCAAATCAAAACCGTCCATGCGCGGCATCTCGATGTCGGAGAGTACGAGCGCCGGTGTCTCGAGTGCCAGTTGCTCCAGGGCCTGCAGGCCATCGCCCGCGAGCGCTACCCGGTAGCCCTCGCGCATCAGCAGGCGTTGGGTCACGCGCCGCACGGTGATGGAATCGTCCACGACCAGCACCAGAGGCACCAAGGAGGTCGCTGCGGCAGGTATCGCCGGCTGCGCGTCCTGCGTGCCTGACGCTGACCCCGACCTCGAGGCCGCCGGTGCCTGTCCGCGTGCGAAGGCACGGGCCTGCTCGCCATGCACCGCTGCCAGAGCCACCGGGTTGTAGATCAGGACCACGGCCCCCGAAGGCAGCACGGTCACGCCGGCCAGCCCTGGCAGGCGCGCGAGCTGGGGGCCCAGGTGCTTGACCACCACTTCCTGCTGGCCCTGCACCTCGTCGACCTGCACGGCCAGGCGCTGGGCAGCGCTGCGCAGGACCACCACCGGCGATGAGCGACTGGCCACCTCCGTGCTGCACGGCGAGGATTGCAGCAAGGCCCCCGCCCAAAAAAACGGCAGGGACTGCCCCTCATGCGCAAAACGGCCGCTGTCCTGGGCGTCACGCAAAGCAGGGCCTGCAGCCGCCAGCACGCCATCCACCAAGGGGACCGGCACGCCAAAGACCAGATCGCCACACCGCAGCATCACCACCTGCGTGACTGCGGTGGTCAGGGGCAGCACCACTTCGAAGCAGGTGCCCCGGCCCGCCTGGGTCTGGGTTTCGATACGACCGCCCACCGCGTAGACCTCGGCCCGGACCACGTCCATGCCGATGCCACGACCGGCCAGCTGCGAGACCTCTCGGGCGGTGGAAAAGCCTGGCATGAACACCAGCCGCACGGCCTCGTCTTGCGAGACCTCGACGCCCGCCGGCAACAAGCCCAGGGCAACTGCCTTGTCGCGGATGCGGGCTAAGTCCAAGCCGCCGCCATCGTCCTCGAAGCGGATGGCCACGTCGTTACCGGCCTGCGTCAGGCTGACCGTGAGTTGCCCGGTAGCAGGCTTGCCCGCGGCCGCACGGACCTCAGCGGCCTCGATGCCATGGACCACTGCATTGCGCAGCAGGTGCTCAAAGGCCGGCGTCATACGGTCCAAGATGCCACGGTCTATCTCGATCGAGCCACCCCGGATGTCCAGGCGCGCAGGCTTGCCACAGTCCTGCGACGCCAGGCGCACGACCCGGTACAGGCGGTCGGCGATGGCGTCGAATTCGAGCATGCGCGTGCGCAGGAGGTCGCGCTGCAGGTCGCGCGTCTGCCGCGCCTGGGCAGACAAGCCATCCTCAGCGGACTCCACCGTCCGCTGCAGGGTGCGCTGCACCGATGCGACGTCGACCACGGTCTCGGCCATGAGCCGGGCAAGCTCCTGTACACGGGTGTAGCGGTCGAACTCCAGCGGGTCGAAATCGGCCACGGCGTCCTTGGCGCGATGCGACTGCATCTGCAGCTCCGATTGCAGCTCCAGATCGCGCAGCTGCGTGCGCAGGCGATCGAGGTCGGCAGTCAGCTCGTGCAACGCCTCGCGCAGCTGGCCGATGTCTGAAGCCAGCCGCGCGCGGGTGATCATGACCTCGCCGGCTTCGTTCATCAGCCGGTCCAGCAGCTGGGCCCGCACGCGCACCACGGCATGGCCGGCGCGCGTGGCGGCGGGCAAGGCGGGCTCGGGCTCCGGCCGTGGCGTGGCGGCAGGCGCGGTCGCAGGGGCCACTGCGGGCACGGGGTCGATCAGCGCAAGGTCTGATACGCCAGCCGGTGCGTCGCCCAACGCAATCGCCACGGGAGGCGCAGCAGCGGGAACGGGAGACTGCAGCGGTTCTGGCGCCGAGGATGCAGCCGGGTCCGCGCGCAAGGCCTCGAAGGTCGACTGGAAGGTATCGAACGCCTGCAGCAGTGGCTCGACCTGTGTCGTGACCACCGTACCGGTGTATCCCTCGGCCAGCGTTTCCATGGCATGCGCCTGGTCACCCAGGGCAAGCGCCCCGGCGAGACGGGCGCTGCCCTTGAGGGTGTGCAGGGTGCGCAGCACCTCGTCGCGGGCGCTCAGGTTGTCGGGACGGGCATGCCACTGTCGCAGCGCGCCGCCGAGCGCGGGCAGCAACTCCAGCGCCTCTTCCTCGAAGAAGGCGAAGAGCTCGCGGTCCAGGGGTGGCGCCGTCTCAGGCGCAGGGGCCTGCACCGAGGGCACCACCGCACGATCGATGACCGGATCGATCGCCACCTCGATCACCGCATCGACGGGGGCCAGCGCCTCGACACGCTCCGTCACCCGCCGCGCCGTCTCCAGGCCTTCGAGGGCCGACAGGGCCTGTGTGACCCCGGGCAGAACCTCGGGCAGAAAGCCGGCCGCGAACTGATGCAGCAGGCGTCGGACTTCTTCGGTCGCCTCGGTATAGGCCTGGGCGTGCTGGGGGGTGCCGCAAGACAGATCGCGGGTCCGCTGGAACGAGGACTCCAGCTGGCGCGCGAGGTCGGCCAAGGCCGTGAAACCGATCATGGCCGAACTGCCGCACAGGGCATGCGACCAGGCCACCACCGATTCGGCCAGCGGCTGGTGGATGTCCAGCGCCCACTCCGACACCTGGGCCTGCAGACCACGGGACCATTCGTCGGCCTCGTGGAGGTAGACGTTGAACAAGGCCTGGTCGACACGCAAGGGACCCACGACCTTCAGACGGTCATCGGGTACGGGCTCGGGCACTGGCTCGGGCACTGGCTCGGGCACTGGCTCGGGTGCTGGCTCGGGTGCTGGCTCGGGTGCTGGCTCAGGCACTGGCTCGGGTACGGGCTCGAGCACTGCCTCCTGCGATGGCGGACCCAGGGGAGGAGCCTGCAACACCTCGGGCGCCGGAGCGCGGATCGCGGTGCGCCCCATCACCGGCGTGAGCTCGCCGCGTGCCGTATCGAATGTGAAGAGCCGGCGCGCCAGGGTCGGCTGGTAATCCAGCATGTCGATCAGGAAGCCCAGAGCCCCCAGGTTGTGGCCCAAGGTGGCGGTGTCGGGCGTCGCGGCGCCTGGCGGGGTCTGCAGCAGCGCCTGCACCGACTCCCGCATATGCACCACGGCCTGGGCGGCGTGGTCCAGCCCCAGCACCGACAAGACGCCGCGCATCTGGTTCAAGCGTCCGGGCACCGCATGCAGGGATGCGGCCTGGGCCGGGCTGCGCAAGTAGACGTCGAGCTCCTTCTCGAGCTCGGCCAGCGACTGTCGCAATTCGTCCACCACGCTGCCCATGGTCTGGCGATGGCTGACCCGCCGGTACAGGTCCTCGACCCAGGGCTCCAGTGGCTGCGGGGCCTGGCCTCGGAGCACGCCACGCAGGCGCTCGGCCACGCGTTGCATGCGCTGAGCCAGCTGTAGGTCGGACGGATCGAAATCCTGGCAGGCCGCCTCCAGGAACAAGATGGACGTAGCCACTTCCATGGCCAGCTCGGGGATGGGCGGCTGGGCCTGATCGTGCAAGTGACTCGCGACCGCTGACAGGCCCTCGGCCAGGCCGGCCCCCGGCGGGTGCAGGCGCACCAGTGCGTCGCGCAACTGGACCAGTTGCTCACCGGTGCTGCGCAGGCGGCTGGCATCTCCCCCAGACAGCGCCGACCAGCTTTCACGCAGGGCCACCAACCGCTTGCGCACCTGCGCCAGCAGCAGGGGGTCGAAGCGACCGAACTGTTCTTGCTCGTAGCGCACCGGGACATGACGCGCTAGGTCCCAGGCCCGCCGCACCGCGTTGAGACGGGGCGCCTGCGTCGGGTCGACAGGCTGCGCCTGGGCGCAGAAAAAGGCCAGGTCCTGGCCTAGGCGCTCGGATACCCCGCCATCGCCCTTGGCCTGTTGCGCGAACTGCAGCAACAAGCGCGAGGCGGTGCGCTTGACGTACAGGTCGACGGGCAGCAGCGACAAGCCCACGGCCTCGAAGAACGCGGCCGACAGCTGCCAAAGACTGCGTGCTGGGCGCGAGGCGGTGTCGCGCGCGAAGTGGTCGCACAGGGCCACGAGTTCGTGAGCCGCAGCGGTATCGGCGGACCGCACGATGCGCAGGACGGCCTGGTCCAGGCGCGCGCGCAGCGCGGGACCAGACGCAGCCTGCGCAGAGGGCACGCGGTCTTGCAGGTCCGAGACGAGATGCCAGGTCCAGTCGGCGTCCCAGTCCCAGAGATCGGCCGGGTGGATGCGGTCGGCACCCAACGCCTGCAGGACCGCCTGGTACTGGGGGAAGAGGCCCACCGGCGACACCGCCTTGCCGGCCAGGAGGGCATCGAGAAAATCAGCGACCGCAAAACCGGCGCGCTCGACACGCGCCGCAGCTGCTTCGGTGCACTCAGCGGGTCGCTCGGTGAAAGCCTGCACCGCGGACTCCATAGCGCGCACCACGCGCGCTGGCGCCTGCAGGCCCACCAGGTCCAGTGCGCCGGCGGTTTGATGCAGTTGCAGGCGGGCCAGGGACAGGGGCGAGGCATCAGCGACAGCGCCCACCTCGCGCGCGGCTGTGGCCTTTTCCCGGACCTGCCGCCGCAAGGCCTGGCCGGCCGTCTCCAGGCATCTGCGCACCTCCTCCATCACCCAGGCCAAGGGGCCCAGATCGCCCTGCGCGGCCTCGGCAGACGGGCGCGCGGCGCTCAGAGACAGGGCATCAGCAGGTTTGAGTTGCATGGAGTGGGACGGGAAGCGGGGGCGACAACTCAGGCGATTTTGAAGCGTTCCACGGACTGTCGCAGTTCCTCGGCGATCTGGGACAGCTCGCGCACCTGGGTGGCCGTCGATCGCGTGCCCTCCCCGGTCTGCTCGGTCACCGTGAAGATGTGCTGGATACTGCCCGCGACGAGGTTGGCGGCCTGCGCCTCACCGGCGGCCGCCTGAGAGATCTGCTCGATGAGATCGGCCAGCCGGCGCGAGACCTGGTCGATCTGCGTGAGCGCGGCCCCCGCGGAGTCGGACAGTCGCGCCCCCGCGACCACGCCCTCGGTGGAGCGTTCCATCGCGGCGACAGCGTCCTGCGTATCGGTCTGGATGGTCTTGACCAGCGCCGCAATCTGGCGAGTGGCGTCTGCGGAACGCTCGGCCAGACGCTGTACCTCCTCGGCCACCACCGAGAAGCCGCGACCCGCCTCGCCCGCAGCGGCCGCCTGGATTGCGGCATTGAGGGCGAGGACGTTGGTTTGCTCAGTGATATCGGAGATCAGCTCGGTGATTTCGCCGATCTCCTGCGAGGACTCGCCCAGGCGCTTGATACGTTTGGAGGTCTCCTGGATGTGATCGCGGATGGCGTTCATGCCGCCCATCGCGTTGCGCACTGCCATCAGACCGGACTCGGCGGCCACCAGCGACTGGCGGGCCACCTGGGCAGATTCCTGGGCCTGGCCGGCGACGCGGTTGATGCGGCCGGCCATATCCAGCATCGATTGCCCCGTGTCGTGGATCTCGCGCAGCTGCTGGGTGGAAGCGGCCAACAGCTGCGTGGAGGTGTCCTCGACCTGCGCCGTGGTCTGAGTCACCCGCCGTACCGTGCGATGCACATGGCCGACAAGCTGACGCAACTCCTCGACGGTGTAATTGACCGAATCGGCGATGGCCCCGGTGATGTCTTCGGTCACGGTGGCCTCCTGGGTGAGGTCGCCCTCGGCCACGCTTTGCAGCTCGTTCATGAGGCGCAGGATGGCAGCCTGGTTGGCATCGTTGACCCGCCTGGCCTCCTGCTGCTGGCGCTCCGCCTCCAGCCGCTGCTGCTCCGCGATGTCGCGCCGTCGCCGGCTCTCCTGCAGCTGCACATACGCCAGGCCCACGGCACACAGCAGGGTGACCAGCGCGGACGCGATGAGGACCAGCCAGACGACCCAGCCCAAGCCGCTCTGTCCGGATAGCTGCTCCTGCAAGGCCTGCAAGGAGCGACGCAGCGGTTCGCTGTCGGCGATGATGGCCGATTGCGCCTCGCGCGCGGCGACCAGGCGGGGCAGGTTGCCCAGGATGGCGCCGGCCTGGGAGCGCGTGTCTTCGTAGAGCGCCAGAAGGGCCTGCAAGCGCTCGCGCGCCTGGGGATCGCGCGTGGGCATCAGGCGCAGCTCGGGGCTGCCCTCGATCAGGCCCTGGCCCAGTTGCCGGAAGGTGTTGAGGTCTTTCCCGAGCAGGAAGACGGCCTCGGGGCTGATGCCCTCGAGTGTGAGGAACTCGTTGGCCGACTTGCCGATGCGCTGCGTGAGCATGACCAGCTGGCCGGCGGCCGACACCTCGGCCGGGGGTGCGCCCTGCTGCAGCTTCAGGGCCGCGACGGACTCGGCCAGCTCCAGGAGATCGGAGGACTGCCGGTTGAGGGTGCGCAAGGCATTACCCACCTGGGTGAGGATTCTTTCCTGGGCAAGGATGACCGCGGCGTTTTTCTCGGTGCGCAAGGTCAGGGGCAGGCTGCGGGCCAGCTCCGCCTGGCCGGCGACGTCCAAGGGTTCCAGGCGCAGACCGGCGTCGCCGGATGCGAGTCCGCGCACATGGCGTGCCAGGACGTCCGAACTCTCGCGCACATCGAGGAAGGCCTGGGGATCGCCCACCAGGGCCTGCGACACGGCCTTGGCCAGACGCTGTGACTGCATCAGCGCCTGGCCGGTGCCGGCGACCTGCTGGGCGACCTGGTCGGCCTGTCGCAGGGACACCACCGCCGTGACAGCCAGTACCGCCAGCGCCACCGAAAGCACCACCGACAAAATGCGCAGGCGCCGTTCGACCGGACCGGCGGTCCACCAAGCGGTGCGAGCCGCTGCGCCCTGGGAAGTGCCGTCCCGAGGTGCAGGACGACCGCGCCCCCGGGCGCGATCCCGCCGTGGCAGCTTCATGGCAAGCCAGGCCTTGAGAGAGGCAAGCAGGTACATGGGGAGACCTTTCGGAAAAACCGGAAATCGTGGAACCGACAGCAAGGGAAAGCGGAGACAGGCCTCAGGCGCCGATGTGCAGGAATTGCGGCTGCTGCGACAGACGCGCGAGATCCAGGGCCTGCCAGGTCGTGCCACCCGCCTCCTGGTGGCGACCTCCCATCCAGTCCGGCTGCCCCTCCGGAGGGGCTCGTGATGCGGTGAAGGCGTCGCTGGCTCGCAACCCGCTCAATCGGTCGACGCGCAAGACGCACTGGACCTCGAGCGCAGAGCTGAAGCTGATCCACTGCGCCTCGCCGGAAGCCGACGAGGCGAAGGACGGGTTGGTCGGCGACGTGAGCGCGTCGCGGCCCGCCTGAGCCACCAGCAAGCGCGTGAGGTCGACCACGCCATGAAGGGCTCCGCGCAGGCTGGCCACGCCCAGGAACCAGGGCTGCGTGTAGGGCACCGGATGCACGATGGCCTCAGGGAAGATCTCACCCGCCTGCGCCAGGGGGATGAGGAAGCGCCCCCCGCCTGCTTCCACCGCGAGCCAGCTGGCCTGAACGCCCCCGGCCGGCGCCGCCTGCAGACGGTCGGCCAGGCGACGCTGGAAATCACGCAGGGCTTCGCGGTCCGCCATGGAGAGCCAGCCGGGAGGACGTCAACCCAGCGCTGCGATCTTGGCAAGCAGCCGTTGCGCGTCGACGGGTTTGGTGAAGTAGTCGCAGGCGCCCTGCCGCATGCCCCAGACCCGGTCGGTTTCCTGGGTCTTGCTGCTGCAGATGATGATGGGCACGCCCGCATATTGCGGATCGCGGGTGATGGTGCGTGTGAGCTGGAAGCCGTTCTGGCCGGGCATGACCACATCCATCAGGATCAGGTCGGGCCGCTCCTGCGCCAGCTGGCGCAGGGCATCTTCGGCATTCTGGGCGGTGCGCACCGAATAGCCATGCTTCTGGAGCAGGTCGCGCAGGAACATGAGTTCGGCCTTGGAGTCTTCGACGACCAGGACTTTGGACACGGGCATGTCAGGCGCTTTCTAGCGAGGCGGTGCCGAACTGCCGCACGGTCTGCAGCAGCTGGTCCTTGGTGAAGGGCTTGGTGAGGTAGTCCTGCGAGCCGACCATGCGGCCGCGGGCCTTGTCGAAGATGCCGTCTTTTGAGGACAACATCACGATGGGAACGCTGGAGAAGCGCGCGTTGCGCTTGATGATGGCGCAGGTCTGGTAGCCATCCAGCCGCGGCATCAGGATGTCGCAGAAGATAAGGTGGGGGTGGTAGTCGTTGACCTTGGACAGGGCGTCAAAGCCGTCTTCGGCCAGCAGGACCTCGTGGCCGCCCTGCTTCAGGAAGATTTCCGCGCTGCGGCGGATGGTGTTGCTGTCATCGATGACCAACACCTTGAGGGGTGGCCCCCCCGCGCTTGAATTCGTGCTCACTTGACGCCGCTCCCTTGTTGCCCCTTGGGGCCAGGCCGCGACGTGGCACTACTTCTTGGTCGGCGCGAGCCCGCTCAGATCTGGACCATTTCGAAATCTTCCTTGCGGGCCCCGCATTCGGGGCAGGTCCAGTTCATGGGAACGTCGGCCCAGGCCGTGCCGGGGGGGATACCATGATCGGGAGCGCCGGCGGATTCGTCATAAATCCACCCGCAAATCAGACACATCCAGGTTTTCGCTTCAGTCACAGCTTAAGGGGTGCTTCCAATAGAATGCAACGATTGTATCCATGCTGTCAGCCAGATGAACGTCAACTGGGCCCATCCGTAAGCTTGCATGATGACCGAGCCCACCTCCCACCCTGTGCCTGATGCGGCGGACGACGCAGCGGACATCGATGCCGGCCCGCCTTGCGTGCTGACCTTTAACGCGAGCGACCCCAGCGGCGCAGGCGGCCTGGCGGCAGACGTCGCGGCCATGGCGTCGGTAGGGGCGCACGCCCTGCCCGTGATCACCGGGGCCTACGCGCGCGACACAGCCGAGGTTTTCAACCATTTCAGCTTCGATGAAGACGCCGTGTCCGAACAGGCCCGCGCCATCCTCGAAGACGTGGCGGTGCAGGTGATCAAGGTCGGCTTCGTCGGCTCGCCCGAGAACGTGAGCGTGATCGCCGAGATCGCGGCCGACTATGCCGACGTGCCGCTGATCGCCTACATGCCGGACCTGTCGTGGTGGGAAGAGGACGCCACCGACGCCTACCTCGACGCCTTCCGCGAACTGATGCTGCCCCAGACCACGGTGCTGGTGGGCAATCACAGCACCCTGTGGCGCTGGCTCCTGCCCGAGTGGACCGGCGCACGCAGTCCCAGCGCGCGCGACCTGGCCAAGGCGGCGGCCGATGCCGGTGTGCCCTATACCTTGGTGACTGGCCTGCCACTGCCCGAACAGTTCATCGACAACGTGCTGGCCACGCCCCAAGCCGTTCTCACCAGCCAGCGCTTCGAGCGCTTCGAGGCGGTGTTCACTGGTGCGGGTGAGACGCTGACGGCGGCCCTGGCCGCCCTGCTCGCCAACGGCAATGACCTCACCGCCGCGACCGCCGAGGCGCTGGGCTACCTGGACGAGGCGCTCGATGCCGGCTTTCGCCCGGGCATGGGCCATGTCGTCCCCGACCGCCTGTTCTGGGCCCAGCCCGAGGCCGGCGAATCCGACCCCTTAACCGAAGAAGAAGCCCAGGCCCTGCAGGTCCTGGACATGCCTGCCCATGACACCAAGCACTGATCGCAACCAAGTTCTATTCGACCGCGCCAAGGCGCTGATTCCCGGCGGCGTGAACTCGCCTGTGCGCGCCTTCCGCGCCGTGGGCGGCACGCCGCGCTTCGTGCAGCGCGCACAAGGCGCCTACTTTTGGGACGCCAACGGCAAGCAATACATCGACTACATCGGCTCCTGGGGCCCGATGATCCTGGGGCACGGCCATCCGGCGGTGCTCGAGGCGGTGCAGAAGGCGGCGTTGGAGGGCTTCTCCTTTGGCGCCCCCACCGAACGCGAAGTGGAACTGGCGCAGGCCATCATCGACGCCGTGCCCTCGCTGGAGATGGTGCGCCTGGTGAGCTCGGGCACCGAGGCCGCCATGAGCGCCTTGCGTCTGGCGCGTGGTGCGACCGGGCGCAAGTTGATCATCAAGTTTGAGGGCTGCTACCACGGCCACGCCGACGCGCTGCTGGTCAAGGCCGGCTCGGGCCTGGCCACCTTTGGCAACCCCACCAGCGCCGGCGTGCCGCCTGAAGTGGCGCAGCACACCGTGGTCCTCGAGTACAACAACCTCACGCAGCTCGAAGAAGCCTTCAGCCTGCATGGCAAGGACATCGCCTGCCTGATGATCGAGGCGATCGCGGGCAATATGAACTTCGTGCGCGCCAGTGTGCCTTTCATGAAGCGATGCCGCGAGCTGTGCACGCAGCACGGCGCGCTACTGGTGTTCGACGAGGTGATGTCGGGCTTTCGGGTGGCGCTGGGCGGCGCGCAAAGCGTTTACGCCAAGCAGATCCCGGGCTTCAAGCCGGACATCACGGTGATGGGGAAAGTGATCGGCGGCGGTATGCCGCTGGCGGCCTTCGGCGGCCCGCGCGCGATCATGGAACAACTGGCACCGCTGGGCCCGGTCTACCAGGCCGGCACGCTCTCGGGCAATCCGGTGGCCACCGCCTGCGGCCTGGCCACGCTGGCCGAGATCAGCAAGCCGGGCTTCTTCGACGCGCTGGCTGCGCGCACCCGCTCGCTGATCGAGGGCCTCTCGGCGGCGGCGAAGGCCGAAGGGATTCCCTTCAGCGCAGATTGCGAGGGCGGCATGTTCGGCTTCTTCCTGCTGCCCGAGCTGCCCCAGAACTACCAGACCGTGATGACCAGCGATTCGCCCAAGTTCAACACGCTCTTTCACGGACTGCTCGATCGCGGCGTGTACATCGCGCCGGCGCTGTATGAGGCGGGGTTCGTGAGCGCGGCGCACAGTGCGGCCGATATCGAGGCAACGGTGGCGGCGGCACGCGCGGTGTTCGCGCATATCGTCAAGGCCTGAGGCCACGGCGCGTATTCCTGATGCCCGCCATCCAGGGTTTCGCGCTTCTTCTGGTTCTGCAATCGCTTGGCGAGTTGCTCTCGCGCGGGCTGGCCCTCCCGGTGCCAGGCCCCGTGGTGGGCATGCTGCTGCTTCTGGTCGCTTTGAACTGGAAGATGATGCGTGAGCCTGTGGGCGCCTGCGCGCCTTTTCTGTTGTCGCACTTGTCGCTGTTGTTCATCCCGGTGGCGGTGGGCATCACCAGCTACCTGCCTTTGCTCGGTACATATTGGCTGCGGCTGATCGGGGTGATCGTGGTGTCGACCTGGGTCGGGCTGGCAGTGACCGTACTGGCCCTGCGCCGCTTCGCACCGCCCCCAGACACGCCCGCCAAGGCGCCGACGAAGGAGGCCGGTCGTGGCTAATTTCGTCGAGCTGTGGGTGTATCTGTCGGCCACGCCGCTGTTTGGTCTGACCGCCACGCTGAGCGTGTATGTGCTGGCCCTCGCCTTCTACACACGGGTCGATCAGGCGCCTTGGGCCAATCCGGTGCTGTGGGCGGTGGTCGTGCTCAGCGCGGGGCTGCTGGTGGCGGGGGTGAGCTATCCGGTGTATTTCGCGGGCGCGCAGTTTGTGCACTTTCTGCTCGGGCCGGCGGTGGTGTCCCTGGCCTGGCCGCTGTGGCAGCGGCGCGAGGTGGTGAGGCGGCGCTGGCTGCGCCTGTTAGCCGCGTCGGCCCTGGGGGCCTCGGCGGCGATCGCGTCGTCGGTGGCGATGGGATGGGCCTTGGGGCTGCCACCGGACATCTTGTTGTCGCTGGTATCCAAATCAGTCACCGCGCCGGTGGCCATGGGCATCGCCGAACAAATCGGCGGTGTGCCGGCACTGGCAGCGGTGTTTGCGGTGCTCACAGGCCTCGTGGGCGCCATCAGCGCCAAGTACCTGTACGCGCTGCTGCGCATTCCCACCGACGCCGAGGGCTGGCTGGCGCGCGGCTACGCGCTGGGAACGGCGTCACACGGCATCGGCGCGGCGCGGGCCTTGCAGGTCGATGAAGAAGCCGGCGCGTACGCCGGACTGGCGCTGGGGCTGCAGGTGGTGATGCAGGCGGTGGGGGTACCGCTGGTGTTTCGATGGCTGGCAGCCGCTTAGGTCGCCCGCGCTCAGTGCCGGAAGTGGCGCACCCCAGAGAACACCATGACCACGCCGCGCTCGTCGGCGGCGGCGATCACTTCGGGGTCGCGCATGGAGCCACCCGGCTGAATGACGCAGCTGGCACCGGCATCCACTACCACATCCAGCCCATCACGGAACGGGAAGAAGGCGTCGCTGGCGACCGCGGTGTCTTTCAGCGACAGGCTGGCGTGCTGCGCTTTGATACTGGCGATGCGCGCTGAATCCAGGCGTGACA
>JBEAZV010000006.1:0-67896 GCA_041159245.1 Pseudomonadota bacterium
GTGCGCGCCGCCACCCGCAAGGGCGCGCAGGTCAGCGTGATCCATGACGCCGACGATGACTGGGCCATGACCGTCGCCCACAAGGCGATCGTGCCTGCCGCGAGCTGGGCGCAGGCGCTGGCCGGTGTGGCCGCCGCAGTGGCCGCCGAGAAGGGTGTTGCTGCCCCGGTGTCCGCGCAGGCCGATGCCACCGCAGTCGCCATCGCCAAGTCGCTGCTTTCGGGCGAGCGCAAGTCCATTCTTCTGGGTAACGCCGCGGCGCATCATGCCAAGGCATCCTCGCTCCTGGCGCTCGCCAACTGGATCGCCTCCCAGACCGGTGCCACCGTGGGTTACCTCACCGAAGCCGCCAACACCGTGGGCGCACAGCTGGCCGGCGCGCTGCCCGGCGCGGGTGGCCTGAATGCCGGCCAGATGCTGGCCGGGGGCCTGAAGGCCCTGATCCTGCTGAACACCGAACCCGCCTTCGATGCCGCGCGTCCCGCGGCGCCGATCGGGCAGGGCGGCATGGTGGTGACGCTCAGTCCCTTCAAGTGCAACACCGACATCAGCGACGTGCTGCTGCCCATCGCCCCGTTCACCGAGACCCCGGGCACCTTTGTCAACGCGGAAGGCCGCGTGCAGGGCTTCCACGCGGTGGTAAAGCCCTTGGGGGAGACCCGCCCCGCCTGGAAGGTGCTGCGGGTCCTGGGCAATATGCTGGATCTGCCGGGCTTTGATTTCGAGTCTTCGCAGGACGTCCTGGTCGCCGCGCGCGGCGCACAGGACGCTGGCCAGGACTTTGTGCAGGGCAGCGTCCTGTCCAATGCCACGTCGGCCGCGATCGACCTGACCCCGGCCGCTGGCCGGCCGGCCAGCGCCGCGATCTACCAGCTCGATGGCATCGTGCGTCGCGCGCCGTCACTGCAACTCACGGCCGATGCGCGCGCCTCGCAGGGACAGGGGGTGACCGCATGATCGACACGATTTACGGATTCGGTAACGGGCTGATCGCCGCGTCCTGGTGGACCGGCATGGGCTGGCCCGTCCTCTGGGCCCTGATCAAGATCGTCGCCGTGGTGCTGCCTCTGATGGGAGCGGTGGCCTACCTCACGCTGTGGGAGCGCAAGGCCATCGGCTTCACCCAGGTCCGCGTGGGCCCCAACCGCATCGGACCTCTGGGCCTGCTGCAGCCCATCGCCGACGCGCTCAAGCTCCTGACCAAGGAAATCATCCGACCGACGGCGGCCAGCAAGGGCCTGTTCTTCCTGGGCCCGATCATGACCATCATGCCGGCCCTGGCCGCCTGGGCGGTGATCCCCTTCGGCCCCGACGTGGCGCTGGCCAACATCAACGCGGGCCTGCTGTTCATCATGGCCATCACCTCGCTGGAGGTGTACGGCGTGATCATCGCGGGCTGGGCGTCCAACTCCAAGTACGCGCTCCTGGGTGCGCTGCGGGCTTCGGCGCAGATGGTGAGCTACGAGATCGCCATGGGCTTTTGCCTGGTGGTGGTGCTGATGGTGGCGGGCAGCCTGAACATGACCGATGTCGTCATGAGCCAGGGTCAGGGCTACTTCGCGCACATGGGCCTGAACTTCCTGTCCTGGAACTGGCTGCCCCTGCTGCCGATCTTCCTCGTCTACTTCATCTCGGGTCTGGCGGAGACCAACCGTCACCCCTTCGACGTGGTCGAGGGTGAGTCCGAGATCGTGGCCGGCCACATGATCGAGTACTCGGGCATGAGCTTTGCCATGTTCTTCCTGGCCGAATACGCCAATATGTGGCTGGTCTCCATCCTGGCCGTCATCATGTTCCTGGGCGGCTGGCTGCCTCCCATCGATGCGCCGCTCTTCGCGGCGATCCCGGGCTGGATCTGGCTGGGCCTCAAGACCTTTGCCGTGGTCACGCTGTTCCTGTGGGTGCGTTCCACCTTCCCGCGCTATCGCTACGACCAGATCATGCGTCTGGGCTGGAAGATCTTCATCCCCGTCACCCTGGTGTGGCTGGTGGTGGTGGGCCTGTGGATGCAGACCCCCTTCAACATCTGGAAATAACGAGTCAAGTTATGTCCGCCCAAACCCTGTCCCGCCCCTCCGCGTTCTCGCTCAAGGACTTCCTCTCCAGCTTCATGCTGGTGGAATTGTTCAAGGGCATGCGCATCACCGGCAAGTACTTCCTCTCGCGCGCCATCACGGTGCAGTTTCCGGAAGAAAAGACGCCGCTGTCGCCGCGTTTTCGCGGCCTGCACGCCCTGCGTCGCTACGAGAACGGTGAAGAGCGCTGCATCGCCTGCAAGCTGTGCGAGGCGGTGTGCCCGGCGATGGCCATCACCATCGAGTCTGACCAGCGCGCCGACGGCACTCGCCGCACCACGCGCTACGACATCGACCTGACCAAGTGCATCTTCTGCGGCTTCTGCGAAGAAAGCTGCCCGGTGGATTCCATC
This sequence comes from Pseudomonadota bacterium, assembly GCA_041159245.1. Lineage (GTDB taxonomy): Bacteria > Pseudomonadota > Gammaproteobacteria > Burkholderiales > Burkholderiaceae_C > Ramlibacter. Next base: position 2,429 of record JBEAZV010000006.1, read on the forward strand.
GTCGAGACCCACATCCTCGAATACCACGGCGAAAAGCGCGGCGACCTGTATTTCACCAAGGAAATGCTGCTGGCCGTAGGTGACCGCTACGAGCCCGAGATCGCCGCGGCCAAGGCGGCCGACGCGCGCTACCGCTGACGCGCCACAGAAAAGCACAACACCATGGACATCGTCACCGGTCTCTTCTACGTCTTCTCCGCGATCTTGCTGTTCGCGTCCTTCCGCGTCATCACGGCACGCAACCCGGTCCACGCTGCGCTGTACCTGGTGCTGGCGTTCTCGCAAGCTGCCGCCGTCTGGCTGCTCCTGCGCGCGGAGTTCCTGGCCATCTCCTTGGTGCTGGTGTATGTCGGCGCGGTGATGGTGCTGTTCCTCTTCGTGGTGATGATGCTGGACATCCACATCGACAGCCTGCGTAACGGCTTCTGGAAGCACTTTCCCCTGGCCGGCCTCATCGGAGCTCTGATCGCCCTGGAAATGGCCGCAGTCCTCATGGGAGGCTTTCGGGTGGGCGAGGGCAGCAAGACCGCGGCTGCCGCTGCGCCCTTGGCCGCGGACTACTCCAACACCAAGGAGCTGGGTAAGCTGCTGTACACCCAGTACTTGTTCCCCTTGGAGGTCGCTGCGCTGATCCTGCTGGTCGCCATCGTCGCCGCCATTGCGCTGACATTGCGCGAGCGCAAGGATTCTCGCCATATGGACCCGTCCGAGCAGGTGCGCGTCAAGGCCGCCGACCGCTTGCAAGTGGTCAAGCTCGAACCCACCCGGGCCGCGCCGCCGGCGCCTGCGCCTGACACCACGCCCGGAGCCTCGTCATGAGCCTGACCCTCGGCCACTTCCTGTCGCTGGGCGCGATCCTGTTCGCGCTGTCGGTGGTGGGCATCTTTCTCAATCGCCGCAATCTGATCGTGCTGCTCATGGCCATCGAGCTGATGCTGCTGGCGGTGAACATGAACTTCGTCGCGTTCTCGTACTACCTGAACGACATGCACGGCCAGATCTTCGTGTTCTTCATCCTCACGGTGGCGGCGGCCGAATCGGCCATCGGCCTCGCGATCCTGGTGCTGTTGTTCCGCAATAAGTCGAACATCAACGTCGAAGAACTCAACACGCTCAAGGGCTGAGCCCGCACACGATATGAGCCAGACCCTTTCCGCATCGACCCTGCTTGCCGTGCCCCTTGCGCCTCTGGCGGGCGCGATCGCCGCTGGCGTGCTGGGCACCCAGTTCGGTGGCAACTGGATCGGCCGGCGCCTGTCGCACTCGCTGACCATCCTGGGCGTGTTCATCGCCTTTGTGCTGTCAGCCATGACCCTCAAGAGCGTGGCCCTGGACGGCGCGCGCTTTAACGCCACGATCTATGAGTGGATGGTGATCGGCGGACTGAAGATGGAGATCGGCTTCCTGGTCGACGGCCTGACTGCCATGATGATGTGCGTGGTGACCTTCGTGTCACTGATGGTCCACATCTACACCATCGGCTACATGGAAGAAGACGAGGGCTATAACCGCTTCTTCGCCTATATCTCGCTGTTCACCTTCTCGATGCTGATGCTCGTCATGAGCAACAACTTCCTGCAGCTCTTTTTCGGCTGGGAGGCGGTGGGCCTGGTGTCGTATCTGCTGATTGGCTTTTGGTACAACAAGCCGACGGCCATCTTCGCCAATATGAAGGCCTTCCTGGTCAATCGGGTGGGCGACTTCGGCTTCATCCTGGGCATCGGCCTGATCGCCGCCTACGCCGGCACCCTGAACTACGCCGAGACCTTCGCCAAGACGGGCGAGTTGGGTAAGTTGGGCTTTCCAGGCACCGACTGGATGCTGGTGACGGTGATCTGCATCTGCCTGTTCATTGGCGCCATGGGCAAGAGCGCGCAGTTCCCGCTGCATGTGTGGCTGCCCGATTCGATGGAAGGCCCCACCCCGATCTCCGCGCTGATTCACGCCGCCACCATGGTGACAGCGGGCATCTTCATGGTGGCCCGCATGTCGCCGCTCTTCGAGATGAGCGACACCGCCTTGTCCTTCATTCTGGTGATCGGCGCGATCACGGCCCTCTTTATGGGGTTCATGGGCATCATTCAGAACGACATCAAGCGCGTGGTGGCCTATTCCACGCTGTCGCAGCTGGGGTACATGACGGTGGCTCTGGGCGCCTCGGCCTACTCGGTGGCGGTGTTCCACCTCATGACGCACGCCTTTTTCAAGGCGCTCCTGTTCCTGGCCGCCGGCTCGGTCATCATGGGCCTGCACCACAATCAGGACATCCGCTGGATGGGAGGTGTGCGCAAGTACATGCCGATCACCTGGATCACGTCCCTACTGGGGTCGCTGGCCCTGATCGGGACGCCGTTGTTTGCGGGCTTCTATTCCAAGGACAGCATCATCGAGGCCGTTCACGCCACCCATCTCTGGGGTGCGGGCTTTGCCAATTTCGCGGTGCTGGCCGGCGTGTTCGTCACCGCCTTTTATTCGTTCCGCATGTACTTCCTGGTGTTCCACGGCAAGGAGCGCTTCGATCAGAACCCGGACGCCCACCACGGTCACGACGACCATGAACACGACGACCACCAAGAGCCGCACGAGTCGCCCTGGGTGGTCACTGCGCCGCTGCTGCTGCTGGCGATCCCCTCGGTGGTGATTGGCTACCTGACCCTGGGCCCGCTGGTGCACGGCGACTTCTTCAAGGACGCGATCTTCGTGGACGCCGCGCGGCATCCCGCGATGGCCTCGCTCGCGCAGTCGTTCCACGGCGCGGCGCAGATGGCGCTGCATGGCCTGCAGACGGCTCCCTTCTGGCTGGCGCTGGCCGGCGTAGTCCTGGCCTGGTACATGTACCTGGTGAACCCGGCGCTGCCGGCGGCAATCAAGGCGCGCGTCATGCCGCTGTACACGCTGCTGGAGAACAAGTACTACATGGACTGGTTCAACGAGAACGTCCTAGCCCGCGGCGCCCGCGGGCTGGGCGTGGCCCTCTGGAAGGGTGGCGACGAGGCCGTGATCGACGGCACCGCCGTGAACGGCAGCGCCCGTGTGGTGGCTGTGTTCGCCGCCATCACGCGCCGGCTGCAGACCGGTTACCTGTACCACTACGCGCTGGCCATGATCTTGGGCCTGTTCGTGCTGCTCACGTGGTTCACCTCGCCGCTGTCGGCCTGGCTGGGCAAGTAGGAGAAAAACAAAAATGGGTTTGTTGAGCCTTGCCATCTGGACGCCGATCTTTTTCGGCGCCGTGCTGCTGGCCCTGGGCCGTGACGACCAGGCGCGCGTGGTGCGCTGGTTCGCACTGGTGGGCGCGGTCGCAGGTCTGCTGGTTACGCTGCCGCTTTACACCGGCTTCGATGCCTCCTCCGCGTCCATGCAGTTCGTCGAGAAAGCGCCCTGGATCGAGCGCTTCAATGTGAACTACCACCTGGGTCTGGACGGGATCTCGTTCTGGTTTGTGCCCCTGACCGCCTTCATCACGGTCATTGTGGTGATCTCGGCCTGGGAAGTGATCACCGAGCGCGTGAACCAGTACATGGGCGCCTTCCTGATCTTGTCGGGTCTGATGATCGGCGTCTTCACTGCGCTCGACGGCATGCTGTTTTATGTGTTCTTCGAGGCCACGCTGATCCCGATGTACCTGATCATCGGTATCTGGGGGGGGCCGCGCAAGATCTACGCCGCGTTCAAGTTCTTCTTGTACACGCTGCTCGGTTCGCTCTTGATGCTGATCGCGCTGATCTACTTGTACAACAAGGCCGGCGGCAGCTTCGACATCCAGGCCTGGCACCAGCTGCCCCTGGCCGCGGCGCCGCAGACCTTGCTGTTCTTCGCCTTCTTCGCCGCCTTCGCGGTGAAGGTGCCAATGTGGCCGGTACACACCTGGCTGCCCGACGTGCACGTGGAGGCGCCGACGGGCGGTTCCGCCGTGCTGGCGGCCATCATGCTCAAGCTCGGTGCCTATGGCTTTCTGCGCTTTTCCATGCCCATTGCCCCCGACGCGGCCCACGAATGGGCCTGGCTCATGATCGCGCTGTCGCTGATCGCGGTGATCTACGTCGGCCTGGTGGCGATGGTGCAGCAGGACATGAAAAAGCTGGTGGCCTATTCGTCGGTCGCCCACATGGGTTTTGTCACCCTGGGCTTTTTCATCTTCAATGATCTGGGCGTGGCCGGTGGCCTGGTGCAGATGATCGCCCACGGCTTCGTGTCGGGTGCGATGTTCCTGTGCATCGGCGTGCTCTATGACCGCGTGCATTCGCGCGAGATCGCCAGTTATGGCGGCGTGGTCAACACCATGCCCAAGTTCGCGGCGTTTGCGCTTCTATTTGCGATGGCCAACTGCGGTCTGCCCGCCACTGCCGGATTCGTGGGCGAGTGGATGGTGATCCTGGGCGCGACCAAGGCCAACTTCTGGCTCGGCCTGGCGGCGGCCACTGCGCTGATCTTCGGTGCCGCCTACACCCTGTGGATGTTCAAGCGCGTGTACCTGGGTCCGGTGGCCAATGACGACGTGAAAGCGTTGACCGATATCAACAGCCGCGAGTTCCTGATGCTGGCCCTGCTGGCAATCGCGGTCCTGTACATGGGCATTTATCCCAAGCCCTTCACCGACGTCATGGACGTCTCCGTCGCCCAGTTCCTCCAACACGTGGCGACCTCGAAGCTCAATTGATCATGCTGGACACACAAAGCCTCCTCGTCGTCGCTCCGGAGATCGTCCTGATGGTGATGGCCTGCGCCATCTTGCTGGTGGACCTGGGCGTCAAGACCCGCCTGCGCGGGCTGACCTACGTGCTGACCCTGGGCACGCTGGCGGTCCTCGCGTGGCTGTGTGCCAGCGCCGCGATGGAAGGCAGCACCCATTACGCCTTTGGCAAGATGGTGGTGAGCGACCCCATGGGCAACTGGCTCAGGGCCTTTGCCGCCGTGGCGGTGGGCGTGACCCTGGTGTACAGCCGACCGTATGCAGCTGACCGCGACATGCTGCGGGGTGGAGAGCTGTTCACGTTGTCGCTCTTCTCGCTTCTTGGCATCTTCGTGATGGTCTCGGGCAGCAACTTCCTGGTGATCTACCTGGGGCTGGAGCTGCTCACGCTCTCCAGCTATGCCCTGGTGGCCCTGCGCCGCGACAACGAGAAGGCCACCGAGGCCGCCATGAAGTACTTCGTGCTGGGCGCCATGGCCTCGGGCTTCTTGCTGTATGGCCTGTCCATGATGTATGGCGCCACCGGCTCGCTCAATATCGACGAGGTGTTCAAGGCGATCGGCAGCGGCCGCATCAAGCACGAGGTGCTGGTGTTTGGTCTGGTGTTCATCGTCGCCGGCCTGGCCTTCAAGCTGGGCGCCGTACCTTTCCATATGTGGATCCCCGACGTCTACCAGGGTGCGCCGACGGCGGTGACGCTGATGATTGGCGCTGCCCCCGAGCTGGCGGCCTTTGGCATCGTGATCCGCTTGCTCGTAGAGGGCCTCATCCCCCTGGCCATCGACTGGCAGCAGATGCTGGCCCTGCTGGCCATCGCCTCCCTGCTGGTGGGCAACCTGGCGGCGATCGCCCAGACCAACCTCAAGCGCATGCTGGCCTATTCGACCATTGCGCAAATGGGCTTCGTGCTCCTGGGCCTGACCGCAGGCGTGGTCAATGGCAGTACCGCCAATGGCCAGCTGGCCTATAGCGCCTCGATGTTCTACATCGTGACCTATGTACTCACGACGCTGGCTACCTTCGGCATCATCTTGCTGCTGGCACGCGAGGGCTTCGAGAGCGAGGAGATCGCCGACCTGGCAGGCCTGAACCAACGCAGCCCGCTGTATGCCGGCGTGATGGCCATCTGCATGTTCTCGCTGGCCGGTATTCCGCCGCTGGTGGGCTTTTACGCCAAGCTGGCGGTGCTGCAGTCGCTGGTGGCCACTGGCCAGGCGCTGTACATCGGCATGGCCATCTTCGCGGTCATGGCGTCCCTGATCGGTGCGTTCTTTTACCTGCGCGTGGTCAAGGTCATGTACTTCGACTCGCCGATCACCGCCACCACCGTGTCCGCTCCAGTCGATGTGCGGGTGGTGCTATCTGTCAATGGCGCGCTGGTGCTGATCCTGGGCCTTCTGCCGGGCGGGCTCATGGCCCTGTGCGCCGACGCCGTGCTGCGCACGCTGGCGTCCTGACCCCCGCGTCTGCCGCGCGATCTGACGGTTCTAGTCCGCCGACCTGATGTCGCTGAACGTCTCCGTCTGGTTTGTGATCGTGCTGGCCCTGCTAGCGGCGAACCTGCCGTTTTTCAGCCAGCGCCTGTTGGGCCTGCTGCCCCTGAAGGCGCCGAAGTCGCTGGCGGTGCGCCTGGCCGAACTGGTGGTGATGTATTTCCTGGCCGGGGGCGTGGGCCTGCTGCTGGAGCACCGTGCGGGCCAGATTGCGCCCCAGGGCTGGGAGTTCTACGCCATCACCGCCTCGCTGTTCGTGACGCTGGCCTTTCCGGGCTTCGTCTGGCGCTACCTGGTCAATCGCCCCGCATGAACGACTATCGCCGGCCGACCCAGGAGCCAGGCGCTCAGCGTGACGACCATCTGCACGAGCGGACGGTGCATCGCGAGAAGCTGCTGACGGGTCACTTCCTGCAGGTGGTGCGCGATACCGTGCGCCTGCCCGATGGCGGCGAGTCCTACCGCGAGTACATCCAGCACCCCGGGGCGGTGGCCATCGTCCCGCTGCTGGACGACGGGCGGTTGGTCCTGGAGCGCCAGTACCGCCACCCGGTGGGGCGGGTGATGGTCGAATTTCCCGCGGGCAAGCTCAATGCGGGCGAGGACCCGCTCCTGTGTGCGCAGCGCGAGCTGCTCGAGGAGACCGGCTACACCGCCCGCGAATGGGCCCACGCCGGCGCCCTGCACCCCTGCATCGGCTACGCCGACGAGTCCATCGGTATCTGGTTCGCCCGGGGACTGACACTGGGCGAGCGCCGGCTGGACGAGGGTGAATTCCTGGACGTGATCACCGCCACCCCCGCCGAGCTTCTGGATTGGTGTCGGCGAGGGCAGGTGACCGACGGCAAGACCCTGTCCTGCGCCCTGTGGCTGCAGAACGTCCTGTCCGGCGACTGGGTTTTGGACTGGCACGCACAATCTGGCTCATGAAGGTACTGGACCTGCAGTGCGCCCACGGACACGTGTTCGAAGGCTGGTTCGCCTCGGAAGATGACTTCCAGGGGCAGCTGGCGCGCGGCCTGGTCGAATGCCCCTTGTGTGCCGACACCGCCATCGCCAAGCGCCTGAGCGCGCCTCGCCTGAACCTGGGGGCGAACGCACCGGCGCCCGAGCGCGCGGTGCCGACCGCCAAGCCAGCACGCCAGGACGTGATGGTGCCGCCCGAGGCGGCCCTGCAGGCCGCCTGGATGAAGGCGGTGGCCCATGTCATGGCGCACACCGAGGACGTGGGTGAGCGCTTTGCCGAAGAGGCCCGGCGCATGCACTACGGCGAGGCCGACGAGCGCGGGATCCGTGGGCAGGCCAGCGCCGAAGAGACCCAGGCCCTGCTCGAAGAGGGTATTGCGGTGCTGCCGCTGCCGGTGCCGCCGGCGCTCAAGGGCCCTTTGCAGTAACGGGCCAGTTGCGGGCAGTTGCAGGCCCGGCAGGACCTCAGGCCAAAAATTGCAGGCTCGCCAGCCGCGCGTAAAGGCCGCTCTGGGCTAACAGCGCTTCGTGCGTGCCTTGTTCGGCGATGCGGCCGTGATCCAGCACCACGATGCGGTCGGCCTGTTGCACTGTGGCCAGGCGGTGCGCGATGACCAGGGTGGTGCGGTCACGCATCGCGGACTGCAAGGCCGCCTGCACCATGCGCTCGCTCTCCGCGTCTAGCGCGCTGGTGGCCTCGTCCAGCAGCAGCAGCGGCGGGTTCTTCAGGATGGCCCGGGCGATGGCAATGCGCTGTCGCTGGCCGCCCGAGAGGCGCACGCCGCGCTCGCCCAGAAAGCAGTCGTAGCCCCCGGGGAGCGCGCTGATGAAGTCGTGGGCAAAGGCGTCGTGTGCAGCAGCCTTCACCTCCTCGTCGCTGGCCTCGGGTCGGCCGTAGCGGATGTTCTCCAGGGCGCTGGCCGAGAAGATCACCGGCTCCTGCGGCACGATGGCAATGCGCTCGCGCAGGTCTTGAAGTGCCATATGATCGATCGGGACACCATCGAGATCGATGCGCCCGGCCTGCGGGTCGTAGAACCGCAGCAGCAGTTGCAGCACCGTGGTCTTGCCCGCGCCGCTGGCCCCCACCAGAGCGACCGTCTCGCCGGGGCGCACGTCCAGGTTGAAGTCCGCCAGGGCTGGGGTCTGGGGGCGCGAGGGATAGCGAAACTGCACCGAGGTCAGACGCAGCGCGCTGCCTCCTGCGGGCACCGGTGCGGTGATCGGGGTAGATGGTGAGGTGACGGGCGATTGCGCGTGGAGCAGCTCCATCAGCCGCTCGGTGGCCCCGGCCGCTCGCAGCAGGTCGCCATAGACTTCGCCCAGCACCGCCACCGCCCCGGCCAGGATGATCACGTAGACCACGGTCTGCCCCAGGTGGCCCGGACTGATACGACCGGCCAGTACCGCTTGCGTGCCCTGGTACAGGCCCCACAGCAGCAGGCCTGAAGTGGCGATGATGATGAAGGCCACCAAGAGGGCCCGTGCGCGGGTGCGTCGCACCGCGGTTCCGAAGGCCTGTTCGGTGGAGGCGTCGAAGCGTTGGGCCTCGCGCGATTCGGCGGCATGGCTTTGCACCACGGGGATGGCGTTGAGCACCTCGGCGGCGATGGCGCTGGCATCGGCGACCCGGTCCTGGCTGGCGCGCGAGAGGCGCCGCACGCGTCGTCCGAACCACATCGCGGGCAGCACCACGCCCACCAGGATCAACAGCACCTGCGACATCACCCAGGGGTTGGTCCACACCAGCATCGCCAGGGCGCCCACGCCCATGACCGCATTGCGCAGGCCCATCGAAAGCGATGAGCCCACCACGGTCTGCACCAGGGTGGTGTCGGTGGTCAGGCGCGAGAGCACCTCGCCGGTTTGGGTGGTCTCGAAGAACTCGGGGCTCTGGCGCACCACGTGGGCATAGACCGCGTTGCGCAGATCGGCGGTGACGCGCTCGCCCAGCCAGCTCACGGTGTAAAAGCGCGCGGCGGAAAACAGGCCCAGGGCGACGGCCACGGCAAACAGGGCCAGGAAATGCTGGCGCAGTGCCATGACCGTGTCGCCGCGGCCCGCGCCGGCCAGCCCGCCGTCGATCAGGCTGCGAAGGGCCACCGGAAAGACCAGGGTGGCCGCCGCCGCCAGGACCAGGAACAGGCCGGCCAAGGCGATACGGCCCCGGTAAGGGCGCAGGAAAGGCAGCAGACCCGAGAGGGAGCGCGGTTGGCCCTTGGGGGTGGCGTCGGAAGCGGGGCGGCGGGCCATTCGGGCAGTGTAGTCGGGCGTCGGACGGGAGCGGGGAGGGGGAGCGGGGAGGGGGTCGGGCGGTTGTCGTACCATCTTCCCCCGTGCGGATCCTCCTGGCTGAAGACGACAAACTCCTGGCCGACGCGCTCACGCGCGCGTTGGTGCAGTCCGCCTATGCCGTGGACGTGGTGGGTTCCGGCGACGAGGCCGATACCGCGCTGGCCCACCAGGTCTATGACCTGGCCATCCTGGACATCGGCCTGCCAGGCCTCAGTGGCCTGGACGTCCTGCGCCGGGTGCGCGGGCGCCGCTCTCGGGTGCCGGTCTTGATGCTCACCGCCATGGACACCCTGGCCGACCGCGTGCAGGGCCTGGACGCCGGCGCCGACGACTACCTCACCAAGCCTTTCGATCTGCCCGAGCTGGAGGCGCGCGTGCGGGCCCTGCTGCGGCGCGGAACCGATACCGATACCAGCATCACCATCGGTCGCCTGCGGCTGGACACGGCTGCCCGTCGGGTCTATCACGATGGCCAGCCCGTGGACTTCTCGGCGCGCGAGTTCGCGGTGTTGGAGCTGCTCCTGATGCGAGAGGGCCGTGTCGTCTCCAAGGAGCACATGGTCAATCACCTCTATGGGTGGGGCGACGAGGTGGGCGCCAACGCGATCGAGGTCTATGTGCACCGGATTCGCAAGAAGCTCGAACCCCTGGGATGCCAGATCCGTACCGTGCGCGGCATGGGCTATCTGATGGAAGGCGCTGCCGGCGATGCGCCTTGAGCCAGGCCTGCGGCGCACCCTGCTGCTGTGGCTGCTGGGGCCCCTGAGCCTGCTGCTGGTGCTGGACACCGGCGTGAGCTACTGGACTTCGCAGCGCGCCGCCGATCTGGCGCATGACCGCTCCCTGCAAGAGATCGCCTATGAGGTGGCCCTGCACGTGCGCCCGTCGGGCCCGGGGGGCGCCCTGGTGCTGTCGCCAGCCGCCGAGCGCATCCTCCTGGTCGATCCCGAAGACCGCGTGACCTATAAGGTGACGTCTGCCAGCGGGCAGTTGCTCGGTGGCGATGCGGCTCTGACAGGACTCGCCCCCGACCGGCTCCGTGAGCCCCGGCGCATGGTCTTCTATCAGGATCGTCTGCGCGGCGAGCCCGTGCGCGTGGTGGCGGCCTGGATCCCGCTGCCGCCGGAGGCCGGAGGGGTGGCGGTGCTGGTGCAGGTGGCCGAGACCCTCAACCAGCGCAACGCCTTGGCCCGGGAGATCCTGGCCCATGCCATCGTGCCGCAGCTGTTGCTGATTGCCCTGGCCACGGGTGCGGTGTGGTTCGGTGTGGGCAACGGCCTGTGGCCGCTGGAGCGCCTGCGCCATGCGCTGGCCCGTCGTTCGCACCTGGATCTGGACCCGATCGACAAGCGTGGCGTACCCCTGGAGGTGCAGCCCCTGGTGGACGAGGTCAATGACCTGATGGCGCGCCTGGGACAGGCGCTGGACCAGCGTAACCGCTTCATCGCCGACGCATCACACCAGCTCAAGACGCCGGTGAGTGGCCTGAAGGCGCAGATCGAGCTGGCTCTGCGCGAGAACGACCCGCAGCGCCTGCAGCATGCGATGGCGCAGTTGTACCTGGGGGTGGACCGGCTCTCGCGACTGGTGCGCCAGCTGCTCTCTCTGGCGCGCAACGAGCCTGGCGCCGCCGACAGCCTGCGCCTGCAGCCCCTGGACCTCTCGGCGCTCGCCCTCGAGGTCAGCATGGAATGGGTGCCGCAGGCCTTGCGGCGGCAGATCGACCTCGGGTTCGAGGGCGGTGAGGTGCCGCGGATGATCCGGGCCGATGCCGACCGCCTGCGCGAGCTCCTGAACAACCTCGTGGACAACGCAGTCCGCTACAGCCGTGAGGGGGGGCGCATCACGGTGGGCGTGCAGGCCACCGCCGACGGCCAGGTCCGCCTGGCAGTCAATGATGATGGCCCCCACATCCCGCCCGAGGAGCGCACTCGCATCTTTGAGCGATTCCATCGCCTCCTGGGTACCCAGGCCGATGGCAGCGGTCTGGGGCTGGCCATCGTGAGCGAGATCGCCACCCTCCACGGGGCGCGGATCTCCCTGACCGAGGACGAGGACGGGATCGGGAACACCTTCAGCGTGCTGTTTCCGGCCTTGTAAGACGGCGGAAAGCTGGAGGAAATCTCCCTGACAGATGCCGGGAAGGCGGGCGTCAGAGGCGCCTCATAACCTTGTGGGACACCGCAGGCCTCGCCTGCAGCCCCTGCCACCACGAGGAACACGATGGATTCTTTCGCCAGCCCCGAACTCTGGATCGCTCTGGTCCAGATCATCATGATCAACATCGTCCTATCGGGCGACAACGCGGTGGTGATCGCGTTGGCGTGTCGCTCGCTGCCGCCCGCGCAGCAGAAAAAGGCCATCCTGTTTGGCAGCCTGGGCGCGATCGGCCTGCGCATCGTGTTGACCTTCTTTGCGGTCTATCTGCTGCAGCTGCCTTACCTCAAGCTCCTGGGCGCCGTGCTGCTCCTGTGGATCGGTATCGGTCTGCTCAAAGGTGACGACGAGGATGACGAACTCGAAGGCCACTCAGGCCTGTTGGCTGCCATCAAGACCATCGTCATCGCCGACCTGGTCATGAGCCTGGACAACGTGATCGGCGTGGCTGCCGCGGCCAAGGGCAGCGTGGTGCTGCTGGTCGTGGGCCTGGCGATCAGCATTCCCCTGATCATCTACGGCAGCACCTTGATCCTCAAGCTCATGGCGCGCTTCCCCGTGATCATCACCATCGGCGCAGGCCTGCTCGGGTGGGTCGCTGGCGAGATGGCCGTCACCGACCCGGCGATCACGGGCTGGATGCACGGCCAACAGATGGTTCACTTCCTGGCGCCTTTCGCCTGCGCGGCGTTGGTCGTCGTGGTCGGTAAGTGGATGCAGTCCAAGTCGGCAGGCCAGGCCGTCGCTGCTGCCGATTGAATACCCCCACTTCATTTCTGGAGGAGGCTCTCGCCATGTCCCATGCCTTGCTGATTCCCGTCGAAGCCGGCAATCCGGCGCGCACCCAGGACGCCGTGCAGCGCGCCGTCGCCCTGTTAGCCCAGGAGCCTGCGGATGTTCATGTCCTGAGCGTGCAGCCGCTGGTGTCCTCACACGTGACGGCCTTTTTCGGTCACGGCGAGCTGCACAAGCTGCAGCACGAAGCGGGCAGCGAGGAGATGGCAGATGCCGTGTCCCAGCTGCAGGCTGCGGGCGTCACGGCCATGTCGCATGTGCGGGTGGGGCGGCGTGCCGAGACCATTGCGGCCACGGCTCGCGAGCTCCATTGCGACACCATCCTCATGGGGCAGGACGACCACCCGGGGGTGGTAGACCGCCTTTTCGGATCGGTCGCAGGGCAGGTGCGTCACCTGCTGGACGCGACGCCGGGTGCCTGCCAGGTGATCGGGACCTGAGCGCTCAGGGCCTCTCGAGGGCCCATTCGGACGCTGCCTGCATGAGCTCGCGGACCTGCTTGCCGCCAGGTCCCGCGCAGTCTTTGGCTGCGGATGCCAGCCACTCTTGCGATTTTTTCAGGTAGCTGGTCATGCCAGAGGATGTGAAGCACCCCTGAACCTGCGGCGCGTGGGCTTTCAGGGCCGACTCGATCCTGGCCTGTCGCAGCGGCTCCTTGAGGGGGCACAGGCCTTGCTGCAAGGCGCGCAGGCCCAGATCCACGCGGATACGGTAAGTGGCTCCGGTGTAGCCCTTGGTGTCGCACCGAGGACCATGCCCCGCCCCGAGGGCTTCGAGCTCGTGCTCGATGCCCTCCGATTCCAGCAGCTGCAGCGATGAGGCCAATCGCGGTGTTGCCACAGGTCTGTTGTCACCACGGCGAATGTTGCCCAGCGGAATCCCTTGTGGGGTCGCAGCGGCTTCCTGCGCGGGTGGCTTTTCCTGGGGCACGCAGCTGACGGGGGCCGAGAGATCCGGGTAGATGCCGCCGTTCCAGACGTCACCAGGATCGAGCATGCGGGACGGGTTGGACGGAGCGGACGAGGGGACGGGGCGCCAGCGGTTGGTGACGATTCGTGCGATGGTGCATGCGTAGGGCTGCCCGTTGGCCAGGACACGCAACTTGCACTTCTTGTCGGCCTCGTCGAAGTAGCCTGAAAAGCCCGAGTCCTGCGACAGCGGCAGATGCGGCAGGGTTTGCAGGGTCTGCGCGAGCTTCATGAGAAAACGATCCATCTGCCTGGCCGCCAGAGTGGGGGTGCTATAGACCCAGTTGCCCCGGTAGCCGACGCGTTCGCAGTTTTCGGCGTTGTAGGCCACGGGCCGATCTGCTTGCACTGCGTCGGCGTAGGCGGGCGTGACCCGGTCCGCAGTGCGGCCTGCATCCGCGGAGGCGGGCAGGTTCTGCAGGTCATAGCCGCAGCTTCCCATGGCGCGACGCAATTCATCGTCGGGCGTACGACGCGAGACGGCGATCAGATCGCGCGCGTCGATCACGATGTCCTGGCCACCCTGGTCGGTATAGCGAACCTGTGAGATGCATGCTGCACCGAGTACCTCCTTCGCAACCAGGCGAGCTTCGATCCTCGGTGTAAACAGGTCTTCACGATCATTGCGAGAAGGTGGGTAGTCGCTGAGGCACTCGTCGACACGCGGGTTGGTTCTGGATTTGCAGCGAAACTCCGGCGTGTTGAGGTCCTTGCACTGCATCCGGTTGGCGCTGCCCGAGCACACCTGGATCGGCTTTTTCGGGTCTGCCGCATCCCAGATGGAGAGAAAGATCGATCCGGGCTTGTACTGGGGCCAGAAACCCGCATCCCGCGACAGCGCGGACAGCGCTTGATTCGGGGGCGGATCCAGCAGGTAGGTGTAGTCCAGGATCACCGGGCTTCGCATGAGGTCTACGAACTGGCGAGGAAAGGTCTCTGTGTAGGCCAGGTTCGGCACCCTCACCTTGAGAAGCCGGCTGCGTGTGAAGCTATCGGAGATCGCGCGGAAATCATCCAGTTCACGATTCGCGCGGATCGAATCGATGTAGAAAGCCAGGTAGTTGCCGCTCTGGATTTCCTTGTCGAGCCGCTCGGCGACGGTCGCCAGGCCGGCTGAATCCGACCAACGGAAGGTGACGGCCGTGATGTTGGGCGCCTGCCCACGCAATTGCCGCGCCATCCGCTCGTGCAGGCGCCGGATCGACAGCGCCGCCAGCGGCGGAAACTCCGACACGCGCTGCGGCTCCTTGAACAGGAGGCCCTCGACCTCATCGAGCTCGCGGTCTGCCAGCAGCTGCAGGCCATACAGATAGGACAGGGTGGGCAGTTGCTTCTCGAAGTCGCGCTTGAGGGCTTCTTCGGCTCCCTTGCGACCGTACTGGCGTGTGAGCAGCGTGACCAGATCGATCACCGGGTCAGCCATCTGCACGCCCGAGCGAAACACCGCGCGGTAGGACGCAAGGGCCAGATCGGTTTCGCCTCGCTGGGTCAAGATGCGGGCGTTGTGATAGTGCTCGGCGTAGGTGCGGGCGTTGTCGATCAGGCCACCGCGCTGCCCCAGCTCGCGCACCTGGCCCGAGAGGCGTTTGAGCAGGTCGATGGTGACCGTCTCGCGCTCCTGACGCGCGCCCTCGGCGGCTTGCTGGCGCTGGTCCATTTGCGCCAGCTGCTGGCGGATGGCGCTGGTGTCGGCCTGCACCTGGCCCACGCTCGATTGCAGGGCCTTCAGGCGCTCGCTGATGTCGTCGATCTGGCGGCTGGCGCCACCCAGATCCAGGCGGGCAATGGCCTCACCCACTGGCCCCTTGAGAGCGTCACCCAGGGCCGCCGCCATCTTGGGGTCGCTCAGCGCCCCGAGCAGCGAAGCCTGCAGGCCGTCCAAGCGCTCGTTGATCTTGGCCAGGGCGTCGGCCTGGCGGGCGCCGCCCGATCCTTCGAGTTCGGTGGAGAGGCTTTGCATCATCTTGGCCTGGCGCTCCAGGCCGATGTTGCGGCTCACGTTGTTCAGGCCTCGCACCAGGCGCGTGAGTTCGGCGATCTGCGCCTGCTGCGAGCCCATGGCAGCAGTGGCCTGCGAGAGCTGGCGGGCCAGTTCGGGCACGCGCGCGGCCAGGGCCGAACAGATCTGGATGGTGCCGCTGCGATCGGGCAGGCGGATCACGCCTTCGTCGCAGCCGGCAGGTTGGGCCTGGGCGGGGACGGCCACCAGGAGGCAGATGGCCATGATCCAAGCGGGCAGGGTCAGGGCTGTCCGGGCAGCAATGCGGTACATCGGGGGCGGTCCTTGCAGGTCGGGAAGTTCGCCCGAGTTTAATGATTCGCTTTTTGCCTACTAAGGCAGCGGGTCTAGAGCCGCAAGGCCTGCGCGTAGCCGGTCATCTCCAGGTAGCCTCGGCCGACCACTTGGCCGCGCGCGTCGACCAGTTCGCTCAAGCCCTCCCAGTAGATGGCGCCGGTGGAGGTGCGGCTGTCCAGTTCCTGGTCGTCCACCAGCGCCCGCACGGTGTAGCGCCCGGCGGGGCAGTCCACCTGCCACTGCACGGGGTAGCGTGTCCCGGAACGGGGACTGGTCCACTGGCGCAGGGGGGTAAAGGTGGTGCTGCCCGTGCCGAAGGCCTGCACTGGTTTCTGCGGCGAGCGCCAGGAGCCTCCATCCCATAGCGCGCTGCCGTCGGCGCGCCGCAGCCTAAAGGCGGTGAGGGCGCTGCCGTCCTCCAGATTCATGCCAATCCAGTCCCAGCCCACGGCCTGCGGGTGCAACAAGGCCTCGCTCCATTCGTGGTCCAGCCAGGCGCGTCCGGCCACGTCGAAAGCGTGCCCTTGCAGTTGCAGGCGGCCGCTGGTTTCCAGCTGGGGCTGGCTGTAGTAGTAGCTGGCCTGCCGGGCCTCGGGGCCTTTGCGGGAGAGGCCCGCCTGGCCCTGTAGCAGCAGGGGCTGCGTCGGGCTAAAGCGCAGGTCCAGCGAGAAGTCGCCCGCCGGAATGTGCGCCTCGTAGCTGCCTTGGGCCTGGCGCACCAGGGTCCAGTCTCGCAAGGCCAGGCGTGTGTCGTCGGCGGCGGCCTGCGCGATGCCAAAGCCTGCACGCGCGATGCGCTGGTCATGCCACAGGCGCCGGCCCTGGACATCGGTCACCGCCGCGTGGGCGAAGACCAGCTGGCGTGCGGCGAAGGCCGATTGCAGGCCCTGCGCGGCGTCGACGCGGGAGCGAAAGAAGGTGACCTGAAAGCCGAACTCGCGCTTGGACGCCGTGCTGGCCCGCGCATGGCCGGTGACATACCACCACTCGGTGCGCAGATCGGGGTGCGCGCCATGGTCACGCGGGAAGACCAGGGTGCGCGCGGGCAGGGCCTGCGCGGCGCCAGGCAGGCCGCCCGCGCCCGCAGCCAGCGCCAGCAAGACGGCACGACGCGACGTCATCACCAATCCTCCTTCACCGCCATCACCGCGTCGCGCCCTGCCGCCGCACGGCCGGCAAACCAGGCGGTGAGCGTGCCGGCGGCGACGACTGCGGTACACAGGAGCGCCAGTCGTCCCCAGGGAGCCTGAAGGTCCATGGTCCAGTGGAAGCTTTGCGGATTGACCACATGCACCAGCACCACCGCCACCGCCAGGCCCAGCGCCAGGCCGGCCAGCGAGCCGATCAAGGTCCAGGCGGCGCCTTCTCCGGCCACCACTGTCAGGACCTGGCGCCGCGTGAGGCCCAGGTGCTGTAGCAGCCCGAACTCCTTGCTCCGCGCCAGCACCTGCGCGCTGAAGCTGGCGGCCACCCCAAACAGGCCGATGCCGATCGCGACCGCCTGCAACCAGTAGGTGACCACGAAGCTGCGGTCGAAGATACGCAAGGACACGGTGCGGATGTCCTGCGTAGTGGCGAACTCCAGCTGGCCGCCTCCCTGCGCCAGCGCGCGCAGCGCGCCTTGTACCGAGGCCGCATCCGCCCCGGGTGCGAGCCACAGCATCAGGTCGTTCACCCGCTCGTCGCCGGTCAGGCGCTGGTAGTCGGCGCGGTCGATCATCACCGCGCCGCTCTGGCGTGCGTAGTCGCGCCAGGTGCCGGCCACGAAGAAGTCCGGGTGACTCTCGAAGGCCCGCGAGAGGCGCTCAAAGCCCTGGCCCGGCAAGACCCCGTAAAGGTCGATGATGGCCTCGCTCACGTACAGGCCGATGCGGCCTGGGGGCACGGGCCGGGGCGCGTCCACCATGGGTAAGGTGCGGGCCGGGTCGTCTAGGGGGCGTGCGAGCAGGGCGACCGCGGGCAAGGCCGGATCGAGCAGCAGCGGGCGTACGCGTTGCGTGGCTGTGCGCGCCACGCCCGGCACCTGGCTGGCTGCCTGCACGAAGGGCGCTTCCAGGAACGCGGTATCGCCGGCGGCGACGCTGTCGGCCGTGCGTACGTACAGGTCAGCGGGCAGGACCACATCCAGCCAGCGGGTGACTGAATCCCGAAAGCTCGCCACCATCACGGTCAGGGCTACCGCCAGGCTCAGGGAGGCCACGACGCCACTGACGGCGACCGCCGCGGTCTCCCGCACGCGGCGCGCGCGCTCGATGGCCAGCAGGGGCAGCAGACGATGCGCCATACGGGGGGCGAGCGTGTCATACACGCCCGCCACAACCCATGGCAGGGCGGTGATGCCCCCCACCAGCAGCAGGGCCACCGAGACGTAGGCGGCCAGCGGTACACCCGCGATCGGTGGCATAAGGGCGAGCAGGCCACCCAGTGCGATCAGCGCCAGGCTGGCCAGGTGCCGCCTACCCGACGGCGCGGCCTGACCCAGGCCCTTGAGCGAGGGTGCCAGCGGCAGGCGTTGAGCCTGGCGCGCGGGCAGCCAGCCGCCGATGGCTGCCGCCACCACGCCCAGACCTGCGTATACCAGCGCTGCGCCGCCGCTCCATTGCAGCGAGGGTGCAACGCCCGCGAAATACCCGCCGCCCAGATCGCCTCCCAGCAGGCGCAGGGCCAGTGCGGCCAGCCCGGTGCCCAGGGCAAGGCCGGCCAGGCTGCCCGCCACGCCCAGGACCAGGGACTCGGTGGCCACCAGACGCAGGCGCTGGCTCGCTGTCAGGCCCAGCACGCCCAGGAGGGCCAGCTGGCGCGTGCGCCGCGCCACGCTCAAGGACAGCACCGAGAACACCAAGAAGGCGCCGGTAAAGAGAGCGACCAGGGCCAGCACCGTGAGGTTGACGCGGTAGGCGCGCGAGAGGTTGCTCACGCGTTGTGCCGCATCACCAGGCTCGGCGGCGGTCACACCCGCCGGCAGTTGCAGTGCGCGCACGAAGGCCTCGCGCGCAGTGCCGGGCGCGAGCCGCAGGTCGATGCGCGTGAGCTCGCCACCGCGTCCAAACAGGTCCTGGGCCGCGCCGATGTCCATCACCGCCATCGGCCCCCCACCTGCGGCCACCGTACCGGCCACCGTCACGGGCACACGCCGCTGGCCTACCTGCAGTTCGATCGCCCCGCCAGCCAGGGCCTGACGCGCCGCCGGATTGAGAAAGAGGGTGGCCGGTGCGAAGAGGGCGAAGCGGTCGCTTCCCGCCGCGGGTACGGGCATCAGCGAGGGCGCGACACCGGGGACGGTCAGCGGGTCGATGCCCAGTACCCGCAGCGACTGACGGCGGCCGTCCGGCGTGGTGGCGACAGTGGTGACCTCCAGCACCGGGCTGGCCAGCACCACCTGGGGATGCGTGCCGACGCGCGCGTAAAGCGACGGGTCGAAGCCGCCTCGTACCGCGCGCAGTTCCAGATCGGGTTGGCCGTTAACCGAGCGCACCGCAGTGGAGAACTCGCTGAGGGCCGAGGCATTGATCAAGTGCACCGAGAAAGCCAGGGCCACGCCCAGCATGACGGCCACCACGGCCGCCGCACTGCGCCAGGGGTGGTGACGCAGTTCCTGCCAAGAGTAGGTGCGCAGCAGGGCCAGCATGCGCCGATTGTGGCCTGCCGGCGGGTATCCCCGCGCGTGGGGTGGGCGTCGCCTATACCTCAGGCGGCCAGCTCGCCTACGTCGGGCACGAATTCAGCCAAGAGTTCCTCCTTGCGCCGCTCCAGCTGCTCGCGCAGGGCGATCAGGTCCAGCTTGCGGGCGCTGCGGGCACGCGCAAAGAGCTCGGCGCGTTCCTCTTTCACGTGGTGGTCCACGTACTCGCCCAGGACCTTGACCTTGGCATCCATCCTGTCGTCGGTCTCGTCGGCACGCTGGATCTGCAGGATCAGGTTGCGCATGGTCTGGTGTTCGACCTCGGCCTGATCGAGCAAGTCGGTGTTCTTGATGACGGCACGCAGGGTGGGATAGAAGATTTCCTCTTCGATCTGCGCGTGCAAGGTGAGCTCCCGGCAGATGCGGTGAGACAGCTCCCGCTTCTTCTGGGCGGCGCTGCGCGCGCGCGAGCCGGTGAGCTCCTCGTAGTCCTTGAACATCTTCTTGAACGCACGGTGGTCGGTATCGAGCAGGTCGCAGGCATCCTTGCCTGTGCGTGTGGTGGCCATGGGGTTCTCCTGGAGGGCGTGCGGGCGGCGCCCGCCGGTTCTCACGCTACGGGCTTTGCTGCGGGGTGCGGCGTCAGGCCGCAGCTGCCGCGGGTGTCAGACGGTGCCTCAGGCGAAGCCGTGCGCGGTCAGGTGGAGTACGCGATCGCCGCGCCGGGCCGCGGCTTCGGAGTGGGTGACCAGGACCAGGGCCGCCCCCTGCTCGCGGGTCTGCGCCAGGAGCAGGTCCATCACCCGTGACGCGGTGCTCGGGTCGAGGTTGCCAGTCGGTTCATCGGCCAGCAGCAGGGCCGGCCGGTGCACCAAGGCCCGCGCGATGGCCACGCGTTGCAGCTGCCCGCCACTGAGTTGCTGGGGCAACCGC
Source organism: Pseudomonadota bacterium (assembly GCA_041159245.1). GTDB lineage: Bacteria > Pseudomonadota > Gammaproteobacteria > Burkholderiales > Burkholderiaceae_C > Ramlibacter. Next base: position 22,647 of record JBEAZV010000006.1, read on the forward strand.
TGGCCCAGGCCCGCCAGACCGACAGCCTCGAGCATGACCTGCACCCGCGGGGCGATCGAGGCGTGCTCCTCTCCCAGCAGCATCAAGGGCAGGGCCACGTTCTGCGCCACGTCGAGGTGGGGCAACACGTGAAAGGCCTGAAACACAAAGCCCACATGCTGCCGGCGCAGCAGGGCCCGCGCATCGTCACCCGATGTGCCCAGGTCATGGCCGCACAGGGTGATGCGACCCTCGTCGAAGCTGTCCAGGCCGGCCAGGCAATTGAGCAAGGTCGACTTGCCCACGCCCGAGTCCCCCACGATGGCGACGAATTCACCCGCCGCGACCTCGAGCGTCACACCGGAGAACACGGTGTCACGGCCATAGCGCTTGGCGAGCCCCTGCACGCTCACGACGGTCGTTTTCGTCATGCCGGGATCTCCTGCACAGCGCGCAGCACCTGCGCAAGGGCGTCGGGGGCATCGCAGGCGATCACCCGCCGCTCAGGCAGGCTGCGCAGCCAGGTGAGTTGACGCTTGGCGAGCTGTCGTGTGGCCGCAATGCCCGATTCCAGCAGGCTGGACAAGGGCGAGGGGTCGCCGGCCTCGCACGCCTCGAGCCAGGCCCAGGCCTGTCGGTAACCCACACAGCGCATGGACGGCAGCCCGGCATGCAAGTCGCCTCGCGCGCGCAGGCGCCGCACTTCGTCCACGAAGCCGGCCTCGAGCATCTGGGTATAGCGGTCGGCGATGCGCTGGTGCAGCCAGGCGCGGTCGAGTGGTTCCAGCGAGAGCCAGAGCGTGGGTCGCGGCGGCGCGCCCTCGGGTGGGGCCGAGGCGGTCTGTGCATGCCAGTCGCTCAGGGGCCGCCCCGAGACGCGGTACACCTCCAGGGCTCGCTGGATACGCTGCGAGTCCAGGGGTGCGAGGCGGGCGGCGGTGATCGGGTCGACGCGGGCGAGTTCGGCGTGCAGCGCAGGCCAGCCTTCGCGCGCGGCCTGCGCCTCGAGCTCGGCACGCACCTGCGGGTGGGCCTGCGGCATGGGCGACAGACCCTCGAACAGGGCCTTGAAATACAGCATCGTGCCGCCAGCCAGCACGGGCAAGGCGCCGCGTGCGCGTATGTCCTGGATGCAGCGTGTTGCGTCGGCAGCAAACTCGGCTGCGCTGTAGGCCTGGGATGGATCGCGGATGTCGATCAGGTGATGGGGCACCTGAGCGCGTTCCTGCTCGGAGGGCTTGGCGGTGCCTATGTCCATGTCCCGGTACACCAGCGCGGAGTCGACGCTCACGATCTCGATCGGGCGTACGCGCGCGATCGCCAGGGCTGCCGCGGACTTGCCGCTGGCCGTGGGGCCGGCCAGGGCGAGCAGGGGCGGGGCGGGTGCGCGAGACATCGGCGCCGCGGGCTCAGCGACCGCGCAGGAACAGCGCGTCGAGTTCGCGCAGCGTGAGCTGGCGCCAGGTGGGGCGGCCGTGGTTGCACTGGTCCGAACGCTCGGTCTGCTCCATCTGCCGCAGCAGGGCGTTCATTTCGTCCAGCGTGAGGCGGCGATTGGCGCGTACCGCGCCGTGGCAGGCCATGGTGGCGAGCAGCTCGTTGCGCGCCCGTTGAACGACGGTGCTGGCCTCGTGCTGCGCGAGTTCGGCCAGCACGCTGCGCGCGAGTTCGACCGCATCGCCTTGCGCCAGACTGGTCGGGACGGCGCGCACCGCCAGCGTCTTGGCCGACAGCGGTGCGATATCCAGGCCCAGCAGGTGCAGTGTTCCGGCATGGGCTTCGGCGGTCGCAGTTTCCTGGGGCGTGGCGGGGAAGGTGGCAGGAATCAGCAGGGGCTGACTGGCGATGGGACGCGAATCGTCGTCACCGGCCTGGGCTTTGAGCTTCTCGTAGACGATGCGTTCGTGTGCCGCGTGCATGTCCACCACGACAAGGCCCTGCGCGTTCTCGGCCAGGATGTAGACGCCCTGAAGCTGCGCGAGGGCGCGACCCAGGGGCCAGTCGCCTTCGGGCAAGGGCGTGGGCGCGAGAGCGTCTGCCGGTGTGTCGCGTGTCGTCTGCCACAGCAGCCCCAGATCGGACACCGGCTGGCCCGGTCGCTCCTCGCGTGCGGTGAATCGTATGGCAGGCTGGGTCCAGCGCGAGGCATCGGCCCCTGGCGGCAGGGCGTTGCGCGAGACTGGCGCTGCGAAGGGAAAGCGATCGGCGGCGGTGTCAGGCCAGATGCCTGGTGCGGTAGGCGCGATGGATGCAGACCCGCCCGCCGCCTGACCCGCGCGCGGCGCGGCCAGCGCGTTTTCCACCGCATGGCGCACTGCTTGGTGCACCGCGCGGCTGTCGCGAAAGCGCACTTCGACCTTGGTGGGGTGCACGTTGACATCCACCTGTGTCGGATCCATGTCGATGGCCAGCACATAGACCGGTTGGCGCTGGCCGTGCAGCACGTCCTCGTAGGCGCTGCGCACGGCATGTGCGATGACCTTGTCACGCACGTAGCGTCCGTTCACGTAGGCGAACTGCTGGTCGGCGCGCGAGCGGGCGGCATCGGGCTGCCCGGCATGGCCGGTGATACGCAGCGGCCCGGCCTGGGTGTCCACGACCACGCTCTGGTCGAGGAAGTCGGCGCCCAGCACGTCGCCTACGCGAGAGGCCGTTGTCGCGGTGGTGCGCCATTGCTCGACCAGCTTGCCCTCGTGCCAGATGGCAAAGCCGACCTCGGGCCAGGCCAGGGCATGGCGGCGCACGGCCTCCACGCAATGCGCCAGTTCGGTGGCGTCGGTCTTGAGGAACTTGCGTCGCGCGGGCGTGCTGAAAAACAGCTCCTTGACCTCCACGGTGGTGCCGGTGGCGCGCGCGGCAGGGCGCAACTCGCCGGTGCGTGCGTCCAGCAGGAAGGCGGTGGCCTCACCCTCGATGCGAGACAGGAGGCTCAGTTCGGAGACGGAGGCGATGGCGGCCAGTGCCTCGCCACGAAAGCCCATGGTGCCCACCGACTCCAGATCAGCCAAGGAGGCGATCTTGCTGGTGGCATGGCGCTTCAGGGCAATGCCGAGTTCGCGCGGCGCGATGCCACTGCCGTCGTCCTCGACGCTGATCAGGCGAGTGCCTCCGGCCAGTAGACGCACCGTGACCTGCGTGGCCCCGGCGTCCAGCGCGTTGTCGACCAGCTCACGCACGACGGAGGCCGGGCGCTCGATGACTTCGCCTGCGGCGATCTGGCTGACCAGTTCGTCGGGCAGTTCGCGGATCGGTCGTCGCGAAGGGGCATCGGGGAGGGCGGACACCCCGGCATTCTAGGGGGCGGGCCATAATGCCCCGCCATGGAATACGCCGCCTTCCTGATCGACTTCATCTTGCACGTGGACCGCTACCTGGAGGCCTTTGTGCGCGATTACGGGCCCTGGGTGTATGCGCTTCTCTTTCTGATCGTTTTCGTGGAGACCGGGCTGGTGGTGATGCCTTTCCTCCCGGGTGATTCGCTTTTGTTCGTGGTGGGCGCGCTGTGCGGGGTCGGTTTCATGAACCTGCCCCTGGCCATGGGGGTGCTGCTGGTCGCGGCCATCCTGGGAGATCAGTGCAACTACACCATCGGCCGCTATTTCGGTCCTCGGGTGTTCCAGTGGGAGCAATCGCGCTTTTTCAACCGGCGCGCCTTCCTGCAGGCCCACGACTTCTACGAACGCTATGGCGGCGTGACCATCATCGTGGCGCGCTTCATGCCCTTTATCCGCACCTTCGCGCCCTTCGTGGCCGGGGTGGCCGAGATGAACCGCGCGAAGTTCAGCTTCTACAACGTGCTAGGCGCCCTGATCTGGGTCCTGGGCATCTGCACCGCCGGTTATTTCCTGGGCAGTGTGCCGTGGGTCAAGGCGAATCTGGACAAGATCATCTGGGCGATGATCTTTGTGCCGGGGCTGATCGTGATCCTGGGAGCCTGGCGGGCGCGGCGTAAGGGGGCCGCGTCCTCCGGTGCCGGCACTACGGCCTCCTGAGACGACGCGGCCTGTCCCGCCAGCATCAAAGAGTCCGGCTGCGAGCCAGCGGCGGGTTGGCCGCGAAGTAACGCTGGATGCCCCGCATCAGCGCGTCGGCCAGCTGCTCTTGGTAAGCCTCGCTGCGAAGCCGGGCCTCTTCTTCGGGGTTGGAGATGAAGGCCGTCTCCACCAACACGCTCGGGATGTCCGGGGCTTTGAGCACCGCAAAGCCCGCCTGCTCGACGCGCGGCTTGTGCAGCCGCCCCACCTGCCCGATCTCGCCAAGCATGGCACTGCCCAGGCGCAGGCTGTCGTTGATCTGCGCGGTGGTGCTCATGTCCAGGAGCACGCGGGCCACATGGGCGTCCTGCGTGCGCACGTTCACCCCGCCAATCAGGTCGGCCCGGTTCTCCTTGTCGGCGATCCAGCGCGCCGCGGTGCTCGAGGCGCCGCTCTGGCTCAGGGCGAAGACGCTGGCCCCGCGCGCCATGGGGGTGAAGAAGGCGTCGGCGTGGATGCTCACGAACAGGTCGGCTTGCACGCGGCGCGCTTTTTGCACGCGTACATGCAGGGGCACGAAGAAATCGGCATCGCGCGTGAGGAAGGCGCGCATCGGGTTGCCGTTGACCGTGCTGGCGTTGATGCGGGCCTGCAGGCGCTGCGCGACACGCAGCACCACGTCCTTCTCGCGGGTACCGGCGGGTCCGATCGCGCCCGGGTCCTCGCCGCCATGACCCGGGTCCAGGGCGACGACGATGAGGCGGTCGGTGCGTCCAGGGCTGGCGCCCTCGGCGGGTGCGGGTGCGGCCGCGGGCGGGGCGGAGGCAGGAGCTGCTACGGACGCCGTTGGTGCCGGGCGCTGCATCTGGCGCTCGATCAGCTCGCCCAGGGGGTCACGGGCCGGTGCGGCGGCTGGCGCGGCGGCGGCCGCCGTGGGGGATTCACGCAGGCGCTGGGCGATCAATTGCTCCAGCGGGTCCACCGGCGAGGACGGGTAGATGTCCAGCACCAGGCGGTGGCGGTACGCCGCGATCGGTGGCAGCACAAAGGACTGGGGCGTGGCGGCCTGCTTCAGATCGATCACCAGCCGCACCTCGCCCGGCGCCTGCTGGCCGGCCCGGATGCCGGCGATGTAGGGGTCGTCGGCCTTCACCTGGGCCACCATCTGGCGCAGGGCCGGATGCAGGTCGATCCCCTCGATGTCCACCACCAGCCGGGGCGGATTGGCCAGCAGGGTCTGGCGTGAGACCAGGTGGCCGTCGGATTCGATGGTGACGCGGGAGTAGTCCGGCGCAGGCCAGATGCGCACCGCCAGGATGGTGGCCCCGCGCGCGATCTCACCGGCACCTAGGGCCAGCACCAGCGTGCCGGCTCGCAGGACGTCACGCCGCCCGATCATGCGCCGAGCAGGGCCTGGCCCCGAGCCGTGTGCGCGCGCACGGTCACGTGCCGGGTGTCGTCGGCCTGGACCGCCAGGTCCAGGGTGAGATCGGGTACGGGCAGGAGGCTGCCGGCCTGTTGCGGCCACTCGGCCAGCTTGAGGCCCGGGCCGGCGAAGATGTCCCGAAAGCCCGCGTCCTCCCACTCGCGCGGGTCGTTGAATCGGTAGAAGTCGAAGTGCCAGATCGGCAGGGGCGCGCCGCCACCCGGGGCGGGCGCGCCCTCGTGGGGCTCGACCACCGCGTAGGTCGGGCTCTTGATGCGCCCGTCGACGCCCAGCGCCCGCAGCAGGTGGCGCACGAGGGTGGTCTTGCCTGCGCCAAGGTCGCCGCGCAGGGCCAGGAAGGCGTCGCGCAGCAGCGGGTGGGCTGCCAGACGCCGGGCGTAGGCACCGGTGGCCTCCTCGTCGGGCCACTGCAGCTGCAGGGGGCTTCCTACAATCGGCGGGTGATGATCGGCAGCAGTCAAGCTCGTGTGGATGGTTCGTCGCTCGTCCCGGAGATCGGGGTCTGGGCGCGTGAGCTTGGATTTTCCCAAATCGGCGTGGCCGGCATTGACCTGTCCTCGGCGGAACCGGGGCTTTTGGATTGGCTGTCGCGCGGATTCCACGGCGAGATGGCCTATATGGCAGCCCATGGCCTGAAGCGCGCCCGGCCCGCCGAATTGGTACCCGGCACGGTCAGCGTGCTCACCGCTCGCATGGATTACCTGCCTCGCGACACGCCCGAGGGCTGGCAGGCCATCGAATGGGACCGCCTGGCCCAACCCCGCGAGGGCGTGGTGTCGCTCTATGCACGGGGCCGGGACTATCACAAGGTGCTGCGCGCGCGGCTGCAGCGCCTTGCCGACCGCATCGCGGCGGCTGTCGGGCCTCTGGGCCACCGCGTGTTCACGGATTCGGCCCCGGTACTTGAGGCAGAACTCGCCGCGCGCAGCGGTCTGGGCTGGCGCGGCAAACACACGCTGGTGTTGAACCGCGAAGCTGGCTCCCTGTTCTTTCTGGGCGAGATCTATCTGGATCTGCCCCTGCCTGCCACCGACCCCGTCCCGGACCACTGCGGCAGTTGCAGCGCCTGCATCGATCTCTGTCCCACGCAGGCGATCTTGGGCCCCGGCCTGCTCGACGCGCGCCGGTGTATCTCCTACCTCACCATTGAGCATGCGGGCCCCATCCCCGAAGACCTGCGCCCGGCGATCGGCAACCGCATCTACGGCTGCGACGACTGCCAGTTGGCCTGCCCCTGGAACAAGTTTGCGCAGCGCAGCGCCTTGCCCGATTTCGACGCCCGCGAGGCGATGGCGGGACAGGCCCTGGTCCGTCAGCTCGGTTGGAGCGAGGACGACTTTCTGCGCCTGACCGAAGGCAGCCCGATCCGCCGCATCGGCCACGAACGCTGGCTGCGCAATGTGGCGGTGGCGGCCGGCAACGCCCTTCGCCAGGCAGACGACACCCGCCTGCGAGAGGCCTTGGCGGCCCGTAGCACGCACTCCAGCGCGCTGGTGCGCGAGCACGTGGCCTGGGCCCTGACACAGCGTCCCGTCGGTCGTTGATCGCCCAGCGCCCCCGGCCTCAGGAGGCGGCCCAGGGCTGCAGCACCACCAGCGCGAAGGGAATGCTCAGGGCTGCCAGCAGGGTGGACAAGGTGACCAGGGCGGCCACGAACGCGCCGTTGTGCCCCATGCGCGACGCCAGAACATAGCTGCTCGAGGCCGTGGGCAGGGCCGACAGGCACAGGAGGGTGCTGGCTTGCACCGGATCCAGGCGCATCACGCGCGCCAAACCCAGGGCCAGCAGTGGTAGCAGCAAGTGCTTGATCGCCAGCAGCCCGGTGGCCAGCGCCTTGTTTTGCGCCAGAGACCCCAGGCGCAATCCGGCGCCAGCGGCCATGAGGCCCAGGGCGATGGAGGCGGAGCCGATGCGGGTGACGGTGGGCTCCAGCCAGGACGGGATGGACAGTCCCGCCATGTTCGCCAGCAGCCCTCCCGCCGTGGCGATGATCAAGGGGTTGCGCACGATGGCCGCCCCCAGGTGGGTGCCGGATTGGCGTGCCATCGGCCACACGGCACCTGTGTTGAGGAGGGGGATGCAAAACCCCATCAGGATGGCCAGCATCTGCATGCCCTGCGGACCCGCCATGCGGTCGACCAGGGCCAGCCCGATGAAGGAGTTGAAGCGAAAGGCGGTCTGGGCGCCCGCGGCATGGTCACGGCGGTCGATGTGGTGGCCGATGAAGGGCAGGTGAGGCAGCACATAGGCCATCGCGATGCCCGAGAGCCCCAGGGTCACGCCCGAGATGATCAGCGTCGAGGCTGCGCCCAGGTCCAGAGGCTGTCGCACCACCGAGTGAAACAGCAGGACCGGAAAAAGGAAGTAGTAAACCAGGGCCTCGACCGGCTCCCACACCTTGCGGTCCAGGGAGGTGTAGCGGCAAAGCAGCCAGCCACACAGGATCAGGGAGAAATCGGGGAACAGTAACTGCAGAACGTTCACCCGGCGAGCATAGCAACCCCAGGCAGATGTCCGGTTTCCGCTCCAATTAAGATCTCGCTTTTGCGGCCTCCGAGGCCGTATCCACTCGAGGAGATTCCATGCAACGCCGTCACTGTGTCGCGCTTTCCGCCGCTCTCCTGGCTCTGTCCGCCGGATCGGTGTTTGCCCAGGCCTATCCGAGCAAGCCGATCCGACTGCAGGTGCCCTTCGCCCCGGGGGGGACCACCGACATCGTGGCTCGCACCATTGCCGAGCCCCTGGGCAAGGCCTTGAACCAGAGCGTGGTGGTGGAGAACAAGGCCGGCGGCGGCGGCGTGGTGGGAGCGACCGAGATCGCGCGCGCGACGCCGGACGGCTACCTACTGGGTGTGGCCACCGTGTCCACCACCGCGGCCAACCCGGCGATCAACGCCAAGATCCCGTACAACACGCTCACGGACTTCACGCCCATCATCAATATCGCAGCCACGCCCAACGTGATCGCGGTGCATCCGAGCTTCCCGGCGCGTGACTACGCCGGCTTCGTCGCGGAGCTTAAGAAGAACCCGGGCAAGTACTCCTACTCGTCGTCTGGCACGGGGGGCATCGGCCACCTGCAGATGGAGTTGTACAAGAGCCTGACCAGCACCTTCGTCACGCACATTCCCTATCGCGGCGCGGGCCCGGCCCTGAACGACACGGTGGCGGGTCAGGTGCCGATCATCTTCGACAACCTGCCTTCGGCACTGCCCTTCATCAAGGAAGGTCGACTTGTCGCCATCGTGGTGGCGGCGCCCCAGCGCGTAGCGGGCCTGAACAATGTACCCACCTTCAAGGAGGTGGGTCTGGAGCCGGTGAACCGCATGGCCTACTACGGCATCACCGGACCCAAGGGCCTGCCGCGCGAGGTGGTCGAGAAGATCAGCGCCGGTACGCTCAAGGCCCTGCAGGACCCGGCGGTGCGCAAGCGCATCGAGGACACCGGCTCCGTCATCATCGGCAACACCCCAGAGCAGTTCGCGCAGCAAATCCGCGCCGAGTACGAGGTGTACAAGAAGGTGGTGGACAGCGCCAAGCTCAAGCTCGATTGATCTCCGATTGAGTGATACGCCTGATCCGCTGATCGACACCTTCATCGACGCCCTCTGGCTGGAGGAGGGCTTGTCGAAGAACACGCTGGCGGCCTACCGCCGCGACCTGGAGGGCTACGACCGCTGGCTGCGAGGCCGGGGCGTGGCCCTCACCGCTTCCACCGAGCCCGACGTGAGCGGGTATTTCGCTCACCGCCATGCGCAGACGAGGGCCACCTCCGCCAATCGGCGCCTGGCCGTGTTCCGACGTTTTTTTCGCTGGGCGCTGCGTGAACGTCTGGTGTCTGGGGACCCAACCCTCAAGTTGCAGCCGGCCAAGCGGCCGCTGCGTGTGCCCCGCACCCTCACGCAGCCCCAGGTGGAAGCCCTGCTGGCCGCGCCGAACATCGACACGCCCCTGGGCCTGCGTGATCGCGCGATGCTCGAGCTGATGTACGCCAGTGGGCTGCGCGTATCCGAGCTGGTGACGCTCAAGGTGTTGAACGTGAGCCAATCCGAGCATGTGGTGCGCGTGCTGGGCAAGGGCGGCAAGATGCGGCTGGTGCCCTTTGGCGAGGTGGCCAGCGACTGGCTGGCGCGCTACCTGGGAGCGTCCCGTGGCGAGATCCTCGCGGGGCAGCAGACCGAAGACCTGTTCGTGACCGCACGGGGCGCGTCGATGACGCGGGCGATGTTCTGGGTGCTGGTGAAAAAATACGCTCTGGCTGCGGGCATCACCGCGCCGCTTTCACCACATACCCTGCGTCACGCCTTTGCCACCCACCTGCTCAATCATGGAGCGGACCTGCGGGCGGTGCAGATGTTGCTGGGGCATGCGGATATTTCCACCACGACGATCTATACCCACGTGGCACGGGAACGGCTCAAGCAGTTGCATGAGAAGCATCATCCTCGGGGGTGATGGTTTCGCCTAACCGAAGTACCCCTGCAACGTCCAATCTGGCAGCGGCCGAGGCAAATGCAGCACGTCCTCCGCCAGCCACAGCGCACTGCGCCGCGCCCGCTCGGCGACGACCGGCAGCGGAATCTGCTGGTAGTCGTCGTTGAACACCTCGAAGCTGTAGTCACCCCGATAGCCGATTGCATGCAGGCGTGTCACCAAATCGGCCAGCGACTCGCTGTGCACGCCCTCACCGGGGAAGACCCGGAAGGTGCGCGCCGTAGTCATGCGGTCCTCGAAGGTGGGAGTCTCGTTCCACATGAAGTCGGACAGCTGCACGAGGAAGATCCGCTGCGGATCCAGCTCGTCGATCGCGTCCAGCGGCGTCTTGGCCGCGAAGATGTGGAAGGAATCGATGCCGATGCCCAGGTTCGGACAGTCTGCGCGCTGCACCGCGTCCCACGCGGTGGTGAATTCGTTGATCGTGCGGCCCCAGGACAGGCCCTCGTAGGCCACCTGAATCCCCAGGGGCACGGCCAACATCGCCAGCTTGCGCAGATCGCGTGCGATGTCGTCGATGTCCTGAGAAGCGTGACGCGAGGTGGATGAACAGGCCAGTAGCACCCGCGAGCCCAGCGCGGCGCACATCTCCAACATGGACTTGGCGATGTCAACCTTGTAGCCGTGCAGATGGCCCGACAGGCCCTCGAAATCGCGCAGCACCTGAAAGCCCGTGGGTCGCAACCCGCTTTCGCGGACGGCTGTCACTGCCGCTTGCAGGCCGCCGGGGTGGCCCACTACGTCGCGAGCGCTGAGCATCACCTGCTGAAACCCGGCCTCGCGCATGGCGGCCAGCTTGGCCTCCAGCGGACCCGCCAGCGTGATGGTGTCCATGCCGAAGCCGTCGATGCGGCGTTGCGAGGGATGCATGACGACTCCCTCAGGCAGGACGGTGGACCAACTCGAAAGCCACCGAGCCCAGCTCGGTGCGGGTGAGAGCCCCACGGTCATCGGGATGCAGTTGCGCGGAGTCGACGAACTGCACACCGCGTGCGCGCAGGGCGGCCACGGCTGCCGTCACATCGGGTGTGCCGATGCCCACGCGCTGCAGGTTCTCTCGCGCGTCGTCATCGTCGAAGCTGTCTGGCTCGATCAGCTGCCACATGAATTGGCGGCAGGGGCTTTGCATCAGCTTGCCTGCGGGCATCACGCCAAAGCGCTTCTCGTCGGGGATGCCCTGGAAGCCGAACATGCGCTCGTAGAACGTGATCCACTCGGCACTGCGGTCCAGGCCGATGTACTGCACCACCCCGAACCAGGACATCGCGGCCAGGGCCGGCGGTGCCGGATCCACCGTTGGAATCGCCACGAAGTCCACGTCATAAACGGTGAATTTCTCGTGGCGGTCGATGAAGAGGAAATGCGCTCCGCCCGGTCCGTGAATGCCGGGAATGTTCAATTCCATGGCGCGCGCGTGGCTGGGGGTTTCCCAGGCGCCCAGTGCCAGGCAGCGTTCGTGCGCCAGTCGTGCGTCGCGTACGCGAAAGGCCACCGCCGACAGCACCGGGTGGCCGCCCTCTGTGGCACTGGCCCGCGCATCGTCCGGATGCGCGTTGACCACCAGATTCATGCCGCCCTGGCGATAGAGCGTGATCTCGCGCGAGCGGTGTCGCGCGACGGGCCGAAAGCCCATGGTCTCCAGTACCTGGCCCAAGGCCTGCGGGCGCATCGTGGCGTATTCGATGAACTCGATCCCTTCCAACCCCAGGGGGTTGGGCGACTCGGGCAGGGCTTCGCGGTTGGCGGGCATCGTCGTGTCTCCAGTCCGTGCGGGCGCCTGGGTCAGGCGCGTTCCGCGATCAGGCGGCGGAAATGCCGCTGCATGCGTTCAGGGTCGGCGGTCAAGCCGGTGAAATGCTCGAAGGCCCCGACCGCTTGGCCCACGGCCATGGTGCCCCCATCGACCACGCGGCAGCCGCGCGCGCGGGCGGCGGCGAGCAGCTCGGTCTCCAGAGGGAAATACACCACCTCCGAGACCCACAAGCCGGGGTGCAGCAGGTTGGCCGGTAGCGGCAGGCCCGGCAGCTTGGCCATGCCGGTGGGCGTGGCGTGGATCAGGCCGGTGGCCTCGTGCAGGGCAGCGGCGATGTCCGTGGTGCCCTGCGCACGCGGTCCGTAGAGGGCGTTCAGCGCGTCAGCCAGGCCGCATGCGCGTGCCGCGTCGCTGTCGACGATACGCAGTCGCTGCGCGCCCATTCGCAGCACGGCGTGCGCGATGGCGGAGCCGGCGCCGCCAGCCCCTAGCAGCACCACGCAGCCCAGGTCGGCGTCGGGCAGGGTGCGGCGAAAGCCCCAGGTCCAGCCCGATCCGTCGGTGTTGTGCCCGGTGAGGCGGCCGTCTCGGAAGACGACGGTGTTGACCGCGCCCATCGCGCGCGCTTCATCCGAGAGTTCGTCCAGCAGCGGGATCACCGCCTGCTTGCAGGGGAAGGTGATGTTGAGGCCAGCAAAGCCCATGGTGCGGGCGGCTGCCAGCAGCGTGGGTAGAGCGCCTGCATCGCTGCCGGTCACGTCCAGGTCGATCAGCTGGTAGTGCAGGCGCAGGCCTTGGGCCCGCGCCTCCTCCTCCTGCATCGCCGGCGTGAGCGACTGCTGGATACCAGCGCCGATCAGCCCCAGCAGGAGCTTGCGGCTCCCGGCCGGGGCTACACCGGCCGGCGCAGCCCCGGAGGCCGGCGCCTGCCAGGTCTCGGCCACTGTGTTCATTAGCGGCGCTGCTTGGCCAGTTCGGCCTGGAGCTCGGTCACCGTCGCCGCGATGGCTTCGCCGTGCTTGGCGATCACCGGCTTCATCTTCTCGCGCAGGGCGGCCATCTCGGCGGCGGGCAGGCTGGTGACCTGCATGCCGTTCTTCTTCAGGTTTTCCAGGATGCTGGCTTCCTGCGCGCGGGCCTGGGTGCGCTGGAACTTGGCCGATTCGACGGCGGCGTCCTGCACGATCTTCTTCTCGGCGGCCGACAGGGTGTCCCAGAACTTCTTGGAGATCATCACCGACTGCGGGTTGTACTGGTGGCCAGTCAGGGCCAGGTTCTTTTGCACTTCATACAGCTTGGCGCCGTTGATGGTGGCCACCGGGTTCTCCTGGCCGTCGACGGCTTTCTGCTCCAGAGCGGCGTACAGCTCGGGGAAGGGCAGCGGGGTGGGGTTGGCGCCCAGGGCCTTGACCCAGTCGATGTTGATCGCGTTGGGGATCACGCGCAGCTTCAGGCCCTCGATGTCGGCGACCTTGTTGATCGGACGACGGCCATTGGTCAGGTGACGGAAGCCCAGTTCGTAGTAGGTCAGGCCGATCACGCCCTTTTCCTCAAGGCGGGCATGCAGCTTCTGGCCGAAGGCGCCATCGACCACGGCGTCGGCTTCACGGCCCGAGGCGAACATGAAGGGGAAGTCAAACACGCCGAACTCCTTGACCACGCTGGCCAGGATGCCGGAGTTCATGGAGACCATTTCCAGAGTGCCGCCTTGCAGGGCCGACAGGTTGGCCTGGTCGCTCCCGAGCTGACCGCTGGGGAAGATGTTGACCTTGATCTTGCCGCCGGAGTTCTTCTCGACGATCTCCTTGAACTTCTCCATGCCCTGGATGATGGGGTGGCCGGCGGCGTTCTGGTTGGCGAACTTGATGGTCTTGTCCTGAGCCAGGGCGGTGCCGGCCAGGGCGACGGCCGCGGCGGCGGCGAGAGCGGACTTGATGAAGAGGCGTTTCATGGTTTGTCTCCAGGTTGAGGGTAGGGAAAAAAGAAGCGGGTTCCTCAATAGAACCAGCGGGCGGGAACGGTGACGAGTTGCGGGAACAGCACCATCAGGAACAGCACCGCGAACTGTACGATCATGAACGGCATCACGCCGCGAGTCACTTCGTCCATGCGCATGCGGCCTACGCCGGCCACGGTGTTCAAGACGGTGCCGACCGGCGGGGTGACCAGGCCGATCGAGTTGTTGATGATGAACATCACCCCGAAGTACACCGGGTCGATGCCGGCGGCCTTCACCAGGGGCATTAGCACCGGGGTGAGGATCAGGATGGTGGGCGTCATGTCCATTGCGGTGCCCACGGCCATCACCAGCAGCATGATGGCGAACATCAGCATCACGGGGTTGTCCAGGAAAGGCTGCAGCAGGGCCACGATCTGGTTTGGCAGTTGGGCCACCGTGATCAGCCAGGCCGACACCATGGCAGCCGCGACCAGGAACATGATCACCGCGGTGGTCTTGGCCGAGGCCAGGAACACGTCATACAGCTTCTGGATCGACAGCTCGCGGTGGATGAAGCCGGCGATCACCAGCGCCATCACCGCCACGACCACGGCGGCTTCGGTCGGCGTGAACACACCCAGGCGCAGACCCACCACGATCACCACCGGCAGCGTGAGCGACCAGCTGGCCTCGCGCAGGGCCTGCCAGATCTCTCCGGCGCTGCATTTGGGCGGCACTTCCAGCTGCTCGCGGCGGGTCAGCCACCACCACGTGAACCACAGGCCCAGCGCCAGCCAGATGCCCGGGAAGATGCCCGCGAGAAACAGCTTGGAGATCGACACGTTGGCGGCCACACCGAAGATCACGAAGCCGATCGAGGGCGGAATGATGGGGCCGATCACGCCGCAGGCCGCGATCAGGCCGCCCGAGCGGGCCTTGTCGTGGCCGGCCTTGACCATCATGGGCAGCAGCAAGGCGGTGAGCGCCGCGGCGTCGGCCACGGCCGACCCCGACAGGGCTGATAGCAGGCAGGCGGCGACGATGGTCACGTAGCCCAGGCCGCCGCGCACATGGCCGATCAGGGCCATCGCGAAGTTCACGATGCGGCGTGAAAGGCCGCCCTGGTTCATCACCTCGCCGGCGAGCATGAAGAAGGGGACGGCCAGCAGCGGGAAGCTGTCCGCGCCGTTGATCACGTTCTGCGCCAAGATCTGCGGGTCGAACATGTTCAGGTGCCACATCAGGGCGGCACCGCACAGGAGCAAGGCGAAGGCGATGGGAATGCCCAGGGCCATGGCGCCCAGGAGCGAGCCGAGAAAGAGGGCGATGGTCATTTCGTCGACTCCTCGGATTCACGGATCGCGATCAGTTCGTCTTCGGACATCTGGCCTGTGGCCAGGCGCCACAGGTCATGCAGCAGGAGGAGAGCGGCCGAGACGGCGAAGACCACCCCGCTGGCATAGAACCAGGACACCGGTGCTTCCATCGCGGCGCTAGTGGTCTGATGGTTGATACGGGTCTGAGCCAGCGCGCCGGAGAACAGCAGCCAGCACACGAACAACATCAGGAGGTAGCCGACCGCCAGGCAAACCTTCTTGCCACCGGGGCCCAGACGACCCACCAGAAAGTCCGTGCCGAGGTGGGCGTGATCCCGGATCGCCGCGATGGCGCCCATGAACGTCATCCACACAAACAACCACCGTGACAACTCGTCAGAGATGGAGATGCCGGTGTTGAAGACGTAGCGCAGCACCACGTTGCCGAACACCAGCAGCACCATCAGGGCCAGGCAGGCCACCATCGCGACGTTCAGCACGCGGCAATACAGGTCGATCAGGGTCTTGGGCATGGTGCTGCCGGTTCCTCGTGCCGCAGTCGGTCGCGGCGTTCACGGCCAGGGGCCGATCCCGAGGCGGTGGCAGTAATGTACGAACTGGTTAGTTCTTCGGCGTCGGGGAAAACCCGTAGGCGGCGCGGGGTCTTGAACTCTTTTTATTTACGCGCGAAGCGCACGACCATCTCGATGATGCTGTCGCGGCGGGCCACCACCGAGGCGGCGGCTTCCAGGTCACGCTTGAAGATCAGGGAGAAGGTGTGGCGGTTGGCGACGTTGAACACGCTCAGGGCGCTGATGGACATGTGCACGTCCAGCGGGTCTAGGCCGCTGCGGAATACGCCCTCGCGCTGCCCCCGCTCCAGGACCTGGCGCAGGCCCTCGATGGCCGGCACGTTCAGGCGCTGAATGGTCTTGCTTTGAGCAAGGTACTGGCCGCGGTGCATGTTCTCGTTCATCACCAGCCGGATGAATTCAGGATGGGCCAGCTGATAGTCGACGGTGAAGCCCACCAGCTTGCGCAGGGCGTCCTCGGGGGCAAGGTCTTCCAGGTGCAGCTGCGACTCGATGCTGCGCATGCGGCTGTAGGCTGCCTCGAGGACGGCGACGTACAGGCCTTCCTTGCTGCCGAAGTAGTAGTAGATCATGCGCTTGCTCGTGCGCATCGCTTCGGCAATGAGGTCGATCCGGGCGCCGGCGAGGCCCTTCTCGGAGAACTCTCGGGTGGCCACCTCGATAATGTCGGCGCGCGTGCGCTCCGGGTCATTGGTGCGCGGCTCCGCCGCGGCGCGTGGCCGCGCCTTGGCCGGCGCGCGTCGCGCGGTTTTCGAGGAATGTACCGGCTGGTTCATTCCGGGGAGTGTAGAAGATGTCGCGCCGGGCGCGCGCGCCCCGGGATGACTGGGGTCAGGCTTGGGCCAGGCCGGCGATGGCCAGCGCGTAGCCGCCGACACCAAAGCCCGCCATCACGGCCTTGGCCGCGGGCGAGAGGTAGCTGTGGTGGCGAAAGCTCTCGCGCGCGTGCACGTTGCTGATATGCAGCTCGATCACCAGCGCGCCCGCGCCCTTGATCGCGTCGTGCAGGGCGATGCTGGTGTGGGTGTACGCGCCGGCGTTGAGGATGGTGCCCACAGCCTGCCCCTGGGCCTGCGCGCGTCCGGCCTCATGGATCCAGGTGACCAGCTCGCCCTCGTGATTGGTCTGGCGGAAGTCCAGCTTGAAGCCATGCTGTTCGCAGGCCTTGCGGCACAGGGCCTCGACATCGGCCAGCGTCTGCGCCCCGTAGATCTGGGGCTCGCGCGTTCCGAGCAGGTTCAGGTTGGGGCCGTTGAAGACGTAGGCGGTTTTCATGGTGCGGTGTCCGAAGGGCAATAGGCAAAGGGCAACAGGCAATGGGCACGAGCGTAGCAGACCAGGTGCGGGCGCTCGGCGCGCCGTGGCACCCCCGCGTTCAGGGCAGGCTGCGCGCGCAGCGAAAGCCGATGTACACCACCGCGGTGTCGCGCGGCTTGGATTGCAAGTGTTCGCGGTGCATCTGCGCAGGGCCATACCACCACGAGCCACCGCGTGTGGGGCGCTCGCGGCTGGCGCTGGCATCGTCCGTCCATTCCCATACATTGGCCGCCATCTCGTGCAGGCCGTTCACGCCGGCGCGGGTGCTGCCTGCCTCGGCGTGACCACGCCCGCGCGAGGTGGCCTGACGCGGATCGGCCAGGACGGTGCGCGGGTCGCCACAGCCCTCCGCGCAGTTGGCGCCTTGCGGTGACTCGCCAGTGGGATAGGGGTAGCTGCGCCCGGTGGTGAAACCGGCGGCCGGCGAGGCGCGCCGCTCGGTGTAGGCCGCTTGCATCCACTCGGCGTCGGTGGGCAGGCGCTTGCCGGCCCACCGGCAGAACGCCTGGGCCTCGTCGAAGGTCACGTGCACCGCCGGCTCTTGCGGCCCGCCGGGACGGCCATAGGGCGATTGCCAGGTCCAGCCCTTGCGCTGCACCCAGCCGCCCTCGAAGGTGGAGCCGCCGCCCGTGCGCTCGGCCTGGGTGATCACGCCAGTGGCCTGTGCATATCGGCGGAACTGCCCGATCGTCACCTCGGTGCGGTCGATCTCGAAGGCGCCTATGCCTTGCATCTCCCCGAGGGCAGGCTGTGCCCAGGCGGCCGCCACCAGCGTGATCGTGGCGACCACGATGGA
The DNA here is from genome assembly GCA_041159245.1 of Pseudomonadota bacterium. GTDB lineage: Bacteria > Pseudomonadota > Gammaproteobacteria > Burkholderiales > Burkholderiaceae_C > Ramlibacter. The sequence goes on from JBEAZV010000006.1 coordinate 40,255, forward strand.
GAACAGCGCGATCAGGCGGCGGATCAACCGGGGCAGGGAGGGGCGGGCCATGCGCGAATCTAGCGTCCGCCGCAAAACCTCATGCCGAGGCGGGCTTGTAGGTTGCCGACAGACGCTGTCGCAGGTGTTCGGCAGCGGTGACCGGTGGGTGTCGGGGGGCCTGCCCTGGTGCCACGCAGGTGGGCAGGGCGCTGACCAGGGCCTCGGGGTTGGGGTCCAGAAAGAAGGCGATGGAATAGCGCTCGCGCGAGGGCGGCTGCACCCGGTGCGGGGTGGAGACATACACATCGTTGGACCAGCGCATGAGGCAGTCTCCAACATTGCACACGAAGGCGCCGGGCAGGTGTGGCACGTCCAGCCAGCCGCCGTCGCGCCGGCGCACTTGCAGGCCCGCCACATCGTCGGTCGCCAAAAGGGTGACATTGCCGTAGTCGGTGTGGGTGCCAGCGCCGGCGCGGCCCGCGGGAGCGCCGGCCTCGAACGCGGCGGGGTAGTGCAGGAAACGCAGCGTGGCCTGCGGCGCGTCCAGCTTGTCGTCGAAGAACCCAGGCGCCACGCCCAGATCCAGAGCGAAGGCGCGGTGCAGCCTGCGGCCCACGGCCAGCACTGCGTCGAAGTAGGTCTGCACGCGCTCGCGCCAGCCGGGCAGGGGCGGCCAGACATTGGGTGGCCGCCGGACTTCATCCGTCCAGACCAGGTTGAAGGCCTCTTTCAGGTCGGGCGGCGCATGCTCGTCGAGCGACTCCACGCCCAGGGCGACGTAGCCCCGGTTATGGCCATGTGTGCCGATGGCGAGTTCCCGCTTGGCGGCCGCAGGCAGGGCGAAGACCTCGCGCGCCGCAGCGAAGGCGTCGGCCATCTGGGCCGGCGCCAGGCCGTGACCGGTGATGGCGAAGAAGCCGGTGTCGCGGCAGGCCCGCCCCACCTCGCGGGCAACCTGCGCGCGCTGCTGCAGGTCGTCGCCGGCCAGCGCATGAATGTCGATCAGGGGCAGGGCATGGGACATGAGGCGAGGCCTTTCAGGTGGGCGCGTGCAGAGGCTGTGCCAGCAGGAGCGCGAGCTCGTCGTCGCTAAAGCCGGCCCGTCGGCGCGCAGACTCGTTGAAGGGCGGGTGCAGGCGCGGTGCATCGTGCCGTTCGACCAGCACGCCGTAATGCCGCACTGGATCCAGGCCCTCGCGCGCGCAGAGCCAACGGTACCAGTGGTTGCCGATGGCCACATGGTCGACTTCGTCGCGCAGGATGATGTCCAGCACCTGCACCGCGCGCAGTGCCATCGGCGTCCCCACCGCGCGCAGGCGCTGCTGGATCTGCGGCGTCGCGTCCAGCCCGCGCGCCTCGAGCGTGCGGGGCACCAGGGCCATGCGCGCCACCACGTCCTCCTGGGTGCGGGTGCACATGGTCCAGAGGTTGTCGTGCGCGGTGAAGTCGCCGTAGGCATGACCCAGGTCGGACAGGAGTTGTGCCAGCAGGCTGTAGTGGTAGGCCTCTTCGGCAGCCACGCGCACCCAGTCATGGTGAAACTCGCGCGGCATGCCCTCAAAGCGCCAGGCGGCGTCCAGCGCAAGGTTGATGGCGTTGAACTCGATGTGGGCGATGGCGTGCAGCAGCGCCGCCAGTCCCTCAGGCTTGAAGGGAGAGCGGCGCGGCACGCGCGCAGGGTGGACCAGCTCGGGCCGTGCAGGGCGTCCGGGCAGCGCGTCGCGTGGGACAGGGGCGCGCGCGGCGATGGGCAAGGCGTGGGCTTGTGCCAGCAGGGCTTGCGACGCCTGCACCTTGTCCCTCGGATCGGCCTGGCACAGCGCTGCCAGGGCCTGCGCCCGCAACTCGGCATCGGGCTGTGCGGCTGAGGCCACCGTTGTGCCGGGGTGGGAGGTGGAGGGAAGGGGGGGCATGCAGGTGGCAGGGAGGAACGCTGGATTCTAGGCAGGGCCACCACCCCGGCCCGCGGTGCCTCCCAGGGGCTCCCTACAATGAACCGTTTTGGACTCGCAGGAATGACCCATGGCTCTCTATGAACTCGATGGCAAGGCCCCTCAACTCGCGGCCGGCGCGTGGGTTGCCGACTCTGCCCAGGTGATCGGCAGCGTGGTGCTCGGCGAAAACGCCAGCGTGTGGTTCGGTACCGTGGTCCGCGGCGACAACGAGACCATCCGCATCGGCCGCAACACCAATGTGCAGGACCTCTCGGTGCTGCACTCCGACCACGGCCAGCCGCTCGCCATCGGCGACAACGTGACGCTGGGCCATCAGGTCATGGTGCATGGCTGCACCATCGGCGACAACTCCCTGATCGGCATCCAGGCCGTCATCCTCAATGGCGCGAAGATCGGCCGCAACTGCATCGTCGGTGCGGGCAGCGTGGTGACGGAGGGCAAGGAATTTCCCGACAACTCCCTGATCATCGGCAGCCCCGCCAAAGTGGTGCGCACTCTCGATGAGGCAGCGGCTCGCAAGCTCGCTCAGAGCGCCGAGAACTACGTGGCCAATGCACGCCGCTTTTCCAGCAGCCTGATCAAGATCGGCTGAGGCCCCCTTGAGCGAACTCCACAAGTTCTTGTTTGACGGCTTGCCAGTGCGCGGCATCCTGGTGCGCCTGACCGAAACCTGGACCGAGATCCTGCAGCGGCGGCAGTCCAACACCACCACCGGTCCCTGGCCGGCGCCCGTCGCCGAGTTGATGGGGCAGATGGCGGCCGCCGGCGCCCTCATGCAATCGAACATCAAGTTCAATGGCGCGCTCGTCCTGCAGGTGTTCGGTGACGGCCCGGTCAAGGTGGCGGTGGCCGAGGTGCAGCCAGACCTCACCCTGCGCGCCACGGCCAAGGTGGTGGGCGAGGTGCCGCAGGGCGCCACGCTCTCCGCCATGGTGAATGTCGGCAACCAGGGCCGCTGCGCGATCACGCTGGACCCGAAGGACAAGCTGCCGGGGCAGCAGGCCTACCAGGGGGTGGTCCCCCTGCACGGCGACCACCGCGAGAAGCTCGAGGCGTTGTCGGAGGTGCTCGAGCACTACATGCTGCAGTCCGAGCAGCTCGATACCAAGTTGATCCTCGCCGCTGACGACAAGGTGGCGGCGGGTCTCTTGATCCAGCGCCTGCCGGTGCAGGGCGAGGGTAACCTTGCGGGTCGCCTGCTCGGGCGAGCCAACGAGGACGAGATCGGGCGCAACGAAGACTACAACCGCATCGCCATTCTGGCCGGCAGCCTCACCCGCGAGGAACTGCTCACGCTGGACGTCGACACCATCCTGCGTCGCCTGTTCTGGGAAGAAAAGGTGCTGCGCTTTCCCGCGCAAAAGCCCCGCTTCGCCTGCACCTGCAGCCGCGAGCGCGTGACCGGCATGATCCGCGGCCTGGGCCGCGAAGAGGCCGAGAGCATTTTGGCCGAGCGGCCCGACATCGAGGTCGGCTGCGATTTCTGCGGGCGTCAGTACCGCTTCGACGCAGTGGATGCAGCTCGCATCTTCACCGCACCAGGCGATCAGCCGCCAGTCACGTCCGCAGTGCAATAGGACGCCGGCGCTGGCGCTTCCGTGTGCGGGGGGGCCTTGCCTGCCGCAGGCGATCAGGGGCTCCCGCCCAATTTGAACAGCCGGTGCTCGCAGTCCGCGTCCCCGCATTTCTCGCAGCTGGCACGCAGGCGCGCCCAGCGACCGATATCTTCTTCGCGTGCGGTGTCTGTCCAGGCCCAGGGCAGGACCGCGGCCACTGCCTGCAGGGCCTGCTGCACGCGCTCGGGTCCTTGGCCATAGATCACGCGCCAGCTGGCACCGGCCTGCGTCAGGACTTCACGCAGGTGGGCATCCATCGCCGCGCGTGCGGCGCCATCGTCAACCTGCGCGTCGTGCGCGGGGAGGTCCAGCCCCATCAGCAAGGTGAGGTCGGAATCGCCCGGGCGCGGCGCCTCGGGGCTGTCGTCGATCACGAGGTCGGCGTCAGGTGCCGCGCTTTGTCCGGGCGCCCTGCCCGAGGAGACGGACACCCGGTGTCCGCGCGTGCGCAGGCACGAGGCCAGTTCCAGGCAGAGGGTGGTCTTGCCGGTCCCGGGCGCGCCGAGTACGACGATGCGCGCGGCCACGGCCCTTAGCGGGCGGGCGCCGCGGCGGAGATCTGCACGTAGATCTCGTTGGGCTTGACCATGCCCAGTTCCATGCGCGCTTTCTCTTCGATCATCTCCAGGCCCTCCCGGAGGTCGCGGATCTCGGAGGCGATGCGCTCGTTGGCCTGGGCGGCGCGAACGTTGGCCGCTTTCTGGGTTTGCAGCTTGCGCTGCATCTCGCTCACGTTGGACACGCTGCCACGGCCAAACCAGATCTGCGCGTGCAGCACGAGCAGCAGCGCGATCAGGCAGGCCGGGACAATGCGTGGGGACATGGCAGATTGCGACGGACTGTAACGCAGCTTCAGCGGATGTTGTAGAACGCCGAGCGGCCCGGGTAGGTAGCGATGTCGCCCAGGTCTTCCTCGATGCGTAGCAATTGGTTGTACTTGGCCATGCGGTCCGAGCGCGAGAGCGAGCCGGTCTTGATCTGGCCGGCGTTGGTGCCCACCGCGATATCGGCGATGGTGCTGTCCTCGGTCTCGCCCGAGCGGTGGCTGATCACCGCGGTGTAGCGGGAGCGCTTGGCCATCTCGATGGCAGCGAAGGTCTCGCTCAGGGTGCCGATCTGGTTGATCTTGATCAGGATCGAGTTGGCAATGTTCTTCTCGATGCCTTCCTTCAGGATCTTGGTGTTGGTGACGAACAGATCGTCGCCCACCAGCTGCACCTTCTGGCCCAGGCGCTCGGTCAGCGTTTTCCAGCCGTCCCAGTCGCCTTCGGCCATGCCGTCCTCGATGCTGATGATCGGGTACTTGTCCACCCACTGGGCCAGGATGTCGGTCCACTCGGCAGAGGCGAGCGTCAGGCCCTCGGCCTCCACGTGGTATTTGCCGTCCTTGTAGAACTCGGAGGCGGCGCAATCGAGGCCCAGGGCGATCTGCTCGCCCGGCTTGTAGCCGGCGGCCTCGATGGCCTGCAGGATCATCTGCAGCGCCGCTTCGTGGTTGGCGACGTTGGGGGCGAAGCCGCCTTCATCGCCCACCGCGATGCTCATGCCCTTGTCGTGAATGATCTTCTTCAGGGCATGGAACACCTCAGCGCCGTAACGCACCGCCTCGCGGAAGGTCGGGGCGCCCACGGGGATGATCATCAGCTCTTGCAGGTCCAGGTTGTTGTTCGCGTGCGCACCGCCATTGACCACGTTCATCATGGGCACGGGCAGCTGCATGCCGCCCATGCCGCCGAAATAGCGGTACAGGGGCAAGCCCGATTCCTCGGCAGCGGCGCGCGCCACGGCCATGGAGACGGCCAGCATGGCGTTGGCACCCAGGCGGCTCTTGTTGTCGGTGCCGTCCAGGTCGATCAGGGTCTTGTCCAGGAAGGCCTGCTCGGAGGCGTCCAGACCCAGCACGGCCTCGGAGATCTCGGTGTTGACATGTTCGACCGCCTTGAGCACGCCCTTGCCCAGGTAGCGCGAGGTGTCGCCGTCACGCAGTTCGATGGCTTCGCGGGAACCCGTGGAGGCGCCCGAGGGCACGGCGGCGCGGCCCATGGTGCCCGATTCGAGCAGGACGTCGCATTCGACGGTGGGGTTGCCGCGCGAGTCGAGGATTTCGCGGCCGACGATGTCTACGATGGCACTCATGATCAGAAGTCTTGTTGGAGTTTGAAAAGGGGAGCGGGGAGTGCGCTGCGTCAGCCGAAGCGCGTCTCCAGGTAGCCGTTCTTCTTGGTGACCGCGTCTAGCGCCACCAGGGTTTCGAGCAGTGCTTTCATGTGTCGCAGGGGGACGGCGTTGGGGCCGTCGGACAGCGCCTTGGCCGGGTCGGGATGGGTTTCCATGAACAGGCCAGACACGCCCACCGCCACCGCGGCGCGCGCCAGCACCGGCACCATCTCGCGCTGGCCACCCGAGCTCGTGCCCTGGCCGCCAGGCAGTTGTACCGAGTGCGTAGCGTCAAATACCACGGGCGCGCCGGTCTCGCGCATGATCGCCAGCGAGCGCATGTCGGACACGAGGTTGTTGTAGCCAAAGCTCGCGCCGCGCTCACAGGCCATGAAGACGTCGTCGGGCAGGCCTTTTTCGCGCGCGGCGGCGCGGGCCTTGTCGATCACGTTCTTCATGTCGTGCGGTGCCAGGAACTGGCCCTTCTTGATGTTCACCGGCTTGCCCGATTGGGCGACGGCGCGGATGAAATCGGTCTGTCGGCACAGGAAGGCGGGCGTTTGCAGCACGTCGACCACACGGGCGACGGTGGGGATCTCGGCCTCGGTGTGGACGTCCGTGAGGATCGGGACGTTCAGAGATTTCTTGACCTTGGCCAGGATCTCCAGGCCCTTGTCCATGCCCGGTCCACGAAAGCTCGTGCCAGACGACCGATTGGCCTTGTCGTAGCTGCTTTTGAAAATGAAGGGGATGCCCAGGGCCGCCGTGATCTCCTTGAGCTGGCCGGCCACATCCATCTGCAGTTGTTCGCTCTCGACCACGCAGGGGCCGGCGATCAGGAAGAAGGGCTTGTCCAGCCCGATACTGAATCCACAGAGGTTCATGTCAGTTTTCCAGAATCCTGCGCATCACCCGCCCTGCACGGGAGAAGTGGCAGACACCTGTGCCAACGCGGAACCGGCTTTGCCGGGCCGCTGGCGGCGCCCCCTGGGGGGAGGCGCCGAAGGCGCTTCGGGGGGAGACCTTCATGCAACAGCCTTGAGCTTGCCGCCGGTGTTCTGGTGATCGACCGCGGCCTTCACGAAGGCGTTAAACAGCGGGTGCCCGTCCCAGGGTGTGGACTTGAACTCGGGGTGGAACTGCACACCCATGAACCAGGGGTGCACGGTCTGGGGCAGTTCGACGATCTCGGTCAGTTGCTCGCGCTGGGTGAGGGCGGAGATCACCAGGCCGGCTTGGCGCAGCTGGTCGAGGTAGCTGACGTTGGCTTCGTAGCGGTGGCGATGGCGCTCGGTCACCACGTCGCCGTAGATCTTGTGGGCCAGCGTGCCCTGGGCCACATCTGAGCTTTGTGCGCCCAGGCGCATGGTGCCGCCCAGGTCGGAGTGCTCGTCGCGGGTCTTGATGCTGCCGTCGGCGTCTTTCCACTCGGTGATGAGGGCGATGACCGGGTGCGGCGATTCGGGTTCGAACTCGGTGCTGTTAGCGCCCTTGAGACCCGCCACGTGGCGGGCGTACTCGATGGTGGCCACCTGCATGCCCAGGCAGATGCCCAGGTAGGGGACCTTGTTCTCGCGAGCGAAGCGTGCCGCGTTGATCTTGCCCTCGATGCCGCGCTTGCCAAACCCGCCGGGTACGAGCACCGCGTCGTATTTGGCCAGGCGGTTGACGGTGTCGCTGGTGATGGTCTCGGAGTCGACGTAGTCGATCTTCACGCGCACGTGGTTCTTCATGCCCGCGTGGCGCAGTGCTTCATTGAGCGACTTGTAGCTGTCGGACAGGTCGACATACTTGCCGACCATGGCGATGGTGACCTCGCCCTGCGGATGCTCGGTCTCGTGGACCAGGTCGTCCCAGCGTTTGAGGTTTGCAGGCGGGGTGTTCAGGCGCAGCTTGTCGCAGATCAGGCCGTCCAGGCCCTGCTCGTGCAGCATGCGCGGCACTTTGTAGATGGTGTTCACGTCCCACATGGAGATCACGCCCCACTCCGCGACGTTGGTGAACAGCGAGATCTTGGCACGCTCCTCGTCGGGAATGGCGCGGTCGGCGCGACACAGGAGGGCGTCGGCCTGGATGCCGATCTCACGCAGCTTCTGCACGGTGTGCTGGGTGGGCTTGGTCTTGAGCTCGCCCGCCGCAGCGATCCAGGGCACGTAGGTCAGGTGCACGAAGGCGGTGTTGTTCGGACCCATGCGCAGGCTCATTTGGCGCACGGCTTCGAGGAAGGGCAGGGACTCGATGTCGCCCACAGTGCCGCCGATCTCGACGATCGCGACGTCGGCCGCCTCGGGTGTGTCCATGCGGGCACCGCGGCGGATGAATTCTTGGATCTCGTTCGTGACGTGGGGAATGACCTGCACGGTCTTGCCCAGGTAGTCGCCGCGGCGTTCTTTTTCCAGCACCGACTGGTAGATGCGGCCGGTGGTGAAGTTGTTCACCTTGCCCATGCGGGTGGTGACGAAGCGCTCGTAGTGGCCCAGGTCCAGGTCGGTCTCGGCGCCGTCGTCGGTGACGAACACTTCGCCGTGCTGGAAGGGGGACATGGTGCCTGGATCGACGTTGATGTACGGATCCAGTTTGATGAGGGTGACTTTGAGGCCGCGCGATTCGAGGATCGCGGCGAGGGAGGCTGAGGCGATTCCCTTGCCCAGGGAAGACACCACACCGCCGGTGACGAAGACAAATTTGGTCATGTCAGGTCGGAAGCGGGGTGCTTCCGGGAGGTGGTAATGCGAGATTATAGGCGGGCCGCCCTGCGGGCTTTTGGGCCGAAAAAGCCCCCCGGCTACACTGCGCGCCATGACCGACCTGGCCGGAAAACACATCGTCCTGGGACTCACCGGGGGCATCGCCTGCTACAAGGCCGCCGAGTTGTGCCGCGCCCTGGTGAAAGAGGGCGCCACCGTGCAGGTCGTCATGACCGAGGCGGCGCAGCAATTCATCACCCCGGTCACGATGCAGGCCTTGTCCAACCGGCCGGTGTACCACTCGCAGTGGGACGCGCGTGAGGCGAACAACATGGCCCACATCAACCTCTCGCGCGAGGCCGACGCCATTCTCATTGCCCCCTGCAGCGCCGATTTCATTGCCAAGCTGCTGCACGGACGTGCCGACGACCTGCTGTCCCTGATGTGCCTGGCGCGCCCCATCGATCGGGTACCCCTGCTGGTGGCTCCGGCCATGAATCGCGAGATGTGGGCGCACCCGGCGACCCAGCGCAATTTCACGCAACTCGCTGCCGACGGCGCCACCGTGATGGGCGTGGGCAGCGGCGCGCAGGCCTGCGGCGAGACGGGCGACGGGCGCATGCTCGAGCCCGGGGAGCTGCTGGAGGACCTCATCGCCTTTTTCCAGCCCAAGCCCTTGGCCGGGCGGCGACTGCTGGTCACCGCGGGCCCCACCTTCGAAGCGCTGGACCCGGTACGCGGCATCACCAACCTTTCCTCGGGCAAGATGGGATTCGCCATCGCCCGCGCCGCCCGTGAGGCGGGTGCGCAGGTCACGCTGGTGGCCGGGCCGGTGAGCCTGCCCACGCCGCGCGGCGTGGCCCGCATCGATGTGCGCTCGGCGCTCCAGATGCTCGCCGCCTGCGAAGGCGCGGCCGATCAGACCGACATCTTCGTGGCCACGGCCGCCGTCGCTGACTGGCGACCCGCCGAGGCCCGCGACCACAAGATCAAGAAGGATGGCTCGGGCCAGCCGCCCGCGCTGCACTTTGTGGAGAACCCCGACATCCTGGCCACCCTGGCCCAGGGTCCACGCGCGCGCGCTGGCGACCTGTATTGCGTGGGCTTTGCCGCCGAGAGCCACGACCTGGTGGCAAATGCGCAAGCCAAACGGGAGCGCAAGGGCGTGCCCCTGCTCGTGGGCAACATCGGCCCGGCCACCTTTGGCCAGGACGACAACCAGCTGTTGCTTGTGGATGCCCAGGGCACCCGAGAACTGCCTCGCGCCTCCAAGCTCACGCTGGCGCGTCAACTCGTGTCTGAAATTGCCAGGAGGGTGACGCTCCCCCGGTGAATTGCGGCCACTTCCATCACCTTTGAAAATCGCGCTATGAAAGTCGACGTCAAGATCCTCGATCCCCGCCTGGTGGAGCAGATGCCTGCCTATGCCACGCCCGGCAGTGCCGGACTGGATTTGCGTGCCTGCCTGGATACGCCGCTCACGCTGGCCCCCAACGCCTGGCAGCTGGTGCCGACCGGCCTGGCGATGTGGCTGAAGGACCCAGGCTATGCTGCCCTGATCCTCCCGCGCTCGGGACTGGGCCACAAGCACGGCATCGTTCTGGGCAACCTGGTGGGCCTGATCGACAGCGACTATCAGGGGCAGCTGATGGTCAGTTGCTGGAACCGCAGCGAAACGGCCTTCACGCTGCAGCCCATGGAGCGTCTCGCGCAGCTGGTGATCGTGCCGGTGGTGCAGGCGCAGTTCCGGGTGGTCTCCGACTTCCCCGCCACCGAACGGGGCGAGGGCGGCTACGGGTCGACCGGCAAGGCCTGACGGGCCGCGCGCCGGCTTTCCTACGCGCAAGCGGGGCGCCTGCCGCCCCTGGGCGCGGGCGACCGGTCGCTCAATCGTGCGGGTTCCAACTCAGGAGAACCCCATGCGCCAGCCTTCCCGTCCCCCATTTCGCGTCCTCACGCTGGCCGTCGTGGCCGGTGCCGCCACGGTGCTGGCCGCCTGCGCTGGCAGCCCGATGTCCTCGGGTGGGGGCACGCCCATGGCCACCACCGTGCCCCAGGCCCTGGAGTTCGGCCGCATCACCAGCATCGAGTACGTGCCCGCGGGCGCGGCGACGGTGGGGTCGCCCAGCGTCATCGGGGCGGTGGTGGGCGGCGTCGCCGGCGCGGTGCTGGGTCGTCAGATCGGCAGCGGCACGGGGCGTGATGCCGCCACCGTGCTCGGGGGTGTGGCCGGTGCGGCGGCGGGCAGCCAGCTGGGTCGCGAGTCGCAGCCCGTGACCTCGACCACCTCGGCAACCTACCGCGTCGCGGTGCTGACCGACCAAGGGCTGATGCGGACTTACGAGGTGCCCGCCACCGGTGAACTGCGGGTGGGAGATCGGGTGCGCATCGAAAACAGCGTGATCCAGCGTATGTGAGCCGGGCGCCGACCGCGTCAGTGCAGGCTGTCGCTGCCGGGGGCCTGGGGCTGCACGCGAAAGAAACCCGTGCCAGCGCTGCGCCGGTCGATCTCCTCCTCGGTGGCCTCGCGTACGGCCTGCACCGTGATGGAGAGCCGCAGGGCGATGCCGGCCAGGGGATGGTTGGCATCGAGCACCACGTGCTCGGGGTAGAGGTCGGTGACGGTGTAGAGCGCGTCCTGCGGCCCCTCGGAGGTGGCGCCAGCGGGCAGGGCCTCGAAGGTCATGCCTTCTTCCAGCTCCTTGGGGAAGATGGACCTCGGCTCGAGGAAAACGAGGTTCTCGTCGTACTCGCCGAAGGCCTCCTCGGGCTCCAGGTGCAGGTCCAGCGTGGCGCCGGCCTGGTGGCCTTGCAGGGCCTCCTCGATGCGGGCGAGCAGGTCGTCGCCACCCACCAGGAATTCGACCGGAGCGTCCAGTTCGTCCAGGGTCTCGCCGAGTGTGTCCTTGAGCGTCCAGGTCAGCGCGACGACGCAGGGTTGGGAAATGTCCATAGGCGAGAATTGTCGCAGTTCAAGCCTGTGACGATGCGCACCGACCTCCCTCTCACCCTCCTCGGGGGCCTCAGCCCCACCCAGTTCATGAAGCGCCACTGGCAACGCAAGCCGCTGCTGGTGCGGGGCGCCGTTCCCGGTATGCGCGCCCTGGTGCCGACGCAGCGCCTGTTTGAGCTCGCGGGCCAGGACGGCGTGGAGTCGCGCCTGGTGGTGCAGGACCCCGGCGGCGGCTGGACTCTGCGCCAGGGGCCCTTCGCCCGCCGCGCCATCCCCGCGGCCAAGCGAGCGGGGTGGACCTTGCTGGTGCAGGGCATGGACCTGCACGATGCTGGCGTGCATGCCCTTTTGCAGCAGTTCCGCTTCGTGCCCGAGGCCCGGCTGGACGACCTCATGATCAGCCACGCCAGTGACGGCGGTGGCGTGGGCCCTCATTTCGACAGCTACGACGTGTTCCTGCTGCAGGCTCACGGTCGCCGGCGCTGGCGCATCGGCCGGCAGCAGGACCTGTCGCTGCAGCCCGATGTGCCGCTGAAGATCCTGGCCCGCTTCGAGCCCGAGCAGGAGTTCGTGCTCGAGCCCGGTGACATGCTGTACCTGCCGCCCCGCTACGCGCACGACGGCATTGCCGAGGGAGAGTGCCAGACCTATTCCATCGGCTTTCGGGCCCCGCGCCGCGGCGAGCTCGCGCGCGACCTGCTGCGCCAGATGGCCGAAGAGGCTGGCGAGGACGCCGGCGATGCGATCTACCGGGACCCGGGCCAGCCCGCCACCGCCACCCCTGGGGCCATCCCCGAGGCGCTGCAGGCCTTCGCGCAGGCGTCGGTGGTCGTGGCCTTGCGCGATGGTGCCGCCCTGGACCGCGCGCTGGGCGAGTGCCTGACCGAGCCCAAGCCCTCGGTCTGGTTCGAGCGCCAAAGCGCGCCGCGGCGCCTCCAAGCCGTGGCGCTGGATGCGCGAACCCGCATGCTGTACGACAAACGGCATATCTACCTGAACGGCGAAAGCTGGCGTGCGGCGGGGCGCGACGCCACGCTGATGCGACGCCTGGCTGACCGGCGTGCCCTGGAGGCCGCCGATCTCGCGCAGGCCAGCGAGGAAGCCCTGGCCCTGTTGCGCGACTGGTGCGAGGCCGGCTGGTTGCATGCCCGGAAAGTCCGACCTGCGCAAGATGGTTAACCTGTGCCTATAATCCCGGGTTGAGCAAGAAGAGCTCGAGTCCTTCTTGTTCGTTTGTCGGTTGTCGAGTGATTACTTGGCAGCCGATCGTTTTTCCGGAAAACCGTTTACAACTCAAGGAACCCGAAATGAAGAAAACCCTCGTCCTGGCCTCGCTGTTCGCCGTGATCGGTCTGGCTGCTTGCGGCAAGAAAGAAGCTCCTCCCGCTCCCGCCGCTGCTCCGGCACCCGCCGCCGCCCCGGCCGCCCCGGCTTCGGACGCTGCTCCCGCTGCTTCCGCTCCCGCCAGCGCCGCCTCCAAGTAATCGGTTTTCCGATTGCACGAAAAAGCCGCCCACTGGGCGGCTTTTTTCATGGGCGTTCTGGAGGCCCGCGTCGGTCAGGCGTTCAGCCACGCGCAGCCGGTGGCGGCGTCTGCGACCGCGATGTCGTCGGTATCCCAGCCCAGGGCCTGCGCCAGCGCCGTGCGCGCCAGCGTGGGGTGGTTGTTGATCTTGCTCAAATGCGCCGCTACCACCTGCCGCAGCCCCGAGGGGGCTAGCGCTGCGGCAGTGTCGGCGGCTGCCCGGTTGGCCAGGTGGCCCCAGTCTCCGCCGACGCGCCGCTTCAGGAAGTGGGGATAAGGGCCGTTCGCCAGCATCTCGGGGTCATGGTTGCACTCCAGCAGTAGGGAGCGGCAACCCGCCAGGTGCGACAGCACATGCGCGGTGACATGCCCCAGGTCGGTGAGGATGCCCAGGCGGGTGGCACCGTCTGTGCAATGCAGTTGCAGGGGCTCGCGCGCATCGTGCGGAACGGTAAAGGGCGTGATCTGCAGGTCGCCCAGCACAATGGCCTCCCCGTCACATGCGATCCGCAGCAGGCCCTCGAAGTCCGGCTCGCCCAGGGCAGCATGAGTGCCTGCACTCATCCAGATCGGAATGCGATGCCGCAAGGCCAGTGAGCGCGCCGACCCAATGTGGTCGGTGTGCTCGTGTGTGATGAAGATGCCATCGAGCTCGTCGGCCAGCATGCCGGCCTCGCCCAGGCGGCGTGCGAACTCCCGCACGCCCAGTCCGCAGTCGACCAACAGATGGGTGAGGGTGGTGCCGTCACGCGCCTGCACCAGGGTCGCGTTACCCGAGCTGCCGCTGCCCAGGCTCTTGAATCGGAGCACGCGGGGAAGGGCGGGGTGGCTTTACTTCAGGTCGTCCGCCAGCACCTGCACGATGCGCTGGGCGCTGACCGACGCATCCACCGCACCGTCGGAGTTGAGCACCGACACGGTGGTCGACGCGCCCTCGCTGCGCAGGGTGATGCGGTACTTGACCGGCGGCTTGGCCTTTTCAGAGCCGCTGAACATGCGCGCGAAGAAACCCGCCCCCTTTTTGTCGGCTGAGGGCTCGACGTAGCGCACGAAGTAGGTGCCCTGGGCGCGGTCGCGGTCTTCAACGGTGAAGCCGGTGCGATCGAGCGACAGGCCCACCCGGCGCCAGGCGCGGTCAAAGCCTTCGTCGATCTCGACCACGGGCGTGTTACCCACCTTGGTGGCGCGGGCGGTGGGTTTGGCGACACCGGCCGAAGCGGCGACCTTGGCCTGCTCCTGGGTGACCCCCAGTTTGACCATCATGCGACGCAGGAATTCGGTCTCGAGCTCGGGGTCTGCCGGGCGCGGCTGCCAGACGGTGGTGTTGTCGGACTCGCGCGCTGCGCCGCGGGTGTAGACCTCCACCATGCCGCGGTGCGAGACGTAGATCTCGGTGTCGCCCGACGCCGTCCGCTCCAGGCGGGTGCGGAAGCGGTCGCGCTCGGAGGTGGAGTACAGGTTGTCCAGCAGCTTGCCCAGGGTGGAGCGGATGAAGTCCTGCGGCAGCTTGGCCCGGTTTTCGGCCCAGTCGGTTTCCATGATGCCCAGCTCGGCTTGGTCCAAAGTGAGGAGGAAGCCGTTCTCTTGCCAGAACTCGCGCAGCGGCCCCCACAGCTGGTCGGCCGGGCGGTTTACCACCAGCCAGCGCTGATTGCCGACCCGCTCGATGCGAACGTCGCCCACCGTGAGGGCTGCGGTCGGCACCCCGCTGCCCACGCGCGTGCCCTGCTGGCTGCTGGCCGTCACCGGTGCTCCGGGCAGGGCATAGCGGGTGTCGCGCGCGAGCTGGGTCAGGTCGGGCGGCACGTCCAGCGAGGGCGCCTTGCCCGCGCTCTTGTAGTCGATCTTTTGGCTCTCGAGGACCGAGCAGGCCGAGAGCAGGACGGACAGCGCCAGGACGGTCAGGGAGGCGGGTTGCTTCATGGGCGAAAGGAGCTCCAGGGGTGGCGCGGGATCAGCGAAGCAGGCCGGCGGCGCGCAGCGCGCCTTCGACCGTGGCATGGTGGGTGGGCGACAGGGGCGTCAGGGGCAATCGCAGGGTACCGCCGCACAGGCCCATGCGGGCCATCGCCCATTTCACCGGAATCGGGTTGGCTTCGATGAACAGGTGCTTATGCACCGGCATCAGCTGCTTCTGGATGTCCATGGCGCGTCGCGCGTCGCCGGCGAGGGCGGCCACGCACAGCGCGTGCATCAGACGCGGGGCCACGTTGGCGGTGACGCTGACGTTGCCATGACCTCCGCACAGCATGAGGGCCACGGCGGTGGGGTCGTCGCCAGAGTAGATCGCAAAGCCCTTGCGCGCATCGCGAATGAGCCACTGGGCACGCTCGAGATTGCCGGTGGCTTCCTTGATGCCGACGATCCCGGGCACTTCAGACAGGCGCAGCACGGTCTCGTGGGCCATATCGGCCACGGTGCGACCCGGCACGTTGTACAGGATGATGGGCAGGTCGCCGGTGGCTTCGGCGATGGCCTTGAAATGCTGGTACTGGCCTTCCTGCGTGGGCTTGTTGTAGTAGGGGACGACCTGCAACTGGCAGTCGGCGCCGACCTCGCGCGCGTACCGGGCCAGGGAAATGGCCTCGGCGGTGGAATTGGCGCCGCAGCCGGCCATGATGGGGACGCGCTTGCGGGCGTGTTCCACGCTCACGCGGATGATCTCGCGATGTTCCTCGACGCTGACCGTGGGCGACTCGCCGGTGGTGCCCACCACGCCGATGCAGTCAGTGCCTTCGGCGATGTGCCAGTCGATCAGCTGGCGCAGGCCTGCGTAGTCGACGCTGCCGTCGTCATGCAGGGGAGTGGCCAGGGCGACGATGCTTCCGGTGATCGGGGTCATGGGTGGGGCTCGGTGGGTCGCTGCGGGGGCGGGTGTCGCGCGCGTGTGAAAGCGGCCATTCTAACTAGAGCGGGTAGCGCGCCGGAGCTTGGCCAGGGCGTTCCCGCACGGCGGCTACGCGCTGCACGAAGCGGTCCGGCGCGGCCTCGAAACCGTCCTCGTAAGCCACCACGCGCAGGCCGGCGCAGGCGGTCAGGAGTTCACCTGGGCGCAGCAGGAAATCCGGTCGCGAGGGCTTGCCTACCGTCTCATTGCCGGCAGCGAAGGTCTCGTACAGCAGCACCCCGCCGGTCTCGACGCAGTGGACCAGCGTGGGCAGCAGGTCGCGCCAGAGGTAGTTCGTGACCACCACGGCGCCGAACTGGCGGTTCGCGAAGGGCCAGGGGCCGTTTTCGATGTCGGCCTGCACCAGTTCGCCCACGCCATCGAGGTGCCAGGCCGCGGCGGCAAGGGCCTGCGGGTCGCGGTCCACGCCGGTCACCGGATGGCCGCGCCCTGCAAATTCAAGGAGGTGACGGCCCGCGCCACAGGCCACGTCCAGCACGGGTCGGCCCGCTGGCGCCAAGTGGGCCCAGCGCCGGATCCAGTCGCTCGGCGTTGTCCCGGCGTGCATCAGTTAAAGCAGGCCCAGATCTGCTCGGACAGCGTCACCAGCAGCTCGGGCCGCGTGTACAGCGCGAACACGCTCGCCAGCGCCGCCAGGACCAGGGCGTAGGCTAGAAGGACACGAGGGCGCAGGGTCATGGAAGTGTCTGAGAGGGTGGGGGTCAGGCTGCTTGCGGCGCCGCCGGACGCGGGATCGGGGCGCCGCGCACCGGTATGTTCAGGGCCGCCGCCACCACGCCCAGCGCGATGGACAACCACCACACCACGTCGTAGCTGCCGGTGCGGTCGTACAGCAGGCCACCGAGCCACACGCCCATGAAGGATCCGATCTGGTGGTTAAAGAAGGCGATGCCACCGAGCATGGACAGGTGGGCGACGCCGAAGATCTGGGCCACCAGCGCCGTGGTGGGCGGCACGGTCGACAGCCACAGCAGGCCCATGACCGCGGAGAAGAGGTAGACCGACAGCGGCGACAGCGGCACCACCAGGAACACCGCGATGGCGACGGCGCGGGCCAGATAGATGAAAACCAGGATCTTTTGTTTGGCCAGCTTTTGGCCCAGGGCGCCGGCGATGTAGGTGCCAAAGACGTTGAACAAGCCGATCAGGGCCAGCGAGTAGCTGGCAACCTCGGGGGTGAGGCCCTTGTCCTTGAGATAGCTGGGCATGTGGACCCCGATGAACACCACCTGGAAGCCGCAGACGAAGTAGCCCAGGACCAGCAGCTGGAAGCTGGGGTAGCGCCCCGCCTCGCGCAGGGCCTGCACGATGGTTTGGTCGCGCGCCGGTGCCTGGCCGCCAATGAATCCGGGCTCGCGCAGGCCCAGGGACAAGGGGATGATCATCAGGGTGGCGATGCCCAGGGCGATCAGCGATTCCTGCCACCCGAGATGGGTGATCAGCATGCCCTCGACCGGCACCATGAGGAACTGGCCGAAGGAGCCAGCTGCCGCCGCGACGCCCAGCGCCCAGGAGCGCCGGGCCGGGTCGATCTGACGGCCGATCACGCCGTAGATCACGGTGTAGGTGGTGCCGGCCTGTGCCGCGCCGATCAGGACACCGGCGGTCAGGGCGAACATCCAAGGCGTGGGCGCTACGGCCATACCCACCAGTCCCAGCGCATACAGCAGGCAGCCCCCCACCAGCACGCGGAAGGCGCCAAAGCGGTCGGCCAGCATGCCCGCGAAGATACCCAAGACACCCCAGGCGAGGTTCTGCGTGGCCAGCGCGAAGGAGAAGGTCTCGCGGGTCCAGCCCTGAGCCTGGGTGACCGGTTGCAGCCACAGGCCGAAGCCGTGGCGGATACCCATGGAGAGGGTGACGATGGCCGCGCCGCAGGTCAGCACCTGCAGCAGCGACAGGCGCTGGGGAGAAGTCATGGGCGAGGACTGTACCCAAAGCGCAGGCACGCCGCTGTCGCCCCGGGTGTGAGTCCCCGCATGGGGCTGGGGATCCATACAGCCCCTGGGGCCTGCCCTGACTACAATGCGCGCTCCCATGGCAAGCAAAACCACCCCCTCCGACTATTCCGAAGGCTCG
The DNA here is from genome assembly GCA_041159245.1 of Pseudomonadota bacterium. GTDB lineage: Bacteria > Pseudomonadota > Gammaproteobacteria > Burkholderiales > Burkholderiaceae_C > Ramlibacter. The sequence goes on from JBEAZV010000006.1 coordinate 58,117, forward strand.
ATCCGTGTGCTCAAGGGCCTGGAGCCCGTGAAGCAGCGGCCCGGGATGTACACCCGCACCGACAACCCCCTGCACGTGGTGCAAGAGGTGCTCGATAACGCCGCCGACGAAGCCCTGGCCGGTCATGGCAAGCGGATCAAGGTCATCCTCCACACAGACGGCTCGGTCAGCGTCGAGGACGACGGCCGCGGCATCCCTTTTGGCCTGCACCCGGAGGAGGGCGCGCCGGTCATCGAGCTGGTCTTCACCCGCCTGCACGCCGGCGGCAAGTTCGACAAGGGCAAGGGCGGTGCCTACAGTTTCTCCGGCGGCCTGCACGGCGTGGGCGTCTCCGTCACCAACGCGCTGGCCAAGCGCCTGGAGGCGGTGTCCCACCGCGATGGGCAGGTGGCCCGCCTGGTGTTCGAGGGCGGCGATGTCACCGAATCCCTGCAGGTGCGCAAGGCGGGTGAGGGTGACCGCCGCCAGGGCACCACGGTGCGCGTGTGGCCCGATGGCAAGTATTTCGAGTCCAGCCAGCTCCCCATGGCCGAACTGGCCCACCTGCTTCGCAGCAAGGCGGTGTTGATGCCGGGGGTGGCGGTGTCCCTGGTCAATGAAAAAACCAAGGAAACCCAGAGCTGGCAATACAAGGGCGGGCTGGCCGACTATCTGATGCAGACGCTCAGCGCCGACCCGGTCATCCCGCTCTTTTCGGGTGAGGGCTACGCCGAGAACAACGAGACCTTCGCCGAAGGCGAGGGTGCGCAGTGGTGCGTGGCCTTTACCGAGGACGGCCAGCCAGTGCGCGAGAGCTATGTCAACCTGATCCCCACCTCCGCCGGCGGCACGCACGACAGCGGCCTGCGCGATGGTCTGTTCACTGCGGTCAAGAGCTTCATCGACCTGCACTCGCTGCTGCCCAAGGGCGTGAAGCTGATGCCCGAAGACGTCTTTGCCCGAGCGTCCTACGTGCTCTCGGCCAAGGTGCTCGATCCGCAGTTTCAGGGCCAGATCAAGGAGCGCCTGAATTCGCGCGATGCGGTGCGCCTCGTGTCCAGCTTCGTGCGGCCGGCCCTCGAGCTGTGGCTGAACCAGCATGTCGAATACGGCAAGAAGCTGGCCGAACTCGCGATCAAGGCGGCCCAGACTCGCCAGCGCGCCGGCCAAAAGGTGGAAAAGCGCAAGGGCTCGGGCGTGGCCGTCCTGCCTGGCAAGCTCACCGACTGCGAGAGCCGCGACACGCGGGACAACGAGGTCTTCCTGGTCGAGGGCGATTCGGCCGGCGGCAGCGCCAAGATGGGCCGCAACAAGGAATCGCAGGCGGTGCTGCCGCTTCGGGGTAAGGTGCTCAATACCTGGGAAGTCGAGCGTGATCGCCTCTTTGCCAATACCGAGATCCACGACATCTCGGTGGCCATTGGCGTTGACCCGCACGGTCCGAACGACACGCCCGACCTAACCGGTCTTCGTTACGGAAAGATCTGCATCCTGTCCGACGCCGATGTGGATGGCTCCCACATCCAGGTGCTGCTGCTCACGCTCTTTTTCCGTCACTTCCCCAAGCTGATCGAGGCGGGCCATGTGTACGTGGCGCGTCCCCCCTTGTTCCGGGTGGATGCACCGGCCCGAGGCAAGAAGGCCGCTTCCAAGAACTACGCGCTGGACGAAGGCGAACTCACCGCCATCCTGGACAAGCTGCGCAAGGAAGGTGTGCGCGAAGGCGCCTGGAATATCAGCCGCTTCAAGGGCCTGGGCGAGATGAGCGCCGAGCAGCTGTGGGAAACCACCTTGAACCCCGATACCCGACGCCTGCTGCCGGTGCAACTGGGAGCCTTCGATTTCGCGGGCACCGAGGCGCTGATCACCAAGCTCATGGGCAAGGGCGAGGCGGCCGCGCGCCGCGAGCTGATGGAACTGCACGGCGACAGCGTCGAGATCGACATCTGATGAAGGCCACGCCCGTCACCGCCGTCACCGACCGCGTGGTGCCGCGCGTGCGGCTTCGTCCGACGCTGCAAAGCGACCTGGACTATGTGCTGACCCTCGAGCAGGATCCACAGAACCTGCCCTTCATCACGCCCTGGGAGCGTACGCAACATGAGGCGGCAATTCGATTCCCGGACTTTCGCCACTTCATCATCGAGAGCGGCAACGCGTTGCAGGCGGCGGGCTTCCTGATTTTCATCGGCTGCAAGAGCCATCACCGCTCGCTCGAACTCAAACGCATGGTGGTGCAGCACCAAGGCCAGGGCGTGGGCCGAGCGGCGCTGCGCGTGGCCAAAAAGGTGGCCTTTGACGACCTGGGTGCGCACCGCTTGTGGCTGGACGTGAAGACCCATAACGCGCGGGCCCGCGCCCTCTATGACAGCGAGGCCTTCGTGGTGGAGGGCGTGCTGCGCGAATCCGTGCGCGTGGCCGGCGGCTTCGAGTCGCTGACACTGATGTCCATGCTGGCGCCAGAATTTGCGCAGCGGCGTGCGCAGGGCCAGGAGCTCGTGGCATGAGTGAGCCGCGCCGGCGTTCCCGCACGGGGCTGCAGGCCGTCGCACACGAGGCTGGGGCTGTCCTGGCCGCAATGGTCTTGGGCGTGCTGCTGCTCGTGGCGCCGGATCTCGCGCGCGCCGAGGTCTGGGGCTATGTCGACGAGCGCGGCGTAGCCCACCTGGCCGCCGAGAGGCTCGACGACCGCTATGAACTGTTTTCCCGTGGTCACCCAAGCTTCGCGATGGGCGCTAGCGTGCCACCGGTGACGGGCGGCGATGCCGCAGCCGGTGCGAATCCGGGCGCACCACTGACTGCCACGGCGCCCGAACCGGCCGCCTTGCCGCCGCAGCTGGCCCAGTTCTTCGCCACCTCGCCGGGCTACCGCCATGCGCAGCCCTTGCTGCGCGACGCGTCCCGCCAGCACGGCATCGATTACGAACTGCTCAAGGCCCTGATCGTGGCCGAGTCTGGCTTTGACGCGCAGGCGGTGTCGCCCAAGGGCGCCATCGGCCTGATGCAAGTGATGCCGGCCACCGCCGAACGCTGGGGCGTTCGTGGCGAGCCACGGATGCCGATCGAGCGGAAGCTGGCCGACCCGCAGGTCAACGTGCGCACGGGCGCTCGTTACCTGCGTCACCTGATGAACCTCTTTCCCGGCCAGCTGGACCTGGCACTGGCGGCCTATAACGCGGGCGAGGGTGCGGTGCAGCGCGCCGGCAACCGCATTCCCCCTTACCGGGAAACCCAGAACTACGTGAAGACCGTGATGCACCTGTACACCCTGCTCAAGCCACCGCAGCCGGTGAGGCCCGCCCCCGTGGCCGCCTCCACGCCGCGGCGCGTGCGCATGGAGTTGCCGGGGCAGGTGCCCGGGCGTGCCAGCATGCCGCCGCCGCTCACGTCGCTGCCCCCGACCCCGACCGATTGACCCGACCGACACGAAGAAGAACCCATGGAGCAGGACCTCATTTCCCTGGCCGCTGGCGGCGATGACGACGCCGGCCTGGACCTGGCCACTTACGCCCAGCGGGCCTACCTCGAATACGCCCTGAGCGTGGTCAAGGGCCGCGCGCTGCCCGACGTGGCCGACGGCCAGAAGCCGGTGCAGCGTCGCATCCTCTACTCGATGGCGCGCATGGGCCTGGGCTTTTCGGGCGCGGGTGGCGCCAAGCCGGTCAAGAGCGCGCGCGTGGTGGGCGACGTGTTGGGCCGCTTTCATCCGCACGGCGACCAGGCGGCCTATGACGCCCTGGTGCGCATGGCGCAAGACTTCTCCCAGCGCTATCCGCTGATCGACGGCCAGGGCAACTTCGGCAGTCGCGACGGCGACGGCGCCGCGGCCATGCGCTATACCGAGGCGCGTCTGGCCAGGATCACCAACCTCTTGCTCGAGGAGATCGACGAAGGCACGGTGGATTTCGCGCCCAACTACGACGGCAGCACGGAGGAGCCCGTGCAGCTGCCCGCGCGCCTGCCCTTCACGCTGCTCAATGGCGCCAGCGGCATTGCAGTGGGCCTGGCCACCGAGATCCCGAGCCACAACCTGCGCGAGGTGGCCGACGCCTGCGTAGCCCTGATCAAGAGTCCCAAGCTGTCCGACGACGAGCTGTTCGCGCTGCTGCCCGGGCCCGACTATCCGGGTGGTGGCCAGATCATCAGCGCGGCCTCGGACATCGCCGAGGCCTATCGCACCGGTCGCGGCTCGCTCAAGGTTCGTGCCCGCTGGAAGATCGAGGACCTCGCGCGTGGCCAGTGGCAGCTGGTGGTGAACGAATTGCCTCCGGGCGTGAGCAGCCAGCGCGTACTCGAAGAAATCGAGGAGCTCACCAACCCCAAGGTCAAGGCCGGCAAAAAGGCGCTGTCGCAAGACCAGCTGCAGTTGAAGCAGACCGTGCTGTCGGTGCTCGACGCGGTGCGCGACGAGTCCAGCAAGGACGCCGCGGTGCGCCTGGTGTTCGAGCCCAAGACCAGCCGTATCGAGCAGGCCGACTTGATCCAGGTGCTGCTGGCGCACACCAGCCTGGAGACCTCGGCGCCGATCAACCTCACCCTGGTGGGCCTGGACGGCCGGCCAGTGCAGAAGTCGCTGCGCCAGATGCTGCAAGAGTGGATCGAATTCCGCCAGCGTACGGTCGAACGCCGCTCGCGCCACCGCCTGGACAAGGTGCTGGACCGCATTCACATCCTCGAGGGCCGGCAGCTGGTGTTGCTGAACATCGATGAAGTGATCGCCATCATCCGTGGCAGCGATGAGCCCAAGCTGGCGCTGATCGAACGCTTTCGCCTCAGTGATCGCCAGGCCGAGGACATCCTGGAGATCCGCCTGCGCCAGCTGGCGCGCCTGGAGGCGATCAAGATCGAGCAGGAACTGGCCACCCTGCGCGAGGAGCAAAAGAAGCTCGAGGAAATCCTGGAGAGCCCCGCAGCCTTGCGCCGCCTGATGGTCAAGGAGATCGAGTCTGACGCCAAGCAGTTTGCTGACGCGCGGCGCACCCTGATCCAGGCCGAGAAGAAGGCCGTGGCCGAAGTGAAGATCATCGACGAGCCGGTGACGGTGGTCGTCTCGCAAAAGGGCTGGGTGCGCGCGCGCCAGGGCCACGGGCACGAGGCCGCCAGCTTCGCCTTCAAGGCGGGCGACGGGCTGTATGGCACCTTCGAATGTCGCACCGTGGACATCCTGCTCGCCTTCGGCAGCAATGGCCGTGTGTACTCAGTGCCGGTGTCGCTGCTGCCCGGCGCGCGCGGGGATGGTCAACCCGTGACCAGTTTCCTGGACCTCGAGCCCGGCACCCAGGTTGTGCACTACTTCGCGGGCGCCGCTGCCAGCATGCTGCTGATGTCCAATAGCGCCGGTTACGGCTTCTTGGCCAGCGCCGAGGACATGAGCTCTCGCCAGCGCGGAGGCAAGGCCTTCGTCACTTGTGCTGCGGGCGAGACTCTGTGCCGCCCCTCGCCGGCGCGGGTGGCGCCCGGCGCCTCCGCCACGCACGTGGCCTGCGCCTCGGCGGGCGGGCGCATCCTCACGTTCGAGATCGGCGAACTCAAGCACCAGCCCAAGGGAGGACGCGGCCTGATGCTGCTGGACCTCGAAGACAAGGACACGCTCGCCGGTGCGGCCGCCTATGTGCGCAGCGTGAAGATCTCCGGCATTGGCCGCGGCGGCAAGGAGCGTGACGAGACGCTGGAGATCCGTTCGCTCAATAACGCCCGGGCTGCGCGCGGCCGCAAGGGCAAGGCCGCCGACCTGGGCTTCAAGCCCACCGGGATCGAGCGGGTCGAATAAGCACGTCGCTTAATCGACTTCAGCGATCAGCTCGATCTCCACGCACGCCCCCATCGGGATCTGGGCCACGCCGAAGGCACTGCGGGCGTGCGCGCCGCGTTCGCCAAACACCTGTCCGAGCAGCTCGCTGCAGCCATTGGTCACGAGGTGCTGCTCGGTAAAGGTGGAGGTGGAGTTGACCAGGCTCATGACCTTCACGATGCGGCGTACCTTCTCCAGGTCGCCGATGGCGGCCTGCAGCGTGCCCAGGAGATCGATGGCGATGGCGCGCGCCGCGGCCTGGCCCTGCTCGGTCTCCATGTCCTTGCCCAGTTGGCCCACCCAGGGCTTGCCGTTCTTGCGGGCGATATGGCCGCTGAGGAACACCAGGTTGCCGGTACGCACGAAGGGCACATAGGCCGCGGCGGGTGTGGCCACCGGGGGCAGGGTGATGTTCAATTCCTTGAGTTTCTCGGCAACAGACATGGCGGTATGAGGGGCAGTTGGAGCGGTCCATTGTAAAAGTGCAGTCGCTGGCGCAGGCGAGTAGGACGGGCGCAACAACCGTCGGACCGCTAAGCGCGCAGGCGAGTGACCTGCATCTGGTGACTAAAAGCCACCTGCGCCAGCTCGATCAGGCCTTCCACCGGCGCTGCACCTGCCGGCTCGGGCGTGCAAGCCAGAGGGATATGTCCCTCGCCAGCGACCAGGCCTGAGGTCGGGTCCAGCCCCAGCCATCCGGCACCGGGCAAGTAGACCTCGCACCAGGCGTGCAGGTCGGTGGCGCCGTCGCCGGCTTCTTCTGGGGCATCCAGTGCTGGCGTGTCCGGAGAAAACTGGATCAGGTAGCCCGAGACGAAGCGCGCTGCCAGCCCCAGGTGCCGAAGCAGTTGCACCAGCAACCAGCTGGAGTCACGGCAGGACCCCATGCCCAGGGCGAGCGTCTCCTCGGGCGCCTGCACGCCGGGCTCGGGTCGGCGCAGGTACTGCACGTCCGCGCGCAGACGGCGATTGAGTTCGACCAGGAAGGCGACGCTGGGCTGGGGTCTGCGGTCGATGCGGTCGAGGTAAGCCTGCAGCCGCGGTGTAGCGGGATCGGCTGCGAGGTAGGGTGCGAGGGCTGTCGCCAGTGCGGGTTCGTAATGAAATGGAAACGTCGCCGCCGAGGGTTCGAGGAAGAACTCGAAGGGGTTGAAGGGCGCCAGTTCAACGACGAGGTCCACCGTGATCTTGAATTCGGGTGTGCGTTGGTCGAACAGCAGCCGGGCCTGGTAGTTGGCGTAGGGATCCTGGTGCCAGTGGATGCGCGCACTGGCCGGCTCGACCGAGAGCGCATAGGACAGGATGCGGCTGCGCCCGTGCGGTGCGGGCCGCAGCCGTACGAGCTGCGGCCCGAGATGCACCGGGTGGTCGTAGCGGTAATGGGTGATGTGATGGAGAGCGGCTTGCGGGGGCATGGGGACGACGCGGCCAAAGCGGGCCGCATCGCATCCTAGTCGGTTCGCGCTGCGGCCGCCCGGCGAGCGGTCAGCACCGCCTCCAGGGCTGCCGCCTCGACCGGCTTGGTCAGGTGGTGGTCGAAGCCGGCCTCGGCGCTGCGGCGCTGGTCGCTGTCGGTGCCCCAGCCCGTGACGGCGACCAGCAGGGTGCCCGTCAGCGCGGTGTCCTCGCGCAGGCGTTGGGCGAGTTCGTAGCCGCTCATGCCCGGCAGCCCGATGTCCAGCAGGGCCACATCGGGCCGCCATGTGGCCACGGTCGCCAGCGCATGCGCTCCGTCATGGACGGTGCGTACCTCGTGCCCCAGCAGGCCTAGCATCAGCGCGAGGCTCTCAGCGCCGTCCACGTTGTCATCGCAGACCAGCACCCGGCGGCGCGTTGCGGTGCGGGGCGCGAGCGCGGCTGACGCGGCCGGCCGTGCGGCAGCGCCGGGCGGGTCGGCCAAGGGCAAGCGCACGGTGAAGCGGCTGCCCTGACCCGGCCCTTCGCTCTCCGCGCGGATCTCGCCGCCATGCAGTTCGACCAGCTTCTTGACCAGGGACAGGCCAATGCCCAGCCCGCCCTGCGAGCGCTCCAGCGTGCGGTCGACCTGCGCGAACAGGTCGAACACGCGCGGAAGCATGTCGCCGCAGATGCCGGTGCCGTTGTCGGCGACGTGGATGACGACACGCCCGTCCTGCTCCTGCGCGCCCAGCTCGATGCGCCCACCGGCAGGCGTGTACTTGGCCGCGTTGTTCAGGAGGTTGTTCACGACCTGGGCGAGCCGGGTGAGGTCGCCCTCGACCCACAGGGGCTCGTGCGGCAGGAGCAGCACCAGCCGGTGACCGTAGCCTTCGATCGCGGGTCGACTGCTCTCCAGGGCGTGGTCCAGGGCCGATTGCACCGTGATGCGCGCAAGGCGCAGATCCACTTTGCCTCGGCTGATGCGCGAGACGTCCAGCAGGTCGTCGACCAGTCGCACCATGTGGGCGAGCTGGCGCTCCATCATGTCGCGTGCCCGTGCGGCCGGGCCGGCGAGCTGGCCGCTGCGCCGCAGGATCTCCAGGCCGTTGCGGATCGGGGCCAGCGGGTTGCGCAGTTCGTGCGCCAAGGTGGCCAGGAATTCGTCCTTGCGGTGGTCCGCCTCGCGCGCGCTGGCCTCGCTGCGTTGCAGGGCGAGGTCGCGCTCGCACAGGTCCCGCTCCATCGCCCAGCGCACCCGCGCGTTGTCCACGGCGCGTGCCAGCACGTAGGGGCTGAGCCAATCTTCCCCGATGTAGTCCTGTGCACCCGCTCGCAGCAGCACGGGGCCGAGCTCGCCGCCATGGCCCGGTGTGATCACGACCACCGGGCAGGGTGTGATGCCCTGTGCGTCGGCCAGGCGGGCCAGCAGGCGCGGTGCGTCCATGTCGGCCAGCGGACCTGCCAGCAGAACGCGCTCGGCCCCGGGCGCTGTGGCCCGCACCCGTTGCAGGGCCGCCGCCCCCGTGTCGAGCTCGAGGAACTCGCAAGGCCGGGGCGAAGCGTTTTGCAGCAGCTCGATCACCCATTGCCGGTCGGTGGCACTGCTGCCGGCCAGGATCACCTGCAGGACATCGGGAGGGCCGGCGTGGCGGGGTGCGAGGGCAGACATGGGTGGGGTATGAGGTAGTTCCTAAGTAGTATATGAAGTCGATTGCAAGGAAGCGGGGCGGGCGATGCCACTGGGATGGGTCTTGACGGGGCTGATGGCCGGCATGGCGGCGCAACTGCAGCAGCCCATGCTGTGGTCCGCCGCGGCCTATGCGGGGTTGATCCTGGCGGCTGCGGTGGCCGGCCTGTGGGTTCGAGGTCGCCCGCTGGCCCTGGTCCTGGCCATCGCCGCTTTCGCGCTCACCGGGTTGCGCGCTGTCGCCTTCCAGCAGCAGGCCTTGCCCCCGGCGCTCGAGGGGCGGGATGTGCTGGTCCGCGGCGTGGTGGCGGCCATGCCCCAGCGCGGTGAGTTCGGCCCCCGCTTCGTGCTGGATGTAGTGGATTCCGAGCCAGCTGGCGTGCCGCCGCGCCTGCTCCTCACTTGGTACGACGGCCCGCCTGTGCCTGCCGAGGCCGATACGCCAGCGCGCACCAGTCCGGTGCTGCAAGCCGGTGCGCATTGGCAGTTCATGGTGCGCCTGAAGGCGCCGCATGGTCTGCGCAATCCCCACGGCTTCGACCACGAGCTGTGGCTGTGGGAGCGCGGCATCCAGGCGACGGGCTATGTGCGCGCTGGGCCGCGCGACCCAGCGCCGCGCCGTATTCGCGAGGCCGATGCCTGGGCGCCGCTGGAGCGCGCACGCCAGGTGGTGCGCGACGCGATCGTGGACCGGGTGGCCGATCCCGCCGCAGCCGGCGTGCTGGCGGGTCTCGCAGTGGGCGACCAGCAGGCCATCGGGCAGGCGGCGTGGGACCTGTTCCGGGCGACGGGCGTGGCCCACCTCATGAGCATTTCAGGCTTGCATGTGACGATGTTCGCGTGGGGCGCGGCGGCGCTCGTGGGGGCCTTCTGGCGCCGCAGCGCGCGGCTATGCCTGCTGTGGCCTGCGCCGCATGCGGCCCTG
>JBEAZV010000007.1:0-22348 GCA_041159245.1 Pseudomonadota bacterium
AAGGATTTTTATTTGGAGAGCTTTCGCAAAGTTCCTTAAGTTTATTGAAATTGGCAGCATCTTGAGCCAATATCATAACTTGGGCATCCCAATCGCCAAACAATGTTTCGCAAGCGTGTAATTGATTTTCTTGTTTATACAACTCATTTATATTTCTATAGCCTTCAAGTTTGATGTGCTCAAAATCAATTCCAAATTTTTTTGTTGCCACATTCTCGACCCTATGATGCTCGTTAATCTTATACTTTACCTCTAATTAAAGTCAATTCTATTGTTACCTATGCCAACTTTTCCGCCGCCATAGTTGCGGTTAACTTGCTGTAGTGCTTTTCTATCATTGCCGCACTATTACCCATCTGCTTACTCAACGTGTGTATGTCCGTGTGACCTGCCCGGTTTTTTCGAGCCATTCATTCCTATAAGACGGCCCGGTTGGGAATTGAATGATAGGTCTGCTTGAATTCGTGGGGTGTGAGGTAGTCCAGGCTGCTATGGGGCCGCACGGAGTTGTAGTGGCGCCGCCAGGCCTCGATGACTACCTGGGCCTCCCGGCGTGAACGGAACCACTCCAGGGACAGGCATTCGTCGCGGAACTTGCCGTTGAAGCTCTCGTCGGTGCCGTTTTGCCAGGGCTTGCCGGGGTCGCTCAGGGATGTGCCGATGCCCGCCTGGGCGATCCACTCGAGGATGGCGTGGCTGACGAACTCCGGCCCGTTGTCCGAGCGCATGAACAGCGGCGCACCGTGCAGGCTCACCAGGCGCGAGAGCACCTCGATGACGCGCTGCGAGCGGATGGCACCGGCCACGTCGATGGCCAGGCATTCGCGGGTGTATTCGTCCACCACCGTCAGGCACTTGATCTGGCGGCCATCGGCGGTGGTGTCGAAGACGAAGTCGTAGGCCCACACCATGTTGACCTTGAACGGCGTATGCGCCCGCGGCCTGCCGGTGGCGATGCGCTTGCGAGAACGCTTCCTGGGTACCAGCAAGCCCGCCTGGCGCCAGATGCGATGGGTGCGCGACCAACTGAGCTCCAGGCCCTGGCGACGCAGGAAGATGCGAATGCGCCGGTAGCCATAGCGCGGGTACTGCGCAGACAGCGACTTCATCGCCTCGATCACGGGGGCGTCCTTGGCCGGCAGCCGCAGCTCGTAGGTCAGCATCGAGCGCGCCACCCCGATTAGCCCACACGCCCGGCGCTGAGACAGGCCCCTCTGGCAAGCCAGTTGCACCTGTTCACGCCGGCCCTGTGGGCTTACCACTTTTTTGAGTTGATCTCCTTGAGAACCTCGATGTCCAGCGCCGCCTCGGCCAGCAGCTTCTTCAGGCGGGAGTTCTCCTGCTCCAGGGCCTTGAGGCGTTTGACATCGGCTGCATCCATCTGCCCGAAGTGCTTGCGCCAGGCGTAGATCGTGGGCTCACTGACCTTGTGCTTCTTGGCTGCCTCAGCCACCGTGGTCCGGTCTGCCTCGCGCAGTACCGTGACCATCTGTTCTTCGGTGAATCGACTTTTTCTCATGGGCTCCTCGCGGATTGGGAGCCATCTTCCTAGAAATTATTGGTCCGGAAAAACCGGGCAGGTCATCGCCATCACGCAAGTACACGACTTGCGGGTTGACTGTGCTGTAAGCAGACAGCACTTGCTTGCGTTGCGTGGGGGTGAGAGGGGGTAGTGTTGGGGGTTGTGCGTTACGTGTACGTACAGTCACAGCAACGTCACAGCACTTGTACGTTAAGTGGGTACAGCGTGGGGGCACACTGACTTAACGTCTGTACAAAAGAAAACACCGTAGCATTAAAAGTAACGCTACGGTGTAGATATGGTGGCCTGGGGCGGAATCGAACCACCGACACGCGGATTTTCAATCCGCTGCTCTACCAACTGAGCTACCGGGCCAGGACCGCGGATTTTAGCATCATCCGGCCGCCCGCTTACCGCGGGAGAGGTCCACGCCCAGCTGCTTGAGCTTGCGATACAGGTGGGTGCGCTCCAGGCCGGTCTTCTCGGCCACGCGGGTCATGGAGCCGCCCTCGCGGGCGAGATGAAACTCAAAGTAGCACTTCTCGAATTCGTCGCGCGCGTCGCGCAGGGGCTTGTCCAGGTCGAAGGCCTGCCGCGCCTGCGGGCCCAGGTCAGTGGCGGGCGCCAGCTCCGGTTGTCCGCCGGTCATGGCGGCCTCGACGGTGAGATCGGACGAAGCCGTCACCCCCGTGGAAGAATGCACCACCTGCAAGGTGGGTTTGCGCGCCGGCGCCGCGGGCGCGGTGTCGCGATTCAGACCGGACTCGACCGCCTTGAGCAGCTTCTGCAGCGTGATGGGCTTTTCCAGGAAAGACTGGGCGCCGATCTTGGTGGCCTCGACCGCCGTGTCGATGGTTGCGTGGCCACTCATCATGATCACGGGCATGGTCAGCGCGCCGGTGGTGGACCATTCCTTCAGGAGCGTCACGCCGTCGGTGTCGGGCATCCAGATATCGAGCAGGACCAGGTCGGGGCGCAGACGCAGGCGGATCTCGCGGGCCTGGGCCGCGTTCTCGGCCAGCTCGACGTGGTGGCCCTCGTCGTTCAGGATCTCGGACAGCAGGTCGCGGATGCCCAATTCATCGTCGACCACCAGGATAGTTGCCATGCAGGTTCAAGCCAGCGCCCCCGCGGCCGGACGGGGCAGTGTTGCTAGGCCGCAACTGCGAATGATAGCGACACTTGCGCCCCCAGCACCTGGTCGTCCTGCACACGGTTTTTCAGGTCGATGCGCGCGCCGTGTTCGTCGGCGATCTTCTTGACCACCGCCAGGCCCAGGCCCGTGCCCTTGGCCTTGGTGGTGACATAAGGCTCGAAGGCGCGCTTGAGGATGGGGTCGGCAAAGCCCGGGCCTGTGTCCTGCACGATCAGACGCACGCGGCGCGAGGTCTCGTTCCATTGCGTGCGTATCGTCACTTCGCGCACCGGACTGGACTCGGTCGCATCCTGCGCGTTCTGCAGCAAGTTGTGTATCACCTGCCGCAACTGCATGGCGTCCCCCATGATCCGCGGGCAAGCCTCATCGAGCTGCACCTGCAACCGCGCCTGGGTCACGCCCGCGGCCGCCATCTCGCCGGCATACAGCTGCAGCACATCGCTCACGAGCGCGTTGAGGTCGATGGGCGTGAGTTCGGCTGCGGGCAGGCGGGCGTAGTCACGAAATTCATTGACCAGCCGCTTCATCGCATCAACCTGATCGACGATGGTGCGCACAGACTTGGCCAGGATGGCGCGCTCGGGCTCCTCCACTTTGGGGGTGAGCTTCATCTCCAGGCGCTCGGCGGACAGCTGGATGGGGGTGAGCGGGTTCTTGATCTCGTGGGCCAGGCGCCGTGCCACTTCACCCCAGGCCTGAGCGCGCTGGGCCGACACGATCTCGGAAATATCGTCGAACACCAGCAGGCGAGCCTCTTGCCCCGAGGCATCGGCGGGCATGTCGGCACCGCGGGCCACCAGGGTCACGGTGTTCGCATTCGCTGGCGCGCCGGGCAGCGTAGGGTGCAGCTCGAAGGAATGCTGCCAGTGGTCCAGCGAGTGCTGCAGTCGCTCGGCGTGGTAGCCGTCAAATTGCGTCTGCACCGCGGCCCCGAAAGTCTCCAGGCCCTCCACGCTGGCCAAGGGCTGGCCATGGTGTGCCGCCAGCGACACCCGCAGGATGCGCGTGGCGCCAGGGTTGGCCGCCAGGATGCGTCCCTGCGCGTCCAGCACCACGACGCCTGCGGTCAGGTTGTCCAGGATGGTCTGCAAGTTGGCGCGAGCGGCGTCGACCTCGCCCATGCTCTTTTCGACGGCGGCCCGCGCATCGGCCAGCTGCTGCGTCATCTCGGCGAAGGAGCGGGTGAGGCCTCCGAGTTCATCCTTGCCTTGCAACACGGGCTTGGGACTGAGGTCGCCAGCCGCCACCTCGCGCACGCCAGCAGCGAGCAGCAGCAGGGGCCGAGCCAGCGAATTACCCAGGACCACCGCCAGCAAGATGGCACCGAACACCGAGAGGAACAGGCTCAGGGTCAGCGTGCCGATGTACATGCGCTTGAGGCCCTCGCGGCCGAGCGCACGCTCCTGGTATTCGCGGTTAGCTTCCTGCACCGCGATCGCGTTAGCCACCAGCGTGGCCGGTAACGCCTGCGTCACTTGCAGCACACGCGTCTCGGACAGCAGGCCCAAGCCGGTGGGCGTGACCACGGCCAGCGCCTTGATGCGTGAGCGGTTCAGGGCGGCGGGCCCGCCTTCGTCCAGACCTTCGACCACCGCCAGCGAGCGCTGCGAGCGCAGGGCCCGCAACTGCGAGGGGCTGGGCCGCTCGGGGGTGAGCTGAAAGCGCGACTGGCCAGCGCTGGCAATGACCTGGCCTGAGGCGCTCCAGAGAATGACGTCGGTCGCCCCCAGCTGCTCGCGCAGGCGGTCGACGATGAAGGCAGCGCTGGCGTCGGGCGCGTCCATCAGCTGACTGGCGCCGCCGCGCGCCTTAGCGGACAGGTCCTCGGACAGCATGTCCAGAGTGGAGCGGCCCAGGCTCAGGCCGGCATCAAGCGCACCTTCCACGCGCACGTCGAACCAGCTCTCGATGGAGCGCGAAACGAACTGGTAGGACACCACGTAAATCAGCAGCCCTGGTGCGAACCCCACCAGGGCGAAGATCATGGCCAGGCGGATCAACAGGCGGCTGCCGAACTTGCCCTTGCGCAGACGCGAGAGCAGTCGCAGCCCCATCCAGGCAATCACCAGCAGCAGCACGGTGGCCACCACCATGTTCACGATAAATAGAACCCCGTAATTGCGCTCGTACAGCTCGCGGTTGTTGGTGGCCTGCGCCAACAGAAACAGCAGCACGATGCCGATGCCCACCATCGCGGTGGCCCCAATCGCCACCGCCCACCGATAGGTGCGGGCGTTGCGCACGCGCGGGCGCTGCGGTTCGGACTCGGGCGTGCTGGCGGTCATCGCGCGACCTCGGCGGTCCCCAGGCGCAGACTGCGCGCGGCGACGATGTTCCATTCGTCCTGACCGACCAGGCCGATCTGCAGCGGGCGTGGCAGCTGCGACACATCCAGCCGAAAGCGCAGCGTCACGGCATGGCGCGCGTCGGCCTCGACGTCCTGGCTCTCGGCGATCTTCCAGCCGGAGATGCGCTGCACCGCGGCCAGGGCCTCGTCACGGGTGTCGAAGTTCTGGCCCAGGGCCAGGCCGGCATTGCCGATGGGGCCGCTGGAGACCAAGAGGCGCCAGCGCCGCGTGAGGGGCTGGTAGGACAGGCGCAGGTGACGGGTGGCGCGCGCGACTTCCTTGTCGTACCAGTACCAGCGATCCCGCATCAGTGCGGCCTCGGCCACGAAGATCAAGGGGATGCCTTTTTGCAGCGCTTCGTCCGCCACCGAGGGCAGGTCCAGGCGCACCTGGGCCGACAGCAGCAGACCCTCGGCGGTGCGCTCGACGCGCAGATCGGGGATGTCGGTGGCACGCGCCGGGGCCATGGCCATGGCCAGGAGCATCAGCAGGGCCCATAGCACCCTGACCCCAGACAACGGCCACGGCCAGGCCGCGCGCCGGGCGCAAGCGCTACCCAGGGCGCTTATCCAGCACCGCGTAGAAAAAACCGTCGTGGTCACCCACCGAATTGTCCGGGACGGGTGGCGCCCCGACCCCGCTTTGCGGGATCAAATGGCCGGGAGCCGGCCCCAAAACCGCGTCGGTGTTGTGTGCAAGAAACGAACCGATCGTGTCTTGACCTTCAGCCCGGAAGATCGAGCAGGTGCAATACACCAGCCGCCCCCCGGGACGCACCAGGGGCCACAGGGCGGCCAGCAAGGAGGCCTGGGTCGCGGCCAGGGCCGCGATGTCCGCCTCCCGCCGCAGCCAGCGCACGTCGGGATGGCGGCGCACGATGCCCGCGCCCTCCGGGGTCAAGGAAAGCTCGCGCGCGCGCCGGTCTCGCTCGCTCACCCCCCGTGCGACCCAGCCACGGCTCGGCCAAGCTGGCCCTGGAAGGCGACATTGACGGTGTCCTGCTGGATGCACCCTGCACCGCCTAGCGCATTCTTCAGGCGCTGCAGCCCATCGTGGAAGACCTGCAGCGCGACATCCTCCAGCCCCTGGACGATACGCAGCGCGCGCTTTTCATCCAGCTGGCGCGCCAGGTGGTCTGGCCGCAGGAGCCACCGCCCTAGGAGGCTGCACGCATCGCACGCAGGCGAAAGCGCTGGATCTTCCCGGTGGCGGTCTTGGGGAGTTCGGTGACGAGTTCCACCGAGCGTGGACACTTGATGTGGGCCAGGCGGGCGCGCAGGTGCTCCAGCAGGTCCTGGGCCAGCTGGGGGGTCGGCTCGACCCCCTGCTTGGGCACCACATAGGCATAGGGCTTGATCATGTCGTGTTCGTCGTGTGCCCCGATCACCGCGCATTCGAGCACCGCGGCATGTTCGGCCAGGGCGGCCTCGACCTCGCCCGGCGACACCCAGACCCCGCCCACGCGCAGCATGTCATCGACGCGGCCCACATGAAAGTAATAGCCATCGGCGTCACGCAGGCACTTGTCACCCGTGAGAACGCCGCTGTCCCACATCGTGGCGGCGGTCTTTTCCGGCTTGTTCCAATACAGCGTGGCCGCGGTCGGTCCCTGCACGAAGAGGTTGCCGATTTCGCCCTCGGGCACCTCCTCTCGCTGGTCGTTCAGGAGCTTGGCCGTGTAGCCGGGCACGATCCGGCCACAGCTGCCAGGCCGCGCCGCGCCGGGCTGGTTGAACAGGAACATGTGCGTCAATTCCGTGGTGCCCACGCCATCGAGGATCTCGGTGCCTGTCATCTCCTGCCACTGGCGGTACAGGGCCACCGGCAGAAGCTCTCCGCCGCTGACGCACATGCGCAGACGCGAGCAGGCTTCGCGCACCTGCTCGTGCGGCATCTGCCGCATCAGGTCCAGCAGGCCTGCGAACAGGGTGGGGACGGCCATCATCACCGTGGGACGCGTCGCGATCAGCCGCTGCAAAAGAGGCGCGGGCCGTATCGGCGCGGGCTCGACGATCACCTTCGCACCAGCGCGTATCGGGAAGTACACCTGGTTGCCCAGGCCATAGGCGAAGAACATCTTGGGCGGACACAGGATCTCGTCGTCGCGCCGCAGGCCCATGCCGCCTGCACCCAGGCCAAAGAGCTCGCAGGACCAGTAGATATGCTCGTGGGTATGCGGCACGCCCTTGGGGTCGCCGGTGCTGCCCGAGCTGTACAGCCAGAACGCCACGTCGTCCGGGCGGCGGGGCAAGGTGGCCAGCTCGCGCGGCTGGGTGTCCAGTGACTCCTGCCAGTTGCGGTAGCCCGGTGCCTGGCCGCCCGCCACAAACAGCAGTCCGGGAAAGACGGGGGCATGGCGGATCGCATCGATGCGTTCGACCAGCGAGGTGTCGACCACCACCACCTTGGCGGCGCTGTCGGCGATGTAGTAGGCGTAGTCCTTGGGCTGCAGGAAGGTGTTGAGGGGCAGCGCCACCGCGCCGATCTTCATCGCGCCCAGGAAAAGCGCGGGGAACTCGAGGCCGTCGCACAGGCTGAACAGCACACGGTCCCCCGGCTGCACACCCAGCGAACGCAGGAAGTTCCCGGCCTGGCAGATCCGCGCCTGCAGGTCGCCATAGGTGTGGACGCCCTGGGGCATGAGGAGATAGGGACGGCGCGCCTCATCGGGTGCCAGCCGGTGTTCCAGCAGGTAGTCGACGACGTTGCCTTGCAGGCCGGCCTTGCTTTGCGCATGCGAGGCGGATGTGCGGTCACCCATGAAGCTCTCCTGTGGATCGGGACATGAACATTCAATGACTATCCGGCACGAACCGCATCAGGGCTGACGCGCATTCGCGCGGCGATTCGAGCTGGAGGAAATGGCCGGTGCCCGCGACCGGATGCCAGGGCAGGCCGGTGCGTTCATGGGTCAGGCGGGAGGTGAGCGCGGGACAGCGCGCCTGCGGCAGCTGCGGGTCCCCCGATACCAGCGCGATGGGACAGGCCGGGTCAGCCAGGACCTCCCAGACCCCCGGATGGTGGTTGGCCTCGAAGATCGTGGCTTCGCGTACCGGATCGCAGGCCAGCCGCCAGCCAGCCAGCGCGTCGGGCACCAGGGTGGCATGGGCCATGTCCATGGGCGCCCCCTCGGCCCAGAGGCCGAAGATTTCCTCGCGCATGAACTGGCGCGCCTTGTCCTGCACCGACGCATGCGTGCGTGGCCGTCGCAGGGCCGAAGCGGCCAGGCTGGTCATTTCCTGCTGGTGCTGGCGGGCCAGGGGATGTTCCTCGGGCGGCGTCAGAGGAGGATCGAACAGCACCAGCGACTGCCAGGGCGGCACTGCACATTTACGCAGGTGCAGCAGGCTGGTCACGGCGCTCAGGGAGTGAAAGCCCCCCACCAGCGGGCGGCGGTCTTCCTGACGCAGGGTGTCACACAGGGACTGCAGGTCCTGCACGAACTGGCCCCAGGCATGCAAGGCGGAGGGGCCTGGCTGGCTGGCCCCGTGCCCGCGCATGTCGAACACCACGACCTCGAAATCCGCCTGCAGCTCGCGCCAGAACACCCGGTAACCGGGCGTGGCCATCCCGTTGCCGTGACTGACCACCAGCCGCCGGCTGGCGCGAGGGTTGGGAAAGACGTGTGCGACCAGCACCGTGCCGTCCCCGGCCCGGATCTCCAGGCGCCGCGAACCGGCCAGGGCCGGTTGCGCGTGAGGGCCCTGGCGCTCGCTCATGAGGGGTTCGCCACCGCCGGCACGAACTTGTCGCAATGGATGTCAGACCGGTCCAGACCGCACGCCTGCAGCAAAGGCAAGGCCGCTTCCACCATCGGCGCGGGGCCGCACAGATAGGCCTGGGCGCCGAACTGGTCGCCCAGCGAACGCTCCAGGACATCGGTGACCAGACCGCGCAGGCCGCTCCAGCTGGAATCCGCAGGCTCGTGTGACAGCACCGGCACATAGGACAGGTTGCGATGACGCTGCACGGCCTGCTCCAGTTCGCGTGCCGCCGCCAGTTCAGCCTGGTCGCGCGCACCGAAGAACACGGTGATGCGCCGGTCACCTGCGCGCTGCGCCAGGGCGTCCAGCACGATCGCGCGCACCGGGGCCAGGCCCGTGCCGCCCGCGACGAACACCGCGGAACCTGGCGCAGCGGCCTCGAAGGCGTAGCTGCCGAAGGGACCGCGCAGGGGCAGCACATCGCCGGCGTCGATCTCGCCGCGTCGCAGCTTGTCGCTCACGCCGCCTCCCGGGTGGATGCGCACCAGGAATTCGATCGTGGGGCCGTCCGGTGCGTTCGCCGCCGAGTACAGGCGGGGCCGGTCGACCCCCGGCACGTGCCATTCGAAATACTGGCCGCCCACAAACTGCACGGCCTCGGGACGCCGCACCGTGACCTGCACGGTCCGGTCACCGAACCAGGTGACGCGCTGGACCACCGCATCGAAGTCATGGATCTGGGGTTGCTGCGCCATCCCCTGCGGCACGTCCAGCACGATGTCCGACCGCGGAAAGGTCATGCAGGTCAGCACCTGGCCTGCGTCGCGCATGGCCTGCGTGAAGATGGCGGGATCGGCGCCAGGCATCTCGTGCACCTGCCCCTGCACCATCCGCACCGCGCACTCGCCGCACTCGCCGGAGCGGCAGTTGTACGCAAGGGGCACGCGCCCGGAGAGGCAGGCGTCAAGCAGGGTCCGGCCCGGCTCCAGGGGAACCACCGTGTCGCGCCCCTGGAATCGCAGGCAATAGCCGCTCGCGCCCGAGGACGGGGGCGCGGAATCAGGGTCAGTAAGCGCGCTCGACATCCTCGTCCCCGCCATCCGGCGACCAGATCTCACGGTAGTCCTGCGGCAAGGCAAAGCCCCAGTCCTCGGTGACGAAGGCACGTACCTGCTTCCAGTACAGCGCGCGCATGTTCTCGTTGGTGTCCTGCTTGATGCCCCAGTGGCGGTAACGCTCGTTCTTGCGGGAGTTGTCGCCGCCGAAGGACATCAGGCCCACACGCAGCCACTTGTGCAGGACGGCCTCCACTTCACGGCGGCCCTGCTCGGTGGTCAGGAGGTCCTTGACGGCATCCATGCCCAGGCCGACGTGGCCATATTCCTCCTTGAGGGTTTCCTGTGCGGCGTTGCGGAAAGGCTCATAGCGGCTTTGCACGAAATGGCGGAACTGGTGCGCAGCGGCGCGGTCGACGATGGCCAGGAAGACCGCCTGGTCGGCCCAGGATTCCATCGGCACGTCGAAAGTGGACAGGTGCCCCTTCTTCTTCGCGTATTCCTGCCAGTCCAGGCCGAGGTCGTCCATCAGCTTGCGATAGCGCAGGTGGTGACCGTATTCCTCCATCACCGTGCGGGCCATGCGGTGGCGGTATTCGGGCGTGGGGGCGCGCAGGATGCTCCTCTCGAAGCAGTCGGCGCCATAGAGTTCGCTGACCACGTGGATGTTGATCAGGTTGAGAAGCAGATCGCGGTACTCGGGGTCCTCGGCCCAGAAGGCGCGGGCTTCGGGGGACAGCGATGCCGTGTCGACGCGGTCCTGTTGCGGTGCTTCGGCGATGGCCTGGTTCATGGGGTTCTCCTGTCTATTGAAACTGGGGGATGCGCTAGGCGGGAAGAGGCGTCACGGGCTTCACTGGTAGAAGCTGCGCCAGCGGGCGCCCGCGTCGACGATCACGTTCTTCACTTCGGTGAAGTCCATCAGCGTCTCGAAGGCGTCCTCGCGTCCGAAGCCGCTGGCCTTGGAGCCGCCGAAGGCGGCGCCGGAAGGAAAGAGGTTGTAGCAATTGACCCAGACGCGGCCGGTCTGCACGGCCTGCGAGGCGGCATGCGCCTGCGCCAGGTCACGGGTCCAGACGCCGGTGGCCAGACCGTGTTCGACGGCGTTGACCTCGTCGAACATCGCCTGTTCGTCGTCCCATTCGGCAAAGGTGGCGACCGGGCCGAAGATCTCCTCGCGCTGCACCCGTCCCGCGGGCGCGACGCCTTCGAAGAGGACTGGCGCCATGAAAAGGCCCCGCGGGTACTTGTCCACGCGCACCTCGCGCTCAGGCGTGATGCGCCGGCCGCCCTCGTGTTCGGCCAGGGCCACGTAGGACTGCACGCGCTCGTAGTGCTCGCGCGTCGTGAGGGTGCCCATGTGGTTGTGCGTGTCGAACGGATCGCCCACGCGCAGGCGCCCGATCAGGCTGGCCAGGCGCTCCTTCAGTGCGGGGGCGATCTTGCGGTGGGCCAGGATCCGGCTGCCCGCCGTGCACACCTGGCCCTGGTTCAGGAAGGCGCCGAGCATGATGTTCTCCGCGGCGCGGTCCAGGTCGGCATCCGGGTAGACGATCTGCGCGTTCTTGCCCCCGAGCTCCAGGGTGAGCCGCTTGACATGGGCCGCCGCGGCTTCCATCACCCGGCGGCCGGTGGCCGAGGAGCCTGTCACCGAGATCTTGCGCACGCCCGGATGTCCCACCAGCGCAGCGCCGGTGGAAGGCCCCCGGCCCGTGACCACGTTCAGAACCCCCGGGGGCAGCACCTTCGCGAACAGCTCGGCGATCTCGAGCGTGGACAGCGGCGTGGAGTCGGCGGGCTTGTAGACCACGGTGTTGCCCGCCGCCAGCGCCGGCGCGATCTTGCCGACGAACATGTTCATCGGGAAATTCCAGGCGCCGATGATGCCGACCACGCCCAGCGGCACTCGCTGTCCGTAGCTCGTGATGGTGGGCGAGACCGGCAGCAGCGTGCCCTCGAAGATACGGCAGGCTCCCGCGTAATAACGCAGCCGGTCGGCCGCGACGAGCACGTTGGCGTGGCTCTCGCGATGGGGTTTTCCGCAGTTGGTGGTTTCCAGCCACGCCAGGCGGTCGGCGTTTTCGACCAGCAGGTCGGCGCAGGCTTCCAGCAGGGCCTGGCGCTTGCGTGCAGGGACATCCGCCCATGCCGGGAACGCGGCACGGGCCGCCTGCACGGCGACGTCCACATCGCGGGCATCGGCATCGGGCAGTTCGCACAGGGTCTCGAGCGTGAGCGGACTGGTGCAGGCCATGCGCTGGCCGGATTGGGAGGCCGTCCATTGGCCGCCAATGAACAGGGTGTAGTTGTCGCGAAGCTTGAGTGACATGAAGAACCTTAGCTATGAAGCAGGTGGACCACCGCGACCGCCGAGTCGTCGCCGAGCACGCCCCCCGCCATCTGGGCCAGGCCCACGCGGGCCGAGGGAACCTGCGATGGACCCGCGCGGTCCATGAGCTGACGCGAAAGCTCGACGATCTGGGCCAGCCCGGTGGCGCCCACCGGATGCCCGCGGCTGATCAGGCCGCCCGAGACGTTCACGGGCAGGCGTCCCCCAAGGGAGGTGTCGCCGCGCTCGACGAGGGCGATCGCCTCGCCCCGGCCGGCCAGGCCGAGGTCTTCGAGATCGAGCAGTTCCTGGGGAGCGGTCGGGTCGTGCACTTCGGCCAGCGAAACATCCGCCGGAGAAATGCCCGAGGCCTCGAACGCCGCGCGCGCCGCGCGCGCCGTCGCATTCGTGCCCGGCGTGTCGCCGCGCGCAGGATGACCGCTCACCACGGCCGACGCCGCGACCACAGGCCCGCCGATCCCGCGACGGCGCGCAAAATCGGCACTGACCAGGACCACCGCCGCCGCCCCGTCGCAAATGCCACCGCACATCCCGCGCGTGAGGGGCTCCACCACCATCTTGTCCTGGAGGATGTCGTCGGCGCTGCGCAAGTCCCTTTCGGCAGCCAGCGGATTGAGCGACGCATGACGGCGGTTCTTGGCCGCCACCAGGGCGAAGTGCCGCGGGGTCGCGCCGAACTGGGCCATGTAGCGCAGCGCGCGCTGTGCATGCAGGTCCATGAACACCGAGCGCTCGGGGCTCGGCGGCGATCGGTCGGCGGCAGTGGCCAGCGCCTGGATGGCACGATGGCGGTCGGCGTGCGTCATCTTCTCGACCCCGAGCACCAGCACGCAGTCATGCTGCCCGTAGGCGATGGCGCTCCACGCCAGGGCCATCGCGTCGGCGCTGCTGGAGCAGG
This sequence comes from Pseudomonadota bacterium, assembly GCA_041159245.1. Taxonomy (GTDB): domain Bacteria; phylum Pseudomonadota; class Gammaproteobacteria; order Burkholderiales; family Burkholderiaceae_C; genus Ramlibacter. Next base: position 13,034 of record JBEAZV010000007.1, read on the forward strand.
CATTCTTCACGTTGTGGACCGGGATCGAGTGAATGCCCGCATCAGCCAGCAGCAGCTGACCCAGGATGGTCTCCTGCCCCTGGATCAGGCCGCCAAAGCCGTTGCCGACATAGGCCGCTCCCAGGTCGGACCGGTCGATGCCTGCGTCCCGCAACGCGGCCTCGACGACCGGCCGGGCCAGGCCTTGCATCGGAAGATCGGGGAAACGGCCGAAGGGGCCGACCTCGCCGCCCGCCACCCGTACGCAATGGGGAGCTCTGTTCACGCGATCCGCACCTGGGCGGTGCCCCGCGCAGTCACGCTGCCATCGCTCTTGGACGCCTGGAGATCCAGCGTGACGACTGCCGGCTGCACCTCCTTGACCGTCGCGGCCAGGCGCAGCGACTCCATCGGGAAGACCGGCGCGACGAAGGAGACATCGAGCACCTGCACCGCGGGTGCGCCAAAGTGCTGCGCCAGCAGTCGCGCGAAATGCGCCGTGGTCATGGGGCCTTGCTGGAGCACTTGCGGGAAGCCGCAGGATTTCGCGAAGGCATCATCCACGTGGATCGGATTGGGGTCCTCGGTGGCCTGCGAGAACAGGGCGATCAGGTCGCGCGGCGTTCCGGGGACCTGCACATCGAAGGCGACGTCTCCTGTTTTCATGCCGCCCCCCGCTTGATCAGTCGCGTGGTCTCGCGCACGGCCAGCCGCCCGCCAGCCACCTGCGTGTAGTCGTACACGACGTCCGCGAACCACAGCGGGCCCGCCTTGCTTTGCTTGCTGGTGACGCGCTCGACACGCGTCACCACATCGAATTCCTCGTCCCAGTGCAAGGGCTCGAACCACTCGTAGCGCTGCCCGCCGTGCAGGGCCTGCTGGCGCGGGATCTCGAGGTCGCGGAACAGGTCCACGCCCCGGGTCTCCCCGCGCAGGAAGATGAAATAGGTCAGGGGCACCGTGTCCGGCGTCCCGGGCATGCCCAGGGCGCGCCAGTAGTCCTGGCCGACAGGACGCTCGATCCGGATCCGGTAGGACGGGTAGGTGCGTCCTTCATGCTGCGGGGAAATCATCGCTCTTTTCCGTTGCGAATTTACGCAATCGTAAAAAGAACAGGATTCCCCGTCAACAGGAATCTACATATACGTAAAAAATTTCAAGCCTTGCGGCGTTTCGCGGCGGGCCGGGCGACGGGCAGCTTGCGTGGCAGGAGCCCCTGGCTGGTCAGCATGAAATAGGTGTCGATGATCTGGTCGATCGAGGCCGGCTTGCGCGGGTTGTACCAGCGCGCCAGCCAGTTGCACATGCCCAGGATGGCAAAGGCCACCATCTTGGCGTCGCCCACCGGGGCGAAAAGTCCCTCGCGCAGGCCGGCCTCGACCAGCGCCGTCCACATGCGCTCGTACTCCTTCCAGATGCGGGTCATCGCGGCGCCGGCCTCCCCGTTGCTGGCAATGCCATCGCGCACGCTGATGGTCATCTCCAAGCAATAGCGGTCAAAGCGCTTGAGGTGGTTGTGGATCGCCAGACGAAGCTTCTCGGGCGCCGGCACGTCGGTGGCCATCACCTCACGCAGGCCGCCGATCAGGCCCTCGGCCTGCGGGCCGATGATCGCCAGCAGGATCTCGGCGCGACTGCGGTAGTAGTAGTAAAGCGCCTCGCGCGTGATGCCCACCGCCTGGGCCACGTCGTCCAGCGAGGTGTTCCCGAAGCCCTGGCGGTCGAACAACTCGGTCGCCGCCTTCAGGATGGCCTCGCGCCGCAGGTCCGACTTGCGGCGCTTGACCACTGATTCGCCCGCAGAGGCATCAGGCGCCGGCGGGGACTTGCGATGCGCAGACGCGGTGTCGGCTTTGCGCCGGGCAGGGCTCATGGAGGGTGGCCGGTGGGTGGATTCGGGAAAACCACGAGGCGGCCGACTCAACGGAACCGCCCAGTTTTTTTACATTTCCGTAAACTGCAGGAGCAAGAAATTTTGCAACCCGGATATTAATTCAAGAGGAGATCCGATCCATGACCTCACGCCGCCTTGTCCTGTCCCGTGGTGCCGCCCTGGTGGGGGCCGCCTCTACCGGCCTGCTCTTGCCGCAGATCGCACGCGCGCAGTCCAACAAGATCCGCGTGGGCTTCATGCTGCCGTACACCGGCACCTTCGCCCAGCTGGGCGTGGCCATCGAGAACGGCGTGCGCATGGCCATCGACGAAAAGGGCGGCAAGCTGGGCGGGCGCGAGATCGAGTGGTTCAAGGTCGACGACGAGTCCGAGCCGTCCAAGGGCGTGGAGAACGCCAACCGCCTAGTGCAGCGTGACAAGGTGGACGTGCTCATTGGCTCGGTGCATTCGGGCGTGCAAATGGGCATCCAGCGCGTGGCGCGCGAGAGCGGCGTGCTCAACATCATTCCCAACGCCGGCATCAACGCCGCCACCCGCGCGCTGTGCGCGCCCAACGTGTTTCGCACCTCCTTCTCCAACAGCCAGTCCACCCTGGCGCTGGGCAAGGCGATGGTGGACAAGGGGCACAAGAAGGCGGTGTGGATTTCCTGGAAGTACGCCGCGGGCGACGAGGCCTTTGAGGGCTTCAAGGACAACTACCTGAAGGCCGGCGGCACCATCGTCAAGGAGCTGAGCCTGCCGTTCCCGAACGTGGAGTTCCAGGCGCTGCTCACGGAGATCGCCTCGCTGCGTCCGGACGCGGTGGCCTGCTTCTTTGCCGGCGGGGGCGCGGCCAAGTTCATCCGGGACTTTGCGGCGGCGGGCCTGAAGGACCGCATTGCGCTGTGGGGCTCGGGCTTCCTCACCGAAGGCGTGCTTGATGCCGCGGGTGCGGCCGCCGAGGGCGTGATGACCACGCTGCATTACAGCGACTCGCTGGAGACGCCGCGCAACAAGCAGTTCCGGCTGCAGTACGCCAAGACCTTCAAGATGCAGCCGGACGTGTACGCGGTGCAGGGCTATGACAGCGGGCTGCTGCTGGCGCAGGGCCTGGCCGCCGTCAAGGGCGACCTGGGCAACAAGCAGGCGCTGTATGCGGCCCTGGAGTCGCAGGCCATCGACAGCCCGCGCGGCAAGTGGACCATGAGCAAGTCCCACAACCCGGTGCAGGACATCTACCTGCGCCGCGTCGAAAAGGGCGAGAACAAGGTCGTGGGCATCGCCGCCAAGGCCCTGGCCGACTCCGGCGCCGGCTGCAAGCTCGGTTGATCGCCGCACCCGCTCAAATAAAAACGCCCAACTGAGTTGGGCGTTTTTTGATTTTCTGGTGGTGGCCGTGGACCCGGGCGACCTCCTTGTCGTACCAGTACCAGCGGTCCCGGGTGAGCGCAGCCTCGGCCACGAAGAACATGGGGATGCCTTTTTGCAGCGCCTCGTCCACGCCCGCAGGCAGGTCGAAGCGCACCTGGGCCGACAGCATCAAGCCTTCGGCGGTGCGCTCGACGCGCATGGCGGTGATTTCATCGGCCCGGGCGGTCATCCCCATCACCAGGGCCAGCACCGCCAGCAGCAGGCGCAGCGCGCGGGACGGCCACGGCAACCCGGCGCTCCCGGCGGGCGGGGACGCGCTAGCCGGGGCGCTTGTCCAGCACCGCGTAGAAAAAACCGTCGGGGTCACGTCCTGAATTGTCCGGGACGGGTGCCGCGTTGCGTCCGCTTTGGGGGATCAAATGGCCGGGAGCCGGCCCCAAAACGGCGTCGGTGTTGTGTGCAAGAAACGCTCCGATCTGGTGTTCGCCCTCGGCCCGGAAGATGGAGCAGGTGCAATACAGCAGCCGCCCGCCGGGGCGCACCAGCGGCCACAGGGCGGCGAGCAGGCGGGCCTGGAGGGCGGCCAGCGTGGCGATGTCGGCCTCGCGCCGCAGCCAGCGCACGTCCGGGTGGCGGCGCACGATACCCGAGGCGGTACAGGGGGCATCCAGCAGGATGGCGTCGAAGGGCCCACCGTCCCACCAGTCGGCGGGGCGGGCAGCGTCGGCCGCCTGCACGCGGGCCGGCAGCCCCAGGCGCTGCAGGTTCTGTGTGATGCGCTCGCACCGCGCCGGGTCCACGTCCAGGGCGGTCACGTCGGCGTCCGCCAGTTCCAGCAGGTGCGCAGTCTTGCCGCCGGGGGCCGCGCAGGCGTCCAGGATCCGCAGCCGCTGGCCAGGCGCGGACACCAGGCCTTCCAGCAGCAGGGGCGCGGCCATTTGCGCTGCGGCATCCTGCACCGAGAGGACACCGTCGTCGAAACCGGGGATCTGGTGCACGGGCAGGGGCCAGGCCAGCACCAGGCCGTGGGGGCCAGCGGGCGCAGCCTCGATCCCGGCCCGGGCCAGCGTCTCGCGCATGGCCTGCGAGGTGCTGCGGCGCGCGTTCACGCGCAGGGTCATCGGCGGCTGGCCGTTGCTGGCGCGCAGGATGTCCTGCCAGTGTTCGGGATGGTCCTTGCGTACCCGGGTGATCCACCAGGACGGATGGTTCCAGCGCGCCACGGGGCTGTCGTCGCTGCGGGCCACCAGGTCCTCGCGCTCTCGCAGGAATCGGCGCAGGCAGGCGTTGATGAAACTGGCCTGGCCGGCGGTGGCACGCTGGCGCTTGGCCGCTTCCACCGCCTGGTTCACGAGGGTGAAGGTTTCGTACGGGGACTGCGCCGGGTCCCAGCACAGGGCCAGGGCGGTGCGAAGCAGGGCGTCGGCCGGTGCGGGCGGCGGGCGGCGGGCCAGCAGCGTGCGCAGGGCCTGGGCCCGTCCCATCTGGCGCAGGGCCTGGAAGGCCAGTGCCTGGGTGCCAGCCCGCAACGGGGCGGGGACGGCGGCGATGGCCGGTGTCGCGGAGCCGCCGGCATCGACGGCCTGGACCACACCGGCGGCGGCCTGCAGCAAGCTCCAGAGCGGCGGGGCCGCCGCGGTCGTGCCCGGGTTCAAAAGGTTCGTCCGGGTTTGAAGCTGAAAAGCGAAGCCAGGATCAGGGCCGGGAACTGCGCGATCGCGGCGTTGTAGCGGGCCACCGCGTCATCGAACTGGGCGATGGCCGTTTCGGTCTGGCGGAGCAGGCGGGTGCGGTTTTCGATCAGCGTTTCGGGCAGTTGCGAGCCGGCCAGGTCATGGGCGTCCTCGCGCTCGGCCCGCTCCCAGGCACTGGCCAGCACCCCGGCGGCAGCGGCGATGGCGGCGACACGTTCATGGTCCAGCGGGCGGGGACGGGCGGCATCGAGGCAGGCGGACAACTGGTCTGAGGCGCTGTGGATCTGGGCCACGAAAAGCGGCTCGGCCGCTTCGGGGTCCTGGGGGTTGGCGGGCAGGATCGAGGTCACCAACTGGGCCTGCAGCTTGAGCTGATCTTGCAATTCTGAAAAGGTAGTGTTTACTTCGGAACGCAGGCGGACCAGACGGTTGTAGGCACCGACAGCCCAGAACACCAGAAGCGCAACGACAGACCAGGCCAGGAGGGAGGAGGTCATGGAGGCACTAGCTTAACAAGGGCGGCCGGGTACTGTTTTCAGGCTCCGTCTTGGTTGGCGTTGGCCTGCAACGCACCGGGCGTGCGGGGCGGGCCCGGGGGCTTCAGTGTGGGGGCCCTTCGGGCTCCCCTGCGGTGCTCGGTCACTGGGGGCACGCGCGGCAACTCGCCTTCGGCTCAAACACGCCGCGCTTTCCACCCCCAGCGCCCTGCGCTCCTCGGCCCCACACAGGCGCCCCCGAACCCACCCCGCACACCCGGTGCTCCCCTTCCGCTCCAAAGCCTTCACGCGCCACGTTTCTCCCTACGAGCCACGGCATCACGGCGTCGAGGTGACTCAAAGTTTAGGAGCGAGAAATGCCTTTGCGGTGAGGCGATCGGGTGGCCTGAAAGGGGGGTGTGAGGTCAGCGGCGGGGCTGTGGCCTGGGGCTGGGGGCGCCTGTGCGGGGCTGAGGAGCGCAGCAACGGGCGGAAAAAGAAGCGCGCATGTTTGAGCCGAAGGCGAGTTTGCGCGCTTCCCGCCTGTTGCGAGCACCGCAAGGGAGCCCGAAGGGCCCCCGCACCGAAGCCCCCAGCCCCAGGCCGCAGGCCCGCCGCGCTGCCACGTCAACGCCTACAGCCCCAAGAAAAACGCCCCGCCCGGCGCAAACCGATACGGGGCGTGAGCCAGGAAGGCGGGCTGCTTACTCGGCAGCCGCCCCTTCGCTGGTCTCGCTCGAAGCAGCGCCTTCAGCACCCGCCAACTCGCTGGCCTCGGCGTCCGCGATGGCGCGGCGCTCGGCCTCGTCCATGGCGTCCTTGACCTTGCGGGCCTGGTGGTAGGCCATGCCGGTACCCGCCGGGATCAGGCGGCCGACGATGACGTTTTCCTTCAGGCCACGCAGCTCGTCGCGCTTGCCCATGATCGCCGCCTCGGTCAGCACGCGGGTGGTCTCCTGGAAGGAGGCCGCGGAGATGAACGAGTCGGTCGACAGCGAGGCCTTGGTGATACCCAGCAACAGGTTGCTGTAGGTCGAGGGGATCTTGCCCTCACCCTGCAGCGCCTCGTTGGTATTGAGCATCTCGGAGCGCTCGACCTGCTCGCCGGCGATGTAGGACGAATCGCCCGGGTTCTCGACGACCACGCGACGCAGCATCTGGCGAACGATCACCTCGATGTGCTTGTCGTTGATCTTCACACCCTGCAGGCGGTAGACGTCCTGCACCTCGTCGACGATGTAGCGAGCCAGTTCTTCCATGCCCAGAAGGCGCAGGATGTCCTGCGGGTCGGCCGGGCCGTCCACCACGCTCTCGCCCTTGTTCACCACCTGGCCTTCGTGCACCAGGATGTTCTTTTCCTTGGGCACGAGTTCTTCCCAGACCTTGCCGTCCGGGTCGGTGATCTGCAGGCGGATCTTGCCCTTGGTCTCCTTGCCGAAGGAGATGGTGCCGGTCATCTCGGCCAGCACGCCCTTGTCCTTGGGCGAGCGGGCTTCGAAGAGTTCGGCCACGCGCGGCAGACCGCCCGTGATGTCGCGGGTCTTCTGGCCTTCGATCGGGATACGGGCCAGCACTTCGCCGGGGCCCACGTCCTGGCCGTCACGCACCTGGATCAGGGCGCCCACCTGGAAGCCGATGGTCACCGAGTGGTCGGTGCCGGGGATTTTCACCTCGGCGCCGCCAGCGTCGACCAGCTTCACCTGTGGGCGCACCACCTTGGCGGAGCCGCGGCGCTTGGGATCGATCACGACCAGCGTGGCCAGGCCGGTGACTTCGTCCACCTGCTTGGCAACGGTCAAACCCTCTTCCACGTTCTCGAACTTCACCTTGCCGGCGAACTCCGTGATGATGGGTCGGGTCAGCGGATCCCAGTTGGCCAGGATGGTGCCGGCCTTGATGGACTGGTCCGCCTTCACGGTCAGGGTGGCGCCATAGGGCACCTTGTGGCGCTCGCGCTCGCGGCCATGCTCGTCGTGAATGACGATCTCGCCGGAACGGGCAATCACCACCAGTTCGCCCTTGCTGTTGGTCACGTAGCGCATCGTGCTGTTGAAGCCGATCACGCCGTTGGACTTGGCTTCCACGCTGGAGGCGATGGCCGCACGTGAGGCGGCACCACCGATGTGGAAGGTACGCATGGTCAGCTGCGTACCGGGTTCACCGATGGACTGCGCGGCGATCACGCCCACAGCCTCGCCCACGTTCACCAGGCCACCGCGGCCCAGGTCGCGGCCGTAGCACTTGGCGCACAGGCCAAAGCGCGTGGCGCACGTGAGCGCCGTGCGCACCTTGACTTCGTCCACGCCTGCCGCCTCGAGCGTTTCGATGGTGTCCTCGTCCAGCATCTCACCGGCCGGCACGATCACCGCGCGGTTCTCGGGGTGCAGCACGTCCTCGGCCGCGACACGGCCCAGGATACGGTCACGCAGCGACTCGATCACCTCGCCGCCCTCGACGATGGCGCGCATCAGCGAGCCATCGGCGGTGCCGCAGTCTTCCTCGATCACCACCAGGTCTTGCGTCACGTCGACCAGACGACGGGTCAGATAGCCCGAGTTGGCGGTCTTGAGCGCCGTGTCGGCCAGGCCTTTACGGGCACCGTGCGTGGAGATGAAGTACTGCAGCACGTTCAGGCCTTCACGGAAGTTCGCCGTGATGGGCGTCTCGATGATCGAGCCGTCCGGCTTGGCCATCAGACCGCGCATACCCGCCAGCTGGCGGATCTGGGCGGCGGAACCGCGCGCGCCGGAGTCGGCCATCATGTAGATGGAGTTGAAAGACTCCTGGTCTACCTGCTTGCCGTGGCGGTCGGTGGTCTTTTCCTTGGCCAGCTGGGCCATCATGACCTTGGAGACTTCGTCGCCGGCCTTGCCCCAGATGTCCACCACCTTGTTGTAACGCTCGCCGGAGGTGACCAGACCCGAGACGTATTGCTGCTCGATCTCCTTCACTTCCTTCTCGGCGCGGCCGATGATCTCGGCCTTCTGCGGCGGCACCAGCATGTCGTCCACCGCGATGGAGATACCGGCCTTGGTCGCCAGACGGAAGCCGTTTTGCAGCAGCTTGTCGGCAAAGACCACGGTTTCCTTCAGACCGCAACGACGGAAGGAGACGTTGATCAGTTTGCTGATCTCTTTCTTCTTCAGCGCCTTGTTGATGTTGGAGAACGGCAGGCCCTTGGGCAGGATCTCCGACAGCAACGCGCGGCCCACGGTGGTGTCCACGAGCGAGGTCGAGGGCTCGAACTCGCCGCTGTCCTTGTTCTTGTTCCACTCGGTCAGACGCACGGCCACCTTGGCGGTCAGTTCGACCACACCCGCGTCCAGCGCGCGCTGCAGCTCGCCCAGGTCGGCGAAGACCATGCCTTCGCCCTTGGCGTTGATACGCTCACGGGTGGTGTAGTACAGGCCCAGCACCACGTCCTGCGAGGGCACGATGGAGGGCTCGCCGTTGGCGGGGAACAGCACGTTGTTGGAGGCCAGCATCAGGGTGCGGGCTTCCATCTGGGCTTCCACCGACAGCGGCACGTGGACGGCCATCTGGTCGCCGTCGAAGTCGGCGTTGAACGCGGCACATACCAGCGGGTGCAGCTGGATCGCCTTGCCTTCGATCAGGATCGGCTCGAACGCCTGGATGCCCAGACGGTGCAGGGTCGGTGCGCGGTTGAGCAGCACCGGATGCTCCTTGATCACCTCTTCGAGGATGTCCCACACCGCCGGCGTGCCGGCTTCGACTTCCTTCTTGGCCGCCTTGATGGTGGTGGCAATGCCCATCGCCTCCAGGCGCGAGAAGATGAACGGCTTGAACAGCTCGAGCGCCATCAGCTTGGGCAGGCCGCACTGGTGCAGCTTGAGCGTCGGGCCCACGGTGATCACCGAACGGCCCGAGTAGTCGACGCGCTTGCCCAGCAGGTTCTGGCGGAA
>JBEAZV010000008.1:0-37162 GCA_041159245.1 Pseudomonadota bacterium
GGCCGGTGAAGTGCGTCGTCATCATGATCATCCGGGCGACCCAGAAGAAGATGATGTCGTAGCCGGTCACGAGCACCGTGGAGGGTAGATAGAGCGCGAGGTCTCGGGTCTTGTCGGGCCAGCCCAGGGTGGAAAAGGGCACCAGGGCCGAGGAGTACCAGGTGTCCAGAACGTCTTCGTCGCGGGTGAGGCGCTTGCCTGGGGCCTGGGCCTGGGCGTCTTGCTCGGAGCGGGCGACATAGACCCGGCCGTCTTCGTCATACCAGGCCGGGATCTGATGGCCCCACCACAGCTGGCGTGAGATGCACCAGTCCTGGATGTTGTTCATCCACTGGTTGTAGGTGTTGACCCAGTTCTCGGGCACGAAGCGCACTTGGCCCGATTGCACCGCGTCGATGGCTTTTTGGGCGATGGACTTGCCGGTGGCATCGCCCTTTCCAACCTGGTTCATGGCGACGAACCACTGGTCGGTGAGCATGGGTTCGACCACCTGGCCGGTGCGCGCGCAGCGGGGGACCATGAGTTTGTGCTTGCGGGTCTCGACCAGCAGGCCCTGGGCTTCGAGGTCGGCCACGACGCGCTTGCGGGCGACGAAGCGGTCCAGGCCCTGGTAAGGGGCGGGCGCGTTCTCGTTGATCTTGGCGTCCAGCGTGAGCACGCTGATCATGGGCAGCTGGTGGCGCTGGCCGACGGCATAGTCGTTGGCGTCATGCGCAGGGGTGACCTTGACGACGCCGGTGCCGAACTCGCGATCGACATAGTCGTCTGCGATGACGGGGATGGTGCGATCGCACAGAGGCAGGCGGACCCTCTTTCCAACGAGGGCGGTGTAGCGCTCGTCCTCTGGGTGGACCATGACCGCGACGTCGCCGAGCAGCGTCTCGGGGCGGGTGGTGGCCACGGTGAGCGCGCCCGAACCGTCTTCGAGCGGATAGTGGATGTGCCAGAGGAAACCGTCTTCCTCTTCGCTTTCAACTTCGAGGTCAGAGACCGCGGATTTGAGCTCCGGGTCCCAGTTGACGAGGCGCTTGCCGCGGTAGATCAGGCCTTGCTCATAAAGCTTGACGAAGGTGTCGGTGACGACGCGCGAGAGCTTGTCGTCCATGGTGAAGTACTCGCGCGACCAGTCGACGCTGTCGCCCATGCGGCGCATCTGCGTGGTGATGGTGTTGCCCGATTGCTCCTTCCAGTCCCAGACGCGGGCGACGAAGTTCTTGCGGCCCAGGTCGTGACGGCTGATGCCCTGCTGCTGCAACTGCCGTTCGACGACGATCTGGGTGGCGATGCCTGCGTGGTCGGTGCCCGGGATCCACGCGGTGTTGTGGCCTCGCATGCGGTGATAGCGCGTGAGGCTGTCCATGATGGTCTGGTTGAACGCATGGCCCATGTGCAGGGTGCCGGTGACGTTCGGGGGCGGTAGCTGGATGGCGAAGGCGGGCGCATCCGCCTGGTCGGTGCCGGTGCCGCGAAAGCCGGCCCGGCCATACCCGCGCTGTTCCCACAGCGGGCCCCATTGCGCCTCGATGGCGGCGGGCTCGAAGGACTTGGACAGGCTGGAGAGCCCGGGTTGTGGCGGGGTGTCGCTCATGGCGCAAATCGCTAGGAGAAAAGAAAAACGGCACCCGAGGATGCCGTCGTGATCAGGGCGAGGCCCGATTCTATTCGGGCAGGGCGGCGGCCGCCTCGATGCACTGGCGCAGGACCTGGGCATCGCCCACCTGGTTGGCCAGGATCAGGATCAGGCGGGCATTGAGCAATTCGGACTGCGCCGGGGTGAGGCCCGCGTGGGCGTCCAGCAGTTGCTCGTAGAAGGTGTCGGCGTCCTGGAAGTGGAGGGCGGTTTTCATGCAGGGTCTCCTTCGCGGGCCAGGCCCAGGGCCGCGCTCAGGGCGTCCACAAGGTCGGAATCGATGCTTTCGCCGGTGGCGGCCACATAGCTGTCCGGTCGGACCAAGGCCCAGGCATGGCCGAAGACGTGGCAGGCGCCCTGCAGGTGACCCTGCGGGTCGCGCACATGCTCGCGAGCGCGCGCTGGGGCGTTGGCATCGACCACCTGCACCAGGCGTACCGGGGCGTTTTGTCCCAGGGTTCGCAGGCGCTGCAGGGCCGAGGCGGAGAGCTCGCCGAAGGCGAGCAGCAGGAAATGGCCTTGGGCCCAGAGCAGCAGGTCGTTGACCGTGCCCTGCGAGCCGTCGGCCCAGGTCAGACGCACGTTCTGCACCGATTGGCCGCCACCCGTCTGGCAGGCGGGCGACTCGGTGTAGGTGTTGGCTACCGCCATGCGGCCGGTGTTGATCAGGGAGCGCGCGAACAGGTGCTGGCGAGCCAGGCTGATGGCGGCGGTGCGAAAGGTGCGCTCGATGCCGTCGGCCGGACGCAGGAATCGGGCGGTGCGGTGGGTGACCTGCACGTTCTGGCGGGCCGCCTCGTGGCGCTCGTCATGGAAGGTGTCCAGCAGCTGGGGGCTGGCCTGTTGGCGCAGGACGGCAGCGAGTTTCCAGGCGAGGTTGTCCGCGTCAGCGATGCCGGTGTTGCCTCCGCGCGCGCCGAAGGGGCTGACCACCTTGGCGGCATCACCCATGAAGAAGACCCGGCCATGGCGCATGCGGTCGATGCACTCGCTGCGGTAGGCGTAGGGGCCGACCCAGACGATCTCGACCTGCATGTCGGGACCGAACTGGCGGGCCAGGCGCTCGCGGACCACGTCCTCGCGGCTCACGTAAGCGGGGTCGGCGTCGGGAGCCATCTGGTAGTCGATGCGCCAGACGTCGTCGCCCATGAGGTGCTGCCACACCGCGCGGTTGTCGTTGAAGGGCGCCTCGATCCAGGTGTGACGTTCGCCCGGCGGGCGGTCTGGAAAGCGTACGTCGGCGATGCACCAGCGGTCGTCGCCCTTTTTGCCGGTGAGGGTGGCGCCCACCCAGGCGTGAAAGGGGCTGCGCGAGCCGGTGGCGTCGATCACGTAGTCGGCGCGCAGGCGGTAGTCGCCGGCGGGCGTGGTGATGGTGAGGGTGGCAGTTTGGTCGTCCTGCTCAAAGCCGATGACGCGGTTTTTCCAGCGCAGTTCGACGTCGCCGAGTTCATGTATGCGCTCTACGAGGTAGCCTTCAATGTAGAACTGCTGGATGTTGATGAACGGCGGCTGGCTGGAGAGGTTGTAGGCGCTTTGCTGGCGCAGGTCGAAGGAGTAGACCTCGTCCTTGCCAGCGAAGGTGCGGCCCACACTCCACTGGATGCCCTTGGCGGCGATGCGTGGGTAGATGCCCAGGCGGTCGAAGATCTCGAGGGACTTTTGCGTGTAGCAGATGCCGCGCGAGGAGGCGCCCTTGACGCCCACGGTGTTGTCCTCGTCCAGCACCACGGCGCGCACGCCCAGGCGGGCCAGCGCGCAGGCCAGGGTCAGGCCGGTGATGCCTGCGCCGACGATGACGATGGGCTCTTGGCCGATCTGGCCGCTGGCGACCTCGGGCGGCGCAACGAAGGCGTACTCGGGCAGCTCGTAGCCGCTGCCGCTGGTGAATTGGTAGCCGTTGGTGAACGCGGTATCGGCGTATCGGTCTTGCATGGTGGTTCGCTGCGGGGGGAACGCCGTGGTTCAGCGCTTGTATTCCGGGCGGTCGTTCTGTTGGGGCTTCAGGGGCGCGGCCGCCTCGCCGGCGGCCCTCTCGGCCCGCCATTGTTGCTTGCGTGCGGTCCACTCGGCCAGCCTGGCGTGCGCGGTCTTGCTCTCTTGCAGCATCTGGAACTCGTCTGCGAACTGGGCGGAGAGCTCCAGGCGCACGCCATTGGGGTCGAAGAAGTAGATGCTGTGGAAGATGTGGTGGTCGGTGACGCCCAGTACCTCGACGCCATGGGCCTCCAGGCGGGCCTTCATGTCCTGCAGGGCCTGGATGGAGTCGACCCGGAAGGCGATGTGGTTGACCCAGCGCGGGGTGTTGGGCGAGGGCAGGGCGGCCTCGTCATCGCCCAGGTCGAAGAAGGCGATGAAGGATCCGTCCTGCAGCCGAAAGAAGAAGTGGGTGTACGGACAGTACTCGCCGGTGCTGGGAACATGGTCGCTCTGGATGATGTGATAGAGCGGCAGGCCCAGGATGTCTTCGTAGAAGTGGCGCGTTTCCTCTGCGTCGCGGGCGCGGTAGGCGTAGTGGTGCAGCTGATGGATGGCGGCCGGCGGGGGGAGGTCTGCCAGGACAGGGGTGCCGGATGCGGCGGATAAGACTGCGGCCATGGGGGTCTCCACAATTTACTAATGCGTAATTGATTTACTGTAACGTAATCCTGCGTCGGGATGGTTCAGCCGCGGCAGCCTCAGGTGCGCCCTGATAAACCTTCGATATAGCGACTATTCCACGAATAGCCAAACTCAATACTGGACATTGAAGTCTCCAATTAGACGGACCGGTCGCGCCTGCGTCATCATCCGGCGTCCCATCTCCTTTGGGGGGTGGGCGCCGCTTCCTTCATCAATCTAAAGGAGATGTTCCATGCCAGCTCTCAAGGGCTCTAAAACGGAAGAGAACCTGAAGGCCGCCTTCGCCGGTGAGTCCCAGGCCAACCGCCGTTATCTGTATTTCGCAAACAAGGCCGACGTGGAAGGCCAGAACGACGTGGCAGCCCTTTTCCGTTCCACCGCTGAAGGTGAGACGGGCCATGCCCACGGCCACCTGGAGTGGCTCGAGCAGTGCGGCGACCCCGCCACCGGCCTGCCGATCGGCTCGACCCGCCAGAACCTGGCGGCCGCCGTCGCCGGCGAGACCCACGAGTACACCGACATGTACCCCGGCATGGCCAAGACGGCCCGTGACGAGGGCCATGACGAAGTGGCCGATTGGTTCGAGACCCTGGCCAAGGCCGAGCGCTCGCACGCCAACCGCTACCAGAAGGCCCTGAACGAGCTGGTCGACTGACCCTCGGGATGTTGCGTGTTGGGCATGGCCTTCGCGGGCCGTGCCCAATGCACAACACCCCCCTCGACTCGAACAACAACAACACGGAGTTACCCCATGGCACGCGAAGGCAGCTTGGAAGCGCCCACCCGTCACCCGATCGACTGGAAGAACCCCGAGTTCTACAACGAAGAAGCGACCTTCCATGAGATGGAGCGCATCTTCGACATCTGCCATGGGTGCCGCCGCTGCGTGAGCCTGTGTGGCTCGTTCCCCACCTTGTTCGACCTGGTGGATGAAGGCAAGACCGGCGAGCTCGATGGCGTGGACAAGAAGGACTACTGGAAGGTGGTCGACCAGTGCTACCTGTGCGATCTGTGCTACCTGACCAAGTGCCCCTATGTGCCGCCGCACGAATGGAACCTGGACTTTCCGCACACCATGCTGCGCGCCAAGGCGATCAAGTTCAAGAAGGGCGAAGTGGGCGCGGGCGAGCAATTTCTGGCCTCCACCGACACGCACGGCAAGTTCGCCGGCATTCCGATCGTGGTGCAGGCGGTCAACGCAGTGAACCACACGAAGGCGGCACGCAGCGTGATGGAGTCGGTGCTTGGAGTCGATCAGAACGCCTGGCTGCCGAGTCTGGCCACGCGCAAGTTCCGCTCCTCGGCTGCCGAGTCCAAGGACTTCCCGGTCAAGGACGGCGCCAAGACGCCGGGCAAGGTCGCGATCTATGCCACCTGCTACGTGAACTACAACGAGCCGGGCATCGGCCATGACTTGCTCAAGGTGCTCGATCACAACGAAGTGCCGTACGTGCTGGTTGAAAAAGAAAAGTGCTGCGGCATGCCCAAGCTCGAACTGGGCGACCTGGAGTCGGTGGACGAGAACAAGCAGGCCAATATCCCGGTGCTGGCCCGGTACGCGCGCGATGGCTACGCGATCTTGTCGGCCGTCCCGAGCTGCACGCTGATGTTCAAGCAGGAACTGCCCCTGATGTACCCCGACGACGCCGAGGTGCAAATGGTGAAGGAGGCGATGTGGGACCCCTTCGAGTACCTGATGGCGCGCAAGCGCGACGGGCTGCTCAAGACGGAGTTCACGCAGCCCCTGGGCAAGATCAGCTACCAGGTGCCGTGCCACGGGCGCGTGCAGAACATCGGCAAGAAGACCGAGGAAATGCTCAAGATGGTGCCGGGCACCTCGGTCCACACCCACGAGCGTTGCTCGGGCCATGCTGGCACTTTTGGCGTTAAGAAGGCCTATCACGAGCAGGCCATGAAGATCGGCAAGCCGCTGTTCAAGAAGATGGCCGAACACCAGGACGGTGGTGCGCCCGACTACATCACCTCGGACTGCCCGCTGGGCGGTCACCATATTGCCCAGGGCTTCGAGCGCAATGGCCTGGGCACGCCCGAGATGCAGCACCCGCTGACGCTGGTGCGCAGGGCCTACGGACTCAAGTGAATTCAGACTGGAGAACGATTCCATGCAACTGACCGGAACCATCACCCCCGACAGCCTCATGACGCTGGAGGCCTACAGCAAGTGGCGCAAGGAGCACAAGTCTGAAGTGCTGTCGCATCGCAAGCTGCGTTCCCTGCACCTGGGTGATCACATCACCTTGCAGTTCGAGAGCGAGACCACGATTCGCTACCAGATCCAGGAGATGCTACGCATCGAGAAGATCTTCGAAGAAGACGGTATCGCGCAGGAAGTGGAAGCCTACGGACCGCTGGTGCCGGATGGCAGCAACTGGAAAGCCACGATGCTGATCGAGTACCCCGACATCAACGAGCGCAAGCGCGAGCTCGCCCGCCTGATCGGGGTGGAAGACCGCATGTTCGTGGAGGTGGAAGGCCAGGCGCGCATCTACGCCATCGCCGATGAAGACCTGGATCGCGAGACCGAGGAAAAGACCTCGGCCGTGCACTTTGTGCGCTTTGAGTTTCCGCCGGCAGCCGCTGCCGCGGTGAAGGCGGGCGCGAGCGTGAAACTCGGGTGCGATCACAAGAACTACCCGGCGCACATCACGATTGCGCCCGAAGCCCTGGCTTCTCTGGCAGGTGACCTGAAGTAATTCGGTGAGTGTGGGCGCCGGGCTGCTTGCAGCTTGGCGCCCTTTTTTTTAGGCCGGCGAGAACAGGTCGACGCGATCCGTGATGATTCCGTCGGTGCCCAGGGTCTGCTGCAGGTGCTGGGCGACGGATTCGTCGTTCACTGTGTAGCTCAGACAGCGCATGTTGGCGGCCTGTACCTGCGACACGGTGTCAGCCGTCCATAGCGCGTAGTGACACACCACCGCGACGCATTCGAGCGCGCGTGCGGTGTCCAGCCACCCGTCCCAGAGCGTGTCCAGCAGCAGGCCGCGAGGCAGTTGTGGCGCGGTGGTGTGCGCCCCGCGCAGTGCCTCGGGCTTGAAAGAGGTGAGCAGAGGCGGCACGAGCTGGCCTTGCCAGAGACGGTGGGCCAGGGCGGCAACGGCTTCGCCGGTCTCGCGTTCCTGCCCGGGCGTGGGCTTGATCTCGATGTTCAGGAAGTGACCATTGGCCAGGCACCAGCGCGCCAGCGCCTCGAGTGTGGGTAGGGTCTCACCCGCGTGCGCGCGCGAGTGCCAGGCACCGGCATCGAGCTGCGACAGCGCCTGCCAGGGCTGCTGGCCTGCGATACCGTGGCCGTTGGTGGTGCGCTCCAGCGTGGCGTCATGGAGCAGGAAAGGAACGCCATCGGCCGAGAGTTTGGCGTCGCATTCGAACATGCGGTAGCCGTGGGCCGCTCCCAGGCGGAAAGCCGCCAGCGTGTTCTCGGGCGCGAGCTTGCCGGCTCCGCGGTGAGCGATCCATCGGGGGTAGGGCCAGGGTCGCATGCCTTCAGCCTCCAATCCGCCGGCCGGTCTGCGCGTCGAAGTGGTGCAGGCTGTCCGCGCGCGGCGACACGGTCAGCGTGCTGCCTGCGGTGGGTGCGGGCCAGCTCGCGTCCAAACGCACGATGACCTGTTCGCCATTCAGGCGACCATAGACCAGTCGCTCGGCGCCCAGAAGTTCGGTGGTCTCGACCTGCAGCATCCACCCGCTGTCGGCGACACGGAGGTGTTCGGGCCGCACGCCCAGGATCTCACCGGTGCGTGCGCCTGGCGCCTGGCGCAGCAGATTCATGGGCGGCGAGCCGATGAAGCTGGCCACGAAGGTGGAGGCGGGCGTCTGGTAAACCTCCTCGGGCGTGCCGAACTGCTCCATTACGCCGCCGTTCATCACGATCATGCGTTGGGCCAGGGTCATGGCTTCCACCTGATCGTGCGTGACGAAAAGGGAGGTGATGCCCAGCTCGCGGTGCAGCTTCTGGATTTCCAGACGGGTCTGCGCGCGCAGCTTGGCGTCGAGGTTGGACAGGGGCTCGTCGAACAGGAAGACCTGCGGCTGGCGCACGATGGCGCGGCCCATGGCCACGCGCTGGCGCTGGCCCCCTGAAAGCTGGCGCGGCTTGCGATCGAGCAGGGCGGACAGCTCCAGGATGGCGGCGGCCTTGTCCACACGAGCGCGGATCTCGTCAGCGGGTAGCTTGCGGATCTTCAAGCCGTAAGCCATGTTGTCGAACACGCTCATGTGCGGATACAGCGCGTAGTTCTGGAACACCATGGCGATATCGCGCTCGGCAGGCTCCAAGTCGTTGACCACGCGCGCGCCGATCGCGATCTCGCCGTCGCTGACTTCTTCCAGGCCCGCCACCATGCGCAGGAGGGTGGACTTGCCGCATCCCGAGGGGCCGACGATGACGACAAACTCGCCGTCGCCGATCTCGGCGTCCAGCCCGTGGATCACCTGTACCGCCTGGGCGCCCTTGCCATAGCGCTTGACGACCTTGCGAAAGGAAATGACTGCCATGTGGATTGCTCTTATTTTTCGGTGTCGACCAGGCCCTTGACGAACCATTTCTGCATGAGGATCACGACCAGCGCCGGCGGCAGCATGGCCAGGATGGCGGTGGCCATCACCACGTTCCACTCGATATAGACCTCGCCGAAGATGGCGCGCTTGATACCCAGGACGATGGGGTACATGTCCTCGCTGGTGGTGACCAGCAGCGGCCACAGGTACTGGTTCCATCCGTAGATGAACTGGATTACGAACAGGGCGGCGATCGAGGTGCGTGAAAGCGGCAGCAGCACGTCCCAGAAAAAGCGCATGGGGCTGGCGCCATCCATGCGGGCGGCCTCGACCAGTTCGTCGGGCACGGTCAGGAAGAACTGGCGAAACAGGAAGGTGGCCGTCGCCGAGGCAATCAGGGGGACGGTCAGACCCGCGTAGGAATTGAGCATCTTCAGGTCGGACACCACCTCGTAGGTGGGACCGATGCGCACTTCGACGGGCAGCATCAGCGTCACGAAGATCAGCCAGAACACCAGATTGCGCAGGGGGAAGCGGAAATAGACGATGGCGAAGGCCGAGAGCAGCGAGATGATGATCTTGCCGACAGCGATCACGACGGCACTGACCAGGCTGACCCACAGCATGGGAAGCGCCGGCGCGATGGTGGAGCCGCCGCTGACCTTGCCGCCCAGGAGGGCGAGCGTGTAGTTCTCGAGCATATGGGCGCCCGGAACCAGCGACAGCGGGTTGCTCGACGCAATCTGCTGCGCGGTCTGGGTGGACCCGATCAGCGCGACGAAAACCGGAAAGACCACCAAGGCCACGCCAATCAGCAGCACCAGGTGGGTGAAAAAATCCAGGACGGGACGTCTCTCGACCATGTCAGTACTGCACTTTCTTCTCGACGAACCGGAACTGCACGATGGTCAGCGCGATCACGATGACCATGAGGATCACCGATTGGGCGGCCGAGCCGTTGATGTCCAGCGCCTTGAAGCCGTCGTAATAGACCTTGTAGACCAGGATGGCGGTCTCCTTGCCCGGGCCGCCATGGGTGGTGGCGTCGACGATCGCGAAGGTGTCGAAGAAGGCGTACACCACGTTGATCACGAGCAGAAAGAAGGTGGTGGGCGAGAGCAGCGGGAACACGATGGTCCAGAAACGCCGCCAGGGCGAGGCGCCGTCGATGGTGGCGGCCTCGATCAGCGAGGTGGGGATGGATTGCAGGCCGGCCAGGAAGAAGAGAAAGTTGTAGGAGATCTGCTTCCACACCGCCGCCATGACGATCAGGGCCAGAGCGTGGTTGGCATTGAGCAGGTGGTCCCACGGGATGCCGACGGCGCGAAGCGCATAGGCGATCACGCCATAGGGTGAGGCGAACATCATCAGCCACAGCACGCCGGCGATCACGGGTGCCACGGCATAGGGCCAGATCAGGAGGGTCTTGTAGACGCCCGCGCCGCGGACCACGCGGTTGGCCATGACGGCCAGGAGCAAGGCGATGGACAGTCCCGCGGCCGCGACCAGCACCGAGAACAGGGCGGTGACTTTGAAGGACTCCAGGTAGGCGGGGTCGTTGAACAAGCGCTGGAAGTTCTCCAGGCCCACGAACTCGGTGCTGGTGCCAAAGGCATCCTGCAACAGCAGGCTCTGGTACAGGGCCTGGCCCGCCGGCCAGAAAAAGAAGACGCCCACGATGGCCAACTGGGGCGCGACGAGCACCCACGGCAGCCAGGTGGATTTGAAGCGGACGCGTTTTTCCATAAGCCGAGCTTAAAGCCAAAGAAAAACCCTCCCCCGCGTGGCGAGGGAGGGTTGTCTCTGAAAACGCATCAGGACTTGTTGGCCTTCTCGAAGCGTTCGAGCTGCTCGTTCCCGCGCTTGACGGCGGCGTCCAGGGCCTCCTTGGGCTGCTTGGCGCCGCGCCAGACCTGCTCCATCTCCTCGTCGATGATGGTGCGGATCTGAACGAAGTTGCCCAGACGCACGCCGCGCGACTTGTCCGTGGTCTTGCGGATCATCTGCGTGACGGATACGTCGGTGCCGGGGTTCTTCTTGTAGAAGCCAGACTTGTCGGTGGCCTCGAAGGACGCCTTGGTTACGGGCAGGTAGCCGGTACGCTGATGGCTGGCGGCGGCGATGTCGGTCTTGGACAAGTGGTTGAAGAAGGCGGCGACGCCCTTGTATTCCTCGGCCTTCTTGCCGGACATGACCCAGAGGCTGGCGCCGCCGATCACGGTGTTCTGCGGCGATCCGGCGACGTCGGGGTAGTAGGGCAGGGCGCCGATGCCGTAGGCGAACTTGCCGTTGCGCGTGACGTTGCCATACAGCGCCGACGAGCCAGTGGCCATGGCGCACTCACCGGAGACGAAGGTGGCGTCCGCCGCATTGCCGCGGCCCTTGTAGACGAACAGACCCGACTTGGCCATGTTGGCCAGGTTCTCGATGTGACGCACGTGCAGCGGCGTGTTGAACGCCAGGCGCGTGTCCAGGCCGCCAAAGCCGTTGTTCTTGGTGGCGAACAACACGTTGTGCCAGGCCGAGAAGCTTTCCAGCTGGGTCCAGCTGATCCAGCTCGTGGTGAAGGGGCACTTGTGGCCCGAGGCCTTGAGCTTGGCAGCGGCCAGGGCCACCTCGGGCCAGGTGGTGGGGGGCTTTTCCGCGTCCAGACCGGCGGCCTTGAAGGCGTCCTTGTTGTAGTGGAAGACCGGGGTGGAGCTGTTGAACGGGAAACTGAGCATCTGCCCGTTGGGCGCGGTGTAGTAGCCGGCGACGGCGGGTACATAGACCGAGGGATCGAACTTGAAGCCGGCGTCGGTCATGACCTTGCCCACCGGGACGATGGCGCCCTTGGAGGCCATCATCGTGGCGGTGCCCACTTCGAACACCTGCAGCACGTGCGGCGCATTGCCGGCGCGGAAGGCGGCGATGGCGGCAGTCATGGACTCGTCGTAGCTGCCCTTGAAGGTGGGGACGATCTTGTAGTCCTTCTGGCTGGCGTTGAACTCCTTGGCCAGGTCGTTCACCCACTCGCCCAGGGCGCCGCCCATGGAGTGCCACCACTGGATCTCGGTCTGGGCCTGCGCGGGCAGGACGATGGCCACGGCCGCGGCGACCGCGGCGAGGGATTTGAATACTTTCATAGTGGTTTTCCTTGTTCTGATTCCGAAGGAGCAGCAACGCGCCCCGCCGCGACCTTAAAGCAACTTTGTGACAGATCATTGTTGCGGGGGCCTCCCGCGAGAGCCTATGGGGATTTCCCCGCCACGGGCCCGGACGATACGCCTTTGGTACCATCTCCCCTCAGCTGCTCTCGCATCTTTCCGGCCGGACAGTCTGCATGCGATGAACGCTCCGACCACTCTGAACCTTCTGCTGGCCCCCGGCGATTCGCAAGCGCCGCGCCTGCGTGAAATTCCCTACAACTACACCTCGTTCTCCGATCGGGAGATCGTGATCCGGCTCCTGGGCGAGCGCGCCTGGGAGGTCCTGAGTCAGCTGCGTGACGAGCGCCACACCGGCCGCTCAGCGCGCATGCTGTATGAGGTGCTGGGCGATATCTGGGTGGTGCAGCGCAACCCCTACTTGCAGGACGATCTGCTGGACAACCCCAAGCGTCGCCGCCTCTTGGTCGACGCGCTGCATCACCGCCTCGGCGAGGTCGAGAAGCGCCGCACGCCGGCCGCTGACCCTGCCCGCGACGCGCTGGTGGGCGAGCTCCTTGTCGCAGCGGGCGAGGCGGTGCGCGTCTTTGATGCCGCCTTCTCCGAGACCGCCGGCCTGCGTCGGCGCGCTCAGCGCGCGCTGGGTCGTCTGACCGCCCGCGACAACATCAAGTTCGACGGCCTCTCGCGCGTCTCGCATGTCACCGACGCCACCGACTGGCGCGTCGAGTACCCCTTCGTGGTGCTCACGCCTGACACCGAGGCCGAGATGGCGGCTCTGGTGCGCGGGTGCATCGAGCTGGGTCTGACCATCATTCCGCGTGGGGGCGGCACCGGCTACACAGGCGGCGCCATCCCCCTGACCTGGAAGTCGGCCGTCATCAACACCGAGAAGCTCGAGGCCATGACGGAGGTCGAGCATGTCTCGATTTCCGGGCACGCCCAGCCCGTGCCCACCGTGTGGACCGAGGCGGGCGTGGTCACGCAGCGCGTGGCCGATGCCGCCGAGCGTGCGGGCTTCGTGTTCGCAGTCGACCCGACCTCCGCCGAGGCCTCCTGCATCGGCGGCAACATCGCCATGAATGCCGGTGGCAAGAAGGCCGTGCTGTGGGGCACCGCCCTGGACAACCTGGTGTCCTGGCGCATGGTCACACCCGACGCCGAGTGGCTGGAAGTGGTCCGCCTGGACCACAACCTGGGCAAGATCCATGACGCCGAGGTCGCCACCTTCGAGCTGCGCTACTTCCCGGGCGACGCGAAGAAGATCGACTGGAGTCGACCCGCGCGCACCGAGCGCCTGGCCATCCCCGGCAAGACCTTCCGCAAGGAGGGCCTGGGCAAGGACGTCACCGACAAGTTCCTCTCGGGCCTGCCGGGCATACAGAAGGAGGGCTGCGACGGCCTGATCACCAGCGCGCGCTGGGTGGTGCACCGCATGCCGGCGCACACGCGCACCGTCTGCATGGAATTCTTTGGCAACGCCAAGGACGCTGTCCCCAGCATCGTCGAGATCAAGGACTTCATGTTCGCCGAGCAGCGCCGTGCGGGCACTGTGCTGGCCGGCCTGGAGCATCTGGACGACCGCTATCTCAAGGCGGTGGGGTACACCACCAAGTCCAAACGCGGCGGCCTGCCCAAGATGGTCCTGATCGGCGACATCGCTGGCGACGACGCCGATGCGGTGGCCCGTGCCACCTCCGAGGTGGTGCGCCTGGCCAACTCCCGCAGCGGCGAGGGCTTCATCGCCATCAGCCCCGAGGCGCGCAAGAAGTTCTGGCTCGATCGCAAGCGCACCGCGGCGATCAGCCGACACACCAACGCCTTCAAGATCAACGAGGACGTGGTGATTCCGCTGCCTCGGATGGCGGAGTACACCGACGGCATCGAGCGCATCAACATCGAGTTGAGCCTGGCCAACAAGCTCAAGCTCCTGGACCAGCTTGAGGTCTTCTTCACCCGAGGCAACCTGCCGCTGGGGCGCCAGGACGACGCCAGCGAGATCCCCTCCGCCGAGCTGCTGGAAGACCGCGTGGGCCAGGCCCTGGCCCTACTGCGCGAAGTGCGCGGTCTCTGGCAAGGGTGGCTGGATAACGTCCAGGGCCTCTTTCCCAAGCTGCAGGACCACAGCCTGCGCGCCAGCTGGAAGACGCAGGTGCGCGCACCGCTGCAACAGATCTTCAATGGCCAGGCCTTCGGCCCTCTGCTGGAGGAAGTGACGGCGATCCACAAGCGCGTGCTCAAAGGCCGGGTGTGGGTGGCCTTGCATATGCACGCCGGTGACGGCAACGTGCACACCAACATTCCCGTCAACAGCGACGACTACGAGATGCTTCAGGCCGCTCATCGTGCGGTCAAGCGCATCATGGCGCTGGCGCGTTCGCTGGACGGCGTGATCTCGGGCGAGCATGGCATTGGGATCACCAAGCTGGAATTCCTCTCCGACGAGGAACTGGCACCCTTTGCCGCCTACAAGCAGCGCGTGGACCCCGAGGGCCGTTTCAACCGCGGTAAGTTGCTGCGGGCTGGTGCCCCGGGCGAGGCCTCGCACGCGGACCTCACCAACGCCTATACGCCCAGCTTCGGGCTGATGGGGCACGAGTCCCTGATCATGCAGCAGTCGGACATCGGCGCCATCGCCGACAGCGTCAAGGACTGCCTGCGCTGTGGCAAGTGCAAGCCGGTATGTGCCACGCACGTGCCGCGCGCCAACCTGTTTTACAGCCCGCGCAACAAGATCCTGGCCACCTCGCTGCTGGTCGAGGCCTTCCTGTACGAAGAACAGACGCGCCGCGGCGTGTCGATCAAGCACTGGGCCGAATTTGAGGATGTGGCCGACCACTGCACGGTGTGCCACAAGTGCCTCACGCCCTGCCCGGTCAAGATCGACTTCGGCGACGTGACCATGAACATGCGCAACCTCCTGCGCAAAATGGGCAAGAAGAGCTTCCGTCCCGGCAACGCCGCGGCCATGTTGATGCTCAATGCCACCAACCCCGAAACCATCAAGCTGGCGCGTGCCGCCATGGTGGGTATTGGGTTCAAGGTGCAGCGACTGGCGCATGACCTGCTGCGCCGCCTGGCGCGCAAGCAATCGGCGCAGCCGCCCTCGACCCATGGCACCGCGCCCGTCAAGGAGCAGGTGATTCACTTCATCAACAAGAAGCTGCCCGGTGGCCTGCCGAAAAAGACCGCGCGTGCGCTCCTGGACATCGAGGACAAGGACTACGTTCCGATCATCCGCAATCCCAAGGCCACGACTTCCGAGTCCGAGGCGGTGTTTTACTTCCCGGGCTGCGGCTCCGAGCGTCTGTTCTCTCAGGTGGGCCTGGCCACCCAGGCCATGCTGTGGGACGCGGGCGTGCAGACCGTGCTGCCCCCGGGCTACCTGTGCTGCGGATACCCTCAGCGCGGCTCCGGTCAGTTCGACAAGGCCGAAAAGATGATCACCGACAACCGGGTGCTGTTCCATCGCGTGGCCAACACGCTGAACTACCTGGACATCAAGACGGTGGTCGTGTCCTGCGGCACCTGCTATGACCAGCTCCAGGGTTACGAGTTCGACAAGATCTTCCCGGGCTGCCGCATCGTGGACATCCACGAGTTCCTCATGGAAAAGGGCTACCGCCTGGAGACCGCGGGCGCGGGCTACCTCTATCACGACCCCTGCCACTCGCCCATGAAGCAGCAGGACCCCATGAAGACCGTCAAGGCCTTGGTCGGTGAGAACGTGCTCAAGTCCGACCGCTGCTGCGGCGAATCGGGCACGCTGGGTGTGACCCGTCCCGATATCTCCACCCAGGTGCGATTCCGCAAGGAGGAACAGCTGCGTCGCGACGAGGGCGCCCTGCGCGCCATGGGCGCAGCCCCAGCCGAGGGACCGGTGAAGATCCTCACCAGCTGCCCCAGCTGCCTGCAGGGCCTCTCGCGCTATGGCGACGATCTGCAGAACGGCCTGCTGGAGGCCGACTACATCGTCGTCGAGATGGCCAGCCGCCTGCTCGGTCCCGACTGGATGCCGCAGTACGTGCAGGCCGCCAACCAAGGCGGCATCGAGCGCGTGTTGGTCTGAAGGGGGCGCAGATGGCCGGCCTGCAGCCCGATACCCCCACGCCCGTTGCGCTCACCGTGCATGGGCAATCCCGCATGCTCGAGATCGGCTACTCGGACGGTAGGAACTTTAGGATTCCTTTCGAGTTGATGCGGGTGTACTCCCCTTCAGCCGAAGTCCAGGGCCACGGCCCCGGCCAGGAGGTTCTGCAGACTGGCAAGCGCGAGGTCACGATCGACGCCCTGGACCCGGTTGGCAACTATGCGGTGCAGCCGCGCTTCTCCGACGGCCACGACAGCGGCATCTTCTCCTGGGACTACCTCTACTTTCTGGGGGCCGAGCAGGGGCGCTTGTGGCAGGACTATGAGCGCCGTCTGGCGGCAGCCGGGGTCTCCCGGGACGATCCCATGCCCGTCGCAGGTGGCGGCGGATCCTGCGGCCACTAGGGGGACCCGGGCAGGGAGATTCAGTAGCATCCGGGCCACGCCGGGCCGGCTTTCCCCACGATGCGAAGCGGGGTGTTGGCCTGCACCACTCGACTTTCTCCTAGCATCGGATCTTCATGTCCACCACCCATTTCGGCTTCAAGACCGTCGACGAGCGCGAGAAGGCCCGCCATGTGCGTGGCGTGTTCGACTCGGTGGCATCGCGTTACGACGTGATGAACGACCTCATGTCGCTGGGCCTGCACCGCGCCTGGAAGGCCTACACCGTGATGGTGGCCGATGTCCGCGAGGGCCAGCAGGTGCTGGATATCGCAGGGGGTACCGGCGATCTGGCCATGGCCTTCGCGAAGAAGGCTGGTCCCAGCGGGCGCGTGGTGCACACCGACATCAACGAAACCATGCTGCGCACCGGCCGCGACCGCCTGGTGGATGCGGGCCTGGTCCTGCCCACGATGGTTTGCGACGCCGAGCGCCTGCCTTTCGCCTCGGGGTCCTTCGACCTCGTGAGCGTGGCCTTCGGCCTGCGCAACATGACGCACAAAGACCTTGCCATCAAGGAGATGCACCGCGTCCTGCGCCCCGGCGGCAAGCTGCTGGTGCTCGAGTTCTCGCGTGTGGCCAAGCCTCTGGAGAAGGTTTACGACTGGTACTCCTTCCAGGTGCTACCGCGTCTGGGTCGACTGGTCGCCGGTGACGCCGAAAGTTACCGCTATCTGGCCGAATCGATCCGCATGCACCCTGACCAGGCCACGCTCAAGACCCTGATGCAGGAATGCGGATTCGGTCATGTGGACTATCACAACCTCTCTGGCGGTGTGGTGGCGCTTCATGTTGGAATCAAGTGCTAACGGGCGGGACCCGGTAGACGTGTTGTGCGATGTGTATGGGTTGAAGAAGGAAGCAAGATGATGAAGCTCTGGACTGCATTACTGGTTTGTGTCCTCGCCCTGGGCACGATGGACGCTGAAGCGTCACGCCGCATGGGTGGCGGAGGCTCGGTCGGCAAGCAATCAGGCAATGTGACCAAGCGCGAGGCGACGCCGCCCGCCGCACCGGCTGCACCGGCGCAGAACACCGCGACCACGGCCCCGGCAGCCAAGCCTGCCACGCCTGCCCCCGCCACGCCCCCGGCAGCCGCCGCGCCCAAGCGCCCCTGGGGTGCGATGCTGGGCGGCCTGGCCGCGGGTCTGGGCTTGGCCTGGCTGGCCAGCTCGCTCGGACTTGGCGCCGAGTTCGCGCAGTTCATGCTGTTTGGCCTGCTCGCGCTGGTGATCATGCTGGTCGTGGGCATGATCATGCGGGCTCGCCGTGCCCGCGCCGAGCAAGGCGCCAACCAAGGCGCCGATCGCAGCCCCTACGCCCTGCAAGGCGCAGGCGCTCCTGCCGATCTGGCCACCGCACCCCGCCAGTACAACCCCGAGAAGATCGGCAACGACGCCTCGGCCCGTCCCTGGGAGCAGCAGCACACGACCTTCGATGCCGGTCCTGCCACGTCTGGCCCCCTGAGCGCCGGCACTGGCATCCAGATCGGGTCGGCGTTGCCCGGCGCGCAGGATGGCATCACCTGGAGCATCCCCGCCGGCTTCGATGTGACCGGCTTCGTCGAGGCCGCCAAGCGCAACTTCGTGTCCCTGCAGGACGCTTGGGACCGCGCTGACCTGGACGCCCTGCGCGCCATGATGACCGACGACATGGTCGGTGAGATCCGAACCCAGCTCGCCGAGCGTGAGGCGCAGCGAGGCGCCGGTGGCCCGAACAAGACCGATGTGGTCATGCTCGAGGCGCAGCTTCTGGGCATCGAGGACCTGGGCGACGGCTATATGGCCAGCGTGGAGTTCTCGGGCCTGATTCGCGAGGAGCCCTCGGCTGGCCCCAGCCCCTTCCGCGAGGTCTGGAACATGACCAAGCCCAAAGACGGCAGTGCCGGCTGGCTGGTCGCGGGCGTGCAGGCCTTGCAGTAAGGCGAGGGCGTCCTCGCCGGGCCAAGGCCCTGGCGAGGAAAGGTGCCGACGTCTGCGGGAATAATGGGGGACTATGGCGACACAGTCCCCCTTTCCTTTTCTGGACACGCTGGCCGGCCGGCTTGGCCAGGCCTTGCAGCCGCCGGCCTGGGTCGTCGAAGAGACCCACCGCCGCATCGTGCTGCTACTCAATCACGTACTGGCGCAGGAGCCTGAGGCCAAGGCTCGCCTGGCCCGCCAGCGAGGACGGGTGGTGCTGGCCACTTGGCGTCATTTCGAGATGCGGTGGGTGGCGACGCCGGCGGGACTGCTGGACCTGGCCGCACCCGAGGCCATCCCGGACCTGACCCTCACGATCACGCAGGAGTCGCCCTGGGAACTGGCGCAGACGGCCCTGCGCGGCGACAAGCCACAGGTGCGTATCGCCGGCGACGTGCAGTTCGCCGCCGAGATCAACTGGCTGGTGGACCATGTGCGCTGGGACTTGGAGGAGGACCTGGCTCGGTTGCTTGGCGATGCGCCGGCGCACACCATGGCGCAAGGACTGCGGATGATGGCGGCAGCCCTGCGCCGTTTCATCGGCGGGATACCCGGTGCGCCCGGGAAGGACGACGCCGGAGCTGATACGCCCATGGCCGCAGGTGGTGGCCGATGACGCGGTCCCTGCGCGGCGCCTACATCCTGTGGATCGTCTTTCGCTACGGTCTGGACGAACTCGTTCTCAATAGTTTCCAGCATCGCTGGCTGCGCCTGCTGGCGCGGGTGCTGACCCTGGGTCGCACGCTCGATGCACCGCGCGGACAGCGTCTGCGCGAGGCTCTCGAGTGCCTGGGCCCCATCTTCGTGAAGTTCGGCCAGGTGCTGTCCACCCGCCGCGACCTCCTGCCCGCCGACATCGCCGAGGAACTGGCCCGCCTGCAGGATCGCGTTCCGCCCTTCGAAGGCACGGTGGCCGTGGCCACCATCGAGCGCGCCTTTGGCCAGCCGGTCGACACCATCTTCGCCAGCTTTGAGCGCGAGCCAGTGGCCAGTGCCTCGATCGCCCAGGTGCACTTCGCCACCCTGCGCACGCGCGACGGGCAGTTGCGCGAGGTGGCGGTCAAGGTGCTGCGCCCCGGCATGCTGACCGTGATCGAGAAGGACCTGGCCCTGATGCGCGTGATGGCCAGCTGGGTCGAGCGCCTCTCGCATGACGGCCGTCGTCTCAAACCGCGCGAGGTGGTGGCCGAATTCGACAAGTACCTGCACGACGAGCTGGACCTGGTGCGCGAGGCGGCCAGCGCCGCGCAGTTGCGTCGCAACATGGAGGGCCTGGGCCTGGTGCTGATCCCCGAAATGTTCTGGGACTACTGTCACCCCGAAGTGATCGTGATGGAGCGTATGACCGGGGTCCCGATCAGCCAGGTCGATCGCTTGCGCGAGGCCGGCGTGGACCTCAAGCAGCTGGCGCGCGATGGTGTGACCATCTTCTTCACGCAGGTGTTCCGCGACGGCTTTTTCCATGCCGATATGCACCCTGGGAACATCCAGGTGAGCCTGGCGCCCGAGACCTTCGGCCGCTACATCTCGCTGGACTTCGGCATCGTGGGCACGCTCACCGAGACCGACAAGGACTACCTGGCTCAGAACTTCACCGCGTTCTTTCGCCGCGACTACAAGCGGGTGGCCGAACTGCATATCGAGTCGGGGTGGGTGCCGCCGCAGACCCGGGTGGACGAGCTTGAGGCGGCCATTCGCGCGGTCTGCGAGCCCTATTTCGACCGGCCGCTCAAGGAAATCTCCCTGGGCATGGTGCTGATGCGCCTGTTCCAGACCTCGCGGCGCTTTCAGGTGGAGATCCAGCCGCAGCTGGTATTGCTGCAAAAGACCCTCCTGAACATCGAGGGCCTGGGGCGCCAGCTCGATCCCGATCTGGACCTTTGGAGCACGGCCCGCCCCTTCCTGGAGCGATGGATGCTCGATCAGGTGGGCCCCAAGCGCCTTTGGAACGAGCTGCGGGCCCAGGCCCCGCGCTATGCCAAGCTGCTGCCTGAATTACCCCGATTGCTTCATGACTATTTGCAGCGGCCCGCAGGCGTCACCCGGCGCGAGCTGCAGGAGTTGCTCACCGAGCAGCGCCGCACCAACCGGCTGCTGCAGGCCGTCGTCTATGGCGGCCTCGGGTTTGTACTGGGCCTGCTGGTGATGCAGTGGCTCGTGAGGTTTTACTGAACTGAAACATAATCCCGCGCATTTCCGAGCCGTCCAAGGAGTCCGTTCATGCTGTTGACGCTGGTCATCGTCTACCTGCTGATCACGATTGGGATCGGTCTGTATGCCGCCAAGCGGGTGCAGAACACCGCCGATTTCGCGATCGCGGGGCGCCACCTGCCGCTGATCATGGTGGTGACCACCACCTTCGCGACCTGGTTCGGGTCTGAGACGGTGCTGGGTATCCCGGCCAAGTTCATCGAGAACGGGCTGGGTGGTGTGGTGGAAGACCCGTTTGGTGCTGGCACCTGCCTGATCCTGGTGGGCCTGTTCTTCGCCGGTAAGCTTTACAAGATGACGCTGCTCACGATCAGCGACTACTACCGGGAGCGCTACGGGCGCACCGTGGAAGTCGTGTGCTCGCTGATCATCATGGTCAGTTACCTGGGGTGGGTGTCGGCGCAGGTCACCGCGCTGGGCCTGGTGTTCAACCTGCTGTCCGGCGGCGCCATCAGCACGCCGGTGGGCATGGTGATTGGTGTGGTGTCGATCCTGGCCTACACCCTGTTTGGCGGCATGTGGTCGGTGGCCCTCACCGACTTCATCCAGATGATCATCCTGGTGGTGGGCTTGTCCGTCATCGCGATGTTCGCTGCCGATATGGCCGGTGGCGCGGGCAAAGTGATCGATTTCGCGGTTAGCAAAGAGCTGTTCAAGTTCTGGCCGGAACCCTCCTTCACCGATATCGCCTTTTTCCTGGCCGCGGCTGTGACCATGATGCTCGGCTCCATCCCGCAGCAGGACGTGTTCCAGCGCGTGATGTCCGCCAACAGCGAAGGCGCGGCCCGCAAGGGCGCCATCATCGGGGGCGCGTGCTACATCGTGTTCGCCTTCGTGCCCATGTTCATCGTGGCCAGCACCCTGTTGGTGATGCCCGAGAAGGCGGCCACCCTCCTGAAGGAGGATCCGCAAAAGATCATGCCCACCTTGGTGATGGAGCAGATGCCCTTTTTGATGCAGGTGCTGTTCTTCGGGGCCCTGCTTTCGGCCATCAAGTCCACCGCCTCGGCCACCCTGCTGGCCCCCAGCGTCACCTTCACCGAGAACATCTGGCGGCAGTTCCGACCGCACACCAGCGACCGCCAGCAACTGCGCACCATGCGTATCACCGTGCTGGTGTTCAGCCTGTTCGTGCTGGCCTATGCCATCTACATGCAGGGCACCTCGATCTACGAGATGGTGTCCGGGGCCTACCAGGTCACCCTGGTGGGCGCCTTCATCCCGCTGGTCTTCGGCCTGTACTGGCAACGTGCGACCACCCAGGGTGCGGTCTTCGCCATCGTCCTGGGCCTGGTGACCTGGGGGATGTTTCTGGCCACGCCGGCCGGCGCGGTCTTCCCCGCGCAGCTGGCCGGTCTGCTGGCATCCCTGGTCGGCATGCTGGTCGGCTCGCTCGGGCCGCAGGCGATCCGCAACGCCCACGCCTCCCACCACCGGCTGGCGGGCACCTAAGCCCGGGCCGCCCAGTGGGCGGGGGGCGGGATAGGCCGGGCCGGGGGCTTGGGATGGCGGGCCCCGCCTATAATTGAGGGCTTTGCACTTTCACCCCCTGCCATGCCCATCTACGCCTACAAATGCGGCTCCTGTGGCCATGCCAAGGACGTCCTGCAAAAGATCTCCGACGCTGCGCTGACCGCCTGCCCCGCCTGCGGTGCCGAGGCTTTTAGCAAGCAGGTCACAGCGGCCGGTTTCCAGCTCAAAGGCTCAGGCTGGTACGCCACCGACTTTCGCGGCGGCTCGGGTGCGTCGTCCACCTCGGGTGACAGCGCCGCGGCGTCCGCCACCAAACCGGCCGACAGCGCGCCTGCTTCGTCCTCCTCTTCGTCCTCCGACGCGCCCACCGCGTCGGCTGGCGGTTGCGGCAGCGCCTGCGCTTGCCACTGACCCTTCCTCGCCAGGAACACCCGATGGCTCCCTTGCGCAAATGGTTCTTCGCCGGCCTCCTGGTCGTCCTGCCAGTCGCCATCACCGTTTGGGTGGTGCAGTGGATTCTTGGCACCCTGGATCAGACGCTCCTGATCTTGCCGGTCGCCTGGCACCCAGACCGCTTGTTCGGCGTACACATTCCCGGTTTGGGCGTGGTGCTGGCGCTGGGGATCCTGCTGCTGGTCGGCGCGGTCACGAGCAACTTCCTCGGCCGGCGCCTGCTCGCTTGGAGCGACCGGCTCATGAACCGCATCCCGGTGGTGCGGTCCATCTATTCGGGCGTCAAACAGGTCTCCGACACCTTGTTCTCCGAAAGCGGCAACGCCTTTCGCACCGCGGTGCTGGTGCAATGGCCGCGCCCGGGCGTGTGGACGATCGGCTTTGTCACCGGGACGCCCGGCGGCGATGCAGCCAACCACCTTGTGGGCGAGTACCTGAGCGTCTACGTGCCCACCACGCCCAACCCCACGGGCGGCTACTTCGTGATGCTGCCCAAGAGCGATTGCATCGAACTGCGCATGTCCGTTGACGAGGCCTTGCGCTACGTGATCTCCATGGGCGTGGTCGTCCCCGACGCCCCGGCCGATCTTCCTCCTGCCAAGTAACGCGCCATCGTGGCGCCGGAAGCTGTTTCCATGTCCAGCCAGAAAATGCGTACGACCTATTGCGGTCTCGTGACCGAAGCCCTCATGGGCCAGACCGTGACCCTGTGCGGTTGGGTCAACCGGCGCCGTGACCACGGCGGCGTGATCTTCGTCGACCTGCGTGACCGCGAGGGCTATGTGCAGGTGGTGTGCGATCCCGACCGTCCGGACATGTTCAAGATCGCCGAGGGCTTGCGTAACGAGTTCTGTGTGCAGGTCACGGGCCTGGTGCGTGCACGCCCAGCCGGCACCACCAATGACAACCTCAAGAGCGGCAAGATCGAGATCCTGTGTCACGCGGTCACGGTGCTCAATCCTTCGGTCACGCCCCCGTTCCAGCTCGACGACGAGAACCTCTCCGAGACCACCCGCCTGATGCATCGGGTGCTGGACCTGCGTCGCCCGTACATGCAGAACAACCTGATGCTGCGCTACAAGGTCACGATGGAGGTGCGCAAGTTCCTCGATGCCAATGGCTTCATCGACATCGAGACGCCGATGCTGACCAAGAGCACGCCTGAGGGTGCGCGCGACTACCTCGTTCCCAGCCGCGTGCATGACGGCATGTTCTTCGCGCTGCCCCAGTCGCCCCAGTTGTTCAAGCAGCTGCTGATGGTCTCGGGCTTTGATCGCTACTACCAGATCACCAAGTGCTTCCGCGACGAGGACCTGCGCGCCGACCGCCAGCCCGAGTTCACCCAGATCGACGTGGAAACCTCTTTCCTGACCGAGGAAGAAATCCGCGTGATGTTCGAGGGCATGATCCGCAGTACCTTCAAGCAGGCGATCGACGTCGACATCCCGCCCTTCCCGGTCATGACGCACGCCGACGCGATGCGCCTGTACGGCTCGGACAAGCCCGATCTGCGCGTGAAGCTGGAATTCACCGAGATCACCGATGTCATGAAGGACGTGGACTTCAAGGTGTTCTCGGGTCCCGCCAACCAGGCCGATGGTCGCGTGGTGGCCTTGCGTGTGCCAGGTGGCGGCGAAATGAGCCGCGGCGAAATCGACGGCTACACCGAGTTCGTGAAGATCTACGGTGCCAAGGGTCTGGCCTGGATCAAGGTGAATGACGCTGCGGGCGGTCGCGACGGGCTGCAGTCTCCCATCGTCAAGAACCTGCATGACACCGCGCTGGCCGAGATCATGAAACGCACCGGTGCCGCCACCGGCGACCTGATCTTCTTCGGCGCCGATAAGGCCAAGATCGTCAACGACGCCATCGGCGCGCTGCGCGTGAAGGTGGGTCATAGCGAGTTCGGCAAGTCCCATGGCCTCATCGAGGGCCAGTGGAAGCCGCTGTGGGTGGTCGATTTCCCGATGTTCGAGTACGACGACGACGCCCAGCGTTGGAACGCCGTGCACCACCCCTTCACTTCGCCCAAGGACGGCCACGAGGACTGGCTCGAGACCGACCCGGGGCGCTGCGTCGCCAAGGCCTACGACGCGGTGCTCAATGGCATCGAACTGGGCGGCGGCTCGGTGCGTATCCACCGCGAAGACGTGCAAAGCAAGGTGTTTCGCGCTCTGAAGATCGGACCCGAGGAGGCGCAGGCCAAGTTCGGCTTCCTGCTGGACGCCTTGCAGTACGGGGCGCCCCCGCACGGCGGCATTGCCATCGGTCTGGACCGCTTCGTCATGCTCATGACGGGCGCCGAGAGCCTGCGTGACGTGATTGCTTTCCCCAAGACCCAGCGCGCCCAGGACCTGCTCACGCAGGCGCCCGGCCCCGTCGACGAGAAGCAGCTGCGCGAGTTGCATATCCGCCTGCGCAACCCGCTGCCGGCCTGATGCCGCACGGCTGGCAGAATTCCGGGGCGCCTGAGCGGCGCCCTTGTTTTAGGCCATGACCGTCTACAAGATCCCGCAATCTGTGCTGGTGGTGATCTACACCCCGGCGCTCGACGTACTCTTGATCCAGCGCGCCGACGCCTCGCAGTACTGGCAGTCGGTCACTGGCAGCAAGGACGCTCACGAGGAGTCCTTTGCGGAGACTGCGGTGCGCGAGGTGGCCGAAGAAACCGGCATTGAGTGCCGACCCGGCACCACCTTGCATACAGGGCTGCGGGACTGGGGGCTCACCAACACCTACGAGATTTACCCGCGCTGGCGCCATCGCTATGCTCCTGGCGTGACCCATAACCTTGAGCATGTGTTTGGCCTGTGCGTGCCCGCCGGCACGCCGGTGACGCTCAGTCCGCGCGAACACATTGCGTTTCGCTGGTTGCCCTGGCGTGAGGCGGCCGATGCCTGCTTCTCCCCCTCAAATGCGGAGGCGATCCTGATGCTTCCGCGGTTTGTGTCGTGAGCGGGCGGCTTGCATGACACGCACCCTGCGGGTCGCCACCTACAACATCCACAAGGGGGTGCAGGGCATCGGCCCGGCGCGCCGGCTAGAGATCCATAACCTGGCCGAGGCCGTGGAGGGACTCGGCGCCGACATCGTGTGCCTGCAGGAAGTGCGCAAGGTGCATCGGCGCGAGGAGCGTTATTTCAAGCGCTGGCCCGAGTTGCCCCAGGCCGAATTCCTGGCGCCCGAAGGCTATGCGGCGGTCTACCAGACCAATGCGGTCACCCGGCATGGCGAACATGGCAATGCGCTCCTCTCCCGATGGCAGGTGGTGTCCCAGGGCCACGAGGACATGTCGGATCACCGCTTCGAGCAGCGAGGCCTGCTGCATGTGGAATTGAAGGTGCACGGTCAGGTCGTGCATGTCATCGTCGTTCATTTGGGTCTGATTGCAGGCAGCCGCGTACGCCAGGTGGATCGGCTCGGGCGCTTTATCGCGCGCGAGGTCCCCGAACGTGCGCCACTGCTGGTGGCGGGTGATTTCAACGACTGGGGAGGCAAGCTGCGCGAGCCGATGGCCCGCTACGGGCTGCGCGATTGCAGCCGCGAACGTGTGGCCACCTACCCCTCGCGTCTGCCCCTGGCGCAGCTCGATTACGTCTATGCGCGGGGCCTGGACCCGATGCATGTGAACGTGCCGCGCGGGCGCGATTGGGCCCGCATGTCCGACCACCTGCCGCTGGTGGCGGAGTTCGCCTTCTGAGGTCGCGCCGTGCTGCCGCGCCTGCCCCCGCTGCGAACTGGCCACCGCCTGGACCTGCTGGAGGGCAGCGCTGATCTTTTCCCGGCGCTGGTCGCCGCCATCGACGCGGCGGCGCATGAGATCTGGTTGGAGACCTATATCTTCGATTTCAACGGGAGCAGCATCGGGGTCGCCGAAGCCCTGGAGCGCGCGGCGCGGCGGGGCGTGTTCGTGCGTGTCGTCGTGGACGGCTTTGGCACGCCGCTGCCGCCTTTCGAATGGCGCCGTCGCCTACGCCTGGCGGGTGTGGACTGGCAGGTGTACGCGCCAGTGGGCAGCTTGGGCGTGTTGTGGCCTGGCAGCTGGCGGCGCCTGCATCGCAAGCTCTGCGTGGTCGATGGCAAGGTGGCCTTTTGCGGGGGCATCAACATCCTGGACGACCTGCATGACCCGGGTCACGGTTTGCTCAAGGCGCCTCGGTTGGACTTCGCTGTCCGCATGCACGGACCCCTGGTGGCCGACGTGCGCCATTCGATCCGGCAGGTGTGGCAGCGCCTGCGTGCCTTGCACACGCTCAGCCCCCATGCTTTGGCCGACGTCCTGATGCACCGGTCCCCTGCCTCGCAGGTGGTGCCGGACGGCGTTGGCCGCGTGCGGGCGGCGCTGATGCTGCGGGATAACCTGGGCCATCGCGCGCACATCGAGCGGGCCTACCTGCGGGCGATCGGGCGCGCTCAGCAGGAGATCCTCATCGCCAACGCCTACTTCGTGCCAGGCCGCCGCTTGCGCCACGCTCTGGAGCGCGCGGCGCGCCGCGGCGTGAAAGTCACCCTGCTGCTGCAGGGGCGTTACGAGTACTTCATGCAGTACTACGCCTCGCGCCCGGTGTATGGCAGCTTGCTGCGTGCCGGGGTGGAGATCCACGAGTACTCCCCCAGCTTCCTGCACGCCAAGGTCGCCGTGATCGACAGACGCTGGGCCACCGTCGGCTCCTCCAACCTCGACCCCTTGAGCCTGCTGCTGGCGCGAGAGGCCAATGTGGTCATGGAGGACGAGGCCTTTGCCACGCAGCTGCGCGAGCGGCTGATGCAGGCCATCGCCCACCACGGGCGGATCATGGACCCGGCCCGCTACGCAAGCCGCCCGTTCACCGAACGGGTGCTGGAGCGACTGGCTCTGGGCGTGATGCGGCTGGCTCTGATGATCCAGGGGAAGAAATATCTTTGAGGGCGCTCAGGAGGCCTGCCACCGGGTAATTCCTTGGTACCCATGGCGGACCGAGGGCAAGCTGTGACCGGGGGCGGTGGGCTGGGTGTTAGCATCTCCCATGCTGATGAAAGCCGATTCCTCCAAACCCGCCGCACCTGCCGCCGACATCGGGACCCCCGTGTCGGTGAAGATCCGTGAGCGGATCCAGGCTGCCCGCAAGCGGTTCCACGCCAATGACAACATCGCCGAGTTCATCGAGCCGGGCGAGCTGCAAGCCTTGCTGGACGAGGTCGAGGGCAAGATGAAAGGCGTCCTGGACAGCCTCGTCATTGACACCGCCAGCGACCACAACACCGGCGACACCGCCCGCCGCGTAGCCAAGATGTACGTCAACGAGGTGTTCCGCGGCCGCTATGTGGCGTCGCCGAGCATCACCGAATTTCCCAACGCCGAGCACCTGAACGAGCTGATGATCGTCGGCCCGATCACCGTGCGTTCGGCTTGCAGCCACCATTTCTGCCCGGTCATCGGCCGGGTCTGGATCGGTGTGCTGCCCAATGAACACACCAACGTGATCGGCCTGTCCAAGTACGCGCGGCTGGCCGAGTGGGTGATGGGGCGCCCCCAGATCCAGGAAGAAGCCGTGGTGCAACTGGCCGACCTGATCATGGACAAGACCCAACCCGACGGCCTGGCCATCGTGATGGAAGCTACTCACTACTGCATGGCGTGGCGCGGCGTGAAGGACATGGACAGCAAGATGATCAACTCGGTCATGCGCGGCGTGTTCCTCAAGGACTCCGCCCTGCGCCGCGAATTCCTGTCCCTGATCCCCAAGGGGAACTGACATGCTGGTTCGACTTCTCTATTGCAGCCGCGCCGTGGACCCGAGTCCTGCCGCGATTGAATCCATCCTGGCGCAGTCGCGTCAGCACAACCCCATCACCGGTATCACCGGCATCCTGTGCTACGGCGGTGACATCTTTCTGCAGGCCATCGAAGGGGGGCGCATGGCCGTCTCCGAGCTGTATGGCCATATCCAGAAAGATCCGCGCCACAAGGATGTAGCCCTGCTCCATTACGAGGAAATCACCGAGCGCCGTTTCGGCGGTTGGACCATGGGGCAAGTGAATATCAGCAAGGTGAATCAGTCCATCCTGCTGAAATATGCCGAGCGGCCCGAGCTCGATCCGTACTCGGTGTCCGGGCGTGTGTCGCTGGCCCTGCTCGAAGACCTGATGGCGACCGCCGCGATCTGCGGACGCGTCTAAGACCCTTGCCGGTCCTTCTGGGCTGCGACTTTTCAAGCAGCCCCTCCAAGCGCAAACCCATCGTTCTGGCCCGGGGTGAACGCCGCGGCGACGCGGTGCGGCTCGACCGCCTCGAGAAACTTCTCACGCTGGAGGCGTTCGGGCAGTGGCTAGCGGCGCCGGGTGGCTGGGTTGGCGGTTTCGACGTGCCTTTCGGTCTGCCGCGCGAGCTGGTGGAGCACCTGGGATGGCCCTTGCAATGGGCCGATTGCATGGCGCACTACGCCAGCCTCTCGCGCGCACAGATTCGCGAGACCTTCGCCGCCTTCTGCGACGCGCGCCCTGCAGGCGGCAAGTTTGCGCACCGCGCTTTTGACCGGCAGGCTGGCTCCAGTCCTTCCATGAAATGGGTGAACCCACCGGTGGCCTACATGCTGCATGCGGCCGTGCCCCTGCTGCTGAAGGCGGGGGTGCATCTGCCTGGTCTGCATGTGGGCGACACCCGCCGCGTGGCGCTGGAGGCCTACCCGGGCCTGCTGGCGCGCGAGCTGATCGAGCGGCGCAGCTACAAGAGCGACGATGCCGCGAAACAGACGCCCGAGCGCCTGATCGCGCGCAAGGATTTGCTGGAGGCCTTGAGGCAGGGCGCACCCGTCTGGATCTGCGCCTGAAGCTTTCGAACGCGCAGCGCGAGGCGCTCGTGGAAGATGCCAGCGGCGACAGCCTGGACGCCGTCCTGTGCATGCTGCAGGCCGCCTGGGCCGAACGGCAGGGCGCGCCGAGGTGGGGCCTGCCGGCGCAGGTCGATCCGCTCGAGGGATGGATCCTGACCGCTTGAGGCGGGGTCAGGCGCTGTGCCGGCCGAAGGCGACCAGTGCCTCCGTGTCCGTGCGGTACATCCGCAGCAGCGGTCCTTCGTCGAGTGCACCGGCGCGTTGCAGCATCTGTTCGACGGGAAGCTTGATGCCACTGATATGCAGCGTCACGCCACGGCTTTCGAGGTAGCGGCGCAACTGGGTGAAGACCTCTACGCCGGTGGCAT
Organism: Pseudomonadota bacterium; assembly: GCA_041159245.1. Lineage (GTDB taxonomy): Bacteria > Pseudomonadota > Gammaproteobacteria > Burkholderiales > Burkholderiaceae_C > Ramlibacter. Next base: position 29,728 of record JBEAZV010000008.1, read on the forward strand.
CGATGCGGTTGATCGGTTGCGCGAACAGGCACACATGGCAGACCCCGGGGTGCTGCGCCAGGTGTTCGACGATGGCGCGCTCGAGCGCGCTGGCCGAGGCGAAGTCCAGCGCGTCGTCCATGCGCAGGGCGTAGGTGTGCAGCGCGATGGGTTCGAGCTTCCACACGTGCCGGTCACGCAGGCTGCCATCCGGGTGTAGCCCCACTTCAATAATGCGCGGATGCAGGCGCTGGTGCAGGAAATGCGCCAGCCCCAGGATCACCCCCGTGAGCACGCCCCAGTAGATGCGTGGTGCGGTCAGCAAGGTGGCACCAAAGGTGGCGATGGCAATGCTCGCCTCTACCCGCTGGACGCGCCAGAGCAAGGGAAACAGGCGCGGTTTGATCAGTCCCAGCACTGCTGACACCACGATGGCCGAGAGCACCGCCGATGGCACGTGGTACAGCGCGGGCATCAGCACGAGCAGCGCCGCCAGCACCAGCATCGCAGCGACCACCGCCGACCACCCGGTGCGTGCTCCGGCCTGCAGGGTGATGGCCGACCGCGAGAACGAGGCACTGGTGGGGAAGCTGCCACTGAAGGCGGATACGAGCTTGCCCACGCCCTGACCGATCAGGTCCTGATTGGCGTCCCAGCGCCGGCCTTCGCGCTGGTTCTCGATCTTGGCGCTCGACGCCATCTCCAGCGAGCTGACCAGCGCGATCACTGCCGCCGGCGCGACCAGGGCGGCAAATTGCTCCCACGCTGGCAGCTGAGGCCAATAGAAGGTGGGCAGTCCGGCAGGCAAGTCGCCGATCACCGCGCCGCGCGCTGCATAGCCTGTTGTCGCACTGAGGACGGCCGCTGCGCCCAGCACCAGCAGCACCACAGGCACGCGCGGGAACAAGCGCTTGCCGGTCTCGAACAGGGCCAGACTTCCCAGGCCGTAGCCGAGGGTCTCGGGGCTTAGGGCCGGTGCCGACAGCAGCTGCGACAGCGGTCCCTGAAGGCCGAACAGCCCGGGCAGCTGCGAGGCGATGATCAGGAGGGCGGCGGCCTGGGTGAAGCCGGCCAGTACCGGTGAGCTCACGAGATTGAGTACCCAGGCCGATCCGCTGGCACCGACGACCAGTTGCATGGCCCCCGACAGGAGCGCCAACCATACCGCCAGCGCCACCCACTGCGCGCTGCCTGGCTCCGCCAGGCCCACCAGCGAGGCGCCCACCAGCAAGCAGGTCAGGGCCGCAGGTCCCACCGACAGGCGTGTGGACTGGCTGAAAAGCACCGCCACCACCATCGGCAGGAAAACGGCATACAGGCCGGTGATCAGGGGCATGCCCGCCAGGCCCGCGTAGGCGACGGACTGCGGGATCATGACCACCACCACGGTCAGGGCGGCAGCGAGCTCGCCTCTTAGAAGGGCCGCGTCAGGGCGCGGCCAGCGCAGGAAGGGGAACCACCGGGACAGCTTGGACATCACCCCCCGAGCTTAACGCTGAGGCATGTCCTTGGCGCCGTAGCCCAGGCTGATGCCCGCGTCCTCGGGAATCGGAGGCATGGTGGCATTCCAGGTCTCCCAGTCCTCGCGCATGCGGGCCAGGCGTTCGGGCTCGCGGGCTGCGAGGTTGGCCCGTTCGCGCTCGTCACCGGAAATGTTGAACAGGTAGTCATGGCCGTCCACCCGCAGGTACTTCCAGTCGCCGGCCCGGGAGGCTCGCTGGCTGCGGTGGTTCATGCGCCAGTGCATGGGGCGGTCGAATTCGCGGCCAGCCGCGGCGAGCACCGGCATCAGCGACACACCATCGAGCGTGTAGGCAGGATCGGGCCGGGCGCCGCCGGCGTCGATGAAGGTGGCCGACCAGTCCATGCTGAGGCAGTGCTGGCGCGTGGCCCGGCCCGGGGCGATCACGGCCGGCCAGTGCGCGATCCAGGGCACGCGGATGCCGCCTTCGGTCAGATCCATCTTGCCGCCCACCAGGGGCCAGTTGTCGGAGAAGCGCTCGCCGCCGTTGTCGCTGGTGAAGATCACCAGCGTGTCGTCGGCCATGCCGTGTCGGCGCAGGGCGTCCATCACCCACCCGATGCCTTCGTCCATGTGATGGATCATGCGATGGTAGGTGTGGATGTTGCCGCCCTCGAGGTGAAACAGCTTGCCACGCAGGTCCGGTGCGATGTGCGCGTCGTCGCGGGTCTCCCAGGGCCAGTGCGGCGCGGTGTAGTGCAGGCTCAGAAGGAAGGGCGCTTCCTGCTGGGCCATGCGGTCGATGTAGTCCACCGCGCGGCGCGAAAGCAGGTCGGTCAGGTAGCCCTCTTCCTCCTTTTGCTCCTCGCCAGTCCACAGATCGTGCACCCCGGTACTGGCCGCGTGGTTGAAATAGTCGACGCCGCCGGCCATGGGGCCGAAGAATTCCTCATAGCCGGATCGCAGCGGCCCGAAGGCGGGCGGGTAGCCCAGGTGCCACTTGCCTATGAGCGCCGTGCGGTAGCCCGCGGCCCGCAGCAGCGAGGGCATCGTGGGATGGTCGGTGGGCAGGCCCAGCGTGGTGCTGTGGCGGGCCCGGCTGTTGATCGGTTCCTCGGCGGCGCCGCGCAGGCGGTACTGATAGCGCGCGGTCATGATGGCAAAGCGCGTGGGCGAGCACACCGGCGAGTTGGAGTAGCCCTCGGTGAAGCGCAGGCCGTTGGCGGCCAGGCTGTCCAGGACGGGTGAGACGGGGCCGAAGCGAGCGTCGCGGCCGCCGTAGCAACCCAGGTCGGCAAAGCCGAGGTCGTCGGCCACGATGTAGATCAGATTGGGACGGCGTGTGGTCATCCCCCGACTCTAGTGGCGTGGCAACTGATTGTTCAAATCAATCAATTGCCGGGAAAACCCTGATGCTGCCCACCCAACCCCAGGCGCTGGGGCTGCGTGCAGGTAGAGGCCTCAGCGTACCGGCGGGCGCACGATGAGGTTGTTGCGAACGGCCTTGACGCCCTTGGCCTCGCGCGCGATGGCCTCGGCCCGCTCCTTCTCCGCCTCGGAGGTAGCGAAACCCGACAGGGCCACGGTGCCATTGAGCGAGTCGACATTGATCGACAGGCCGCCCGTGGTCTTGTCCTCTAGCAGCCGCGCCTTGACAGCCGTGGTGATGGCGGTGTCGTCGATGTAACTGCCGACGGTGTTTTGTCCGCGCATCACCGAGCAGCCGGAGCCCAGGAGGCCGGTGGCGACGGCGCTGGCCAGGGCCAGCAGGCGCAGGGGATGCAGCAGGCGTGCGGGGGGTTTGCGTGCAGAGGGCATGGGGAGCTCCTTTGGGGGACATGGGCCGCGGATGCGGGGTGGGGAATGTCGGCAATGCGCGTAGGCGTCGACCTCTCAGGGGCGAGGCCTGTGCCGGCCAGCACGTGTCGAGGCCAGAAGGGACATGGCCAGCGACGCGAGCTGAGGAGACTTGAGTGCAGCGACGGCCACGCCAGTCACGGACAGGAGCCGCCAAGGCCGCGCGAACACGAGCAGGGCTCCCGCCAGGGCCGCTACTCCGAGCAGGGCCACCGGATGACGCTGGGCCCAGTGTGAGAGCAGGGGTGTGGTGAGCTCGAGCGCCCAGCGCGCCGGATGGTCCTGCCAATAGCGTCGGCCCGCGTCTCGCAGCCCGCGCCAGCGGGAGGCGTCTGCATCGGGGGGCTCGTCCGTCGTTTCAGGGGGAGGCCATGAGGCCTCGCCGTGCTCGCGGCGCTGCAGGTAGTCCAGGATGGCCAGGCGCGTCAGGGCCAGGCGCTCGCTGGCACTGGCCCCTTCAGGGTTCACGCTGCCCCCAGGGTGCGCAGAGCCTCGAGATCGGCTTCGAGTTGGGCCTGCAGCTGCGTAAGGGACCCGCGTGGCAGCGGCTGGCGCGCCTGAAGGTAGGCCACCAGGGCCAGCGCCAGCGCGATGCCCGGCACCAGCACCAGCATCCAGTGGAATTGCGCCAGCAAGACGCCGAGCATTGCGGCCACACCCGCCAGCACCAGAAACAGGAGAAAGGCGCATACCGCGACGATCCCCGCGACGGTCCGGCGCAAAAGCGCGGTGCCGGTGCTCTGGGCCTCCTCGCGCGCGAGCGCCCCGTAGCCGGCCAGGTGGTCCAGCAACAGGTCCGGACGGCGCGCCAGCACCGAGAAGATGGGGTGCAGCACCACGGCCCGCCGCCCGTAGGTCAGTCACGATGACCGCGTCGGCGTGACATCAAGACCGCGGCAGCCACCAGCGCGCCGATGCCGGCGGCGATGAAGACCGCCCGCAGGGGCTGGTCGGCGATGTAGTGGGAGGTGGCGCCGGCATAGCGGTGCATTCGGCGCTGCGCGGCATCCGCAGTACCGGACATGCCTTCACGCAGGTTGCGCATTTTTTCGGCTGCCTGCTCCAGTGCCTGCGCGGCGAATTCGCGCGTACCTCCTAGCAAGCCGCCGCCAGCGCCCTTGGCCTGATCGGCGGTTGCTTGCGACCACGCGGCGCGCACTTGCGGGGACTGTCGGCGTTCATGTTCATTCATGGCAGGGGCCTCTCACCAAGCGTCATTGCAGGAGCGGCTTAGCCTAGGGCTGTAGGTCAGCCGTCCTGGATCAGCCTGGGTCGTGAGTGCAGGTAGGCCCGTGTGCGGACCGACTGTAGGACTCGGTGCGAGGCATGGCCCGATTGAGGTAATGCATCAAAATGACTGAATTCAATCCATTGAGTGCATAGAATTGTTGATTTCGCCCCTTGGGACGCAGCCATTTCGGTTCAGTCGTCATCTCCATCGGGCAACCCGCAGCAGGCGAGGAAAGTGAACGGACATGATCAAAGTCGGCATCGTGGATGACCACGCCATCGTGCGCTCGGGACTCAAGCAGTTTTTCTCCGAGCAAGTGGACCTGCGGGTGGTGGGCGAGGCGGCCAGCGGGCGCGAAGCGATCGACCTCGTACGCACGACCGAGCTCGACGTGCTGGTGATGGACCTGTCCATGCCCGGCCAGAGCGGCATCGACGCCCTGGGCATGATCCGCGCGAAGGCCCCTGACGTCGGCATCCTGATTCTCTCGGGCTACCCCGAGGAGCATTACGCGATGAACCTGATCCGCCAGGGTGCCAGCGGTTACCTAAACAAGGAATGCGAGCCGATGGAGATCGTCAATGCGATCCGTACCATCGCCCTGGGTCGTCGCTACATCTCGCCGGCGGTGGCCGAACTGCTCGCGCAGCAACTCAATCGCAAGGAAGGCGGCGCACCGCACGAGCAATTGTCGGAACGCGAGTTCCAGGTGTTTCTCAAGCTGGCCAAGGGCGAGACTGCAGGCGACATCGCCAAGGCCCTGTCCCTGTCGGTCAAGACGGTCAGCACCTACCGCACTCGCCTGATGGAGAAAATGAGCCTGGCCTCCAACAGCGATCTCACCTACTACGCGCTGAAGAACAAGCTGATCGACTAAGGCCTGTCCTCAGTCCTTGCGGGAGCCGCAGACCGTGCAAGTGGCCTGGCGCGCCAGCCGGATCTCGTTCCATTCCATGCGCAGGCCGTCGAACATCAGAAGCCGACCTGTGAGTGGCGTGCCGGCGCCCGACAGAAGCTTGAGCGCCTCGGCCGCTTGCAGGCTACCGATCACACCCACCAGCGGTGCGAACACGCCCATCGTGGCGCAGCGGGTTTCCTCCACGGGCTGATGCGGCGGAAAGACGCAGGCATAGCAGGGGGCTGCCGGCTCGCGCGGGTCGTAGACGGCCAACTGTCCGTCGAAGCGGATCGCAGCGCCCGACACCAGGGGCACGCGGTGACGCACGCAAGCCGCGTTGATCGCCTGGCGCGTGACGAAGTTATCGGTGCAATCGAGCACCACGTCGGCCTGTGGCACCAGTTCGTCCAGCAAAGCGGCATCAGCGCGCAGCGCCACCGCGCGCACTTGCGCGCCGGGGTTGAGCCCCAGGACCGCGGTGCGCGCCGACTCCACTTTCAGCTGACCCAAGCGGTCCTGCGCATGCGCGATCTGACGCTGCAGGTTGGTCACATCAACCTCGTCGGCATCGACCAGGGTGAGGTGTCCCAGGCCGGCGCTGCCCAGGTAGAGGGCCACGGGCGAGCCCAGGCCGCCGGCTCCCACCACGAGGGCGCGCGATCGCGCCAGGCGCTCCTGGCCTTCCACGCCGATCTCCTCCAGCAGGATGTGGCGCGAGTAGCGAAGCAGGTCGTCGTCGGTCATGGGTCAGGATGCAAAAAGCCGGACTGCTTGCGCAGGCCGGCTCGGGAAGGCCGCAGGATGGAGCCTCAGTTGTCCTTTTTCTCGTCCTTGCGCTCGATCACCTGGGTCTTGCTCACCAGAACCGGACGGCCTTTGAGCTGGTTCAGGGCTTGGGCGAGCTGGAAGTCCTTGTCGCTGCCGAACTCCGGCATGCGACTGCGCTCGGACATCGGCTTGCGAGATTCTTCCTCGGCACGCTTGCGGGCTTCCTCTCGGGCGCGCTCGCGGGCCGGGTCTTTGGTCTCGGCAGCGTCCTGACCGTTGCCCAGGTGCTTGTCGAGGTCGGCCTCGCGGGTGCGCAGGAGCGCGAACACATTGCCTTCCGCGCTTTCGTCGACGAGCACGTCCGGCACGATGCCGCGGGCCTGAATCGACTTGCCCGAGGGCGTGTAGTAGCGGGCGGTGGTGATCTTCAGGCCGGTGTCGGGGCCCAGCGGTCGCACCGTTTGTACCGAGCCCTTGCCAAAGGTCTGGCTGCCCATGATGGTGGCGCGCTTGTGGTCCTGCAGCGCGCCGGCCACGATCTCACTGGCCGAGGCCGAGCCTTCGTTGACCAGCACCACCAGCGGCACGTTCTTGATGGCGGCGGGCAGGCGGCGAAGCGGGTCATTGCCGGAGCGGCGCTGATAGAACTCGGGCGCAGCCTTGTAGGTGAACTTGCTCTCGGCCAGCTGGCCGTTGGTGGAGACCACCGTCACGCCTTCAGGCAGGAAGGCCGCGGAGATGGCGACGGCCGCATCGAGCAGGCCGCCGGGGTCATTGCGCAGGTCCAGCACCAGCCCCTTGATGGCGGGGTCGGCCTTGTAGATGTCTTCGATCTTGCGCACGAAGTCGTCGACGGTGCGCTCCTGGAACTGCGACAGGCGGATCCAGCCGTAGCCCGGCTCGACCACCTTGCCCTTGACGGAGACGGTCTTGATCTCCTCGCGGGTGATGGTGACCGGGAAGGTGAGGTTCTCGTCCTTGCGGTAGATGGTGAGAATGACCTTGGTGTTGGGCTCGCCGCGCATGCGCTTGACGGCCTCGGACAGCGACAGGCCCTTGACGGCGGTGTCGTCGATCTTGGTGATCAGGTCGCCCGGGGCGAGGCCGGCACGGAAGGCGGGCGAGCCCTCGATGGGCGAGACAACCTTGACCAGGCCGTCTTCCTGCGTGATCTCGATGCCCACGCCGACGAAGCGGCCGGCGGTGCCCTCGCGGAATTCCTTGAAGGACTTTTTGTCGA
>JBEAZV010000009.1:0-30215 GCA_041159245.1 Pseudomonadota bacterium
TTGGCCCCCAACGGCTTTCTGCGCCTGGGCCTGGCCCCCGAGCTGATTCGCGCCGTCGAAGACCTGGGCTACACCCAGCCCACCGCAGTGCAGGACCAGGCCATTCCCCTGGCCATGGACAACTCCGCCGAGGGCGAGTCCGCCCGCTTCATCGACCTGATGGTGTCCAGCCAGACGGGCAGCGGCAAGACGGCAGCCTTCCTGCTGCCCGTGTTGCACACCCTGATTCGCCTGGAGGCCGAGGCCGAAGCGCGCGAGCAGGCCGACGCCGCACGCCAGGCTGCGGAAGCCGCCGCCCGCGGCGAAGCCCCGCCCAAGCGCAAGCGCCGCAACCCCACCGACCCGCGCAACTTCAAGGCCGCTACGCCTGGCGCCCTGGTGCTGTGCCCCACGCGCGAACTCGCGCAGCAGGTGGCGCACGACGCCATCGAGCTGGTCAAGCACTGCCGCGGCCTGCGCATCGCCAACGTGGTGGGTGGCATGCCTTACCAGGTGCAGATCGCGCGCCTGCAGAACGCCAACCTCGTGGTCGCCACGCCGGGCCGTTTGCTGGACCTGCAACGCTCCATGCAGATCAAGCTGGACCAAGTGAAATTCCTCGTGGTGGACGAGGCCGACCGCATGCTGGACCTGGGCTTTGCCGACGACCTGGCCGAGATCAACCAGCTGACCATCGAGCGTCACCAGACCATGATGTTCAGTGCCACCTTCGCCCCGCGCATTCAGCAGCTGGCAGCGCGCGTGATGCGCGAGCCGCGCAAGGTGCAGATCGACTCGCCCCAAGAAAAGCACGCCAACATCAAGCAGGTGCTGTTCTGGGCTGACAACGCGCAGCACAAACGCAAGATGCTCGATCACTGGTTGCGTGACACCAGCATCGACCAGGCCATCGTCTTTGCCAGCACTCAGATCGAGTGCGATGGCCTGGCCGCCGACCTGCAGCAGGCGGGCTTTTCCGCCGTCGCCCTGCATGGCGCCCTGAGTCAGGGCCTGCGCAATCGCCGTCTCATGGCATTGCGCAACGGCCAGGTGCAGATCCTGGTGGCCACCGACGTCGCCGCGCGCGGCATCGACGTGCCCACCATCACCCACGTCTTTAACTTCGGCCTGCCGATGAAGAGCGAGGACTACACGCACCGCATCGGCCGCACCGGCCGCGCCGGTCGCGACGGTCTGGCTGTCACGTTTGCGGAGTTCCGCGACCGCTTCAAGATCTTCGACATCGAGGGCTACACCAAGCAGCCGTTCAAGGCCGAGGAGATCCCTGGCCTGGAGCCGACCCAGCGCGCCCCGCGTGCGCCGCAGCCTGGTGGCTTTGGCGGCAAGGGCCGTGGTGCCCCGCCGCGTGGAGGCAGCTACCAGGGTCGTCGCGCCCCGGAGGGCCAACGTTTCGGTGACCGCAACGGTGACCGCAATGGCGACTCCAACGGCTACGGCCGCAAGGCGGGTTTCGGCGATTTTGGCGGCGATCGGCGGGATGCGTTCCGTGACGACCGTCGTGGTGCCAGCGGTTTCGGTGGTGGCCAGCATGCCGCGCCGTGGGAGAAGCGATCCACGGGTGCGCAGGCCGGCAAGCCCGCACCGCGTGGCGACTTCGCTCGCTCGGGGAATCCGGGCAGCGGCGGCGGCAAGGTCTTTGTGCCGCGCGACGCCAAGAAGCGCGCCTACAAGCCGGCGCGCTGAGCGCCCGTTTCGGGCCAGCGCCGGCGCAGGTAAATCCAGGCGGTCAGCCCGACGCACATCATCGCCAGCGAGGTCAGGGCCAGCGCGCGGGTGGAATGCATCACCAGCGGCGTCACGGCCCCGGCCACGATGCCGTTGGCGGTGGAACCGATCACGGCCTGCAGCGAAGAGGCCATGCCTCGGCGCTGCGGGTGCAGGTCCAGCACCAGCAGTGTCACCACCGGCACCATCAGGGCCCAGCCAAAAGCGAACACCGCCAGCGGCAGGAGTGACCATGCCGCATGGGGTGGCCAGATGAAGTTGGCGACCACGTTGGCCAGCGACACCCCCAGCATGATCACGAAGCCAAGGCGGATCTGCCGCTTGGGCGCGATCCGGCCCGCCAGCCGTCCGCTGGCCCAGGCGCCACTCATGATCCCCGCAACCGACAGCGCGAAGAACCAGAAGAACTGCGTGGGCGCCAGCCCCAGGTGCTCGCCCAGGAAGGCAGGCGCTGCGAGCACGTAAAGGAACAACCCGTTGAACGGGACGCCGCTGGCCAGCGCCAGCAGCAGAAAGCGCGGGCTGGACGACAGTTGCCAATACCCCTGCATCAGATTGCGCACGTTGAAGGCCTGGCGGTGCTCGGTGTGCAGCGTCTCCGGAAGCAGGCGGAAGTTGGCCACCCACAGCAGCAGGCCCACGCCGGTGAGAAACCAGAAGATCGAATGCCAGTCGGCATGCACGAACAGCCAGCCGCCAATCAGCGGTGCGATGGCTGGGGCCACGCCGAAGTAGATGGTCACCTGGCTCATGACCTTCTGCGCTTGATCCGGCGGGAACATGTCGCGAATCACTGCGCGCGAGATCACGATCCCCGCGCCTGCCGACAGCCCCTGCAGACCCCGGAAGAACACCAGCTGACCGATGGTCTGCGACAGCGCACATCCAGCCGAGGCGATGGTGAACATCGCCACGCCCCACAGCACCACCGGCCGCCGGCCGAAGCTGTCGGAAAGCGCACCATGAAACAGGTTCATGAACGCGAACCCGAACAGATAGGCCGAGAGCGTCTGCTGCATCTGCAGCGGCGTGGCTTCCAGCGCCCGCGCGATGCCGGCGAAGGCCGGGATGTAGGTGTCGATCGAAAAGGGCCCCAGCATGCCGAGCAGGGCGAGCAGGACCGCCAGCGCCCAGCGGGGGGCGCGCCAGAGCAGGTGGGCGTCGGGATTCATTGGGAGCGCCGATGATAGACCGCGCGACCGCGCGTCCTTGCGTACCCCGCCTCGCTCACGTGAGGCTCAGTCGGTGATCAAGGCTCTCGCGAGCGCTTCGTCGAAGGCCTGTGGGGCCTCGAACTGCACCCAGTGTCCCGCGTTGTCGATCGATACGCGCCAGCGCAGCGTGGGCAGGGCGTCCAGCGTGGCCTCCACCTCGCGCAGTCGATCGCGATACAGCACGTCGTGCGTCCCGTAGATCGCCACCAGCGGGCAGGGCGCCTGGGCCAGTGCGCGCGCCAGCGTGTCGGTGCGTGCCAGGCGCCGCCGCCGCAGTCGGTCCAGGGCCACATGGGCGCGGTGCAGGTCGATCGCCAGCGGGGTGACGGACTCGGGGTGGTGCAGCATCAGGGCCTGCAAGTTCGCGCGATGCACCTCGCGCGCGCCGGCCTCCTGCAGGTGCCGCCATTCGAGCAGTCGGACCGGGCGCGCGGGGAGCGCCAGCAGCGGCGCGCCCACGATCACCAGCCGGCGCAGGTTGGCGTGGCCGCCCGCGGCCATCAAGCCGCCCACCAGGCCGCCAAAGGAAAAGCCCACGAGGTCATAGGCCCGCCCGTCCAGGAGGTCCTGCAGGCCGGTGACCAGGGGCGGCACGAGGGCGTCGGCGTCGCGCCCGCCGGAGGGCAGGTCGGAATCACCGAAGCCCGGCATGTCGGGCACTAGCACCCGCCGACCGGCGTCCACCAGCGCCCGCAGATTCCGGATCCAGTGCGTCCAGCTGCCGCTACCCCCATGCAGCAGCACCACGGGCTCGCCTGTCTCGGGGCCCCACAGGTGCCACACCGTGTGAGCGCCCTCGTGCAGGGTGACATGCTCGCGCGACTGCGCCAGCACCAAGCGGGCGGCAGCGGGGAGAGCATCGATCAGGGGCATGGGGACGGGCGGGAAGGAGCGGGAGGCGGGGGTGGGGCACGCCCCGGGTGAGTGGCGCGGCACTTTAGCAGGGTGGCCCGTCGTCGCAGCATCGCCAGCTCAATGGCCGTGCTGCGCACCATCGAGGGGCTTTTCTGCCGGCGATTTGCACCAACACAAGGCCTGAGGCTGCAAGGCGGTGCAAATCCAGGGCTTGGGTACGCACCAGCATAGGCATCAATCTTGCAAGAATGGTGCGTCGACGCGTCGCGGTGGTGCGTCTGGAGTCAAGGATGGAACAACTCAAACAAGGCGCCGACGCCCTTTTCCTGTTGCTCGGGGCGATCATGGTGCTGGCCATGCATGCCGGATTCGCCTTCCTCGAACTGGGGACGGTGCGCAAGAAGAACCAGGTCAATGCGCTGGTCAAGATCCTGGTGGATTTCGCGGTGTCCACGGTCGTCTATTTTTTCATTGGCTACACCGTGGCCTACGGCACCAGTTTCCTGAGCGGGGCGGAGTCGCTGGCCGCCAAGAACGGCTACGAGCTGGTGAAGTTTTTCTTTCTCCTCACCTTCGCAGCAGCCATTCCCGCCATCGTGTCCGGTGGCATCGCCGAGCGTGCGCGCTTTTACCCGCAGCTGGTCGCCACGGCGGTCATCGTGGGGGTGGCCTATCCCTTGGTGGAAGGCGCGGTGTGGGCCAACAAGTTCGGTTTTCAGGACGCGATCAAGTCCCTCACCGGTGCTGAGTTCCACGACTTCGCCGGCAGCGTGGTGGTGCACGCGGTGGGCGGCTGGATCGGCCTGTTGGCCGTGCTGTGGCTCGGACCTCGCAGCAACCGGTACCGCAAGGACGGTGCGGTGAGTGCGCATCCGCCCTCCAGCATTCCCTTTCTGGCGCTGGGCGCTTGGATCCTGACCGTGGGTTGGTTCGGCTTCAACGTCATGAGCGCCCAGGCGGTCGAGAAGATGTCCGGCCTGGTCGCGGTCAACTCCCTCATGGCCATGGCGGGCGGCACTCTGGCTGCGGCGTTCCTGGGGCGTAACGACCCAGGCTTTGCCTACAACGGCCCCCTGGCGGGCCTGGTGGCGGTGTGCGCTGGCTCTGATCTGATGCACCCGGCGGGCGCCTTGGTGGTCGGGGCGGTGGCGGGCGTGTTGTTCGTCAAGCTGTTCACCCTCACCCAAAACCGCTGGCGTATCGACGACGTGCTGGGCGTCTGGCCGCTGCATGGCCTGTGCGGCGCCTGGGGCGGCGTGGCGGCGGGCATCTTCGGGCAGTCCGCCTTGGGTGGGCTGGGCGGCGTGTCGTTTGGCGCGCAGGTCCTGGGCACCGCCGCGGGCGTGCTCTGGGCCGTGCTGGCCGGTGCCGTGGTCTACGGCGTGCTGCACGCCAGCGTGGGACTGCGGCTGACGCAAGAAGAGGAATACGAAGGCGCCGACCTGACGGTCCACCGCATCGGCGCGACGCCGGAGCGCGAGTCGAGCTGGTAATGGCGTTTGTTTGACCGCCTGGCGGACGCGTCAACCCAGAAACAAATAAGCCCGGCGGCGTGAACCGTCGGGCTATTTGGCTTCTGGGTGAACGGGCTACGAGGCTTCCGTGCTATCGGGTGGTGGAGAGGAGGAGGATCGAACTCCCGACCTTCGCATTGCGAACGCGACGCTCTCCCAGCTGAGCTACCCCCCCACGCGAGCCGCGATTCTAGCAAGAAGGGCGTGGCCGTACCCGCTCCAGCCGGTAGCCGAAACCATAGATGGTGCTGATCTGCCAGCCCCGGTGGGGGCCGATGTCCAGCTTGCGGCGCACCCGGCTGACGTGGGTGTCGATGGTGCGGGTGTCCCACTGCTGCGCGTGGCGCCACAGCTTTTCCAGCAACTGGGCCCGGGACTGGGCCGCACCGATGTTGCCGAACAGCAGGCAGGCCACCTCGAACTCTTTGCGCGTGAGCCGTATCGGCTCGCCATTGAGCAACATGCAGTGGTTGCTGTGGTCGATTGCGTACGGTGCCGTGTCGGGGGTGGCGAGGGTCTCGGTGTGCATCTGCAAATACTCCTTGCGTGTTGACGAATTGCCCCTATGGGCGGATGCATTGAAAAGAGTGAATAGCGTATGCATATTACCTACTAAGTGTTAAATGTTGAAAAAATTCTTACTACCCGTCGGGAAATGAAGACACCCGGGGGTGCCGAGCCGGTCTCGGTCGTGGGGGTGGGCCCCCGGAGGAAGGGGAAATAAGGGGAAAAGGCCGGGGGGTAGAATCCACGGCCCCGCCCGCGCCTGTCCCCGGAACAAGCGCTTACCCTGCCCCTTCATAGGGGGAGTCTCTAGGTCAGGTGAAATGTCTGATTTAAGTCTTCAACTGCAGCAGGCCTCAAGCCAACTACCAGTTCCCAGTTATTTCGACGAGGCGCTCTTCGCGCGCGAAATGGCCACGATCTTTCAGCAGGGGCCCCGCTATGTGGGGCACCAGCTGGCCGTGCCCGAGGTGGGCGACTACTACGCCTTGCCCCAGGAGGGCGAGGGCCGCGCCCTGGTGCGCACCCCTCAGGGCGTCGAGCTCGTGAGCAATGTCTGCCGCCACCGCCAGGCGGTCATCCTGCGCGGACGCGGCTCGCTGCGTGACAGGCCGTCCTCGGGCGGCAACATCGTCTGCCCCCTGCACCGATGGACCTACAGCGCAGGCCAGGGCGCACCGGCCGGCACCCTCCTGGGCGCACCGCATTTCGCGCAGGACCCGTGTCTGAACCTGAAGTCCTACGGCCTGCATGCCTGGAATGGCTTGCTGTTCGAGGCGGCCGGCCGCGACCCGCAGGCCGACCTCGCCGGTCTGGGCCCGCGTGACGCACTCGATTTCACCGGCATGGTCCTGGACCATGTCGAAATGCACGAGTGTCACTACAACTGGAAGACCTTCATCGAGGTCTACCTCGAGGACTACCACGTCGGCCCCTTCCATCCGGGTCTGGGCCAGTTCGTGACCTGCGAGGACCTGCGCTGGGAGTTCAAGGACCAGTTCTCGGTGCAGACCGTGGGCGTGGCCAATCGCCTGGGCAAGCCGGGCAGCCCCATCTACGAGCGCTGGCACAAGGCCCTACTCAATTACCGCAACGGCGTTCCGCCTGCGCACGGCGCCATCTGGCTGACCTACTACCCCCACATCATGGTGGAGTGGTATCCGCATGTGCTCACGGTGTCCACCCTGCATCCCGTGTCGCCGCAGAAGACCCTGAACGTGGTCGAGTTCTATTACCCCGAGGAGATCGCCGCTTTCGAGCGCGAATTCGTCGAGGCGCAGAAAGCCGCGTATATGGAAACCTGCGCCGAGGACGACGAGATCGCCGAGCGCATGGACGCTGGCCGTAAAGCCCTCCTGCAGCGCGGCGACAACGAGATCGGCCCCTACCAGAGCCCGATGGAAGACGGCATGCAGCACTTCCACGAGTGGTACCGCGCCCGCCTGGGCAACCACCTGCCTGCGGCCTGAGCCCGGCGCACTGTCTGCCCCGTCATGCAAGCCCTGTGGATGCTGCTCGGGGCTTTCTTCTTTGCCGCTATGGCGGTGTGCGTGAAGTTCGCGTCGGCCTGGTTCAACAGCGCCGAGCTCGTGTTCTACCGGGGCCTCCTGAGCGTCCTGCTGCTGTGGGGGCTGGCGCGGCAGCAGCGCGTGTCGCTCGCCACGCGCTACCCGGGCATGCACGCGTGGCGCAGCTTGGTGGGGGTGGTGTCCCTGGGCGCGTGGTTCTATGCGATCGCGTTCCTGCCGCTGGCCACCGCCATGACCCTGAACTACATGAGCAGCATCTGGATCGCGGCCTTCCTCCTGGGGGGCACCTTGATGGCGTGGACGCCCGCAGCCGGGTCCACGGCGCTGCTGCGGCAGGGGCCGCTCACGCTGTCCGTGCTGGTGGGCTTCGTCGGCGTGGTGCTGACGTTGCGGCCCACCGTCAGTCAGGACCAGCTCCTCGCCGGCCTCGTCGGGCTGTTGTCCGGCCTCACAGCGGCCCTGGCCTACTTGCAGGTGATGGTGCTGGGCAAGCTCGGTGAACCCGAGACGCGCGTGGTCTTCTACTTCTCCGTCGGCTCGGCCCTGGCCGGGGGGCTTTGGATGGCCGTGATGGGTGTCTCGGCCTGGCAGTGGCCGCAGGCGCTGTGGCTGCTGCCGGTCGGCCTGTTGGCGACCCTGGGCCAGCTGTGCATGACGCGGGCTTTCAGCCACGGTGCAACCCTGGTGGTGGCTTGCCTGCAATACACCGGCATCGTGTTCGGCGCTGTGTTCGGATGGCTGCTGTTCGGCGACGATATCCCCGCATCGGGCTGGTGGGGGATGGCCCTGATCCTGTGCAGCGGCATCATCGCCACTGCGCTGCGCGCACGCGCCGCCCCCCAAGCCCCCGTTGAGGAACATTGACCCATGAACTCCACCCACCGCCCCTACAGCACCCTCATTTCCGCACAAGACCTGCTCTCCCTGCAGGCCAGCGGCGCGCGCCTGAGGGTCTTCGACTGCAGTTTCGACCTGGCCAATCCGGCGGCCGGACTCGAGCAGTACCGCCAGTCTCACGTTGCCGGAGCGACCTACGCCCACCTGGAGCACGACCTCAGCGACGAGGGCGTGGTGAGCCCCGACGGTCGCCGCCAACCCCATCCCGACGCCGCCTCGGGCGGGCGTCACCCGCTGCCAGGGCGCGAGCGTTTCGCGATATGGCTCTCGCGTATCGGATTCGCCAATGACATGCAGGCCGTGGTCTATGACCGGCAAGGCGCCAACTTCTGCGGGCGCTTGTGGTGGATGCTCAAATGGGCGGGCCATGAGGCCGTGGCCGTGCTCGATGGCGGGCTGCAGGCCTGGCAGGCCGCGGGTGGGGCGGTGGCAGGGGGCGACGAGCCCGCGCATTTCCAGTCCCATTTCGCCCTGGGACAGCCGCTGCGCACCCTGGTGACCTCGGGCCAGGTGCAGGCTCGCCTGGGCCTTGCCGCGCAGACCCTGGTGGATGCTCGCGCGGCGCCTCGCTACCGAGGCGAGGTGGAGCCGCTCGATCCCGTGGCGGGCCACATTCCGGGTGCCCTTAACCGGCCGTTCAACCAGAACCTCGATGCGCAGGGTCGATTCAAGTCGGGCGAGCAGCTGCGCGCGGAATTTGCGCAGCTGCTGGCAGGACGCGATCCTGCAACCGTGGTGCACCAGTGCGGCAGCGGCGTGAGTGCCATTCCCAACTTGCTGGCCATGGAGCTCGCCGGCTACGCGCCGACGGCGCTGTACGCGGGCAGCTGGAGCGAGTGGTGCCGCGATCCTTCGCGGCCGGTGGAAAAGGGCGCGGGAGGCGTCTGAGCAGGCTCAGACCTGCAGGTACAGAGCCCGCAGGTGCTGGTGTTCCGCGTCGCCAAGTCCCATGGCCTCGCGCAGGTAGACATCGAGCGAGCCGTGGTCTTTCTCCACCGCCTCGAAGGCCGCCTCCAGGAATTCCGCCTGCACCCCCCACAGCACGGCCGCCACCTCCGGGGCCAGCCCCATGCCTGCGCCAGGCGGGCGCTTGAGGCGCTGGTTGGTGAGGAGATAGTCGTCCAGGATCTGCGTGCGCGAGGCTCCCAGTGCATGCAGCACGAGGGCCGCGGCAAAGCCGGTGCGGTCCTTGCCGGCCGTGCAGTGAAACACGGTGGGCTCGTCTGATTCCAGAAGCAGGCCGAAGAACTCTCGAAAGCGTCGCGTGTTGTCACGTACGAAGCCACGGTAGGTGTCCTGCATGTGGAGCACTACGTCGCCCGGTGTGAGTGTCTGCCCCGCGGCAAGCAGGTCGGAGAGCACCTGCACGATGGTCGGTTCGATGGACAGGGCATGCACCCTCACCCCGGGTACCGCGCAGACCGCCGAGAGGCGCTCTTGTTCGCCGCGGAAATCGATCACGCGACGCACGCCCAGCGTCTGGATCGCGAGGGCATCCTCTCCATTGAGCGAGCCCAGATGGTCCGAGCGAAACAAGGTGCGCCAGCGCAGCGGGACCTGCGGACGCACTGGGGCGGCGAGGTCCCGGAAATTGGAGGGGGCGGCCAGGTTCAGGTCAGGGTGGGGCATTGCAGACACGATTGTGAGTCACCCGCACGGCCCACGCCATCACGCGGGGGACAAGCCCTTAGATTGAACCCGCAGGACCCGCACCCTCCCTCGCGCGCCAGTCCGTCGCGGGCTCAATTGCCGGTGCGGTTGCCCGATCCGCTGCCCATCGATCCGCTGCCGTAGCCGCCAGAGCCGCTTCCCGAGGTCGACGATGAGCCGCTGCCCGTGCGCTCGGACTTGGCATGGGACTGCGGCAGCTTCTGCGCCTGCGCCAGGTGCTGCTCCAGTGAGGGCAGGGCCTTGTCGATCCAGGCCTTGAGCTGCGGATCCTTCACGTCCTTGCTCGCTTCCTGAAAGCGCTTGATGTCCCGCTCGTGCTCGCGCACGCCCACCTTGCGTACGAACTCCTCGTCGAACTCCGTGCCGGTTTTCTTGCCCAGTTGCTCGATCTCGCGGCGCATCGCGCGAGCCGGGGCCGTGGGCAGCTCCAAGCCCTTGCTGGTGGCCAGCTGCATCAGCTCTCGGTTAGCGGTGCTGTGGTAATCCGCCATCATGTTGGCGTAGTCTTTGACGGCCGGGTCGCTCGCCTTGGTCGTAGCCAACTGTGCGGCTTGCAGCACGAACAGACCACTGGCCGCCGTGTCCTCGATGAAGCGGCGGTCGACTCTTTCCAACTTGTGGCCGGCTTGCGGCGCGTTGCGTGTTCCGGTACCTGCCTGTGCGCTCGGCGCCGTGGCGCCTGGGCCGCTACCGGTGCCCGTGCCGGTGCCCGCGCCGGAGGAACCACTGCCGCTGCCCTGGGCCCAGGCGGCGCCTAAGGTCAGCGCCAGGACCGTGGCGGCAAGGGAAGGCTTGGAGAGAAGACGAGTGCTGCGTTTCATGAAAGCTCCTGGTTAGTTGGTTGGGAAAGGGGGCGGCGGCACCGGCTCGTCGCGCGGGGGGGCGGATCCAAGCTCGGTGCCCCTCAAGGCGGTGGATGTCATGGAGGTGGCCGGGACAACGGCAGCCGGGTCCTGGCGGCTGGCGCGCCAGGCGTCAAATTCATCAGCGAACCTGCGGTAACGGGCCTCTCGCCAGAGGCGGTAGTCGTTGTCCAGCTTGTGCAGCTGCTCGTTGCGCCATTGCTGGTAATCCAGATCGAACCCGTCAGGGTGCAATCCCTCGTCCAAGGTGGCGCCACAGGGACGGGCTCGGTGGCTTGGCGACAGGGGCGTGCGCGCGCCGGCATAGCCGCCTGCGTAGCCCGTGTAGCCCCCGCGGCCGGATGCCGACGCATAGCTCACGCCAGCGCCGGGAGCCGTCTGCCCATAGCCGCTGTGTCCTGAAACGGACTGGCCATAGCCCGTCGCCGACGTGCCGCTGTGGCCGCTGGGGTTTTCCTGGCCGGGCAGGCCGCTCCACCGGCCGCTGCCGTAGGCCGTGCCTTGTGGCTGCGCAAGCGGGCCACCGAACTCCGGACCGGGTGGGCTGCCCCACCCGGCGCTGTAGGTGGCCGCGGTGTCACGGGGCGCAGCGTCGCTCTCCCACCGTCCGGGTGGGGGGCGCTCGCGTTCGTCCTCTTCACGTGCAGCCATAGCGTGCTCCTGTCAGGCCTGCGACCCTAAGGTGCGCTAGCAGGGCAGCCTGTCGGACAAACGCGTGCGTGCGATGCGCCGCGTGCGCAGTCGCGTAGGAGTCAGCAGGGGAGAAGGCTGCCGTGCAGTGTCGGCAGCCGGTGTCGGAGTCGTGAACTCAGTGGGCGCCGTGCGCGAGCTCGCTCACGAGCATGACCAGGCCGATACCGCCCGCCAGCCAGACCACTTGCAGCGCAGTGGCCCGCGCACCCAGCTGCCGCTGCAGCTGAGGGATCAGGTCGGCCAGCGCCACGTAGATGAAGCTGCTGCTGGCGACCGCCAGGAAGAAAGGCAGGAACTCCTGCAGGTGTTCCACCAGCCACCAGCCCGCGATCCCCCCCAGCAGCGTGACCGCGCCGGCCATGGACACCTTGAGCAGGGCGACGCGTCGGTTGCGGCTGGTTTCTCCCAGCACCGCCAGGTCGCCAATGTGGTGGGGCACCTCGTGGGCCAGCACCGACAGGGCCGCGACCACGCCCAGGCGCAGGTCCGCCATGAAGGCCGAGGCGATCAGGATGCCGTCGCCAAAGCAGTGAACGCTGTCCCCAGCCAGGACCGTCCAGCCGCCGGAGCGCAGCGAGGGCGCGTGGGGGTGCGCATGCCCAGGGGGATGCTCGTCGTGGTCGTGTTTGTGAGCGTGCGTCTCGGCGGGATGCTCATGGTGGTGCTCATGCCCGTGGTGCCAGAGTTCGGCCTTGTCCAGAAGGAAGAAGAACACCAGCCCCACGAGCAGCGTGGCGAACAGCGCCTTTGCGCTGGCCTGGCTCTCGAAGGCTTCGGGCAGCAGGTGCATGAAGGCGGTGGCCATGAGGGCTCCCGCAGCCAGACTCAGGAGGTGTTGCGCGCCAATAGGAGAGTCCTCGCTGCGGGTGCGCACGCCCAGACGCATCAGGAGGGCCGCCACCCAGACGCTGCCGATACCGGCGCAGAGGGTGGCGAGGATGATGGCGATCAGGGTCATTCTTGTTGTGGGGGCAGTCGCGTCACGGGGCTGTGGCGGCTGCCAGCAGGGCGCTCATCTTATCCATAATCGACACGCCATCTCCCGGGGCGCGGCATCCCGATTGCCCTGCTCTCGCAATGCGTGAAAGGAACCTCCATGAACGGTGTGCCTCCTGCCTGGTACTGGTTGGCCTGGGGCGTCGCCTCGCTTCTCCCGGCGTGCGCACCCCCGGCGCCGTCCGCAAACGGCGGATCCCCGGTGTCCGCGGTCGTGGCGCCCGTCGCCTCGAGGGACAGCGTTGAGGCCATGCCGCATGCGGCGGGTCCTTGCAACGCGGCGCCGGCTCAGGGGGCGGTGGGGGAGGTGGGCACGCCCGCACTGGCCGAGACCGCACGCCAGCAGGCCGGGGCGCGGACCGTGCGCGTGATCGGCCATGACGACATGGTCACCAAGGAATACGACACCACGCGCCTGAACCTGCAACTCGATGCGCGGGGGCGGGTGGTGCGCGTGTACTGCGGCTAGTGGGCCTTTTCCCAGTTCTCGCCCACGCCGATCTCGGCCAGCAGAGGCACCCGCAGGGGAGCCACACCGGCCATGAGGCGTGGCACCTCGGTGCGTACCCAGTCGACCTCGGCGGCCGGCACCTCGAACACCAGTTCATCGTGCACCTGCATGATCATCCGCGTGCCCAGCTTGTGGGCGTCCAGCGTATCCAGCACTTTCACCATGGATAGTTTGATCAAGTCGGCGGCCGTGCCCTGCATGGGCGCGTTGATCGCGGCCCGCTCGGCGCCGGCACGGCGCGGGCCGTTGGGGGAATTGATCTCGGGCAGGTACAGGCGCCGCCCGAACACGGTCTCCACATAGCCCTGGGCCTTGGCCGTCAGGCGGGTCTCGTCCATGTACTGCTTGACGCCCGGGTAGCGCTGGAAATAGCGCTCGATGTAGTTCTTGGCCGCGGTGTTGTCGATGCCCAGGTTCTTGGCCAGGCCGTAGCTGCTCATGCCGTAGATCAGCCCGAAGTTGATCACCTTGGCATAGCGTCGCTGCTCGCTGGAGACCTGGTCGGGCGCTACGCCGAACACCTCAGACGCAGTGGCCCGGTGCACGTCCAGGCCCAACTGGAAGGCGCGGATCAGGGCTGCGTCTTCGCTCAGGTGGGCCATGATGCGCAGCTCGATCTGGCTGTAGTCGGCGCTCGCAATCAAGTGGCCCGGCGCGGCGATGAAGGCCTCACGCACACGACGCCCCTCGGCGGTCTTGACCGGGATGTTCTGCAGGTTCGGTTCGTTGCTCGAGAGCCGACCCGTCACCGCCACCGCCTGCGCGTAGTGGGTGTGCACGCGGCCTGTGCGCGGGTGCGCCATCTGGGCCAGCTTGTCGGTGTAGGTGCCTTTGAGCTTGGACAGGCCGCGCCACTCCAGCAGCTTGGCTGGCAGCGGGTAATCCTCGGCGAGTTTTTCCAGAACTTCCTCGTCCGTGCTCGGTGCGCCGGTGGCGGTCTTCTTCACCACGGGCAGGCCCAGCTTGTTAAAGAAGATGTCGCCGATCTGCTTGGGGCTGCCCAGGTTGAATGGCTGCCCCGCCAGCGCGTGAGCCTCTTGCTCCAGCTGCACGATACGCTGACCCAGCTCCGCGCTTTGGCGTGCCAGTGTGGGGCCATCGATCAGGACGCCCTGGCGTTCGATGCGATAGAGCGCCTCGCTGCTCTCGATCTCCAGCTGGTAGATGAAACGCAGCTTCTCGTCACGCTCCAGGCGCGGCCACAGCACGCGGTGCACGTCCAGCGTCTGGTCGGCGTCCTCGCAGGCGTAGTCGGCAGCCTTCTCGATGGCCACTTGCGAAAACGGAATCTGATGCACGCCCTTGCCCGTGAGCGACTCATAGTCCACCCCGCCGCGCCCCAGATGGCGCTCGGCCAGGCTGGCCAGGCCGTGGGGCTTGTGCACTTCCAGCACATAGCTTTGCAGCATGGTGTCGTGCGCGTAGCCGGCCACCTCGATGCTGTGGTTGGCGAACACATGGCGGTCGTACTTCACATGCTGGCCCAGCTTCTTGCGCGCGGGATTCTCCAGCCAGGGTTTCAGGCGCGCCAGCACCTCGTCGATCGGCAGTTGCGCGGGCGCGTCCGGGTAGGCATGCGCCAGCGGGATGTAGGCGGCCACGCCCGGCTGGGTGCTGAAGGACAGGCCGACGATCTGCGCGCGCATTTCGTCCAGCGAGGTGGTCTCGGTGTCCACCGCCACCAGATCGGCCGCTTCGATGCGGGCCATCCAGGCGTCAAACTGTTCCCAGGTCAGCACCGTCTCGTACTGCAAGTTGGTGGCCTCACGCGTCGCGCCCGCCACAGGCGCTTCGGGCACGTCGAACAAGTCCGGGCCGTGGGCCTTCGGTCCGCCGCGAGGCTTGCGCCCCTTTTCCTCCTCGGGCTGCGCGTGTTCATCGAGTTGGCGCGCCAGGCCCTTGAAGCCATGGCGCTCGTAGAAGGCCTTGAGTGCCTCGCTGTCCTGCCCGCCCAGCACGATGTCATCTAGCGCCGGCAAGCGTGGCAAGTGTTCGTGCAGGTCGCAGTCGGTGCGAATAGTCACGAGGGCGCGACCAGTGGGCAGCCAGTCCAGGGCCTTGCGCAGGTGCTCGCCCACCGCGCCCTTGACCTCGTGCACGCGCGCGATGAGGCCATCGAGCGAGCCGTACTCCGTGAGCAGCTTCACCGCCGTCTTCGGGCCGACCTTGTCCACGCCTGGCACGTTGTCCACCGTGTCGCCCACCAGGGTCTGGTAGTCGATCATGAGGCCCGGCGGCACGCCGAATTCGGCCGTCACGCCGGCCACGTCGCGCCGGCGATCGTTCATGGTGTCGATCACCATCACGTGTTCATTCACCAGCTGGCTCAGGTCCTTGTCGCCCGAGGAGATCACGGTGGCCAGGCCCTGCTGCGTCGCCAGTCGCGAGAGCGTGCCGATCACGTCATCGGCCTCCACTCCGGGCACGCCCAGCACCTTCCACCCGAGCAGGCGCACGACTTCGTGGATCGGTTCGACCTGGGCGCGCAGGTCGTCGGGCATGGACGACCGGTTGGCCTTGTACTGCGGGTACAGCTCGTCGCGGAAGGTCTTGCCCGGTGCATCGAACACGCACACTGCGTAGTCGGCGCGCACGTCCTTGCGCAGCTTCTGCATCATGTTGATCATGCCCCGGATCGCGCCAGTCGCGGCGCTGGTGGGGTCGCCGGGCACGGCCCGCAGGTCGGGCATGGCGTGGAAGGCGCGGTACAGATAACTGGATCCATCCACCAGCAGCAGGGTGGGGCGGGCAGCCTCGGGAGGCTGCGGGGACTGGGGCTCGCTCATGCTGCGATTGTGCCTGCCGGGCCCCGCCGGGCGGCCCTCCTACAATGCAGGGATGCGCTCGATCCTGCTGCTCATTGCTCTCCTGGCTGGGGCCGGCCTGGCCGCAGCCCAGGTGCCCGTGGCCAACCCGGGCGCCGGCGAGCCCCTGGAGGCCCGACAGAACCAGAAGATCGAGCGGATCCGTCACGAGGACGCCGGCAGCCGCATCGATGAAGTGCGTGTCGGCGGCCAGACCCAGAGCATCACCGTGCAGCCCAAGATGGAGGGCGTGCCCGCCTATGAGGTCCAGCCTGGCTCCATGATCCGCGGTCGTCCCCGTGACGCGCGCGAGAGCCTTGACAACACGGGTGGCCAGCGCTCCTGGAACGTCCTGCGTTTTTGAATCCACGCCATGGCTGTCTTTACCGAAGTTTCCGCCGATGCGGCGGGCGAGTTCCTGCGCGAGTTGCGCCTGGGTGATCTGGTCGAACTCCAAGGCATTCAGGGCGGCATCGAGAACACCAACTACTTCGTCACCAGCGAGCAAGATGGCCAGACCCGCCAGTGGGTGCTGACGCTGTTCGAGCGCCTGACCTTCGAGCAGCTGTCTTTCTATTTGTACCTGATGAAGCACCTGGCCCAGCGCGGCGTCCCGGTGCCCGACCCGCAGTGCAACGCCAACGGCGACCTGCTGCACACCCTGTGCGGCAAGCCCGCGGCCCTGGTTGACCGCTTGCGCGGACGCAGCGAGCTGGCGCCCACCGAGGCCCACTGCGCCGGCGTGGGGGATGCCCTGGCACGCATGCACCTGGCCGCCCGCGACTACGACCGGGTGCAGCCGAACCTGCGGGGCCTGGCCTGGTGGAACGAGACCGTGCCGGTGGTCTTGCCGTTCCTGGACCCCGACCAGGCGTCATTGATCCAAGGCGAGCTGGCCTACCAGAACCATGTGGCCGCCAGCGCCGCGTACGCGTCCCTGCCCCGAGGTCCGGTGCATGCCGACCTGTTCCGCGACAACGTGATGTTCGAGGACGGTGCCTCGGGTCCCGAGCTCACGGGCATCTTCGATTTCTACTTCGCGGGCTGCGACACCTGGCTGTTCGACCTGTCGGTCTGCCTGAACGACTGGTGCATCGACCTGGTCACTGGCGCCCATGACGCGACCCGCGCCCGCGCGCTCCTGCAGGCCTATGCGGCACGCCGCCCGCTCACCGCGAGTGAGCGCCGCTTGCTGCCGGCCATGCTGCGGGCCGGGGCGCTCAGGTTCTGGGTCTCGCGCCTGTGGGACTTCCACCTGCCGCGCGAGGCCAGCATGCTCAAGCCGCACGATCCAGCCCACTTCGAGCGCGTGCTGCGCCAGCGTCTGGCCCATCCCGTTTGGGCCTGAAGTCAGGGGCTGCCTCCCCTCCCGAGCCAAACCACGTTAAATTGCGCTGATGAAACTGAACGTCGTCCCCGCGCGCAACGGCATCGCCTGGGTTCGCGCCGGCATGCGTACCTTCTTCAAGCAGCCGCTGGCCCTGGCGGGGCTGTTCTTCATGTACATGGCCCTGGTCATGGTGGCCGCCGTGCTGCCGCTGGTCGGCCCCATCCTCGCCGGCATGCTGGTGCCCGCGGCGACCCTGGGCCTCATGGCCGCCACAGCCGAAGCCCAGCGGGGGCGCTTCCCCATGCCCTCCATCCTGTTTAGCGCCTTCCGGGCCGGCCGCGAGCGCCTGCGGGCCATGCTGGTCCTGGGCGTCGCCTATACGGTGGGCTCGATGCTGGCCACGGGCCTGGCCACGCTCATCGCCGGCGCGCCCCCTTCCGGTCCCGAGGGGGCTCCCGTCAACGCCGCCACGGCCCTGGCCCTGGCGTTGCACCTGCCTCTGTTCCTGATGTTCTGGCATGCCCCCGCGCTGGTGCACTGGCACGGTGTTACGCCAGCCAAAAGTCTCTTCTTCAGCGTGGTGGCGGTGATGCGCAATTTCGGCGCCCACCTGGTGTACAGCCTGGCCTGGGGCGTCGTGTTCATCGTGGCGGCGTCGGTGCTGGGGCTGGTAGCGGGCTTGGCTGGTGGGCCCTCGGTAGCCCAGGCGGTCATGATGCCCACCGCGCTGCTGCTGGCAGCGATGTTCTCCACCTCGATCTACTTCAGCTTCCAGGCCTGCTTCTCCGAAGAGGCCCAGTCCGAGCAGCCGGCGCCGGTCACGCCGGCCGAATGATCACGCCACGGGCGTGAGCTTGGCTACCGAAAGGGCCAGCCACTTGATGCCGTGGCGCCCGAATTTCACCTGCGCCCGGGCGTCGTCGCCCGTCCCCTCGAGCATCAGCACGGTGCCCTCGCCGAACTTGGTGTGGAACACCTGCATGCCTGAGCGCAGGCCATGTGAGGGGGCCGCCTTTTGCGGTGGTACTGGCGGGCTGGCGAACTGGCCTGGCGCCAGGTCGCGCGGGTAGCTCCCGCGAGAGCCGCCATAGCCGGAGCCGTAGCCAAAGGAGGGGGCCGGCATCGGCGCCTGTTTGGGTGTGAGCCACTTGAGCGCGTGCTCGGGCAGTTCGTCGAAGAAGCGGCTGCGGATGTTGTAGCGGGTCTGGCCATGCAGCAGGCGGGTCTGCGAGTGACTCAGGTACAGGCGCTGGCGCGCTCGCGTGATCGCCACGTACATCAGACGCCGCTCCTCCTCCAGCCCCTCGTGCTCGGTCATCGAGCGTTCGCTGGGAAAGAGACCTTCCTCCAGCCCGGTCACAAAGACGCAGTCGAACTCCAGGCCCTTGGCCGAATGCACTGTCATGAGTTGCACTGCGTCCTGGCCGGCCTGGGCCTGGTTGTCGCCAGACTCGAGTGCTGCATGGGTCAGGAAGGCCGCGAGGGGGGAGAGCGTCTCGCCGGTATCCGGCTCGCTTGCCAAGGGCTCGTCCAGCAGGGGCTGGTCCAGGGTCAGCCCCTGGCTCGCGGGCGACTGGGCCAGTTCGTCCACCGGCAGGGCCACCGCGTCGCGCCCGAAGCCTTCCTGCGTCACGAAGCTCTCCGCGGCGTTGACCAGTTCCTCCAGGTTTTCCACCCGGTCGGCGCCTTCGCGCTCGGCCTGGTAATGCTCGATCAAGCCCGAGTGCTGCAGCACCAGATCGATGATTTCGCGCAGGGTCAGCCCCTGGGTCTGCTCGCGCAGCACATCGATCTTGGCGACGAAGGCACCGAGATTCGCGCCGGCCTTGCCCGTGGTGGCGCTCACCGCGTCATGCAAGGAGCAGCCCGCTGCCCTTGCCGCGTCCTGCAGCTGCTCGATGCTGCGCGCCCCGATGCCGCGCGGCGGGAAATTCACTACGCGCAGGAAGGAGGTGTCGTCGTGCGGGTTCTCCAAGAGGCGCAGATAAGCTAGGGCGTTCTTGATCTCGGCGCGCTCGAAGAAGCGCAAGCCGCCATACACCCGATAGGGCACACCCGCATTGAACAGCGCGGTCTCGATCACGCGGCTTTGCGCGTTGCTTCGATACAGCACCGCGATTTCCTGGCGCGCAATGCCGCCCGCGAGCGGATCATGGTCGCCGCGCACCAGGTGCCGCGCTTCGTCCACCATCCATTGCGCCTCGGCCAGATCGGTGGGCGCCTCATACACCCGCACCGGCTCGCCAGGGCCTTGCGTGGTGCGCAGGTTCTTTCCCAGGCGTCCCTTGTTGTGGCTGATCAACTCGTTGGCCGAGTCCAGGATATTGCTGAAGCTGCGGTAGTTCTGTTCCAGCTTGATCTGGTGACGCACGTCGAACTCGCGCACGAAGTCGGCCATGTTGCCCACGCGGGCTCCGCGGAAGGCATAGATGCTTTGATCGTCATCGCCCACCGCAAAGACGGCATTGCCGGCATGGGAGGGGCTGTCCGGCCCGCCGGAGAACACCTTGATCCAGGCGTACTGCAGCCGGTTGGTGTCCTGGAATTCGTCGATCAGGATGTGCCGAAAGCGCCGCTGGTAGTGCTCGCGTACCGCGGCGTGGTCTCGCATCAGCTCGTAGCTTCGCAGCATCAGCTCGCCGAAATCGACCACGCCCTCACGCTGGCACTGGTCCTCATACAGCTGGTAGATCTCCACGCGTCGGCGGTCCTCGTCGTGGCGGATGGTCACGTCGCCCGGGCGCTGGCCATCTTCCTTGCAGCCGTTGATGAACCACTGCGTCTCCTTGGCCGGAAAGCGCTCATCGTCGATGTTGTACTGCTTCATCAGCCGCTTGATCGCCGACAGCTGGTCCTGCGTGTCCAGAATCTGGAAGCTTTGCGGCAGGTTGGCCAGCTTGTAGTGGGCCCGTAGGAATCGGTTGCACAGGCCGTGGAAGGTCCCGATCCACATGCCCCGCACATTCACCGGCAGCATGGCGCTCAGGCGGGTCATCATCTCCTTGGCCGCCTTGTTGGTGAAGGTCACCGCCATCACGCCTCCGGGCGAGACCTGCCCGGTGGACAGCAGCCAGGCGATGCGCGTGGTCAGCACCCGCGTCTTGCCCGAACCGGCGCCAGCCAGGATCAGGGCGTGTTCAGAGGGCAAGACGACCGCGGCACGTTGTTCCTCATTGAGCTGCCGCAGCAGGGGCGCGTCGGGGGCGGCGGAAGAAAACGGCGAGGCATCGAGGGACATGGCGCATTGTAGAAAGCGCGCTGTGCCTGCCAGGGGCAGGCCAGCGAAATCCCCGGCGCGGGGAGGCGCCCGCCGCAAGGATTAGAATCAGCCACCGGGCCCAAGCATTGCGGCCCGGTTTCTTTCGGCCCGGCCATCTCCTTGATCGCCCGGCGCCGCGGGCTCCGGGCCAACATCCAAGCGCTCTCCCTGTTCCTCAAACAGTTTTCTGGAGCCTGGTATGGAAATCTTTGATTACGACAACGTCCTGCTGCTGCCACGCAAGTGCCGTGTGGAAAGCCGCTCCGAATGCAACGCCGGCGTCGAGCTGGGGGGGCGCACCTTCCGCATCCCGGTGGTCCCGGCCAATATGAAGACGGTGGTGGACGAGTCCATTTGCCTCTGGATGGCGCGCAATGGCTACTTCTATGTCATGCACCGCTTCGACCTGGACAACGTCTCCTTCGTGCGCCGCATGCACGAGGCAGGCGCCTACGCCTCGATCTCACTGGGCGTGAAGGCCGCCGACTACGCCGCGGTGGACACGCTCGCCGCCCACGGCCAGGTGCCCGAGTACATCACCATCGACATCGCCCATGGCCATGCCGACACCGTGCAACGCATGATCGCGCACCTCAAGCAGAAGCTCCCGCGCAGCTTCGTGATCGCCGGTAACGTCGGAACGCCCGAGGCGGTCATCGACCTGGAAAACTGGGGTGCCGACGCCACCAAAGTCGGCATCGGCCCGGGCAAGGTCTGCATCACCCGCATGAAGACCGGCTTCGGCACCGGTGGCTGGCAGCTGTCGGCGCTCAAGTGGTGCGCTCGCGTGGCGACCAAGCCCATCATCGCCGACGGCGGCATCCGCGAGCACGGCGATATTGCCAAGAGCATCCGTTTTGGCGCCACGCTGGTCATGATCGGCTCCATGCTGGCCGGCCATGAGGAGTCACCGGGTCAGACCGTCGAAGTCGACGGCAAGTTGTACAAGGAGTACTACGGCTCCGCCTCTGACTTCAACAAGGGCGAGTACAAGCACGTCGAGGGCAAGCGCATCCTCGAGCCTGTGAAGGGCAAGCTGGCCGACACCCTGCGCGAGATGGAAGAAGACGTCCAGAGCTCCATCAGCTACGCGGGCGGGCGCAGCCTCATGGACATCCGCAAGGTCAACTACGTGATCCTGGGCGGCGACAACGCCGGCGAGCACCTGTTGATGTAGGCCCGCCGGCGCCCGCAGCTCAATCCTTGACGAGGTCGCAGGCGAGCTGGTGGAGGCGGTGGCCAGGCACGGTCAGCGCCTCCACCACGCTGAAGTGGTTCAGCCCGGGCAGCGCCTCGCAGACCGGCACACGTGCAGGCCCCCAGGCGCGGCGGATCATCTCGTTGTGCCTGAGGAACTCCATGCTCTCGCTGCCGCCCACCACCGAGGCCAGCTGCCCCCGTGGTGGCGGCGGCAGCAGCGCCGGGCTGGCCTGGCGCACCTGGGCGGACGTGAGCCGCAGCGATTCCTGCAGCGAGGGCGTATGGCGCATCGGCTCTAGATCGAACAGGCCCGAAATCGACAGGGCGCGTGTCACCAGGTCAGGGGGCAGGGCGGGGTCGTAGCGGTCCCACAGGCAGGTGAGCAGCATCGCGGCCAGGTGCCCGCCCGCCGAATGTCCCGCCACGCTGATGCGGTTCGGATCGCCGCCGTAGGTGGTGATATGTCGCCAGGTCCAGGCCAGGGCGCGGACCATCTGCATCACGATCTCGGTCAGGGGCACCTGCGGGCACAGGTCGTAGTTGGGGACCACCACGCAGGCGCCCGCCTCGGTGAAGGTCGGCACCACGAAGGCATGGTCCTTCTTGTCCATCGAACGCCAGTAGCCGCCGTGAATGAACACCACCACCGGGGCCTGGGGCCCCGCTGCGGGGAAAACGTCCAGCTTCTGGCCGTCCGTCGGTCCGTAGGCAATGTCCAGAGCGCAGGACTGCCGCTGGCGTACCTGCTGTGAATCGCGTGCCCATCGCTCGAAATGCGTTGCGTAATCGGGCACGCGCGTACGGTTGTCGTACATCGCCTCCAGCCACTGGGGGTCATCGTGCTTCATGGGGTCTCCTGGACTCAGGTTGGGGGGGCCGGCGCCGCGCGCGCGGGGCCCGCTATCCTACGGCGGGACCGAGGCGAGAGGCCCCCTGCCTCGAGGCCTAGAATCCCGGTTTCAGTCCCGACGCACCATGCCTAAGGCCACGCCCTCCACCCCAGCGACCTACGAGGCCGCCCTCGAGGAGCTCGAGCAGCTCATCGCGCATATCGAGTCGGGCCAGCTGCCCCTGGAGCAGATGCTGGCCGGTTACGAGCGCGGTGCCCAGCTGCTGGCCTTTTGCCGCAGCAAGCTCGAGGCCGTGGACAACCAGATCAAGGTCCTGGACGAAGGCACGCTCAAGCCGTGGACGCAGGAATGACGCCCCTGGATTTCCCCCGCTGGACGGCTGCCCGCCTGGCTGGCGTGGAGTCCGCGTTAGACCGCTGGGTGGTGGCCCAGGCGCCTGCGGGTCTGGGCGAGGCCATGCGCTATGCCGTCCTCGACGGCGGCAAGCGCCTGCGTCCGCTCCTGGTGCTGGCCGCGGCCGAGGCCGTGGGGGGCGACGCCCAGGCCGCCCTGCGCGCGGCTTGCGCGGTCGAACTGATACACGCGTACTCGCTGGTCCACGACGACATGCCCTGCATGGACAACGACGTCCTGCGGCGAGGCAAGCCCACCGTGCATGTGCAGTTTGGCGAGGCGCAGGCCCTGCTCGCGGGTGACGCGCTGCAAGCCCTGGCCTTCGAACTGCTCACACCCTCGCCGGCCGAGATGCCCGAGCGCACCCAGGCCGCCCTGTGCCGGCTGTTGGCGCGTGCCGCGGGCCACGATGGCATGGCAGGTGGCCAGGCCATCGACCTGGCCAGTGTCGGCCGTGCCCTGGACGAAGACTCGCTGCGCCGCATGCACCGACTCAAGACCGGTGCCCTCCTGCGGGGCAGCGTGATGATGGGAGCCGCCTGCGGCGCCCCCTCGGCGCAGGCCTGCGAGGCCCTGGCCCGCTACGGTGACGCCATCGGCCTGGCCTTCCAGGTGGTGGACGACATCCTGGACGTCACCGCCGACTCCGCCACCCTGGGCAAAACCGCCGGCAAAGACGCCGCTCAGGACAAGCCCACCTACGTCTCGCTGCTCGGGTTGGAGCGTTCGCGCGCCTATGCCGCCAGCCTGATGGACGAGGCGGCCAGCGCCCTGGTGGCCAGCGGCCTGCCCGACACGCAGGCGCTCCTGGCGCTGGCCCACATGGTGATCCGGCGGGACAACTGAGCGACCTCACGAACGCAACACACAAGACAGACGACAGGACGGACGACACGCATGGCTTCCCTGCTTGAATCAATCGCAGACCCCTCGGATCTGCGTCGCCTCACGCGCCAGCAGCTGCCCCAGCTCGCAGACGAACTGCGCGCTTATGTGCTGGACAGCGTCTCGCGCACCGGGGGTCACCTCAGCTCCAACCTGGGCACGGTCGAACTCACCATCGCCTTGCACTACGTTTTCAAGACCCCGCACGACCGCCTGGTGTGGGACGTGGGCCACCAGACCTATCCGCACAAGATCCTCACCGGTCGCCGTGACCGCATGAACTCCCTGCGCCAGCTGGGGGGGCTGTCCGGTTTTCCGCTGCGCTCCGAGAGCGCCTATGACGCCTTCGGGACGGCCCACTCGTCCACCAGCATCTCCGCGGCGCTGGGCATGGCCCTCGCGGCCCGCCGCAAGGGCGAGGACCGCCGGGCCGTGGCCATCATCGGCGACGGCGCCATGACCGCCGGCATGGCCTTCGAGGCCCTGAACAACGCCGGTGTGGCCGACTGCGACCTGCTGGTGGTCCTCAACGACAACGACATGTCCATCAGCCCGCCGGTGGGCGCGCTCAATCGCTACCTGGCCCAGCTCATGTCCGGCCAGTTCTATGCCGCCGCCAAGAGCGTGGGCAAGAACATGCTCAAGGTGGCCCCGCCCCTGTTCGAGCTGGCCAAGCGCTTTGAGGAACATGCCAAGGGCATGGTGGTGCCCGCCACCCTGTTCGAGAAGTTCGGCTTCAACTACATCGGCCCCATCGACGGCCACGACCTCGACTCGCTCATTCCCACCCTGGAGAACATCCGTCATCTCAAGGGCCCGCAGTTCCTGCACGTGGTCACGCGAAAGGGCCAGGGCTACAAGCTGGCCGAGGCCGACCCGGTCACCTATCACGGTCCCGGCAAGTTCGACCCCAAGGTCGGCATCACCCCGCCCGCCACGCCGCCCAAGCCCACCTTCACACAGGTCTTCGGCCAGTGGCTCTGCGACATGGCCGCCCAGGACGCGCGGCTTGTCGGTATCACGCCTGCCATGCGCGAAGGCTCGGGCATGGTCGAATTCGAAAAGCGCTTCCCCGAGCGCTACTACGACGTCGGGATCGCCGAGCAGCACGCCGTCACCTTTGCTGCCGGCATGGCCTGCGAGGGGGCTAAGCCCGTGGTCGCCATCTACTCCACCTTCTTGCAGCGAGCCTACGACCAGCTCATACACGACGTAGCCTTGCAAAAGCTGCCGGTGGTCTTCGCGCTGGACCGCGCCGGCATCGTCGGCGCTGACGGACCCACCCACGCCGGGGCCTACGACATCGCCTATCTGCGTTGCGTCCCCAACGTCAGCGTGGCCTGCCCCGCCGACGAGAACGAAACCCGTGCGCTGCTCACCACCGCCTTCCATCAGGACCACCCCGTGGCCGTGCGCTACCCGCGCGGGGCGGGGGCTGGGGTACCTGTCACCGCCGGCCTCGAGCCGTTGCCCTACGGCAAGGGCGAAGTGCGCCGCACGGGGCACCGCGTGGCCATCCTGGCGTTCGGCACCTTGCTGTACCCCGCGCTCGAAGCCGCGCAGCGGCTGGACGCCACCGTGGTCAACATGCGCTGGGCCAAGCCGCTGGACACCGAGCTCCTCCTGGAGGTGGCTGGGCGACACGAGGCCCTGGTCACGCTGGAAGAGGGCGCCATCATGGGTGGCGCGGGCAGTGCGGTGCTCGAGGCGTTGCAGGCGGCTGCCGTCCACACCCCCGTGCTGCAGCTGGGTCTGCCCGACCGGTTCATCGAGCATGGTGATCCGGCGCGCCTGCTGGCCCTGCAGGGCCTGGACGCCGCGGGTATCGAGCGCTCCGTCCGCGAACGCTTCGGCGCAAGTCTCGGCCTGACCCCCGCTTGACGGTCAGGCCCGGGGTTAACCCTAGGGCCTACCCTTCAGCACCTCATTAGTGCAATAGTATTCATTTGGTACGCGGCCCCATCGCGCCGCGGCCTTTTCCTATTGCCCTAAGGAGTGTCTGTCATGGATCGTCGATCGTTGTTCAAGAGCGCCGGTATTGCCGGTGTATTGGCCGCCGCTGCCGCCCCTGCTGTCCATGCGCAGCCCACCGTCCGCTGGCGCCTGGCGTCGAGTTTCCCCAAGTCCCTGGACACCATCTTCGGTGGCGCCGACACCTTCGCCCGCGCCGTCAAGACCATGTCCGGTGGCCGCTTTGACATCTCCGTCCATCCTGCTGGCGAACTCATGCCAGCTTTCGGCGTCGTCGACGGCGTGCAGAACGGCACAGTCGAATGCGCCCACACCGCCCCCTATTACTTCTTCGGCAAAGACGAGACCTTCGCCATCGGCTGCGCCATTCCCTTCGGCCTGAACAGCCGCCAGATGTCCGCCTGGATGCACGAGGGCAACGGCCTCAAGCTCATGCGCGAGTTCTACGCCAAGTACAGCATCATCAATTTCCCCGCCGGCAACACCGGCTCCCAGATGGGGGGGTGGTACCGCAAGGAAATCAAGTCCGTCCAGGACACCAAGGGCCTGAAGTTCCGCGTCGGCGGCTTTGCCGGCAGGGTCATCGAGCGCCTGGGCGGTGTGCCCCAGAACATCCCGGGCGGCGAGATCTACCAGGCTCTCGAAAAAGGCACCATTGACGCCGCGGAGTGGGTCGGTCCTTATGACGACCAGAAGCTGGGCTTCAACAAGGTCGCCCCCTTCTACTACTACCCCGGCTGGTGGGAAGGCGGTCCGCAGCTCGACGTCTTCATCAACCAGAAAGCCTACGACGCCCTCTCCGCCGACAACAAAGCCATCGTCGAGGCCGCTGCCGCGCAGGCACATGTCACCATGCAGGCCAAGTACGACACCCTCAACCCGGTCGCCCTGCGCCAGCTGGTGGGCGCGGGCACCAAGCTGCGCGCCTTCCCTGCCGACATCATGAACGCGGCCTTCAAGGCCTCGATGGACCTCTACAACGAGATCAGCGCCAAGAACGAAAACTGGCGCAAGGTCTACGCCGACTACGCCAAGTTCCGCGCCGACCAGAACCTCTGGTTCCGCTTCACCGAAGCCAGTTTCGACAGCTTCATGCAGCGTCAAAAGCTCTGAGCGTCTCGTGCGTTCTCTGATCGAGGGCCCCACGGGGCCTTTTTTGCTGGCCGCATCACACGGCATATCCGTCAGTGGCGAGCAAGGCGCCTTCGCAGGTGCCTACAGATGATTGCGAGTTGCCCTGTTCCACAACCCGGAGTCCTCTGACATGGATCGTCGGTCCGTTCTCACGCACGCTGGCCTGAGTGGCATCCTCGCCGCCGCTAGCGCACCTGCTGTCCAGGCCCAGCCCGTGGTTCGCTGGCGTCTGGCCTCCAGCTTTCCCCGCGCGCTCGACACCATCCATGGCGCTGCGGAAGCCTTCGCGCAGCGCGTGCGCCAGATGTCGGGTGGCCGCTTGGAGATCACAGTCCATCCCGCGGGCGAACTGGTCCCGGCCTTTGGTGTGATCGATGCCGTACAGGGCGGCACCATCGAGGCAGCCCATTCCGCGCCCTACTATTTTTTCGGCAAGGACGAGACCTTCGCCCTGGGCGGCGCCATTCCCTTCGGCCTCAACAGTCGGCAAATGAGCGCCTGGACCTACGAGGGCAACGGTCTCAAGCTCATGCGAGATTTCTACGCCCAGTACCAGATGGTGCACTTCCCCTGCGGTAACACGGGCGCCCAGATGGGGGGCTGGATGCGCAAGCAGATCGCCAGCGCCTCAGACCTCAAGGGAATGAAGTTCCGTATCGGCGGCTTCGCTGGTAAGGTCATCGAGCGCCTGGGGGGCGTGCCCCAGAGCATCCCGGGCGGCGAGATCTACCAGGCCCTGGAAAAAGGCACCATCGACGCCGCCGAATGGATAGGCCCCTATGACGACCAGAAGCTCGGCTTCAACAAGGTCGCGCCCTACTACTACTACCCCGGCTGGTGGGAGGGCGGGCTGCAACTGGACCTGTACATCCACCGCAGGGCCTACGAAGCGCTGAGCTCCGAGCACAAAGCCATCGTCGAATCCGCCAGCGCCCACGCTCATCTCATCACCCAGGCGCGCTACGACGTGCGCAACCCACCAGCCCTCAAGCAACTCGTGGCGGCTGGGGCGCGGCTGCGTCCTTTCCCGCAGGACCTCATGGCGCAGGCCTACCGGCAGGCCATGGGCCTGTACGAGGAGATCGCCGCGCGTAACGCCCAATGGCGCAAGGTCTACACCGACTACGCGCGCTTTCGCGCCGACCAGAACCTCTGGTTCCGTTTCGCGGAGGCCACCTTCGACCGCTTCATGCAGTCGCAGAAGCTCTAGGCCCAGGGAAAACACGGGGTTCCACGCGCACGGTCACCTCGCGTCACCCTGGCATCCTCGGGGCTGTGACCCTGATGCCTTCCTCTCCGTCCGAGATCGACACCCCCGCCATCCGTTCGAGCGGACGTGAGCCGCTGTCTCTCGCGCTCATGGACGCCCGCAACCGCACCTTGTACCTGCTGGCGCAGCACCTGCAGGCCAGTGCTGACCGGCTCGATGCAGGCGAGCCCGAGGTCTCGGCCTGGCAGATCGCGGGACGGTCTGCTTGGTTTGCAGACAGGTGGATCCTGCGCAACCCCCAGCGCGCTCTGGGCGCTGCCAGCAGCCCCGAGGGGATCCGCCTTGCGCCGCTGGTGCCCGAAGCGGACGCCTGGTTTCATCCCCAATCACCCGCATGGGGTGGCCAACCGCCAGATCCGGATCACGTGCGTGACTACATGCTCCGCCAACTCGAGGCCACCCTGGACCTGCTGGAGAAGGCCGACGAAACCGAGCCAGGCCTGCACCTTTACCGCGCCGCCTTGTGGCAGGAAGACATCCGCGGCGAACAACTCCTCGCCCTGGCCCAGCACCTGGGCGTTGCCTTGCCGCTCCAGGTGCCTGCGCCGATAGCCGCGCGTCCCGCGCTGGCCTTGCCGGCCACCCGATGGCAAATGGGCAGTCCTCCCGGTGGCTTTGCGCCCGCTCTGGAGCGGCCGGCGCACGCGGTGGAGGTACCGCCCTTCGAGATCGACGCGCAGCCCGTCTGCTGGTCCCAGTTCATCGAATTCGTCGACGATGGCGGCTACGACCGACCCGAGCTGTGGCATCCCGACGGCTGGTCCTGGCTGCAGGCATCGGGGCGGCGTGCGCCGGGCCATGTGGAGCAGATCGGCGTGGCCAGTGGGGCCGTGCTGCAGACGTTGTTTGGCAAACCCACGCGACTGGCTGGCACCCAGCCGGTCATGCATGCCAGCTGGTGGGAGGCCGATGCCTATGCGCGCTGGGCTGGACGCCGACTCCCGACCGAGGTCGAGTGGGAGATCGCCGCAGCCACCGCATCGCGCCGCGGATTTCGCTGGGGCGATGTGCACGAATGGACGGCCGGCGCCCTGCGGCCTTGGCCGGGGTACACCCCCGACCCCTGGTCGGTACACGCGCCCCTTGACCCGCAAGCGCACTGGGGCACAGCCCGTGTCCGAAGGGGGGCTTCGTTCGCGACCCCCGCGCGGCACAAGCATGCGCGGGCCCGCAGCTTTGCCCGGCCGGACCACGACGCCGACTTCGTCGGCTTGCGCACCTGCGCCCTGTAATCGGGTCCGAGCCTCGCTTCAGCTTGCGAGCGGCGTGCTGTGTGGCGCCTCAGATGGCGTCAGCGATGCCAGCAGCTCACGCAGTTCGTCGACACCGGGATCCTCATGCAGGTGTTCAGAGGCGTGCAGCCACAGGCCTGCGAAATGGCTGTAGTCCGCCAGCCAGGTGCTGCGCACCAGCTTGCGCACGCGTGACTCGATCAGGGGCAGGCCCACCAGCAGCTTCAAGGCGGAGGTGCGTTCCCAGCGATGCAGCCTTACCATGGCAACCAGCACGTCGAACCCATAGGGGCCGTGCCCGATCCGGCGCACCTCGATCGTGGTGCAGTCGCTGCAGATCCCCAGGCGGCTGAACTGCGCGCTGATCAGGCGCTCGTACTCGATCTCCAAACCCTCTCCCGGGCCCAGGGCCTGCGGCCCGGCGTCGGAGTCCCCGCGCTCCCTGGCCTGCGGGGCGTCTTTGGCAAACAGCTTGCGAAGGTCGAACATGGCAAGGCGGCAGGTCGTAAAGCCGTGGGTGCAGTGGGTGGTGCCGGCTTCGCCAGGAGGGGCAGTAGCGGGCGCCGGGTCGGTCCATCCTGCCAAAAAGGAGTTCTGAGGTGCTCCCGGCAGGCTGACCACGCAGCTTGCCTGTGGCTGCTTTGGAGCCTGCCCGATTCCATGCCATAATGGAGGGCTTCGCTGCTTGCAGGGCGCGCCTTCTGGGTTGCTGCTGCGGCGGGTGAAATTTTTTCTTGTAATTTGACGCGGGGCTCAAAACCGTGTCATAATTCAAGGCTTCGCTGATCGCAGCGGGGTGGGCCGCAGGGCTGGTGCTTCGAAGGTGTTTCGGGGGCTGGTTGCTGGTTTGGGGCTCTGAGTGGGTTCATTAACAATACACAGCCGATAAGCGTGGGCGTTTGGGTGGTGTTGCT
>JBEAZV010000010.1:0-8145 GCA_041159245.1 Pseudomonadota bacterium
CGAACGCAGCATGGCGGGGAGTTCGCCCCCTGCCGCCACCAGATCGCGGTGCAGGCTAAAGCGCAGGTCGTTCGGGATGTCCTCGTGCATCAGGAAGGCGGTGAGGTTGTCGGCATGTGCCGGCTTTTGCTTGTACCGGGGATCGACTAGAGCGAGAAACAGGCGGGTGCAGATGGTGGCGATGCGGTCGACCCGCTTGGCCATGCCGGGGCCCTTGGCCAGTTGCGCGATGCGCTTGGCCACTGGCGCGAAATCCTTGGCGTCCAGGATGTCGTCCGGGTTGATCAATTCCTCGAGGTCATCGTTGACGAAGGCCAGGAAGGTGGTGGCGGTGATGCTGTCCAAAGAGCTCTCGGCCAGCACGCGTACCAGCTCGATGTCTTTTTTCAGGTCGGCGATGCCGCCGACCTGATCGAAGAACTGGGCCAGCGTGCGGGGCGTGGTGCGCTTGCCGGTGATCACTTCGGGGTAGGTCAGGACAAAGGCGATGCCGCGCGAGTCGACGCCGCTGGCACTGGCCCAGCGGCTCCAGGCTTTGAGGTCGAAGACCATGGTCAGGTGCAGCATGCGCGTGAGCATGGCGTCATCCATGGTGCTCACGGAATAGTCGCCGCCCTCGGGGTTGGCGGTGCAGACGATCTGCCATTTGGGAGGCAGCTTCCAGGAAAACATCTCGAACTCCTGCAGCAGCTGCATGGTGCCCCGCAGGATGCGGTCGTCGGCGCGGTTCAAGTCGTCCAGCAGCAGGATGCCGGGGCCGGTGTCGTCTTCCCGCGGGACCCACTCGGGCGCCATGTAGATGGTGGTCTCGTCGCCCTGCACATCGGGGTTGGGGTCGTTGCGCACGGGCAGTCCGTGCAGGTCGCCCATTTCCTCGAACTGCGCGGGCGCGCAGTAACGGAACTTCCAGCCGTTGGCCGCGGCGAAGGACTTGACGATGGCCGTCTTGCCGATGCCGTGCAGACCCCAGATGCAGATGGGGGTGGGGCGCTTGCCCTGGCCGTTGGGGTTCTCGCGCGCCGATTTCTCCTCATTGGCCAGGTTGGTGCGAAAAATGTGTTCCAGAACGCGTGTCACGGCCTCGCTGTCAAGCTGCGCGCCGTAAGTGGTGTAGGAGTCAGACATGGGGAGATCGCTTTCGCTGGGAAAAATGGCTGAACGTACAGCTTGGGAATCGGTGTTTAAGCACCTGTGGTGAAATAATTATATTGATCAAAATAAGAACGAAAGACCAAGAAAATTGGTCGGATCTGATTCGTAGAAAAGAGGTAGACACATGGCCAAGCCTTTGATGGTGACGCTGGGCACTGAAACATTCAGTTTCAGCCTGAGCGAAGTCGAGCGCGCAGACCTTTACGGAAGCCGCAAACGCGTGCCCACCGATGCCACCGGGCGCACCTGCACGCGCGCCGGCTTGACCCAAGACGGCAGCCTGCTGATTGCATCGGGCATGTCCGGCCAGGGCTATTTCAACGCCGCCGGCCAGTACGTATCGAGAGGGCAGCTGGTGGGCGTCAACGCGCAGGGTGCAGTAGTTCAGAGCCAGCCCTCCACCCTGGGGCTGCCCCAGGCGCTGCAAGGGCCGGTGGATCCGGCGACGGTGCTGGATCTGGAGCTTTTGAGTGTGTACCTGCTGGCGCCAGAACAGGCCAGCGGCGCCCTGATCGATCGGCTCAAGGCCGGCGAGATCTACGCCTGCGACTTCAACTATGCGGCTAGCCTGGAGGTGGAACGCGCCTACCTGTTGGCCAACGACCAGGGCGTCTTCGCGCTGGTAGGCAAGCCGGTGACGGTGGGTTGGGTGGAGGAGGGCGCGCGCTTTGCGCCCCCGGTGGAGGCCGCTGAAGCCTCCGACGATCTTGATTTTGAAATGCTCTGAGGCCCGCCATGTCGAACAACATCCATCTGGCCAACGCCAAAGGGCGCGACGCCTTTGTAACGCTGGCCACCCTGAAGGCGCCGGCCGCGCCCAAGCTGTCCTTGCCGGGCGATCCGGTCACCTTCCGACGCTACGTCACCGCCACCGAATCGGGCACCCACGCGGCGCTCACCGCGCTTTGGGGTGATAACTACGCCACGCAGCTGGTCGAGGGCGACCCCGAGGTCGACCTGGAGCAGGTGGGGCAGTTCATCGAGCAGCTGCAAACCATTTACCTGGACCCCGACGGCAAGGTGCTCACGGTCGAACCCAACATGATTGAGGTGCTGACGCATCCCGACGGCTCCGAGCGTGAGCGGCGCGCTCCCCAAGAGACCGATTCGAATACCGGCTCGGCCCTGCCTGTGCGCTGGACGGGTAAGCGCATCGACCTGGCCGAGGCGGTGCGCAAGTTCAGTTTTAAGCGCCGCATGCAGCTTCGCCACAGCGATGGCCTGACCTACGAGTTCTTGTTTGGCATGGCCAAGGAACTGGGTGAATCGCGCAGCGTGATGTTGCTTGGGACGGGCGAGAAGGGCACCGGGCCGCTGGTGTTTCAGGCCAATGGCCGACCCTATCGCGGCTTTCTGGAGGGACAGGTGCAGGGCACTTCGTATCGATTGACCTTGCTTTTGAGTGATATGGAATTGAAGCGGCCTGCCGCCGCGGCGGGAGGTGCAGCATGAGCGCCGCTCCGTACACCGGTGGGCAGGCCTTTGGCGCCGGCCTGCGTGATGCCAGCCTGGCGGACGCCGCGCTGCTCGAAACCCTGCAAACCTACAAGCGCCGCGTGGCGGGCACCTTCCGTGCCCTGCCGCCCGCGCGTCTGGGCGAGCTCAGTGCCGCCCCGATGTGGGTGACCCGCAAGATCGACGGCGAGACCTGGTTTTTGGTGAGTCAGTCGGGTCAGGTGTTTCTGGTCAGTCCTTCGGGGCGCGTGTTGGCGGGTGATCTGCCTATCCTCCAGCAAGCGGCCAAACTGCCCGAAGGCAGCATCGTGGCGGGCGAGTTGTATGCGCGCGTGCCCGATCGACGAGAGCGCGTGGGCGATCTGGCCGCGGCGCTGGCGCGCGAGGGGGCCGACGCGCCCGACGGCATTGCCTTTGCCGCCTTCGATGGCGTGCAACTGGCGGGGCAGCCGCTGCCGATCGCCTACGACGAGAAACTGAAGGCGCTCGCGGCCTGTCTGCCCACGGGTACTCACCTGCAGGTGGTCGAGGCCCTGGCGCTGCACACCGGCCTGGAGGTGTTCCAGCATTTCGAATCCAAGGTGCTGCCCACCGGTGGCGAAGGCCTGGTGGTACGCCATGCCAGCGGCATCATCTACAAGGTCAAGCCCGAGATCAGCCTGGATGCGGCGGTGATCGGCTACACGGTCAAGGCCGATCAGCCGCAGGCCTGTCGCTCGCTGCTGCTGGGGCTGCGCACCGCGGACGGCACGTTCGCGGTGGTGGGTGCCTGCGGCAACCTGGGTGACGATGCGCAGCGCAGCGCCTGGTTCGCGCGGTTGCAGCCTTTGAGCTCGCCCTCACAGATTCGCCGCGCCAGCGACAGCGGCGGCCTGTACCAGTTCGTGAAGCCGACCTTCGTCGCCGAGTTCACCGTGACCGACCTGCAAGGCGAGTTGTCGGATGGCAGCCGGCCAATGGCCCAGACGGCGACGTTCACTGAAGCCGGTTGGGTGCGGGCGGGGGCCATGCCGTCTGCCAGTCTGATCCACCCGGTGTTCAAGCGCGTGCGCGAAGACAAGGCAGCCGACGAAACCGGCGTGCGTTTCGCGCAGCTGCAGGACTACCTGCCTGCGCAGTCGTTGGCGAAGGCGGCCTCGGCTTCGGCCCTGCCCCCTAGTGCGCTGGTGCGGCGGGAGGTCTGGACCAAGACCACCAAAGGGCAGTTGGCAGTGCGCAAGCTGCTGGTGTGGAAGACGAACAAGGCCGAATACGCTGGCCGCTATCCCGCCTACGTGGTGCATTGGACCGACTACAGCGCGGGCCGCGCCGAGCCGCTCGATCGTGATGTGAGACCAGCCCCGGACGAGGCCACGGCACAACAGATCGCGCAGGAGTTCATCGACGCGAACATTAAAAAAGGTTGGGAAAAGGTGGGGCTCTGAAATGGTGGAACGACTCAAACCCCTGCGCGGCGACGGCGCCAAGCTGCTCAAACTGGTGACCGAGGCGCAGGACCTGCAAACCCTGGAGCAGGCGCTGGAGCTGGGGAACGCGCTGGGCCAGCCCGCTGAAGGCTTGCTCGAGGGCGTGGAGGTCTCGGGCGCGGGCGACCTGCTACCGAGTTCACGCTTTCGCGGCACGCAGGCCAGCCAGCCCGCCTTGAACCTGCTGCTGATTCACCAGTTGTCGTTGGCGCTTGAGGGCACGCCCGAAGCCGAACTACGGCGCTCGGTGCGTCGACTGAATCTGGTGTGTCGAATCTTGCCCGCGCTGCGCGGCTTCGACGGCTTGGAGTCGCTGGCGATCGAGATGGTGGCCGGCACCCAATGGACGGATCTCTCGTCCTGGGGCCCACTGCCTGCGCTGCGTAGCTTCGCGCTGAAGCACGCAGGCACCAAGGACCAGCCGTGCAGCCTGGCTTCTTTGGACGGCTTGCACGCCCCGCAGCTGCAGATCCTGCGTGTGGGGGCGCTGGGCCTGACCTCGGTGGAGGCCTTGGCGGACTCGCCGGCCCTGAGGGATGTGGATCTGTCCAACAATCCGGGCCTGAAGTCGATACGCGCGCTCGCGCCTTCAGCCGGCACCCTTCAATCGCTGAATCTGACCGCCTGCGGTGCCTTGTCCACGATCGACGCCTTGAAAGGCGCCAGCGCGCTGCAGACCCTGCACCTGAAGGACTGCGCCAACCTGCGTTCGCTTGGGCCCTTGTCGGCCAGTGTGAATTTGACCCTGATCGATCTGGCGGGCTGTGCCCGCCTCGAGTCGCTGCAGGGTCTGGCGGCCCGTGAGCTCGCACCCTCGCATTTCAGCATCTTCAGTCTCGACGGATGCGCCGCCCTGACCAGTCTGCGTGGCCTGCCGCCCTTGTCGGACCAGGCTTCGACGCTGTACCTGCAGGAGATGCCCGCCCTGGCTAGCCTGGAGGGGATTGAGGCGGCGCGCGGGATAGAGACGCTGGAGATTGACAACGCGGCGTTGACCGACCTGAGCGGCCTTGAACATCTGTCGTCGCTGGCTGAAGTGCGTGTGATCGGCTGCAAAGACTTGCGCGATATCCGTGTGCTGGGCCAGCTGCCTGCGCTGGTGCGCGCCCGCTTGTACGGATGTTCCGCGTTGCAGCACCTGCCCTCTCAGTGGGGCCAGACCCTGCGTGATCTGGAGCTGACTGCCGGGGTCTTCACCGCGCTGGGGCAACTGCCGGCGAGCCTGAAAGAACTCGATGTGCGCGGCGTTGCGTCGCTTCAAAACCTCAAGGGCGTCGAGACCGCGACGTCCTTGCAAGTGGCGGCGGTCGATACCTTCTTGCAGGACGCAAGCGCGCTTCAGGGACTGCCGCAGGCTTATCTGCGCTGTTTCGTGGCCGATGTGCTTCCGCAGCGCCCGATCACCCCGGCGTGGTTGCATGCTGTCGCGGGTCGGCTCAATCCCTTGCGGCTAGACCTCCGATTCACCAGTGTGAAGGACCTCCAGGTACTGGTGGATTTCCCGAACCTGCACGCTGCGCAGGTGAGCCATCAAGCCTGCGAGTTCTATCAATTGAAGGGGGGCGAGTACCTGACCGAATCCGCGGTGCGCACCCTGCAGCGGGCGATCTGCAAGAAGCACCAGCTTGCGACGCCCGAGTTTCTCAAGGCCCGGCGCACCTCCAGCCAGGCGGTCGTCGCGGGCGGCCCCAGCCTGGCGGACCTCAAGCGCGGGCTCACGTCGACCGACTTCGGGCAGATCGTGGAGGCGCTGCAGATGCTACGTGCCACGGGGTCGGCGTCCTTGTACGACGCAGTTGTCGAAGGGGTGAGCGCGCCAACGCTCTACACCGGTGACACGGCGGCGCTTGGTAAGTTGTTCAAGAACATCCTCGCCCCCTACCGGCCCTGGGCGCGCTGGGCGCTCACGCATGTCTTGATGGACGCGCCGGACGACGCGACGCGCGCAGTCGCCCTGCGCGAGAGCCTGCAGTCCATCGTCCTGACCGTGAGCTTGGCCTATGGACAGGATCCGTCCCGCCCCCTGCCGCTGGCGCGTTTCAAGGCGCTCCAATCGATCACGCTGCACGAGATCCCCGGTAACGACCTGTCCTTCTTGCGCGAGGCGGGCCCCTTGAAGTCGATCACGCTGCGTGCGCTGAGTGATCTGACCTCACTTGAAACCCTGGCCTCCATGGCGACACTGCCGATGCTGCAAACGCTGCGTATCGAGCGCTGTCCGGCGCTGGTTTCCTTGAAAGGACTCGAGGCCGCAGCGGGGCTCACGCACCTGGTGGTGGACGGATCCGAGCAGCTGGGCGATTTTGCGGCGATGGCGGGCATGCGCAGCCTGCAGAGTTTTCCCAGGCCACACTATGAATCGGTGGATCTCTCCAACTTCACGGCGCTGAACGACCTGGCGTTTGCCGCGGGCCTGCAGGCGGCCACGTCCCTCCAGGTCAAGCTCACGGGGCGTGTTGACCTCTCTCCTTTGGCCAGCCTGCCGCACTTGCAGTCGGTCAACCTCGAGCTCGACACCCTGGACCAGGACTTCTCGACGCTGGTGGGCCAGCAAGAGGTGTGTATCACCTTGATCGATCCCAAGACCGGCTACGAGTTAAGCCCGATCGGCAAGACCCGGCCCGAGCATCACCATGTCTGGTCTGGCGAGTTTCCCCACTTGCAAAAACTGAAGTTGAACGGGGGCCAACACGATTTTTCCCAATGGCAGGCGCCAAGCCTCACCACGTTTGAGAGCTGGGGTCGGCTGCCGACGCTGCGTGGTGTTGGACATGCGTCGCAGATCCAGTTCCGTATCACGTACTGCGATTCACTCGAGGGTTTGGAGGGCAGCCTGATCGAGTCCTTGGACTTGCACTACCACGAAAGCGATGCCAAGGGCCTTCCGAGCATCCAGGTCCTTCATCAGCTGCCA
This sequence comes from Pseudomonadota bacterium, assembly GCA_041159245.1. Classification (GTDB taxonomy): domain Bacteria; phylum Pseudomonadota; class Gammaproteobacteria; order Burkholderiales; family Burkholderiaceae_C; genus Ramlibacter. Next base: position 6,988 of record JBEAZV010000010.1, read on the forward strand.
GCGCTCAAGACCCTGCGGATTGCCCCCTTGCTCACGGATCGACACGCTAAGGACCTGGTCGGCTGCGCGCAGATCCAGGAGCTGCAGGCCAATAGCTATCGCGGCTCTTTGGCCTTCTTGGCGGGGTGGGAGAGCCTGGTCCGCCTGGACCTACGCGATTCTGGCGAACTGACCGACCTGGACACTTTGTGCGAGTTGCCGTCCTTGGCACGGATCCGCTTGCGCGGATCTGCCATGAAGCGGGACACCTGGCCCAAGGCCTTGCAGGATCGGCTGGACTTTATGAGTTCGTGATCGTCACGCCGATTCCCAAGGATTGAGCAGATCCAGTCCGGCGTGGGCGAAGTCGCGGATGTTGCGTGTCACCAAGTGGCAGCCGTGTTTGCGGGCCGTTGCAGCAATGATGGAGTCAAAGGCGGCCATGGATTTTCCTCGCGTCTGAGCTTCAACCGTCATTTGCGCCCAAACTTGCGCGACGCTTTGATCGAACGCAAGGATTCGACCCTCAAAGCCGGCCTCCAAGTTTTGTAGCCAGAGCGAGAGCTCGGATTTGCGTTTGGAGGCTGGCAGTCTGCCGACCCCCCGATGCAGTTCGGCGCAGGTCATCGCGCTGGTGCAGAGCGACTGTTCCTTCTGGTTTTCCAGCCAGCGCAGAACACGCGGGTTGGGCGCGCTCTTGACCAACTCGGAGAGCACGCAGGTGTCGAGCAGATACTTCACAGCTCGAGATTGCGAATGCCTTCAGAGGACCTTTTCAGCAACAGCGCGTCACCGCGCGGCGCATGAAGCAGGCAGTCCATCAAACGCGGTGTTTGGCCCGTGAGATGGCGGTAATCCTTGGCGGCCAGAATCACAACAGCCTCTTCGCCGCGCCGGGTCACCAGCTGGGGGCCCTCTTTCAGTGTGAGATCCACGATCTCACTGAATCGGCTCTTCGCCTCTTGGAGTTGCCATGTGTGCATGATGACTTTCCGATCTAGTCAGACTAGTCATCATTCTCAGCGCAGAACGCGGGAGTGTCAAGGGGCCGGGTGACGCGCGTTCAATCCGCCGTGATCCCTGCGCTCTTGATGGTCTTGGCCCAGAACTCGGTTTCTTGCTTGACCATCGCGTCCAGTGCGTCAGGCGGCAGATAGCGCAGCTCGATACCCGCCGCGG
>JBEAZV010000011.1:0-94857 GCA_041159245.1 Pseudomonadota bacterium
CGGACTGGCCGGCGAAGGAGATCGGATAGAGCTTGTGCAGGTCCTCGCCCAGCACGGGGGAGGACATCACGCCTTCGCGCGCCTTCATCCAGTTGTAGTTGCCCTTGACGGTGTTGATCTCGCCGTTGTGCGCCACGTAGCGATAGGGGTGCGCCAGCGGCCACTCGGGGAAGGTGTTGGTAGAGAAACGCTGGTGCACCAGGCCCAGGGCGGACACGCAGCGCTTGTCCTGCAGGTCCAGGTAGTACTCGCCCACCTGGTTGGCCAGCAGCAGGCCTTTGTAGACCACGGTGCGGCTGGACATGGAGGGGACGTAGTACTCCTTGCTGTGCTTGAGCTTGAGCGCCTGGATGGCAGCGCTGGCCGTCTTGCGGATCACGTAGAGCTTGCGCTCGAGAGCGTCCTGCACGATCACGTCGCTGCCGCGACCGATGAAGACCTGGCGCAGCACCGGCTCTTTCTCGCGCACGGTGGGCGACATGGGCATGGCCAGATTGACCGGCACATCGCGCCAACCCAGGAGCACTTGGCCCTCTGCCTTGATCGCGCGCTCCATCTCCTGCTCGCAGGCCAGTCGCGAGGCGTGTTCCTTGGGCAGGAAGATCATGCCCACGCCGTACTCGCCGGGGGGCGGCAGGGTGATGCCCTGCTGGGCCATCTCTTCGCGGTAGAGCTGGTCGGGCAACTGAATCAGGATGCCGGCGCCGTCGCCCATCAGCGGGTCGGCACCGACCGCACCCCGGTGGTCGAGGTTCTCGAGGATCTTCAGGCCCTGCTGCACGATGTCGTGGGACTTGTGCCCCTTGATATGGGCGACGAAGCCCACACCGCAGGCGTCGTGCTCGTGCTCGGACGAGTACAGGCCCTGCTGCTGCAGGTGGGCGATTTCGGCGGGCGTGGCCATGGCAGTTCCTTCGAAGACGTACACGGGCGGGCCGTCCTGACAGTGGACAGTCGCGCTGGATTTCACGGGGCCTGAGAGCATAGTGCAGTGCAGCAGGCTTGACTAGAAAAATAAAAGGGGTCAGACACCATTATTCGGCGCCCCTCAATACCCGACTTTTTAATTAGGGACAGACTATTCAGCGGTAGCGCGTCGAGGCCGACCCGGACGGCCCTTGCTGAGTCGCCTCGTCGTCTGCTTTTGCAAAGCCGCGAGGAAGCTGTCGTCACCCAATGCCCAGCCGTGTAGGGCCGACTCGGTGAGCTGGCGTACCTGCTGGGCACCCAGGCCACGCGCGACAAGATCGGCGTAGGCCTGCTCCCGGGCAAAGGGCGTGTTACCCAGTGCCCAGTAGGCCGGGTGCGGGCTGAGCCCCTTTTCCGGCGACTGACCGATGCAGTGCCGGTGGCTGGACCAGGAATACTCCGCCGGGGACTCCACCCGGCCGGCACGCACCGGATTGAGGTCCAGATAGGCCATGCACGACAGCACTTGCGGCCCCGGCTGGAGCAGCGCGCAGCGGTAGCGGCCTTCCCACAAGGTCCCTCGGCGGCCGGTTTGAGCGTTGAAATGGCGTACATAGCGACGGCCGATGCTTTGCATCATCCGTGCCAGCGCCCCGTCCTGCGCGGGTGTGGCCAGGAGGTGGAAATGGTCGTCCATCAGCACGTAGGCATGCAGCGCCACTCCCGCGGCAGCGGCTTCCTCAGCCAGCAGACCGCGCATCCGCTCGAAGTCCGCCTCGCTGCGGAAGACGGGCTGCGCGTCCAGGCCGCGTTGGATCACGTGGTGCGGGTAACCAGGAACTGTGAGTCGAGACAGGCGTGCCATGCACCATCATAGGGTGTCTGACCCCAATTTCGACGCGGCGGCCGCTGACGCGGCATGGCGCCAGCGCCGACAGGACGAGCGTCGGCGTGCTCGCACACTGGCGCTCCCTCGTTTGCGCTCGCGACCCATGTTCTCTGCCTGGATGGCCGCTTTTCTGGTCGTGATGGCGGCCCTGGTCTGGGTCGCGGTGGTGCTGGGGCTGCCCCAGCCCTCCATCGGCCTGGCGGTGGGCGTGCTGCTGGTGCTGGCCGTCATGGCGGCCGTCGCGCTCATTCGCCGCCAGGGTCGTCCGAATCGCCCGAGGCGTCCGCCGCCCCGCTGACCGCGGCCTCAAGCCGACCGTAGCGCACAGGCTCCAAAGCCTCCAGGCTAAACTGCTGCAACAGAGACTGCAAACGCCGTGCGGCACTGCGCTTGCGCTGGCCCGTCCGCTTGGCCAGGATCAACTCGTTCTTCAGGCTGTGCTCCCAGCCCACGAGCTCGGTGACCGTGACCTGGTAACCGCAAGCCTCAAGGTAGAGACAGCGCAGGACATTGGTGAGCTGACTGCCCATCTCCCTCGTGTGCAGCGGATGGCGCCAAAGCTCGGCCAGTGGCGTGCGCGAGAGGGACAGGGCCTTGTGCTGACGCAGCACACCCGCCACCTCGGCCTGGCAGCACGGCACCAGCACGATGAACTTCGCCGAGCGCGCCAGGCCGAAATCGATCGCATCGTCGGTGGCGGTGTCGCAGGCGTGCAGGGCGGTGACCATGTCCACCGCCCCCGGAAGCTCGGGCGAGTCGACGGCGTCCGCTGCGCTCAGGTGCAGGAAGCGCATGCGCTCGAAGCCCAGGCGCAGCGCCAGCGCGCGCGAGCGCTCCACCAGATCGGGCCGGGTTTCCACACCGTACACGGCGCCGATGCCGCGGGGTTTGAGGAACAGGTCGTAGAGGATGAAGCCCAGGTAGGACTTGCCTGCGCCGTGGTCGACGATCTGCGGCCCACCCGCTGAAGGCGCCTGCTCCAGGAGCAGCCCTTCAATGAACTGGTACAGGTGGTAGACCTGTTTGAGCTTGCGCCGCGAGTCCTGGTTGAGCTTGCCGTCCCGCGTCAGGATGTGCAGTTCCTTGAGCAGCTCGAGCGACTGGCCGGGGCGCAGTTCGGGCAGCGCGCTGGCGCCAACCGGTGCGGCGCTAATCGGTGCGCGGCCCGACACCGATGACCGTGCACGGGGGGGCGTCATGCTGCACCGCCCATCAAGTCGTCCCAGCCCTGGCGACCCAGACGGCGCATCGTGGTCATATTGGTCTCATAAATATCGGCCGACTCGGGGAAGGCCTGCACCGCCTGCGCGACGCGGTCTTCGCGCAGCAGGTGCAGCGTGGGATACGGCGCGCGGTTGGTGAAATTGGTGATGTCCTCGGCCTGCGTCCCCGCGAACTGATAGTCCGGGTGGAAGCTGGCCAGCTGCAGTGTGCCCTCCAGGCCGCGTCGCTGCAGGAGGCGTTCCGCTTCGCTGATCCAGCCAGTGAATTCGATGAAGTCGTGCAGCGCGCGCGGCACCATGAGCAGGGTGGTGTCTCGCTCCGCGGCCGGCATCGCCAGCAATGCGTCGACCTCGCGATCCAGGTCGGCCAGCAAATCGCTCCAGCCCACCGCACGAGAGACCGCGTAATGCACCTGACCCTTGACGTGCACCGCCTTGGCAAAGGGGCACAAGTTCAGGCCGATGACGGCCCGCTCCAGCCAACGCCGCGTGTCGTCGATGACCTGGGCATCGGGAGCATCCATACGCTGGATTTTAAGTGCCGACCCCTGCGCGACGGCTGTGCAACCGTCCCAGCGCCCCAGCCAAGCCCAGGCCGACCGCCGCACAGCTCGCCATGTAGACCCAGCTCATCGACCAGCCACCGGCCTGGGTGGCGATCCAGGCGACTATGGGCGGTCCGGAGAACTGGCCGAGACAAGACCATTGCAGCATCCACCCCACCGTGGTGGAGACGGTGGCCGGACTGGGTGCGACGCGCACCGCCTGCGAGAACAGCGTGGCCGGCACCAGGCCGCCCACTGCGGAAAAAAGCAGCACCGCCGCGAACGGCCCAGCCCAGGAGAGCCCGCCCACTGGCCACACCGGCGCGTACAGCAGCACGCTGGCCACCGCCATCACGCTGTAGCCGGTGCGCAGCAGCCGCGTCGGCGCGACGCCCGCCTGCAGCAGGCGCCCCGCCGCAACCGTGCCCACCATATTGGCCGCTGCAGCCATCGCGCTGGCCACGCCCGCCCACGCCGGGGCGAGGCCAGCCTGGGCGTAGAGGGTGGGCAGGAAGCCAACCACGGCGAGCCATTGGGAGGAATACACCGCGAAAGCCAACGCCACCAGCCAGGGCCCGCGCGCGCCCAGCGTCTGGGCCAGTCGTGACCGCCACTCGCTGGGCACGCGGGCCGATGCGGGCGGGTCTGCTGGCACACCCTGCGCGATGGCCAGGGCCATGGCGGCGGACAGGAGACCGGTGCACCACCACCACGAAGGCCAACCCCAGGCCGCGACCCACGGCGGCCCGGCCAGCAAGGCCAGCGCGATCGCCAGCGGCATGTGCGTGGCCCAGACGCCCATGCGCGCATCCAGCTGCGCAGGCGGCACGATGCGGCGGATCAAGCTGGGCGCGGGCGTGACCGAGAGCACGAAGCCCAGGCCCTCCGCCGCACGCAGCGCGAGCAGGACCCATGCGTCGGTGGCGAAGGCACCGGCTGCGCTGGTGGCGGAGAGCAGAGCGAGTCCCGCCACCATCACCCGGCGCAGGCCCAGCGCATCCGACGCCACGCCGACGGCCAGGCCCAGCCCCATCGCAGCCATCTGGACCATCGAGATCAGGAAACCGGCCTGCACGAGGCTGATGTCCAGAGCCTCGCGCAGCACCGGCAGGGCCGGCGGCAGCTTGCCCACGTGGATGGCGGCACAGACGCCACCGGCCACCACCCACCAGGAACGGTCGAGCCCCCCCCTCATGCATCCAGCAGCTGATGACCCGTGAGGCGCTGGTGCTCGCGGACCGCGAAGCGGTCGGTCATACCGGCGATGTAGTCGGCGATCGCGCGTGGCAGGTCAGGCTGCTGGGCGTAGGCCGCGGGCATCTCGCCGGGTCGCGACTGGTAGGCGTTGAACAACTCTTGCACCACCTGCCGGGCCAGACCTGTGGTGTGCATGACCTGCGGATGCCTGTACAGGTTGCGCAAGAGAAACTGCTTCAGCGCCGTCGAGCGCTCGCGCATGGCGACGCTGAACTGCACCAGCGCCGGTGCGCGTCGTACCGCCTCGGCGTCGGCCGGGGCCAACTCGCGCAGGGCCGCTGCGGTGGCGTCGATCACGTCATGCACCTGCGCGCTGAGCATCAGGCGGATGGCTTCGTACAGCAGTCGGCGACCGGTCAGGGTGGGATGGCCCACCAGAGCCTCGCGACGGTAACCGTCGAACAGGGGCACCTGCTCGAGCTGCTCCATCGTCAGCAGCCCCGAGCGTACGCCGTCGTCGATGTCGTGCGCGTTGTAGGCAATCTCGTCGGCCAAGTTGCACAGCTGTGCCTCGAGGCTGGGCTGTGCGCGCTCCAGAAAGCGTCGCCCCACCCCGCCGGGTTCACGGGCCTCCAGCACGAGAGCGTTGGCGCGCGAGCAGTGCTTGAGGATGCCCTCGCGCGTTTCGAAGCTGAGGTTCAGGCCGTCGAACTGGGGATAGCGCTCCTCCAACTGATCCACCACCCGCAGACTCTGCAGGTTGTGCTCGAAGCCGCCGCGGTCGACCATGCATTCATTGAGCGCATCCTGCCCCGCATGGCCGAAAGGGGTATGCCCCAAGTCATGCGCCAGGGCCACCGCTTCGACCAGGTCCTCGCACAAGCCCAGCGGGCGTGCGATGGAGCGCCCCAGCTGCGCCACCTCGATGGAGTGCGTGAGCCGCGTGCGGAACAGGTCGCCCTCGTGGTTCAGGAACACCTGGGTCTTGTAGACGAGGCGCCGAAAGGCGGTCGAGTGGACGATGCGATCTCGGTCGCGCTGAAACGCGGTGCGGTGCGGCGTGGAGGTTTCGGGGTGGCGCCGACCTCGGCTGCACTGCGGGTCGCTGGCGTAGGGCGCGAGCGTCATGCCGGAGCGAGAGTCGCGCTCACCGGCAGCAACGCTCGATCACCTGGGCCACCTGAGCATCGGGCGCCGCACGCACCGCGGCCCGACCTGGCCCGTCGATCACCACGAAGCGGATCTCGCCCGCCTCGGCCTTCTTGTCCAAACGCATCAGCTCCAGGTACCGAGCTGCGCCCAGCTGCGGACCCTGGGTCGGCAAGCCGGCCTGCGCGATGAGCCGCGTGCAGCGATCCACGAAAGCCGTGTCCACCAGGCCCAATTCGCAGGACAGATGCAGCGCCATCACCATGCCGCAGCCCACTGCCTCGCCGTGCAGCCACTGACCATAGCCCAGGCCAGCCTCGATGGCGTGACCGAAGGTGTGGCCGAAATTCAGGATGGCGCGCAGACCCGACTCGCGTTCGTCCTGGCCGACGACGTCGGCCTTGATCTCGCAGCTGCGGCGCACCGCATGGGCCAGGGCCTGAGCGTCGCGCGCCATCAGCGCCGGCAGATTCGCCTCGATCCAGTCCAGAAAGCCCAGGTCGGCGATGGGCCCGTACTTGATCACCTCGGCTAGGCCGGCACTCAGCTCGCGCGGCGGCAGCGTGCGCAGCGTGGCCAGGTCGCACACCACCAGCTGCGGCTGGTAGAAGGCGCCGATCATGTTCTTGCCCAGCGGGTGGTTGATGGCAGTCTTGCCACCGACGGACGAATCTACCTGCGCCAGCAGCGTCGTGGGCACCTGCACGAAGGGCACACCCCGCATGTAGCTGGCCGCCGCGAAGCCCGTGATGTCTCCCACCACCCCGCCCCCCAGGGCATAGAGCACCGTCTTGCGATCGCTGCCGCGTTCGAGCAGGGCATCGAAGATGCGGTTCAAGGTGGTCCAGTTCTTGTGCTCTTCGCCGTCGGGCAGCGCGACTACGCCTACCTGGGTGTAGTGCGACTGCAAGGCGGCTTCCAGCGCCTTCGCGTACAGCGGGCCGACGGTGGTGTTGGTGACGATCAGGGCCGCATGGGCCTTGGGCAGGGCCATGCCGGCCATCTGACCGATCAGGTTCTCTGCGATGAGGATGGGGTAACTGCGGTCCCCCAGTTCGATGCGGACTTGCTCCACGGGTACGTTCGCCGGCATCGCCCAAGTGTAAGGGGGCGTGCCCGGCTCGCCGTGTCCCATCTGCACGCGGCGTGGATCAGGCCTTGGGCAGGGCGCCGGCCAGTTCCAGCTGCATCACGATCATGTTGACCAGCGCCTGGAGGCTGGGCCGGGCGGTGTCGACGACGATATGCGCCGTTTCCCGGTACAGCGGGTCGCGCTGGGCGTGCAGGGCCCGCAGGCGTTCCATCGGGTCATCCACCTGTAGCAGGGGGCGGTTGCGGTTATGGCGCACGCGGTTGTAGACCTGCTCGGGGGTGCTGCGCAGGTACACGACCCGTGCGGCGTTGCGCAGGTGCTGGCGGTTGGCTTCGCGCAGGACCGAACCACCTCCGGTGGCCAGCACCATGTCCCGGGGTGGGGTCGTGAGGTCGCGCAGGATGGTTTCCTCAAGGTCCCGGAAGGCCTGCTCGCCCTGCTGCTCCCAGTAGGCGCGGATCGGGCAGCCTACGCGCTCTTCGATCACGTGGTCGGAATCGACGAAATCGAGCGCAAGTCGGCGCGCCAGCAGCTTGCCGATCGTCGTCTTGCCGGAGCCGGGAAGGCCGACCAATGCGATGGAGGTCAAGGGAACGGGGCCCGAAAGGGGTTGGCGCCGCAGCGCGCGGCGGGCCGCCGATGATACCCGTGGCTCAGCGCGTGCCCGGCCGTTCGGTGATGACCTTGGGCGTGATGAAGACCAGCATCTCCTGCTTGTTGCTAGAGCGCTGCCGGTTCTTGAAGAGGTTGCCTACCGCGGGCAGGTCCCCCAGGAAGGGCACCCGGGCCTCGTTCTCGGTCTCGGTGAGTTCGAAGATGCCGCCAATCACCACCGTACCGCCGTTTTCGACCAGCACCTGGGTGCGTATGTGCTTGGTGTTGATGGCAATGCCGGCGGCGGTGGTCTCGCCACGGCTGTCCTTGTTGATGACCAGGTCCAGGATGATGTTGCCCTCGGGCGTGATCTGTGGCGTTACTTCAAGCTTGAGCGTGGCGCGGCGAAAAGCCACCGCGGTGGCCCCGCTGGATGTGGCCTGCTGATAAGGAAACTCGGTACCCTGTTCGATCAGGGCCTTGGTCTGGTCGGCGGTGACGATCCGCGGACTGGAGACCAGCTTGCCCTTGCCGTCGGCCTCCAGGGCGGTGAGCTCCAGATCGAGAAAACGGTTGGCGGACGAGCTGAACAGCGAGATGGCAAAGGAAGCCGGGCTGAAACCGGCCAGGCCGATGGCCGGCAGGTTGACGAAGCGGGTGTCGGCACCGCCGCCCACCGGTGCGGTCTCGCCAGTGGTGCCGGTGACCGCGTTGTAGGAGCCGCCCAGGGCGACCCGGCTTCCCCCGCCGATCGAGGCCCCGGGCGGGCCAACGCCCCGCACGCCCCGCAGGTCCTGTCCGCCCAGGCGCACGCCCAACGATTTGCCGAAGGTGTCGGACGCTTCGACAATCCGCGCCTCGATCAGGACCTGGCGCACCGCGATGTCCAGCTTGGACAGCAGGGACTGCACTGCCTCTAAGCGTGCCCCGATATCCGTGACAAACAGCTGGTTGGTGCGGGGCTCGGCGATCACGCTCCCTCGGCTGCTCAGGATGCGATTGGCGACCGGGCCGGCCGTGAGCTGGGCGGCGATGTCCGCCGCCTTGGTGTAGTTGAGCTGGAAGGCCTGGGTGCGCAGGGGCTCCAGCCCTTGCAGCGCGGCCCGCGCTTCGAGGTCGAGTTTTTCCTTGGTCGCGATCTCTTCTTTGGGTGCGATCCACAGCACATTGCCGGACTTGCGCATGCCCAGCCCCTTGGCCTGCAGGATGATGTCCAGGGCCTGGTCCCAGGGCACGTCGCGCAGCCGCAAGGTCAGCGAGCCGGTGACCGACTCCGAGGTGACGACGTTGAAGTTGGTGAAATCAGCGATCACCTGCAGCAGGGCGCGCACCTCGATGTTCTGGAAATTAAGCGAGAGCTTCTCGCCCACGTAGGCCGGCGCCTGCGGGCCGGTACTCGCACGCTGGGGCCGCACCTCGACCACCAACTGCGTATCGCTCTGGTAGGCGCTGTGCTCCCAGGCCCCGCGGGGTTCAATCAGCAAGCGCACGCGGTCGCCCACCTGCTGTGCGGCGACAGACTGCACCGGGGTGGCGAAGTCGGCCACATCCAGACGACGGCGCAGACCTTCGGGTAGGCGAGAACGCAGCAAGTCCACCACCAGGCTCTGCCCCTGCTGCCGGATGTCCACGCCCACCTGGCTGCTGGCGAGATCGATGATCACGCGCCCCGCGCTGTCGGCACCCCGGCGGAAGTCGATGTCCTTGATCGGCAGGGCGTCCGGATTGCGGCTCTCGGCGAACAGGGAGACGTGCGCGCGGGGTGATGCCGGGGCAACGGCTGTCCGATCTAGGACCACGAGCAGCGAACGCCCCTGCGACTGGAGGGTGTAGGGGACGGAGGCCTTGAGGTTGATGACGAGGCGCGTGCGCTCGTCTGTCTGCGCCACCTGGACCGAACGCACATGGCCCTGCTGCAGATCCACACTCGGACGACCCAGGGCATTGGTCGCGCCCGGCACATCGATGACGATGCGCGCGGGCGACTGCACGGCGAAGGAGGCGGGGAGCGCCGCCAGGGGCCGGCTGAAGTCGATGCGCACGACCTCTGCACCGTCCTGGGCGGTGGCATGAACGGACTCGACCGCCAGGAACGAGGAACTCCGCTCCGACAGGGGCGCGGGTGACGCCCCGGCGACGGGGACGGTGGCGGGCATTTGGGCGTGCGCCACAAGGCCCCACAGCAGCAGGAGTGCCAGAGCCAGACGACGGGCCCAGGGCTGGCATGGATGAAGTGGGTGTAGGTCGATCATGGGGAGCCCTCACGCAGCTGCAGCGTCGCCAGGCGCTCGGTCCATTGGCCGGAGGCGTCTTGGACGATCTCCCGCAAGACCAGCTGGTTCTCGGTGATGCGCACAACCCTGCCGTAGTTTTGTCCGAGGTAGGCGCCGACGCGTACCGTGTGGACGATTTGGTCGATGCGTACCAGTGCCACCGGTCGCCCGTCACGGACCAGGCTGCCCACGAGGCTCATGGCATCCAGCGGATAGGCTTCGAGCGCCTGCCGGGGGCGGTTCTGCTCGGGCCGCACCAAGGCCGACGTCGCGTCCTGGACTGCCCGTAGGGCCTGCGTCAACCTCTGGCTGCTGAAAGGATCGGGGCCGCTGCCTTCCTGGTAGGGCTGAGGCGTAAAAGTCTTGAGGGGAGCGATGGGCGTGGTGTCCAGCCGCACCTGGGCGCGCTGGGCCGTGATCCAGTCCTGCAGGGAGTCCTGCCCCGGCGAGCTACAGCCGACCAGCATCAGGCAAACCCCGAGGCCCATGGCGGTGAAGTGGCACCTGCGCGAGGCGCGAAACCAGGCCTGCTGCGAAGCGCGGAACCGGCCGTTCATCGAACACCTCCCGGGGCGGCGGACGCGTTGACCGCGCGTGTTTGTGCAGCGGACTCTTCCGGCTCGAGGTAGCGGAAGGTCTTGACGGTCGCCTCCATGACCAGCGTGCCATCGCGCCCGGGCGTGATCATGAGGTTGTTGAGCGTGACAATGCGTGACAAGGCGGCCACATCCGCCGCGAAGGCACCGATCGCGTGGTAAGAGCCCGTGACCTTGAGGCTGATCGGCAGCTCGGCGTAGTAACGCCGTACGGCGACCTGGCCCGGTCGGAACAGGTCGAAGTGCAGGCCGCGCCCGAGCCCCGCCTGGTTGATGTCCGAGAGCAGGCTGTCCATCTCGGCACGGCCAGGGAGCTGGCGTTCGAGTTGGGCTACCTGCTGGCGCACTTGCTCGCGTTGGCGCTTGAGGGACTCCAGGTTGAGGGCCTGGGGCAGCTTGCGGCTGACATCCGACTTCAGGCGGACCTCCTCCTCACGCTCGGCGCCAAGCGCACGAGCCGCGTCACTGATGACGGCCACCCACAGGACCGCGACCAGAAACGAAGCCAGACCGAAGCACAGGACTGCACGTGGCAGCGGGGGCCATGCCGCCGGATCGCGCAGGTTCAGCGCGCGAAACTGGCTCGCGGCGGCCTGCCAAGGCGAGGGCTGGGTCAGGGCCCGCAGGTCGGCGGCCATCACGTCGGCGCTCCGGCACTTGCGGGTGTAGCGCCTGGCGCCGCGACCTCACCGGGACGCAGCAGACGAACACGCAGCTGGAAACTGGCGACCCGGCGTTGCTCGCGGGGACCGAGGCTGGCCTGAGAGGAGACGATCTCGACCAGCTCGGGCCGGGTCAGCCAGGCACTGCGGTGGCCCAGGTGACGCAACAACTCGGACACCCGCTCATTGGACTGCGCCATGCCCTGCAGCGTGAGGGTGTAACCCTCCTGCCGCACGCTGGTGAGGTAGACACCGTCAGGCAGGTGGTAGACCAGTTCCTGCAGCAAGTGCACCGGCAAGTTGCGGTCGGCCTGCAAGTCCTCGACGGCTTGTTGGCGCGCACGCAGCGAGGCGATCTGCTGGCGCAGGTCCGCGATGTCCTTGATCTGCGCGTCCAGCCGTCGGATCTCGGTGCGCAGGAGCTCGTTGCGATCGCGCTGGGTGGCGATGTCCGTGGCCTGTGCCAGGTACAAGGTCCCGCCGACAAGCGCGCCGGACAAAACGGACGAAGCCAGCGAGAACATGAAACGTTGACGCCTACGCTTTCGGGCCGCCTCACGGTGCGGCAGCAGGTTGATCAGGATCACGGTAGGAACCTCCGCAAAGCGAGGCCGCAGGCCGTGAGGTAGGACGGCGCCTGGCCTGGCAGGCCGCTGGCGTCCACCGCTGACCCGCGCCGCATGCCGGTGAACGGGTCGGCGAGGCGGCAGTCAAACGAGGTCTGGCGCGACACGGCCTCGACGAGACCCGGCAGGCCGGCGCAGCCGCCGGCGAGCAGCACACCATCGACCCGATGAAAGGGCGTGCTGGTGAAGAAGAACTGCAAAGCACGGGCAATGTCCTGGGACATGCCGCGGACGAAGGGCCGCAGCAGGCTGGGGCCGTACTCGGGTGGTAGGCCCCCATGGCGCTTGCGGTGTTCGGCTTCCTCCTGCGACAGGCCATACGTGCGGGCGATCTGCTGGGTGAGCTGGGCGCCGCCAAAGGCCTGGTCGCGGTCGTACAGGATCTCGCCGCCCCGCAACACCTGCATGCCGGTGGAGTGAGCCCCCAGCTCGAAGAGGGCCACCATCGGGCCACTGGCGTCCGCTGCATCGGTGGGCAAGGCCTCGACCAGGCGAGTGGCGGCCAGACGCGAGGCGAAGGATTCGACATCCAGGATGACGGGCCTCAGGCCTGCCGCCTCGGCCAGACCCTGGCGGTCCTGCACGCGCTCCTTGCGCGAGGCGGCGATGAGGACCTCGCGCCCGCCCGTGTCGCCGCCAGCCGGTCCGGTGATGCAAAAGTCGAGGCTGACCTCCTCGAGAGAGAAGGGAATGTACTGGCCAGCCTCCGCCTCTACCTGAGCGGCCAGCTCAGTCTCGGACAGGTCACCGGCGACGGTGATCTTTTTGGTGATGACGGCCGAGGACGGCAGGGCCAGGGCGGCTTGGCGCGTGCGAGTGCCACAGTGACGCACAACGCGGCGTAGCGCATCGGCCACTGCGTCGAACTGGTCGACGTTGCCGTCGGTGATGCAGCCGGCCGCCAAGGGCTCGAGGGCGCAGCGCTCCAGGACGAGCTGCCCGTCCCGCTGGCGTCCGAGTTCGACCAGCTTGACGCTGGAGGAACTGATATCGATGCCCAGGAGGGGCGCCGGCGAGCGGTTCCACAAAAAGCCAGTGAACGTCAATCAGCTACTCCGCACCGCGCTGGGCCGCCTGAAATGAATTCTTAAGAATTAATCAGGATAGCGTCTGACCTTGGTTATGGCCAACAGGTTGTCAGCCAAGTGCCCCCCGAAGTGCCAGAAAAGCCCACTCGGAGCGAGCCGTTCGCGCCCCCACGCCCGCCATCTCGCACTCCGTGGCTGGCCCGGGACCGCGGGCCGGGATAATCCTCCCTGACCTTCCCCGCCTGCCTATGCCCGCCGATACCCCCGAACCGACCGAGAAATCCCCCGCCGACTCCCGCACCCAGCCCGGGGGCGTATCCCGGCTGGTGGTCCGCGGCCTGCTCTGGGCCTTCGGGGCGGCCGCGGCCGCGGCGGTCAGCGTGATGATCATCGTGGCGGTAGCCCTCGCCGTGGCCTACCCCAACCTGCCGGACATCTCTGACCTGTCGTCCTACCGTCCCAAGCTGCCGCTGCGGGTGTTCTCGGCCGAGGGCGTCCTGATCGGCGAGTTCGGCGAGGAGCGGCGCAACCTCACGCCCATCGCCGAGATCCCCAAGGTCATGAAGGACGCGGTGCTGGCCATTGAGGACGCGCGCTTTTACGAGCACAGCGGCGTGGACTACCGCGGCCTGATGCGCGCCGCGATTGCCAACCTCGGGCGCGCCAAGAGCCAGGGGGCCTCCACCATCACGATGCAGGTGGCACGCAACGTCTACCTCACGACCGAGAAGACCTTCACCCGCAAGCTCTATGAAGTGCTGCTGACCTTCAAGCTCGAGCACAGGCTCACGAAGGACCAGATCCTCGAGATCTACATGAACCAGATCTTCCTGGGCAACCGGGCCTACGGCTTCGCGGCCGCCTCGGAAACCTACTTCGGCAAGCCCATGAAGGATCTCACCGTCGCCGAAGCCGCGATGCTGGCGGGACTGCCCAAGGCGCCGTCGGCCTACAACCCCATCAGCAACCCCAAGCGGGCCCGGTCACGACAGCTTTACATCATTGAGCGGATGGAGGAGAACAACTTCATCACCTCAGCGCAGGCTGCGCAAGCCAAGCGCGAGGAGCTCAAGATCCGCACCGCCGCCGACCCGCTGCGCACGCACGCCGAGTACGTGGCCGAGACCGTGCGCCAGCTGGTGTACGCGCAGTACGGTGACGAGACCTATACCCGCGGCCTGAATGTCTACACCACCATCAAGGCCGACCAGCAGGAAGCCGCCTACAAGGCTCTGCGCAAGGGCATCATGGACTACGAACGCCGCCAGATCTACCGCGGCCCGGAGCAGTTCATCGACCTGCCGCTGAACATCGGCGCCAAGGAACTCGACGAGGCGGTCGATGACGCACTGACCGACCGGCCAGACAACGGCGATGTGATGTCGGCGGTGGTGCTCGAGTCGAGCTCCAAGCGCATTCTGGCCGTGAGGCAAAACGGCGAGCAGGTGGAGATCACCGGCGAAGGCCTCAAGCCCGCCCAGTCGGGCCTGTCGGACAACGCAGCGCCCAAGATCAAGATCCGCCGTGGCGCGGTGATCCGCGTGGTCAAGCAGCCCAAGGGCTGGGAGATCACGCAGCTGCCCGAGGTCGAGGGTGCCTTTGTGGCCCTGGACCCGCGCGACGGCAGCATCCTGGCGCTGGTGGGCGGCTTTGACTTCAACAAAAACAAGTTCAACCACGTAACGCAGGCCTGGCGCCAGCCGGGCTCGTCGTTCAAGCCGTTCATCTACTCCGCGGCGCTGGAGAAGGGCTTCACGCCAACCACCCAGGTGAATGACGCCCCACTGTTCTTCGACGCCAGCGTCACCGGCGGCTCGCCCTGGGAGCCCAAGAACTACGACGGGAAGTTCGAGGGCCCGATGCCGCTGCACACCGCGCTGGCGAAGTCCAAGAACATGGTGTCCATCCGTATCCTGCAGGCCGTGGGCGCGCAGAACGCGCAGCAATGGGTCACACGCTTCGGTTTTGAGGCCGAGAAGCATCCGCCCTACCTGACCATGGCACTGGGCGCGGGTTCGGTGACGCCGATGCAGATGGCCACCGCCTACTCGGTCTTCGCCAACGGCGGCTACCGCGTCAACCCCTGGGTGATCAGCCGCATCACCGACCAGCGGGGCAAACCGCTGGTGGAGACCACGTCACCCAAGCCGGCCGACGCCTTGCGCGCCATCGAGCCACGCAACGCCTTTGTGATGAACCGGTTGCTGCAGGAGATCACCCGCTCGGGCACCGCAGCCCGCGCGCAGTCGGAACTCAAACGGCCCGATCTGTATGGCAAGACGGGCACGACCAACGACGCGATCGACACCTGGTTCGCAGGCTTTCATCCGACCGTGACGGCGGTGGTCTGGATGGGATACGACTCACCCAAGTCACTGGGCGACCGCGAGACCGGGGGCGGACTGAGCCTGCCGGTATGGATTTCCTTTATGGACACCGCGCTGCGTGGCGTTCCGGTGTACGAACCGGCGGCACCCGAGGGCGTGGTGAACGTGAGCGGCGAGTGGTACTACAACGAGTTCGCGCGCGGGGCCGGCGTGAGCAGCGTGGGCGTAGGCGCCCCGGGCGAGAAGCCTGCGGTCAGGCCGCTGCCGCCGGCGGATGAACGCCGCAGCATCCTGGACTTGTTCCGGAACTAGGCGGCGCGAAAGGCCAGTGGCTGCCCGGCCTGCTCGCTGGCGCAGCGGGTGAGGTGCTCGAAGAACTCGCCGTGACCCTTGGTGTCCATCCAATGGGCACCGTCAAACTTGTAGTGAAAGCCCCCGGAGCGCGCGGCGAGCCAGAGCTCGTGCAGTGGCTTTTGCAGGTTGACCACGATCTGAGTGCGGTTCTTGAACACCAGGGTGACCATCCCGCCCACGCGCTGAGCGTCGATGTCGGCGTCGGTGTCGTCATTCAGGCGGTCGCAGCAGGCCTCGACGCTCCGCAGCACGGCTTCAGCACGGTCGAGGTATTCGAGATCGGTCATTACAATTCTTCGATGTCTGCGTTGTCCCGAACGATTCTAGTCACCACCCTCGCCGCCGGCTGCGCGCTCGCGGTTTCGGCCTGCGGTCAGAAGGGTGACCTGTACCTGCCGCCGCCGGTAGCCGGTGCCCGGCCTGTCACCGTCCCGGCGCCTGCCCCCACCTCCCTGCCGGCCACAGCGCCCGCATCCGCCCCGGCGGTCCGCCCATGACGACGCCCACCCCCCATCGCCCACTGCCCGGCCATCCGCACCTCGCGCGCCGCGGTGCCGACCTGTGGCTGGAGGGCGTGCGCCTGGACGATCTGGCACGCACCCACGGCACCCCCCTGTTCGTGTACTCCAAGGCCGCCATGCTGTCGGCGCTGGGCGCCTACCAGCGAGGCTTCGCAGGCCGCCAGGCCACCATCCACTACGCGATGAAGGCCAACTCCTCGCTGGCGATCCTGCAGCTCTTTGCGCAGGCCGGCTGCGGCTTCGACATCGTCTCGGGTGGCGAGCTCGAGCGCGTGCTCGCCGCCGGCGGACAGGCGTCCAAGGTGATCTTCTCGGGCGTGGGCAAGACGCGCGCCGAGATGCGCCAAGCCCTGGAGGCGGGCATCGGCTGCTTCAACGTCGAGAGCGAGGCCGAACTCGAGGTCCTGAGCGAGGTCGCCCAGGCGTGCGGCACCACCGCACCCGTGAGCATTCGCGTGAACCCCAACGTGGACGCCAAGACCCACCCCTATATCTCCACTGGCCTCAAAGGCAACAAATTCGGCGTCGCCCACGAGCGCACCGTGCAGGCCTACCAGCGCGCGGCGGGCCTGCCCGGGCTGAAGGTGGTGGGGATCGACTGCCACATCGGATCGCAGATCACCGACGGTGCGCCCTATCTGGACGCGATGGACCGCGTGCTGGAGCTGGTGCAGGCGATCGAAGCGCAGGGCATCCGCCTCTTGCATCTGGACTTCGGCGGCGGCCTGGGCATCGACTACAACGGTGACCAGCCCCCCGCAGCCGACGCACTGTGGAACCAGCTGCTGTCCCGACTGGACGCGCGCGGCTTTGGCGACCGCCACCTGATGGTCGAACCCGGCCGCTCGCTGGTGGGCAATGCCGGGGTGTGCCTGACCGAGGTGCTCTACCTCAAGCCCGGCGAACAGAAGAACTTCTGCATCGTGGATGCCGCGATGAACGACCTGCCCCGGCCTGCCATGTACCAGGCTTTTCACGGCATCGAGCCACTGCACCGCGGCGAGGCAGCCCCTATCCGCTACGACGTGGTCGGTCCGGTGTGCGAGAGCGGCGACTGGCTGGGCCGCGATCGCGACCTGGCAGTGCAGCCGGGCGAGCGCCTTGCGGTGCTCTCCGCGGGCGCCTACTGCATGAGCATGGCCAGCAACTACAACAGCCGCGGCCGAGCCGCCGAGGTGCTGGTGGACGGGGACCAGGCCCACCTGATCCGCCAGCGGGACAGCGTAGCCGACCAGTTACGGAACGAGCGGCTGGTGGGCTGAGCCCGCGGCGACGACGCTTCAGCGTCCCAGGTTCGGGCGCATCGGCGCCGAAGGCGTCGGGGGCTCACGCCACCAGCGGGCGAGACGCCACCCGAGCAGCACGGCCAGAATCGCCGCATAGGCCGCTACTTCGTTGAAGTCGTTCTTGCCCGCGCGCATCCAGAAGAAGTGCAGGAGCACCAGGCCCGCGATCAGGTAGATGCTCTTGTGCAGAGCCTGCCAGCGACGAGCGCCCAGCACCTTGACCGCGCGGTTGAAGGACGTCGCGGCCAGGGGCGTGAGCAGCACGAAGGAGAGAAAGCCCACCAGGATGAAGGGCCGCTTGGCGATGTCGCGCACGATATCGGCCGCCTCGAACCCCATGTCGAACCAGGCGTAGGTGAGCAGGTGCAAAACGCCATAGAAGTAGGTGTAGAGGCCCACCATGCGGCGAAGGCGCACAAGCGGCACCAGGCCCAGGACGACACGCGCCGGGGTGATGGCCAGCGTGATGCACAGAAAGCGCAGGGCCCAGTCGCCCGTGGCGCGGATCAGGGTCTCGGCCGGGTTGGCGCCGAGCCGGTCATGGAAAGCGCCCCAGGCCAGAAAGGCGAAGGGCAGCAGGGCCAGCAGAAACAGCAGGGGCTTGGCCGCAGGGTGCAACAAGCCGGCATTGAGCCTGGCGCGCACCGACGGGAGAGCGGGGGCACCCACGGCGGGACCTCAGTAGAACTTGCGCAGATCCATGCCGGCGTACAGCTGTCCGACCTGGGACTCGTAGCCATTGAACATGAGCGTCTTGCGGCGCTTGGCCAGCAAACCGTCTTCGCCGATGCGCCGCTCGGTGGCCTGGCTCCAGCGCGGGTGGTCGACCTGAGGGTTGACGTTGGCGTAGAAGCCGTACTCGTTGGGCGCGGACTTGTTCCAGGAGGTGCGGGGCTCTTTTTCGGTAAAGCGAATGCGCACGATGGACTTGCCGCTCTTGAAGCCGTATTTCCAGGGCGTGATGAGGCGCAGCGGCGCACCGTTCTGGTTGGGGAGCACCTCGCCATACATGCCGAAGGTGAGGAGCGTGAGCGGGTGCATGGCCTCATCCATGCGCAGGCCCTCGACGTAGGGCCAGTCCAGCACACTGGAGCTCACGCCGGGCATGGTCTTGGAGTCGACCGCGGTATGAAACTCAACGTATTTGGCGCTGCCCAAAGGCTCGACGCGCTCGATGAGCTTGCTCAGGGAATAGCCGATCCAGGGGATGACCATGGACCAACCCTCGACGCAGCGCAGGCGGTAGACGCGCTCTTCCTGGGCACTGAGTTTGAGAAGGTCCTCGATCGCGTACTTGGCCGGCTTGCGCACCAGCCCCTCAACCTCCACCGTCCAGGGCGCGGGCTGGAACTTGCCACTTGAACGTGCAGGGTCGGACTTGTCAGTGCCGAACTCGTAGAAGTTGTTGTAGGTGCTGGCGTCCTTGTAGTCGGTGACCTTTTCCATGGTGGCGGCACCGGCCACCGCAGAACGCACCGCCGGCAGGGGCGCGAGCTTGCCGGGGCGCTGGACCATCTGCGCGCGGGCGTCGCGCTGGGCCCAGCCCGCAAGGGCTACGCCCGCCGTGCCGGTGGCCATCCAGCGGATGAGGTCACGCCGCTGGTGGTAGATCGACTGCGGCGTGATCTCGCTGGCAACGGAATGGTTGAACCCGTCGCGGTTTGTTTTGATCAGCATGACGTTCCTCGAGGTGAAACCTGCTCGTGACAAAGTGCAGGTTTATCACGGAAGGTGTGCGCCACGGGTCGCATCCTGGGAGAGACCCTAGGTTTCGTTCACAGGTTGCCGTAGCTGTGCAAACCGGAAAGGAACATGTTGACACCCAGGAAGGCGAAGGTGGTCACGGCCAGGCCCACCAGCGCCCACCAGGCCGACACCGCACCGCGCAACCCCTTCATGAGGCGCATGTGCAGCCAGGCGGCGTAATTGAGCCAGACGATGAGGGCCCAGGTTTCCTTGGGGTCCCAGCTCCAGTAGCCGCCCCAGGCCTCGGCGGCCCACAGCGCGCCCAGTACGGTGGCGATGGTGAAGAAGGCGAAGCCGACGGCGATGGCCTTGTACATCACGTCGTCGAGCACCTCGAAAGACGGCAGGCGCTCGGCGATGCGGCGGCGCAGGGCGATGATGCCGGCAGCGGCCAGGGCCGAAATGCCGAAGTACATCGCCCAGTAGTTGCTCAGGCCGCCTTCGGGCGCCTTGCGAAAGACCAGCGGTTCAAAGCACAAGACCACGCCCAGGGCCCACAGCGGCGCGAGCTTCCACCAGCGCGTCTCGGTGGCGTGCGACTTGATCAGGTAGGCGAAGGCCACCATGGCCGCCAGGGCGAAGGTGCCGTAGCCCACGAAATTGGCCGGCACATGCAGCTTCATCCACCAGCTCTTGAGGGCCGGCACCAGGGGCTGGATCTCGTGGGCTTCGCGCACCACGGTGTACCAGAGCAGAAAACCAACGGCCGCACTGACCACCAGCATGACGAAGGCGCCCATGGCGCGGGTGCGGTACTGCTGCTCGAAGTACAGGTAGAACAGGGCCGTCATCCAGCAAAACAGGACGAAGACTTCATAGAGGTTGCTGACCGGGATATGACCGATGTCGGGGCCGATCTGGTGGCTTTCGTACCAGCGCACCATCGTGCCGATCAAGGCCATGGCCACCGCGGCCCAGGCCATGCCCGAGCCCAGTCGCTCCAGGGTGTCCGCCTGGCCGCGCGCGAACATGCCCATCCAGTAGAAGGCCGTGCTCATAAAGAAGAGCATGCTCATCCAGAGAATGGCGGACTGGCTGGAGAGGAAGTACTTGAGCCAGAACACCGTATCGGCCCGCGCGAGGTCGCCCTGGTAGGCGCCGATGGCCAGCAGGGAGAAGGCCGCGACACCCGCCGACAGTGTCTGCACGGGACGCCAGAACCATCCCAGCCAGATCGCGCAGGGGATGCTGCCCAAGAGGATGCCTTTTTCATAGACATCCATCGAGGCGCTGTAGCGGTAGAAGGCGTAGAGACCGCCGACCGCCACGAGGAGGGCGTACACCCAGTCACGCCAGTTGCGGCGGGCGAGGAAGCCTTCGTTCAGGGTGAGTGTGGTGGTGGCCGTGTTCATGGTGACGTCGGGTCCAGGAGTTGGGTGCGCAGCCGGGCGAACTCGCGGTCGGTATCCAGGGTCTTGCGGTTGGAGGACAGGGCCAAGGTGGCCTGGCTGCCGCCCTGCGCGTCAGGCTGCGGCGCCAGCCAGACCCACAGGCGACGCTCGCGTACGTAGAGCATCGCAAAAACGCCGAGGATGAGCAACGCGCAGCCGAGGTAAACAATGTTGCGGCCAGGGGCACGCGCCACCTGGAAGACGCTGGCCTGCACCTGGGTGAAGTCCTTGAGCTGGAACGCCAGGGGGGCCGGGTAGAGCGTGAGGTCGCTCAGGGCCAGGACCGCCTGGTTCATGAAGGCGCGGGTGGCTTCGGTCAATTCCAGCGGCTTTTGATCAGCGCGTTCGCGGGCGATCTGGGCCACCTCGAGCAGCGCGCCATTGACGATGCGCACCACCACTTCGCCGGCGCGGGCGCGCTCGGCTTCTGGGATGTTGGATTCCATGAAATCGGACAGGGCCTGCAGGCCGGCCACGGGCTTGCCGTTCGCGCCGGCAGGCGTGCCCTCGCCAGCGAAGAGGTTCAGGGCGCGGCCAGTCGAGGCGGCGAGTTGCTGCGCCAGCTCGGGCCGGGCCGGATCGGTGGCGCGCGTGGCGTAACGGCGCACCGCCTGCGCGCGCACCGCAGGGTCGGCCAGGGCGTCTCGCAGGCGCAGGAAGCCGTCCAGGGAGCCCGCGTCGTCGGCCGGCAGGCGTAGGTAGCGGAAGTTCTCGGCGGGCGTATCGCGCAGGCCCAGGAGGAAGACGGGCACCCCCTCACCGAGGTCCACGGGTTCCATGTAGTTGTGGAATTCGCGGGCCTGGCCGGCGGCATCACGCAGCTTGTAGGTGATGCTGGGGCCGACGTTACGCAGCTCCTTGCGACTGGCGGTCTTGTGGCCAGACCCGAGGCGTGATTCGATGGCGTCCGCGAGATCGACCTTGCGCACGTCGGTACCACTGGCACTGCCCACGCCCTTGTCGCCGAAGTTCTCGACGTTGATCACGCGCAGGCCGGTGTATTCCAGCGTCATGGTGTCGGCGCCGGCCCCCTGGCCGCGGGCGAGCGGGGTGGAGGCGCCGATCACACCCTCGACCTCAAAGCGCTTGCCACCCGGGCCGGCCAGGGGCACGGCCTGCAGCCGTACGGTGGATCCGCCGTCATCGAAGCTGGACTGGTAAATCTCGATGCCGCGGTGGCGTGCGGGGTGATTGACCTCGACGCGCTGGGGAATGGCCTGACCGGTTTCGCGGTCATGGATCACGATCTCGCTGGCAAAGAGCTTGGGCATGCCGGTCGAGTAGTACTCGACGATGAATTTCTTCAGCTCAATGGAGAAGGGCAGCTCCTGCAGCAGGATGCCGTCGCTCTGATTGAGGATGGCGGTGGCAGACTGCATGCCCTCACCGACCATGACGTTGCCGCGGAAGGTGGGGTTGGTGGCGGGCAGGCGATGCTCGGACTTGACGTCGGCGATCATGCCGCCGCCGGTGTAGGGCGTCTTGCCACCCCAGAGCATCTGGGCGCGCACGATGAGGTCGCCATCGAGCAAGCCGCCCAGGCACACGAGCACGATGGCGCTGTGGGCCGCGATGTAGCCCATCTTGTTGGCAGCGCCAGCGCGCGCAGCCACCATCCAGCCGGCGCCGGCAGGCCCTTCACGCCGCTGCAGCTTCACCCTCCAGCCGGCGCGCACGAGCGCATCACCGATCCGACGGGCCGCAGCCTCCGGCACCTCGCCCACCGTCCCCTGGGCACGGTGCGGGAAAGCCTGCAGGCTCTGTTCGCGGATGTTTTCCTTGTAGGCGCGCAGGTCGGTCAGGATCTTGGGTGTGTTGCGGGCGATGCACAGCGAAGTGCTGGTCACCAGGAAGGCCAGGATCAGGAGGAACCACCAGGCGCTGTAGACCGCATGGAGCTTGAGCGCGGAGAAGAGCTGGGCCCAGAAGGGACCGAACTGGTTGACATAGTTCACCGCCGGCTCGTGCTGCTTGAGGACGGTGCCGATCACCGAGGCGATGCAGATCACCGTGAGCAGCGAGATCGCAAAGCGCATGGACGACAGCACTTCGCCCGCTGCGCGCAGCGGGCGGGAGCGGTCGGGAGCCGGGAGGGCAGTCGTCATGGGCGTGGGCGGGGTCGGTTGCAGTCAGCCAGCGACGGCATCGGCACCGTCCAGCAAAAAGGCGGAACCCCAGAGGAGTTCCGCCTATTAGGGGGGCGCCAGCGGGATGAGTTCCCGCTGCCGATTAACGCAAGCCTGCCACGTAGTCGGAGACCGCGCGGATTTCGCGGTCATTGAGCTTGGCGGCGACCTGGGTCATCTGCAGGTTGTTCTTGCGGGCGCCCTCGCGGAAGGCGGTGAGCTGGGCGGCGGTGTAGTCGGCATGCTGGCCGGACAGACGGGGGTACTGCGAGGGGATGCCGGCGCCGTTAGGGCTGTGGCAGCCAGCGCAGGCTGCGATCTGGCGGTCGGCGATGCCGCCACGCCAGATGCGCTCGCCCAGGGCCACGAGTTCCTTGTCCTTGGCGAAGCCGGGCTTGGCCTTCTGGGTGGCCAGCCAGGCGGCGATGTTTTTCATGTCGGCGTCGCTCAGGGTGGCGGCGAAGCCTTGCATCACGGCGTTGGCGCGCTTGCCGGACTTGAACTCCTGCAGCTGCTTGACCAGGTACTCGGGGTGCTGCTGCGCCAGCTTGGGATTGGTGGGCGAGCCGGAGTTGCCGTCGGCGCCATGGCAGGCGGCACAGACCGCGGTGAAGCGGGCTTCACCCTGAGCCAGGTCGGGCTTGGCAGGCGCGGCGGCCTTGGCCGGTGCCGCCGGGGCCGCAGGGGTGGAGGCCAGGGTGGGCATGACGGGCGCCACGAGCAGGGCAGCGGTCAGCAGGCAGGTGTGCAACTTCATGGTGAGGGGGTATCTGGGCAGAAGGCGCTAAACCGAGCGATTCTACAATGGCCCACTCGCACCCCCTCGGGCGCCGCCCCACCCCCTCATGACCCATCCCCCGGGACCGTCCGCCCCCCCTGCCCCCGGCCCCGCACCGGCCGGCGCCCCCCCCGCCAGCGCCACGCCGGCGCAGGCCCTGGGCTGGATGCACACGGCCAAGTTCCTGACCACGGCGCCGACCCTGGAATGGCTGCCGCCGCACGGCCACCCGGAAATCGCCTTCGTAGGCCGCTCCAACGCGGGCAAGTCCACCTGCATCAACACCCTCACGCAGCAAAAGCGCCTGGCCTTCGCGTCCAAGACGCCAGGGCGCACCCAGAGCATCAACCTGTTCACCCTAGGCCGCCAGGGCGTGACCGACGCGGTGCTGGCCGACCTGCCCGGGTACGGCTATGCGGCGGTGCCCAAGCAGGACAAGCTGCGCTGGCAGCGGGTGATGGCCAATTACCTCGTGAGCCGCGAGAACCTGCTAGGAGTGGTGCTTTTATGCGACCCGCGCCACGGCCTGACCGAGCTGGACGAGATCCTGCTGGACGTGATCCGGCCCCGCGTCGAAACCGGCCTGAAGTTCCTGGTGCTCCTGACCAAGGCCGACAAGTTGAACAAGACCGAAGCGGCCAAGGCCCTGTCGATCGCCCGCCTGCAGGCCGGTGGCGGCGAGGTGAAGCTGTTTTCGGCGCTGAAGAAAAAGGGCGTCGAGGAAACCGCCCATCTGCTGTGGCAGTGGACGCATCCCGCGGCCGCCGGCGTGACGGCGCCAGCAGATGTGACCGTGAAGGACGCGCCACCCGCCCCCGCAGGGGCAGCCTGAACCCGCGGTGCGCCCGGTGATCGAGACCTTCCTGCGGCCCCTGCCTCATGGGATCACCCTGAGTTGCCGGGCGGCGGGCGAGCCGGGGCGGCCGGTGCTCGTGTTCCTGCACGGCTTCCCGCAGGCGGCCTTTGTGTGGGACGCACTGCTGCTGCACTTTTCACGACCCGAGCACGGCGGCTACCGCTGCATCGCACCCAATCTGCGCGGCTACGAGCAATCCAGCGCTCCGCAGGAGGTGAAGGCCTACCGGGCCAAGCACCTGGTGCAGGACATCGCGGCACTCATCACCTCAGAGACCGGCGGCGCGCCGCTGGCGGCGCTGGTCGCCCACGACTGGGGGGGCGCCGTGGCCTGGAATCTGGCGAACCAGCAGCCGCAGTTGATGCAGCGTCTCGTGATCCTGAATTCGCCACACCCGGGCACCTTCCTGCGCGAACTCAAATCCAACCCGCGCCAGCAGGCCGCCAGCGCGTACATGAACTTCCTGGTGCGACCGGATGCGGAGACCCTGCTGGCGGCCGACGACTACCAGCGCCTGTGGCCTTTCTTCACCCACACGGGGAACGCGACGTGGCTCACGGAAGCGGAAAAAGACCGCTATCGCGCCCTGTGGCGAGGCGGGGCCGGACTGGTGGGCGGATGTCACTACTACCGGGCCTCACCGATGCGACCGGCCACGTCCGACGACCCGGGGGTGCAGGCGCTGGATCTGCCCGATGCAGCGCTCATGGTGAACTGCCCCACGCTGGTGATGTGGGCGATGGAGGACACCGCCTTGCTGCCCGAACTGGTGGAAGGTCTGGATCGGTGGGTGCCCCGCCTCACCCTCGAGAAGATCGAGGGCGCCAGCCACTGGGTGCTGCACGAGCAACCAGAGCGGATCATCAATCGCCTTGAACGCTTCCTCGCGTCCTGAAGGCGGAAACCTCGCGGGGCTCAGTACACCGAGGGCTCGCCCGGCGGTCGGGTCTTGAAGCGTTTGTGCACCCAGAAATACTGCTGCGGGCACTCCAGGATCTGCGCCTCGATCCAGGCGTTCATGCGCCGTGCGTCCGCCACAGGATCGTCGGTCGGAAAGTCGGTCCAGGGTGGCATGAAGCGCACGCGGTAGCCCTGCCCCCCGGGCAGCAGGTGAACCACCACGGGCTGCACCGCCATCCCCGCGCTGCGCGCCATCCGCGAAGGCGCGACGAGCGTCGACGCGGGCACGCCGAAGAAGGGCACGAATTCGGCGTCGCGCTCTCCGAAATCCATGTCGGGAAGGTTGAAGAAGCCATAGCCCTGGCGCACGGCCCTCAGGAGAGGCCGGGCACCCTCGGCCCGCGAAAAGATCGCGGTATTGCCATGACGCAAGCGGGCACGCCGCATGGCGGCATCAATGACCGGGTTGGACTGCGCCTGATAGATCGAGGCCAGGCCGCGGCGGACGTTCAACTGCACCGCCACGCCCGCCACATCCAGCCCCACGAAGTGCGGCACCAGCCACATGACCGGGCCCGGGTGACGATCAGCGAACTGCCAGTCGCCCTCGAGGTGGATCAGGCGCCGCAGACGCGCCGGTGAGGCAAACCACAGCACCCCGCGCTCCAGGACGCTGCGACTGAACCAAGTGAAGACCTCGTGAGCCAGACGCTCACGCTCCGCCAGGGGCCTGTGCGGAAAGCACAGCTCCAAATTGCGCAGCGTCACCCGCCGGCGGGCAGCGGCCACGCGCCACAGCACATGCCCCACTGCGCGCCCCAGCGCCGCCTGCCACGCCAGAGGCAAGCCATGCAGCACCCACAAGAGCGCGAGCCCGCTGTAACCACCCACGTAGCGGAGAAAGCGCTTCATGCGCCGCTCGCCTCCTGCGGCGGCGACTCGGCGGGCTGTTCGCGCGGGGGCTTGTAGCGACCGTAGCTCCAGAGGTACTGCTCTGGGCACTCGCGGATGAGGCGCTCGAGTTCGCCATTGAGTTGAGCCACGGCCTCGGGCAGCGTGGCCGGCAAAGGGGTCTGCAGCTCACGGGCATGCAGGCAATAGCCGCGGCCGGCGGGCAGGCGCTCCCCCCACACCAGCCGCACCTGCGCGCCCGTCTGCTGCGCGAGGCGAGCGGCCAGCGTCATGGTGTAGGCGGGTCGACCGAAGAAGGGTGCCCACAGGCCCAGGCCCTCAGGCGGGACCTGGTCGGGCAGCAAGCCGACGGCCTGGCCTTGGCGCAGGGCGCGGATCATGTGACGCACGCCGGCCAAGGTGGTCGGCACGGCGGCCAGACCCGGTCGCTGGCGCGAAGCGGCCACCACCGGCGCGATCCAGGCCTTGCGGGCGGGACGAAACAGCACCGTGAGAGGGCCGTGGGCGACCTGGTAGCGCACAGCCAGGGCCTGGGCCACCACCTCGAAGCACCCCAGGTGCGGCGTGAGCAGCACCACACCCTGGCCTTGGGCATAGGCCGCGTCGATGCAAGCCACGTTGTCCCAGGCCACGGGCGGGGCGGCTCCCAGCCAGAGGCGGGGCAGCTCCGCGAGCATGCGACCGATATGGGCCACCGCGGGTCGCACCTGTGTGAAGCGGTAGCCGGCCTGGGCTGCGTGGGCCACGAAACGCTGACGGTAGGTGGAAGACAGCAAGAACACGCACCAGCCCAGGACCGCGCCGACCGCATGCAGCCCGCGCAGCGGCACATGGGACAACAGGCGAAACAGGGTCAGCATGGGGTTGTCGGGGCGCGGACAGTCCGGGAATGGGTCGAGGGCGATTAGAATGCGGGGGTCGCCGAGTTATTGAACTACTTGCAGGGCGACGTTAAACAACACTGCTAAAGCGTTCGCCGTAGCTCCCGCGAAGGCAACGCGCCCTTCAACCCGTGGAGTATCTCAAATGGCGAACGACTACCTTTTCACCTCCGAATCCGTCTCTGAAGGCCATCCCGACAAGGTCGCTGACCAGATCTCGGATGCGATCCTCGATGCAATCTTCCAGCAGGATCCGCGCTCGCGCGTGGCCGCCGAGACCCTGACCAACACCGGCCTCGTCGTGCTGGCCGGCGAGATCACCACCAACGCCCACGTCGACTACATCCAAGTCGCGCGCGACACCATCAAGCGCATTGGCTACGACAACACCGAGTACGGCATCGACTACAAGGGCTGCGCGGTCATGGTCTGCTACGACAAGCAGTCCAACGACATCGCCCAGGGCGTGGACCATGCGTCCGACGACCACCTGAACACCGGCGCCGGCGACCAGGGCCTGATGTTTGGCTATGCCTGCGACGAGACCCCCGAGTTGATGCCCGCACCGATCCACTACGCCCACCGCCTCGTGGAGCGCCAGGCGCAACTGCGCAAGGACGGCCGCCTGCCGTTCCTGCGTCCGGACGCCAAGAGCCAGGTCACCATGCGCTATGTCGATGGCAAGCCGCACAGCATCGACACCGTGGTGCTCTCCACCCAGCACAGCCCCGAGCAGAGCGACGGCAACAAGATGAAGGCCTCTTTCGTCGAGGCAGTGGTCGAGGAGATCATTAAGCCGGTGCTGCCCAAAGAGTGGCTCAAGGACACCCGCTACCTGATCAACCCCACGGGTCGCTTTGTGATTGGTGGCCCGCAGGGTGACTGCGGTCTGACCGGCCGCAAGATCATCGTCGACACCTATGGCGGCGCCTGCCCGCACGGTGGTGGCGCGTTCTCGGGCAAGGACCCCTCCAAGGTCGACCGCTCGGCCGCCTATGCCGCACGCTATGTGGCCAAGAACGTCGTGGCCGCCGGCCTGGCCAAGCAGTGCCAGGTGCAGGTGGCTTACGCGATTGGCGTGGCCAAGCCGATGAACGTGACGGTCTATACCGAAGGCACGGGCGTCATCTCCGACGAGAAGATCGCGGCCATCGTCAACGAGGTGTTCGACCTGCGTCCGAAAGGCATCATCCAGATGCTCGACCTGCTGCGCCCGATCTACCAAAAGACCGCCGCCTACGGCCACTTCGGCCGCAACGAACCCGAGTTCACTTGGGAGAAGACGGACAAAGCGCAAGCGCTGCGTGCAGCGGCGGGTCTGAAGTAAGGCCCACTGGCGCGCCTCACCCCATCCCGCTTACCACCACCGCCTGCATCTGCAGTGTCACCCCACCGGTGAACAGCAGGTGCGGGCGGGCCGCATAGACCAGACGTCCACGCGGCCCCAGGTCCAGCACCAGCCGCAGTTGCGGCGCCTCCACCGATTTCCAGACGCGCAGTAGCCGTGTGCGCACGAGGGTGTCCTCGCAGGTGAGGGCCCGCAAGCGCGCAGGGTCGCGAGCCAGCGCCAGCGCCTGCACGTAAGTGGCCGCAGACGGGCTGCGCGTCTGGAAATTGGGTGTGAGATCGACCGACAACGTGAGCTCGCGGCCCGTCACATCCAGCGCAAAGCGACGTCCCACCAAGCCCTCGCTCACTTCGCACCCGCCATAGCTCAAGGTCAGGGGAGCCAGCGTTCGGCGCAGAGACTGCGTCACGACCACCGGCCGACCACGTGCGACGGGCGGGCTTGGAGGCACAACATCACGCGAGCTTGCTTCGACGGGCCCGCACGCCCTGTAGGACACCCGGGGCTGCAGCTGCGCGCCCGTGTCCCAGTGTGGCCGTCCTACAGAGGCTCCGTAGCTTGACTGACGGCCGGGCTCTCTACGCGTGACCAAGATGGTTTGCTTCCCATTTCCAGACCGTCTGCGCTGCATCGCGGACCCTCTCCACCCTTTGAAGCACGAGGAGCATCACCATGGCGGCAGAAGAACGTGACCCCAACCGGGATCCCCTGAGCGATGAATCCGGTTCGCATCCGGTCGGTATCGGTGTCGGTGCGGCAGGCGGTGCGGTCGCTGGTGCGGCAGCCGGTATGGCGGGGGGACCCTTGGGGATGGCGGCCGGTGGTGTCGTGGGCGCCGTGGTCGGCGGCCTGACTGGACGTGCCGCGGCCGAAGCGATCAACCCCACCGCCCAGGAATCGCATTGGCGTGACCGTTACACCCAGGAACCGTACTACGAGCCGGGTCGCACCTTTGACGATTACGGACCCGCCTACCGCTACGGCGCAGAGTCGCGGGGTCGCTACGAGGACGACTGGGACACGACATCGTCGGAGCTAGAAGTCGGATGGCAGGATGCGCGAGGCGGATCTTCCCTGAGCTGGCAGCAGGCACAGCCTGCGAGCCGGGCCGCCTGGGAGCGTGTGGACATCCTGCGTGGCGGCACCTACCCGGACACGAGTCAAGCGATGACGTCCACGTCCGATGCGGGAACGATGGGTACGTCGGGCGTGATCGCAGCCGCAGGCGAGGTGCAGCCCCCGGGCGACACCACGGGCAGTCGCGAGGACGTGGTGAACGTGCTGCAAGATCTGGTGGAGTGCTGCAAGGACGGCGAGTACGGCTTCCAGTCCTGCGCCGAAAACGCCCAGCGCGAAGACCTCAAAGCGGTGTTCACGCAGCGTATGCAGGACTGCCAGCGCGGCGCCCGCGAATTGCAGGAACAGATCCTCAGCCTCGGCGGAGAGGCCAAGGACAGCGGCAGCGCGCTCGGCGCAATACATCGCGGCTGGGTCTCGGTGAAGACCACACTCGCGACGTACGACGACAAGGCCACCCTGCAAGAGGCCGAGCGCGGAGAAGACAACGCGCTGGCCCGCTACCGCAAGGCCCTGCAAAAGCCCCTGCCGCAGTCCATCCGCAACCTGGTGGAGCGCCAGTTCCAAGGCGTACAACGCCATCGCGACCAGATCAAGTTGCTGCATCACCAGTTCGGGGCCACGAGCTAAAGGCAAGCCCATCGCCTGAACCTGCCCGCCTACCGCCCCTGCCGCGGTGCTGGCGTCCGTCGCACTCGAGGCAGGCGGACGCCTCAGCGTATCCGGCTCGAGGTCCGTTTCACCAGATCCTTCACCCCACCAGGAGAGAGCACTATGCCCAGTAAGACGAATTCACGCGACACTTCGATCCCCCACGACAGCGACCTCAACGCCGGCATGAATGCGGTGAATGCCGGGACCAACGCGGTGGCGGATATCACGCGTCAGCAGATGGCGAGCTCGGCGACCACCGCGTGCGCGATGCTGCGGGCGATGGACACCTTCCAGCAGACGCAGCAACACATGATCCAGCGCGCCGCCCTTTTGCAAGAACAAACCGCCGATCGTCTGCGCGGTGCCAGTAGCGCCGCCGAACTCATGGCGATCAATTCAACGGTCATGCTTTCCGGCTTCAGCGAACTGGCGCAGTACGCGCAGGAGCTGATGCTGGCATCGCTGAAGGCCCAGAGCGAATTCATGCGCCCCGCGGAGCAGCAACAGCAGGTCGCCAGCAGCGGCGCCAGTGCCGCAGCGCCCCTGTTTCAAGCCTGGCAGTCGGTGTTTACCGCGCCCATGTACGCCGCAGGCTCGACCTTCACACCCCGGCACCATTGAATGCCTACATCGCCTGGGCCCCCAAGCGCGGGCGCATGCAAAAAGGGGCCAGGCTTCATGCCTGGCCCCTTTGCTTTGACCTAGCGTGTCAGGACCCGCTGCCAGAGCGCTCCTCGCGCAGAGCGCCGCCGCCGCCACCGCCGCCTCCGGCGGTGCGCACGCTCAGGACCATGGTCACCACCAGGATCATGACCACTACGCCCAGGGATACGACCGCCGGGATCTTGTAGACATCGATCAGACACATCTTGGTGCCAATGAACACCAGGATCACCGCCAGCCCGTAATTGAGCAGGTGAAACTTGCTGGCCACTGCAGCGAGCAGAAAGTACATCGCACGCAAGCCCAGGATCGCGAACACGTTGCTCGTGAGCACGATGAAGGGGTCAGACGTGATGGCAAAGATGGCGGGAATGGAGTCGACCGCGAAGATCACGTCGGTGAGCGCCACCAGGCAGATCACCATGAACAGGGGCGTCGCGATGCGCTTGCCGTTTTCGATGGTGAAGAAGTTTTCGCCGTCGAAGTCCTTGCTCACAGGCATGACCCGGCGCAGCAGCTTCAAGGCGGGGTTGCCTTCCAGATCACTCTCTTTGCCGGCCGCCCACCACATCTTGATGCCGGTGAGGATCAGGAAGGCACCGAACACGTACAGCACCCAGTGGAAATTGGCCAGGAGCCATCCGCCTACGAGGATCATGATCGTGCGCAGCACGATTGCACCAATGATGCCGATCATCAGCACCCGCTTCTGGAAGGCCGGCGGCACCGCGAAGTAGGTGAAGATCAGGAGGAAGACAAAGATGTTATCGACCGCGAGCGATTTCTCGATCAGGTAGCCCGTGAGGAACTCCAGCGATTTCTCGTTGGCGATCTGAGTCGAACCCGAGGTGTCCTTGACGGCCCACCACAGCAGCCCGTTGAACACGAAGCTCAGGGCGATCCAGATGATCGACCAGTTCAGGGCCTCCTTCACGCCGATCTCGTGGGCGCCCTGCTTCTTCAGGACGACGAAATCGACGAACAGGGAGACCAGCACGATGGCCACGAAGGTGGCCCAGAGCCATGTGGGAGCGATGGTGTCCATAGGTTTTGAGTCAGAGCGGGAAAAGCCGTACGGTATCGGTTTTTTACTTCCTTAAAAACAGCATAATTACTGAATTTATTTTCTAAAAAACGGAAGCGTCGTGAGTATCTCCTTTAGCTACCGCCACCTCTACTACTTCTGGGTCGTGGGTAAAGAGGGCGGCATGTCGCGAGCCGCAGAGCGACTGGGTATGGCGGTGCAGACGGTGAGCACCCAGGTGCGCGAGCTCGAGCAAGTGCTGGGGGCCCACCTGCTCAAGCCCGCCGGGCGGGGCCTGGTCCTGACCGAGGCCGGTGAGGCGGCCATGCGACAGGCCGACCAGATCTTCCAACTGGGCGAGGCGCTTCCCGAGATGGTGCGCGCCGCGGCCGAAGCCCCGCGCGTACGTCTGGCGGTAGGCATCTCCGACGGTATCCCCAAGCTGGCCGTTCGGCACCTACTGGAGCCGGTGATGCAGGAGCCGCAGCTGCGACTGTTATGCCACGACGGCGAGTTCGCCGACTTGCTCGGGGAGCTGGCGCTGCACAAACTGGACCTGGTGATCTCCGACCGCATCGCCCCGACCAGCCCCGGGCTACGTCTGTACAGCCACCCAGTGGGCACATCGCCGATTGCGTGGTACGCCACCCCGCCGCTGGCGCGGCGCCTGCGGACCGCGGTCCGACGTGCCGGCGCGTTCGCGCCGGGCCTGGAAGCGTCGGGGCTGCCAGTGCTACTGCCCACGGGCCATGGGGTCGTGCGCACGCGCCTGGACCAGTGGTTCGAGCGGCACGGCTGCCACCCGCCCATCGCCGGAGAGTTCGAGGACAGTGCCCTGCTCAAGACCTTCGGTGCCAGCGGCATGGGCGTGTTCCCAGCCGCCACGCTGGTCGATGATGATCTGACCGTGCGCTATGGCGTCGAGCGCGTGGGGGCGTGCGAGGGCGTCGAGGAGCAGTTTTTCGCGATCACGTCCCAGAAGAAAGTGGAGCACCGCCTGGTGCAACGGATCACGGGCTAGGCGCTCACACACCGTCTCCACCCACAGGACCGGCATCTGCCAGCTGGAGTAAGCTCGTCGGGTGCCACAGACACCAGGCTTCGCCGACCCTTCCCTTGTCGACTCCCGCTATGCCGCGGGACGCCTGCTCACCACCCTGGCCCTGGTGACGCTTGGAAACGGCAGCATGTACGTGGTGGCGGTGGTCCTGCCCACGGTGCAAGCGGAGTTCGGCGTCGGACGCGCGGACGCGTCCCTGCCGTACACGCTCATGATGGTCTGCCTAGGTCTGGGCGGCCTGTGGACGGGGCGCATGGCCGACCGGCATGGCATCGCCCCGGTACTGGGCATCGGCGCGGCGGCCGTGGCGGCGGGTTACTTCTTGGCGGCCCTGTCGGACAACATCTGGACCTTTGGCCTAGCGCACGGCCTGCTGCTTGGCATGCTGGGAAGCTCGGCCACCTTCGCCCCGCTGATCGCCGATACCGCGCTGTGGTGGAACAAGCGACGCGGCATCGCGGTGGCGATCTGCGCCAGTGGCAACTACCTGGCCGGCACGGTGTGGCCGCCCGTCGTGCAATGGGGCATCGAGCAGTTCGGCTGGCGCCCCACTTATGTGGCGATGGGCGTCGCCTGCGGCGCGGGGATCGCGCTGCTCTCCCTGCGCATGCGGCTGCGGCCGCCTCGCAGCGAACTGCCGCAAGCGTCCGGTCCGGCCCTGGTGGCGCCCCAGGACACGAGCCGACCTTTCGGCCTGCCGCTGGCGCACGCGCAGGGCCTGCTGTTCATCGCGGGCGTGGCCTGCTGCGTCGCGATGTCCATGCCGCAGGTGCACATCGTGGCCTATTGCGTGGACCTGGGCTTCGGCGCGGCGCGTGGCGCCGAGATGCTGTCGCTGATGCTCGCCTGCGGCATCGTGAGCCGGCTGGTGTCCGGCCTGATCTGCGATCGGATCGGGGGCATCCGCACGCTGCTCTTGGGGTCGGGCCTGCAAGGCATCGCGCTGCTGCTGTTCCTGCCGTTCGATGGCCTGGTGCCCCTGTATGTGGTATCGGCGATGTTCGGGCTGTTCCAGGGCGGCATCGTGCCGTCCTACGCCATCATCATTCGGGAGTATTTCCCGCCGCACGAGGCGGGCGCGCGCGTAGGCTCGGTGGTGATGGCCACCCTGATCGGGATGGCCCTGGGCGGCTGGATGTCGGGGTGGGTTTACGACCTCACGGGCAGCTACCACGCCGCCTTCCTCAATGGCATCGCCTGGAACCTGCTGAATCTGTCGATTTCGGGATTCCTGTTTTTCAGGGTGCTGCGTGGCTCGCCGCGGGCGCCCTCACCCGCCTGAATCTGCATGCCCACATCCCTCAATACCCCGAACGCTCTCCAGCCCGGAGTGACCTTGCGCCATTACAAGGGAGGCCTGTACCGGGTGATCGGCTTTTGCCGTATCGAAGCGACGCTCAAGACCGGCGTGCTGTACGAGGCCTGCCAGGGCGACGAGGAGGTGGTCTGGATGCGACCCCTGTCGGAGTTCAGCGACATCGTCACCACGCCCGATGGGCCGGTGGCGAGGTTCACGGTGCTATCAGCCTGAGCGCGAGACGCGCAGCCTAGCCAAAGCGCGCACGGCAGGTGGCCTGCAGGTCCGCATCGCGGATAAAGCTGCACTGGCCCGAGCCGCCACCCGTGTTGGCGCGACACATTGCCTGCATGTCTTGACTGCGGATGAAGCTGCATTGGCCGCTGCCGCTGCCGGTGATCGCACGGCAATAGGCTTGCGTATCGTTGTCGCGGATGAAGCTGCACTGGCCCGAACCCTGGCCGGTGACCGCGCGGCACAGGGACTGGGTGTCGTTGTCTCGGATGAAGCTGCACTGGCCGCTGCCACTGCCATTGGTCGCGCGGCAATAGGCCTGCATGTCGTTGTCACGGATGAAGCTGCACTGGCCCGATCCACCCCCCGAGCTCGCCCGGCACTGCGCCTGCAGGTTTGCGTCCCGGATGAAGCTGCACTGGCCGCTCTGGGCATGGGCCGGCCCGGCGAGCACCAGAACACACAAACACAAGATACGACCGAATAGGGACTGCATAGCTTGGTCTTTTTGACTTCAATTTGACTATTTAACCACTGTTGAAATCGAGGCGACGGCAACAGCCTTTCCTCTTCGCGAGCGGTCCGGGTAGCGAGGTTCAAAAGCCGCTAGCCGTGGTGGTGATCGGCGGGCTGATCACCTCGACGCTGCTGACGCTGGTGGTGCTGCCAGCGCTGTACCGGTGGTTTGACGATCAGCCAGGGGAGGCGTGAGGAGAATCATGATGGGGCTTAGGTTTAGTGTTCAGCCCTACCCACCAAGGCTAGCTAGATTCCAATCGAATAAAAGGCGAGGCTGAAAATTTTAGAAATTTATGATTTTTTTTCGATGCGCTTGACAATGATCCAAACACCCTGACCCATCATTTCATGCGAGGCGAGATGAAGAATGTTGAAATACCGATAAATTTTGGGTAGCCACCACGAAGTCGGCTGCTGTATCAGATGGGCATTTCTCCCATCAGAAAGCACTTTACCTGCTGGGCCCATATGGATAGAAAAAAAACCCAAGCCAGTCGTGATTGAAGC
This sequence comes from Pseudomonadota bacterium, assembly GCA_041159245.1. GTDB lineage: Bacteria > Pseudomonadota > Gammaproteobacteria > Burkholderiales > Burkholderiaceae_C > Ramlibacter. The sequence continues at coordinate 35,246 of JBEAZV010000011.1, forward strand.
CAATTCCTCGAGTACAGCATCCAAGTTTTCAGGTTCTATGTGTTCCAGCACATCAATGCAGCACACAAGATCGGCTTCTTGCGGAGATCCGTATTCAGGGAAAACTGGGTCATAAGGGAAATATTTGGCCGGCGTCACCCCTGCTTTAGCCAAGCCTTCAAGTAATCGCTTTTTCCCGGCGCCGTAATCCGAAACTGACTGAACCTTAGTCTGCCTGATCAGATCGGCAACTATTGGAGCAAAAGCAAGTGAAGCAACTCCGTAGTTGAGATTCTCATGAAGTTCCTTTTGTAGCTTAAGGTATTCGCTTGAAATTGTTTGGGGCTTCATTTTTCCGCCTTCGACATACAGTGCGTCTCCCATAAAAGAACGCCCAATAAATTCTTGCTTGACGTCTCTCAGTTTAACGACTGAGCATCAGCGCCCCCGGCTAACTCACTCGACCGTCACGCTCTTGGCCAGGTTCCTCGGCTTGTCCACGTCCGTCCCCCGAGCCACCGCGGTGTGGTAAGCGAGCAGCTGCAGCGGCACCACATGCAACAGCGGGCTGAGCGGCCCGTAGTGCTCGGGCATGCGGATCACGTGCAGGCCCTCCTCGCTCGCAATGCGGGTGTCGGCATCGGCCAGCACATACAGCACGCCTCCGCGCGCGCGCACTTCCTGCATATTGCTTTTGAGCTTTTCCAGGAGTGCGTCGTTGGGGGCCACCGTCACCACCGGCATTTCGTGCGTCACCAGAGCCAGCGGTCCGTGCTTTAACTCGCCGGCGGCATAGGCCTCGGCGTGGATGTAGGTGATCTCCTTGAGCTTGAGCGCGCCCTCCTGCGCGATCGGGTAGTGCAAGCCCCGCCCGAGGAACAAGGCGTTGTGCTTGCCCGCGAAGTCCTCCGCCCAGGAAATGATCTGCGGCTCCAGCGCCAGCACCGCAGACAGCGCCGATGGCAGGTGCCGCATCGCCTTCAGGTGCGCCGCCTCCTGCGATTCGGTCAGGCGACCCTTGGCCTGCGCCAGGGCCAGCGTGAGCAGGAACAGGCCCGCCAGCTGCGTGGTGAAGGCCTTGGTCGAAGCCACGCCCACTTCCACGCCAGCGCGCGTGAGGTAGGCCAGCTGGCATTCGCGCACCATGGCCGACGTGGCCACGTTGCACACGGTCAGCGTGTGCCGCATGCCCAGGGACTGCGCATGGCGAAGGGCCGCCAGCGTGTCCGCCGTTTCGCCCGACTGGCTGATGGTCACGACCAGGGTGTTCGGGTTCGGCACTGAGTCGCGATAGCGGTATTCGCTGGCGATCTCCACCTGCGTCGGAATCTTGGCAATGCCCTCGAGCCAGTACTTGGCAGTGCAGCCGCTGTAGTAGCTGGTGCCACAGGCGAGGATCAACACGGAGTCCACCTGCTGGAATACGCGGTGCGCGCCCCCGCCCGGCGCCGGCGTGCCCGCGCCTTCGAACAGCTCGGGCACGATGGCCTCCAGGCCCTCGAGCGTGTCGGCGATCGCGCGCGGCTGCTCGAAGATCTCCTTTTGCATGTAATGGCGATAGGGACCGAGTTCGGCGGCGCCGCTGTGCGCCTGCACCGTGCGCACCGGGCGCTCGGCGGGCCGGCCGGATCGGTCCACAACCCAGTAGCGCCCGAGCTGCAGGTCCACCAGGTCACCTTCGTCGAGGTAGACGATCTGGTCGGTCACGCCGGCCAGGGCCATCGCGTCGCTGGCCAGGAAATGCTCGCGACCGGCTTCGCCGACGCCCAGCACCAGCGGCGAGCCCGCGCGGGCACCGACCACGCGGTGCGGTTCGTCCTTGCAAAACACTGCGATGGCATACGCGCCATGCAGCTGGGCGATGGCCGCCTTCACCGCCTCGAACAGATCCCCCTCGTACAGGCTGTCCACCAGGTGCGCAATGACCTCGGTGTCGGTCTGGCTGGCAAACACATAGCCCCTCGCTTGCAGGGCCGCGCGCAGTTCGTCGTGGTTTTCGATGATGCCGTTGTGGACCAACGCAATGCGGCCCGCGCGGTCCGAGGGCATGGCGCCCGGTCCGTGGCTGAAATGCGGGTGTGCGTTGTGCACCGCAGGTGCGCCGTGCGTGGCCCAGCGCGTGTGCGCGATGCCCGTGGTGCCGGTGATGCCCTCGCTCGCCACCTGCTGCATCAGTTCGGCCACCCGCGCGGTGCTGCGCGCGCGCTTGAGACCCCCGTCATGCACCGCGACGCCGCAGGAGTCATAGCCGCGGTATTCAAGCCGCTGCAGCCCCTGTACGAGGATGGGAACGATGTTGCGGTCGGAGACCGCGGCGACGATGCCACACATGGGGTCACTCCTGGAGTCACGCGACTGTAGGCCGGTCAGTACGCAATAAGCCATCTATTTACGGCTATTTTTGATTTTTTATTTCTCATAGAAGAAAATAATGAATAAAATTTCAAGAAATGAACCAGATTGACTCTTCATTTCTTGATTCGACCGATCTGCAGCTGCTGGACCTGCTGCAGCAGGATGCTTCGCTGAGCAATCTGGCGCTGGCGCAGCGCCTGCATGTCTCGCCGCCGACCTGCCTGCGGCGCGTCAAGCGCCTGCAGTCCGCCGGCCTGATCGAGCGGCAGGTGACGATCCTGAACGTGGACCGACTCGCGCCGGTGCTGGGGCAGGGCCTGGAGGCCATTGTGGAAGTGACGCTGGATCGCCAGGGCGCGGAGCACCTCGAGGCCTTCGAGCAGCGCGTGGTGGCCGACGAGGCGGTGCAACAGTGTTATCGCGTGTCGCCCGGGCCAGACTTCATCCTGCATGTGCGCGCTGCCGACATGACGGCCTACCTGGCCTTGCAGCAGCGCGTCTTCACCGCCGACGCCAATGTCCGCAACGTGAAGGCTTTCTTCAGCGTAAAACGGACCAAGTTCGCGCCGCGCCTGCCGCTGCGAGCGGCGGGGAAGTCGGCCTAGCGCTCGCGGTTCTTGGCTGGTCGCTTCCAGTTGGCGATCGAGACCTGCTTGCCCCGAGCAACCGACAGGGCGCCAGGCGGCGTGTCTTTGGTGATCGTGGAGCCACCGCCCACCGTACCGCCCGCACCCAAGGTGACGGGCGCGACCAGCACGCAGTTGCTGCCCACATGCACATCGGCCTCGATCACGGTGCGATGCTTGTTCGCGCCATCGTAGTTGGCGGTGATGGAGCCGGCACCGTAGTTCACACGCTCGCCCACCGTGGCATCGCCCAAATAAGCCAGGTGGTTGGCCTTGGCTCCCGCGGCCAGCGTGGAGTTCTTGACCTCGACAAAGTTGCCGATGTGGACCTCGGGCCCTAGCACCGCGCCGGGGCGCAGGCGTGCGTAGGGGCCGACAAGGGCTCTTTCCCCCACCTGCACGCCAGCCTGCTCGCCGTCGATGTGCGTGAACGGGTGGATCACCGCGCCCGCCTCGATGCGAGCGTTCGCAATCACGCAGTTCGCCCCGATACGCACACCGTCACCCAAAGTGACCGCGCCTTCGAACACGCAATTGACATCAATCTCGACATCCGCACCGCAGGCCAGCGTGCCCCGCACGTCCAAGCGTGCCGGATCGGCCAGGCGCACGCCCTGCTCCATCAGGTCACGGGCGCGCCGCAGCTGATAGGCGCGCTCGAGTTCGGCCAGTTGCAAGGGGCTGTTCACACCGTCGGCCTGCACCCGGTCCGCGGTACGCAAGGCGGTAACGGCTACGCCGTCCTTCGCTGCGAGCTTCACCACGTCGGTGAGGTAGTACTCGCCCTGGGCGTTGTCAGGGGTCAGGCGCGAGAGCCATGCGCGCAGCAGGCGGTTGGGCGCGGCCAGGAATCCGGTATAGACCTCGGTGATGCGGCGCTGGGCCTCGCTGGCGTCCTTGTGTTCGACGATGGCGCGCACCGCCTCGCCTTCGCGCACGATGCGCCCGTAGCCGGTGGGATCGGGCATGTCCACTGTGAGCAGGGCCAGGCGCTCGCCAGCACAGGCCTGCACCAGAGCTTGCAGGGTGGCTGTTTCGATCAGGGGTACGTCGCCATTGAGGACGAGGCAGAGGCCATCATCGGGCAACAGCGGCAGGGCCTGCTGCACGGCGTGGCCGGTACCCAGCTGCGGCTCCTGGAGCACGGTGTCGCAAGCGGTCAGGCCTGCAGCCTGGGCGTGGTCCCGCGCTGCAGCCTGAACCTGAGCGGCGCCGTGGCCGGTGACCACGATGAGGCGCCGGGGCCTCAACCCCGCGGCCGAGTCGATCACATGGGCCAGCAAAGCGCGTCCCCCCAAACGGTGCAACACTTTGGGCAGGCCGCTTTTCATGCGCGTGCCTTTACCGGCCGCCATGACCACCACATCCACTGACGCCATCGCGTTTCCTTTGTCGTTCATGACCCGTCTCGCATCCAAGCTCCTGAGGATTATCGGGGCGCTGGCCCTGGGCGCCGCTCTGGGGGGCTGCAGCGCTGTCAAGCTGGGTTACAACAACCTGCCGGAGCTGGCTTCGTGGTGGCTAGACGGCTACCTGGATCTCAACGACGCGCAACGCACCCCCGTACGCGAGGAACTGGCCCGCTTGCACCAGTGGCATCGCAGCACCGAGCTGCCCCGGTACGCCGAGCTGCTGGCGCGTGTGGAGCAGATGGCGACCAATGACATCACCGCCGACCAGGTGTGCAAACTGGCGGACGAGGGGCGCCTGCGCTTCCTGGCGCTGGCGACGCAGTCCGAGACAGCCATCGTCTCGGTCGCGCCCACGCTCACCCTGGAACAACTGCGCCACCTGACCGAGCGCTATGAACGCAATGCCAAGGACTTTCGCAAGGAGTGGATCGACGTGCCACTGGCAGAACGGCGCGAGCGCTATTTCAAGCAGATCCTGCAACGGATGGAAGACACCTATGGCCGGCTGGACGACGCGCAGCGCACGGTGCTGCGCCAACGCATCGAGGCCTCTCGCTTCGATCCGGTCCAGGCCCTCTCGGAGATGCGGCGACGCCATGCGGACACCCTGCAGACGCTGCGGCAGCTGCGGGCCGGCGTCCCGCCCCAGGAAGCACGCCTGCTGGTCAAGGCCCTGGTCGACCGCGGCCAGACCCCGCCGGACGCCGGCGCGCGGCGCTACCGCGAGATCTCACTGGAAGACAACTGCGCGCTGGTGGCCGCAGTACACAACGCCACAACACCCGCGCAGCGCCAGAGCGCCGTGCGGCGCCTGCGGGCCTACCAGCGGGATCTGACCGACTTGGCGGCAGCGCGTTGAACGTGCGAGCGCATGCAGCGCTCGGGCTTCAGGCCTGCAGCGCCGCCCACATCTCCTGATCGCGTTCGGCGGTCCAGATGCGGGGGTTCTTGATGCCGCGGGCCTCGTCGTAGGCGCGGCTCACGTCAAAGGGTAGGCAGTGTTCGTAGATGAACACATGCCCGAACACAGGATCCATGGACTTGCGGGTGTGGGCCATGGCGGCCTTCAGGTCCATGTTGGCGGCGGCGGCTTCGCGCCCGCAGCGATAGAGCGTCTCGACCCAGCGCTGGGTGTAATCAAGCGCCTTGTTCACGTTGGCGGCGCCCTTCATGGCCTCGCCTCGGCCCGGGACGATGGATTCGGCCTTCAATGCGCGCAGGGCCTCCAGCGTGGCGGGCCACTCCTGGAGCTGCGCGTCGCCGGTGTAGACCCCGGCTTCGTATTCGACCAGGTCGCCAGAGAACAGTACTTTTTCTTCCTCGACCCAGGCGATGGTGTCGCCACGCGTGTGGCCGGGGCCCGGGTGCCAGATCTGGACCTTCACGCCCCCCAGATCCACGGTGAGCTTGCCCGGCGCCTCGCCCTGGGCAGGATTGCCGCCCCCCACCACCAGGGTGGGCCAGGTCAGGCCCGGCACGCTCTCGGCGTTGCGGAACAGGCGAGGGAAACGCTCCATCTCGGACTTCATGTCCTCCTTGCCACGCTCGATGATCAGTTCGAGCGTGCCCTGGCTGGCGATGACCTCGGTCGCCCCCTCGGCCACGAAGGCGCTGGCCCCCAGCACGCGCACCGCGTGGTAATGCGTGAGAAGCACGTACTTGATCGGCTTGTCGCTCACGGTGCGGATGCGGGCGATCAGGTCGCGCGCCATGGCGGGCGTGGCGGTGGCGTCGCTCACCATGATGAACTTGTCACCGATGATGACCCCGGAGTTGGGATCCCCCTCGGCGGTGTAGGCCCAGCAATGAGGGCTCAGTTGTTCGAAGGTGATTTTTTTGTCGGTCAGGTCGGCCTGGCTGGCAAAGGCTTTGGACATCGTGGGGGTACTCCTCTGGGCGAGCGATCTTAGCGAAGGCGGGGGCCAGCGGCCTCAGCGCACCGGCCAGACCACCCCGTTGTCGTTGAGGATGGCGTCCAGCGGCACGTCGTGAGGCTGCGGATCGAAATCGGGCAGGAAGCCGTTGGTGAAACCCAGGCCCACGGTGTAGGGGCGCGGCTCCAGACTGGCCAGGGTACGGTCATAAAAGCCCCCGCCATACCCGAGGCGATATCCACCGGGCCCATAACCCACGCAGGGCACAAACAGCAAGGTGGGCACGATCACCTCGGTGTCCTTGGGCTTGGGAATACCGTAGGCGTCTTCCTCCATCGGGCAGCCGGGGAACCAGGCGTGGAATTGCAGGGTCTTATGCACCTTGTCCACCACCGGCAGGCCGATGCGACGGCGCTGGGGCTGGTCCAGGAGTTCGCCGTCTTCTTTCCAGCGATGCAGGGCGGGTAGTGGATCGAACTCGCCCTTGATCGGCCAGTACGCGCCGATCACCAGGTCAGGACGGCCCACGAGCCAGATACGCATCACCCGCTGCAGCAGGTCGGCGCGCGCCAGGCGATCGGGCATCTCCAGGCGCGCCTGCAACAGCTGCTGGCGCAGGGCCTTTTTTTCCTCTGACTTGTCCATAATCCACCAATGAAGTTCCGAAAGATTCTGACACTGATCGCAGCCCCCCTCCTGGCCTGCGCGGTGCAGGCCCAGGGGCGTACCGACGCCGCGGGCGACCAGGCCCTGACCGAAATGGGACAGGCCTTCCGCCAGGGCCAGAAAGCCCGCCTCACCCAGCTGCTGCCACAAGCGCGGGGCCACTTGCTCGAACCCTGGGCGGCCTACTGGGAGCTGCGTGCCCGCCTGGACACGGCCACCCCGCAGGAGGTGCAGGAGTTCTACACCCGCTACGCCGGCACCTACCAGGAAGACCGCCTGCGCAACGACTGGCTGCTGCTGCTGGGGCAGCGCCGCGATTGGACGGCCTTTGCCGACGAACACACTCGCTTTCGCATGAACGACGACCCGCAAGTGCGTTGCTATGCCCTGCTGGTACAGCAACTGCGCGAGGGCGCGACGCCGGCGCTGGTCGACGAGGTGCGTCGGCTCTGGCAGGCGCAGCGCGAGGCCGAGGACGGCTGCACCACCGCTGCCCGAAACCTGGCCGGCAACGGTCCCGGCGCGCGCCTGGCGCCGGCGGACATCTGGCGCAAGGCGCGCCACGCCGCCGAACACAATCGCACGCGCGCTGCGCTCGCGGCGGTGGAAATCGTAGCACCCGACCTGAGCACCCAGGCCGGCGAAGCCCTCGCGAACCCAGCACGCTATGTCGGCAACCGGGTGGTGGCCATGTCGCGCGCCCGCAAGGAACTGGTCACCCTGGCCCTGGTGCGCATGGCGGCCAACGACCCCGAGGTGGCGGCCGCCGCCATGAACCGCAAGTGGGAGCTGCACCTCACGACCGAGGAACGTAACTGGGTCTGGGGGGTGATCGGCCGCCAGGCGGCGCAGCGCCTGCAGCCCGGCGCGCTCGCGCACTTCGCCAAGGTCAGCCGCGACGCCGACCTCAACGACGAAATGCTGGCCTGGAAAACCCGCGCGGCTCTGCGCGCTGGCACCCAGCCCGATTGGAGGGCGGTCATCGCGGCGGTCAACGCCATGGCCCCGGCCAGCCAGCAGGATCCCGCCTGGACCTACTGGCGTGCCCGCGGCCATCTGGCCACTGGCAGCGAAGCCGAGAAGGCCGAGGCCCGCCGACAGTTGACAGGCCTGGCCTCGCCGCGCGGCTTCTACGAGCAGCTGGCGCTGGAGGAACTGGGTCAGAAGATCACCTTGCCCGGCCGCCCCGCGCCGATCACCGCTGAAGAACGCGAAGCGGCACGCCGCAACCCGGGGCTGGCGCGGGCACTGCACGCGATCGCCATCGGCCTGCGCGCAGACGGCGTGCGCGAATGGAACTACACCACCAACCTGGCACGCCCGGGGGGTATGGCCGATCGCGAGTTGCTCGCCGCCGCGGCCCTGGCCTGCGAGCGCGAGGTTTGGGACCGATGCATCAACACCAGCGAGCGCACCCGCGGCGAGTTCGACGCCGAGCAGCGGTTCCCGATGCCATTCAGGGACTCCGTGGTCCGCCGCAGCAGCGAGATCAGCCTGGACCCGGCCTATGTCTACGGCCTGATCCGGCAGGAGAGCCGCTTCGTCATGGACGCGCGCTCGCATGTCGGCGCCTCGGGCCTGATGCAGGTCATGCCCGCTACCGCGCGCTGGACAGCGCGGCGCATCGGCATGAATAACTTCACCCCCAACCAGATCAACGACCGCGAGACCAATATCGCCATCGGCACCGGCTACCTCAAGTTGGTCCTGGACGACTTCACCGGCTCGATGCCCCTGGCCGCCGCCGCCTACAACGCCGGCCCCAGCCGCCCGCGCGCGTGGCGCAACGGGCCGGTCATCGAAGGCGCGGCCTGGGCGGAGAACGTGCCGTTTCATGAAACGCGCGATTACGTGAAGAAGGTGCTGTCCAACGCCACCGTCTATGCGGCCATCCTCACCGGACAGCCCCAGTCGCTGCGCGCGCGCCTGGGCACGGTCGGTCCGCGCGACCCCTCCCAGCCTGACTCCAATCGCGACATCCCCTGAACGCTGCGCCATGCTCCAGCTCTATATCGGCAACAAGAACTACTCCTCGTGGTCCATGCGGCCCTGGGTGCTGATGCGCCAGGCGGGTATCCCGTTCGAGGAGGTGATGGTGCGCTTCGATTCCTTCGATGCGAAGTCCACCTTCAAGACGACGCTCTCCACCGTCACGCCCACGGGCAAGGTGCCGGTGCTGGCCGATGGCGACCTCATGGTGTGGGACACGCTGTCCATCGCCGAATACCTGGCCGAGCGCTTTCCACAGCACGCGCTGTGGCCCGCCAACGCAAAGGCGCGCGCTCGGGCCCGCAGCATCTGCGCCGAGATGCATGCGGGCTTCGGGGCGCTGCGCAGCCACTGCCCGATGAACATCGAAGCCTCGCTGCCCGAGGTGGGTGAACGCATCTGGCGCGAGCAGGCCGGCGTGCGCGCCGACGTGGAGCGCCTCACAGCCATGTGGACGGGCCTGCTGGCCCAACACCCGCAGGGCGGCTTCCTCTTTGGCGAGTTCTGCATCGCCGACGCCTACTACGCGCCGGTGTGCATGCGCCTGGCCACCTACGCGCTGCCTGTCTCGCCCGCTGTGGCGGCCTACGCGCAACGTGTACGCGCCCTGCCCGGCGTGCAGGCCTGGATCGAGGGCGCGCTGGCCGAGCGCGACTTCCTGGACTTCGAAGAGCCTTACCGGACGTCGCGCTGATGCGGATCTACCAGGTCGGGGGTGCGGTGCGTGACGCCCTCTTGGGGCGGCCCATACAGGACCGCGATTGGGTGGTGGTCGGGGCCACGCCGCAGGACCTGGTGGAAGCCGGCTACTTGCCGGTAGGCAAGGACTTTCCCGTCTTCCTGCACCCGGATACCCGCGAGGAATACGCGCTAGCCCGCACCGAGCGCAAGACTGCGCCGGGCTATCGTGGCTTTAGCGTTCACGCCAGCCCGGAGGTCACCCTCGAGGAGGACCTGGCGCGGCGCGACCTCACGATCAACGCCATCGCACAGGCCGAGGACGGCACGCGGGTCGACCCCTACGGCGGCCAGCGTGACCTCCAGGCGCGCGTACTCCGTCACGTGACCGGGGCCTTTCGCGAAGACCCGGTACGCATCCTGCGGCTCGCGCGTTTCGCGGCGCGCTTTGCCGACTTCGACGTTGCGCCCGAGACGATGGCGCTGATGCAACAGATGGTGCAGGACGGCGAAGTCGACGCCCTGGTGGCTGAACGCGTCTGGCAGGAGCTCGCGCGGGGCCTGTGCGAAGACCGTCCCTCGCGCATGTTCGAGGTGCTGCGCACGTGTGGTGCACTAGCACGCCTGCTGCCTGAGGTCGATCGCCTCTGGGGTGTGCCCCAGCGTCCGGAGCACCACCCCGAGGTCGACACCGGCGTGCATTTGATGATGGTGCTGGACATGAGCGCCCGCCTGCAGGCGCCGCTTGCGGTGCGCTTTGCCTGCCTGGCGCACGACCTGGGCAAGGGCACCACGCCCACAGACCTCCTGCCTCGGCACCTCGGTCACGAAGAGCGTAGCGCGCGGCTACTTCAGGGCATTGCCGAGCGCCTTCGCATTCCCACCGATTGCCGCGAACTGGCCGACGTGGTGGCGCGCGAGCACGGCAACATCCACCGCAGCGGCGAGTTCGCTGCCGCGGCCCTGGTACGTCTGCTCGAACGCTGCGACGCTTTACGCAAACCGGCTCGCTTTGCCGAGATTCTTCTGGCCTGCGAGTGCGATGCACGCGGGCGTCTGGGCCGCTCCGAGGATCCGTATCCGCAGCGCGCACGCCTGCTCGCGGCACTGGCTGCGGCGCAAGCGGTGGACACGGCCGCGGTCTCCCAGCAGGCACGCGAGGGCGGAGCCGAGGGCCGGCGTATCGGCGAGTGGATCCATGCGGCACGTATCACCGCAGTCGAGGCGGCCGACCTCGGGCCTGCGAGCGCAGCCTAGTCCAACAGGGCCAGCGCCGCGTAATCGCCCACGCGCGCTCCCAGGCCAGCGGGCACCAGATCGCAGCCGTCGGTGACGCTCACCAGCCGCCCGCGCACCTGCGCGATCAAACGCGGCAGAAGCAGGGCCTGATGATGGAAAAAGACGCTGCCGCCCAGGCTGATGCGTTGCAGGTCCAGCAAGGCGATCAGGTCATAGAGCGCCCGCCCCATCACGCGACACACCGCATCCACCTCGGCACAGGCGCCCGGATCGCCAGCCTGGGCAGCCGCCAAAAGTTCAGGCGCGGGCACCCCGAGTCGCCGCTGCAGGGCTTGGCCGCCTGCCAGCGACTCCACGTCCCCGAGGTTGCCGCAGCCACAGCGGGCGCTGTCGTGGTCGGACACGAAGATATGGCCGATGTGGCCCGCGTTGCCCTGCTTGCCACGCAGCACGCGGCCGTCCACGCACAGGCCGCCACCCACGCCCGTGCTCCAGGTCACGTAGGCGCAATGCGCGAACCCCTGCAGCGCCCCCCAGCGCCGCTCCGCCTCCAGGGCCGCGACCGCATCGTTCTCAATTCGCAAGTGAGCAAAGCGCTGTCGCAGTGGCGCCTCCAGCGGCACGAAGCGCCAGTCGTTGGGAAGGTGGGAGCCCGCGCCGACCAAGCCGCCACAGAGATTCGGAGAAGCCAGCGCGAGGACATCGTCATGCAGGACGAAGGGGCCCGGTGCGCACACGCCCGCAGCCTGCACCCTCTGCGGTGTCACCCCAAGCTGCGCGCAGGCCTCGTCGACCATGCGCACCACCTGACGCGCCAACACCTCGGGCGCACCGGCGGTGGCGGTGGACTCGACGCGCGTGGCTAACAGTGCGCGGTCGCCACCGCCCGCATTCAGGCTGACCGAGACCTTGGTCCCTCCGATGTCGACGCAAGCCCGCATGGCGCCCCCTCGTCAGTGGATGATTCAGACCAGTTTCGCGATCAACCCGGCGAGCAGGCTCAGAAGTACCGTGGTCGTGAGCGGAATGAACCACTCCCGCCCGAACAGTCGAAAGCGCAGATCCCCTGGCAGCTTGCCGAACCCGAGCTTTTGCAGCAGGGGCGTGAACCAGCTGATAAGCACCAGCGCGAGGAAGATCACAAGAATCCAGCGGATCATGGCTCACAGTCTCGCGGTGCGGTCACCCTGGGTGAAACCGATTGCATCCCAGGCCGGCCCCTGGTGGAAGGCGATGACCTTGAACAACTCGCCCATCTCGTGCTCGGCGATCAGGCGCTGTCCGGCCACGCGCTGGTCCAGCGGCGCCTCGGCCAGGGCCTGGGCCAGGCCGCAATTGAGCAGGAAGCGACCCTGGCTCGTGTACCCCAGGGTAGGCAAGCCCGCATCCTGCGCCGCCAGCGCCACGCCGGTGAAATTCACATGCGCAGTGATGTCCTTGAGTCCCACGGCGGCCAGTGGATCCGGGTCCGCGCGGTGCCCCTGGTGGCACATGAGCGTACCCATATGGCGTTGCGGATGGAAATACTCTTCTTCGGGGAAGCCGTAGTCCAGAAAGAAGGCCGCGCCCTGCGTGAGCCGGTCGGCCAGCGTGCGCATGAAGGCCTCGGCCTGCAAATGCATCTCGGTGAGGTAGTCGTGTGTGCCTGCAATGTCCACCGGCGGGCGCAGCGCGGTCGGACGATCGGACCAGGCGAGGCGCTCCCCCTCCCACACCACGCCGCGCTCGTGCCACACCCCGCCGCGGCGGGCCAGCAGCTTCACCGGCATGGCGTCCAGCACCTCGTTGCCCACCACCACGCCACGCAGGACCTCGGGCAGTTCGCTCGCCCATTGCACGCGGTCCGCGTAGGCCACCAAGGCCTCCTGCTGGCGCGCGCGCAGCGCGCCGGACAGGTCCACGATGGTGTAGCGCCGCACCCGGTCGCCCAGGGCCTGCAGCAGCTGCGAAGCCAGGGCGCCCGTGCCCGCGCCGAACTCCCAGACCTCATCGCACTGCGTGGCGGCGAGAGCGTCCCCTACAGCCACCGCCAGCGCCTGGCCGAACAGGGGCGTCATCTCGGGGGCGGTGACGAAGTCGCTGCCGCTTTGGGGCAGATGGCCGAACTTGCGTGAGCCGTGGGCGTAATAGCCCAGGCCAGGCGCATACAGGGCCAGCGCCATGAATCGGTCGAAGGGCAGCCAGCCGTCGGCGCGCGTGATGGCCCCACGCAGCAGGGCCTGCAGGGCGCTCGTTACACTGGCCGCATTGGAAGCCGACCCGGTATCCGCAGTATCCATTCCAGAAGCAGTCACCCCGCGATTGTCGTTGCAATGAGCCTCCCCACCCTGCCCACCGTCCTCGTCACCGGCGCCGCCCGCCGCCTGGGCCGCGACATGGCCCTGGCCCTGGCGGCCGCGGGCTGGCAGGTGGCCGTGCATTACCGCGGCTCGGCCGACGAGGCGCAGGCCACGGTGGCCGACTGCGCGAAGGCAGGTCGACCGGGCGCGCGCTTCGCCGCCTTCCAGGCCGACCTGTCCGACGAAGCGGCCACCCGCGCGCTCTTGCCCCAAGTGCTCTCCCACTTCGGGGCGGTGGATGCGGTGGTCAATAGCGCCTCGCTCTTTGAGCATGACGATCCAGCCAGCTTCAGCTATGGCGCGATGCAGGCCCACCTGGCCGCCAACACCGGCGCACCGGTGCTGTTGGCGCAAGCCCTGCACGCGCACGTGGCGGCGCGCGGCGCAAGCGGGGTCGTCGTGAATATGCTGGATCAGAAACTCTGGAACCAGAACCCCGACTTTTTCAGCTACACGCTGTCCAAGGCGGCCCTGGAAGCCGCCACCACCATGCTGGCCCTGGCCCTGGCGCCGCAGGTGCGCGTGGTGGGTGTTGCCCCGGGCCTGACGCTCACCAGCCACATGCTGTCCGACGACAAGTTCCAGCAGCTGCATCGCCTGTCGCCCCTGGGGCGTTCGTCCACCGCCGCCGACGTGGCGGGCGCGGTACGCTTCGCCCTGGAGAACCAGTCCATCACCGGCACCACCTTGCTGGTGGACGGCGGCCAGCACCTGATGAAGTTCGATCGTGACTTCTCGCTGATGTAACACCCCGAGATGCGCACGACATGACCAAGGCCGGCACTCAGATCCTCACCCTCACAGGGCTGCGCTTTGATGCCAATCTGGGCATCCTGGACCACGAGAAGACGGCGCCGCAACCGATACGGGTCGACGCCGAGCTCAATCTGGGCACCCAGCCCCTGCTGCCGCATGACGACGACATCCTGCACGTGCTCGATTACCGCAAGGTGCGCACCATCATCATCGACGAGTGCACTGCCGAACACGTGAATTTGCTGGAGAGTCTGATCGGCAAACTGGCCGCGCGCCTGATGCAACTGCCCGGGGTGATCGGGGTACGTGTGTCCATCGCCAAGCTGGAGATCTTCGACGACTGCGAAGTGGCGATCCGGGTTGAGACGGGTCAGTGGTGACCCTGCTGCCGCTGCCACCACGCGAGTGCAGTCACCCCACCCACGGCGGCCAGCACGCCGGCCAGTGCTCCCGGTGAGGGCGGGGACAGTTTCATCAACTCACGCACCGCCGGCACAGTGAGCGCCAGCACCACCAGACCCGTCGCCCCGACCGCCACCCAGTGGAAGGCGCGGAAAGCCGACCCGACCAACTCGCGCGCTGGCAGACCCGCTCCAGCGTTGACCGCCACGAGCGACAGGTTGCCAGCGGTGAGCGCCACGAAGGCCAGGGCCCGCGCTTCGTCGACAGGCCGGCCGTCCGCCAGCGACCAGGCATAGGCAGCCAGCGCCACCCCCAGCAGGACGGCACCCTGCGCCACGGCCACGACCACGAGTGAGCGGTCCACCAGCGGGGCGCGGGCTGGCCGGGGCGGGCGTTCCATCAGCCCTCGCGCCTGCGGTGCGTTCTCGAAGGCCAAGGAACAGATCGGGTCGATGATCATTTCGGTCACGACCACATGCACCGGCAGCATCAGCGGCGGCAGTCCCAGCAACAGCGGCAGCAGCGCCAGACCCGCGATGGGCACGTGGACGGCGAGGATATAGGTCATGACCTTGCGCAGGTTGTCGTCGATACGCCGTCCCAGGCGCACACCCTCCACGATGCGGCCGAAGTCCTCGTCCAGAAGTACCACGCTGGCCGCCTCGCGCGCCACATCGGTGCCCCGCACGCCCATGGCGATGCCGATATGGGCCGCCTTCAGCGCCGGCGCGTCGTTGACGCCATCGCCAGTCATGGCCACCACCTCGCCATTGCGATCGAGGACTCGCACCAGCCGCAGCTTGTCCTCCGGTGCTACACGCGCGAACACGCGGACCTGTCGAACGGCCCGCGCAAGGGCTTCGTCGTCCAGCGCTCGCATTTGCTGGCCCGTGAGGACTCCGGCCTCGGTCGCGATACCGGCCTGTGCCGCGATCGCGAGCGCTGTGGCCGGATGGTCACCCGTGATCATGACCACCGCAATACCCGCCCGCTGCGCCAGGGCCACCGCGCCGGGCACGCTGGCGCGCAAGGGATCCTCAAACGCCACCAACCCCAGCAAGGTGAACTCGTTGTCGTGCGGTTGCGGCGCGGAATCGGGGCGAGCCTCACCGCGGGCCACGGCCAGCACCCGCAGCCCGCGCGCGGCCAAGACCTGGGCCTGCGCACGCAGCGCTTCGCGTGCCTCGGGGGCGAGGTGGCACAAGTCGGCGATGGCTTCGGGCGCGCCCTTGGCCGATGCACGATGTAGACCGTCTTCGGCTACCCAGTCTTGCGTCACCGCGAGCAGATCGGGCGTGATCCCATGGGCCCGCGCCAGCTGCCAGCGCGGGTGCAGGCGGTCATTGCCAGCCAGGCTGGCATCACCCTGGGCATGCAATGCTGCATCCATGGGCTCGGCGCCACCGCGCTGCGCTGCCAGCGCTGCATGCTCCAGTAGACACAGTGCCAGTTCGGGTAATTGCTTGCCCTCAGACGGGGGCAGCGTAAAGTCGCTCGGTCTCGCGGCGCACGCGTCCATCGTCACCAGGGTGCGCACGCGCATGCGGTTTTCGGTAAGCGTGCCGGTCTTGTCCACACACAGCACCGTCACCGCACCCAGCGCCTCGACGACCGCCGGCCGGCGCGCCAGCACCTGCACGCGGGCCAACCGCCATGCGCCCAGGGCCAGGAACACCGCCAAGGCCATCGGAAACTCCTCGGGCAGCAAGGCCATGGCCAAGGCAATACCAGCCAGCAGGCCCTGCACCCAATCGCCAGCGCGCAGGCCGTACCACAGCACCAGCAAGCTGCTGACGGCCAGCGCACCCAGCGCCAGCCAGCGCACCAGCTCGCGCAGGTGGCGCTGCAGGGGCGTAGGAGCCAGATCGATATCGGCCAGCGAGGCGCCAATGCGACCCATCGCCGTGTTGGCGCCGATGGCGATCACCTCGGCCACGCCCACGCCGGCCACTACCAGCGTGCCCGCGTGCAAGCGCGACGCGTCCTCGCCCGCAGCGTCCGCAGCCGGCGCAGGCCGCTTGTGAACGGGCGCGGATTCTCCGGTGAGCAGCGACTCGTCCACCGACAGCCCCCCCGACTCGCGCAGCACCGCATCGGCGGTCACACGCTCGCCCTCAGCCACCGCGATGAAGTCGCCCGGCACCAGGTCGCGCGCTGCGATCACGCACGCGCGTCCGTCGCGCCACGCCCGCACCTGGGGCGCTGCCAGTTCGCGCAGAGCGTCTAGCGCGCGGGCGCTGCGCCGCTCTTGCCAGACCACCAGGGCCACGCTCAGGAGGGCAAACGCCGACAGCAGCAGCCCCTCGCCGAGATCCCCCAGCACGAGGTACAGGCCTGCCGCCACCAAGAGCAGCAGGAACATGGGCTCGCCCAGCACCGCGACCAGCGCCTGGCGCAGGCCCCGGCGTTCGCGCTGGGTCAGAAGGTTGGGGCCGAAGCGGACCTGACGGGCCCGGGCCTCCTCGGTACTCAGGCCCCGAACGGGTATTGGCGAGTCCGGAGCTGGGTCCATCAAGCCATGATAGGGACGTCCTGCGGGGCAGTGAGACAATGACGCGCATGAATGTGCCCTGGGTCGAATCTGACGTGACGCAGTCCCCCGTCCGCGGCGGGACGGATACTGCCGTACGCGCCGCCAAGATCGAGCGCGAGACCCACAAGCTGGAAAAGCGCCTGTGCCGGCAGGTGGGCCAGGCCATCACCGACTACGACATGATCGGCGAGGGCGACAAGGTCATGGTGTGTCTGTCTGGCGGCAAAGACAGCTACACACTGCTGGACATCCTGATCAAGATGCAGCAACGCGCGCCCGTGCGCTTTGAGATCGTCGCGGTCAACCTGGACCAGAAGCAGCCGGGCTTTCCCGCCGAGGTGCTGCCCACCTACCTCTCGAAGCTGGGCATCCCCTTCCACATCGAGAACCAGGACACCTACTCCATCGTCAAGGACAAGATCCCCGAAGGCAAGACCATGTGCAGCCTGTGCTCGCGCCTGCGCCGGGGCATTCTGTACCGCGTAGCCGACGAACTGGGCGCGACGCGCATCGCCCTGGGCCACCACCGCGACGACATCCTGCAGACGCTATTCCTGAACATGTTCTTTGGCGGCAAGCTCAAGGCCATGCCGCCCAAGCTCGTGAGCGACGACGGCCGCCATATCGTGATCCGCCCGCTGGCCTATGTGGCCGAAAAAGACATCGTGCGCTGGGCCACGCACCGCGCGTTTCCCATCATCCCCTGCACCCTGTGCGGAAGCCAGGAAAACCTGCAACGCAAACAGGTGTCGGCCATGCTGCAGGAGTGGGAGAAGAAGCATCCGGGCCGTCTGGAAAACATGTTCTCGGCTTTACAAAATGTCGTGCCTTCGCACCTGGCCGATGGCACACACTACGACTTCAAGAGCCTGCAGGCCACCGGCATCCCCAGCGAGGACGGCGACAAGGCGTTCGACTCCGAATCGTTTGATGCGCCCGCTGCGTCCCTGCCGGGCCTGCAGGTCGTGCGGCTCTGAGCGCAGACCGCCCGCGCGTGCCGGGGCGGCGCCCGTCCACCACGGAGTCCCCTGTCATGACCGCTTGCCCCCAGCCCCTGCATTCAGCCCTGGCGCGCGGCCTCGCCGTCCTGGCGCTAGCGGCGACGGTACTTCTGACCGGCTGCGCCAGCGTCTACCGCATGGACAACACCGTCCAGTCCTTCTCCTCGCTCGAGCAGCTGCCCGCGCAAGCGGGCTACCGCTACGAGCGCCTGCCATCGCAAGTCCGCGATCCGGCGCAGCCGCGGCTTGAGGCCCTGGCCGACGCGTCGCTGGCACGGGTCGGCCTGCGCCGCGACGACGCCGCGCCCACCTACAGCGTGCAGGTCTGGACCCGCATGCAGTACGCGGTCTCCCCCTGGGCACAACCCCGCTGGGGCGGCTTTAGTGGATGGGGCGGGGTGGGCCTGGGGTCGCACCATGGCGTGGGCCTGGGCATGGGGATCGGTTTTCCCCTGGGCGGCATCGACAGCCCCTGGTACCAGCGCGAGGTCGGCCTGATCCTGCGCGAAGTCGCCAGTGGCCGGGTGGTGTATGAGACCCACGCCTTCCATGAAGGCTACTGGATCGACCCAGCACGCGCCTGGCCCGCCATGCTCGACGCTGCCCTCCAGGGCTTTCCACGACCGCCCGCGGGGGTGCGACGGGTGGACGTCACGCTCACGCGCTAAGCGGCCTCACCCACACGACGCTGCCTAGAATCTGGGCATGAAGGTCACCCGTATCGTCGCCGTCCGTCACGGTGAAACCGCCTGGAACGTCGACACCCGCATCCAGGGCCAACTGGATATCGCGCTCAACGACAACGGCCGCTGGCAGGCGCGTCAGGTCGGCCACGCGCTAGCGCAGGAACCGGTCGATGCCATCTACTCCAGCGACCTGCAACGTGCCTGGCATACCGCGCAGCACATCGTCGAATCGACCGGCGCACCGATCCACGCCGAGCCCGGGCTGCGCGAGCGGCGCTTTGGCCTCTTCGAAGGCAAGACCTTCAAGGAGATCGAAACCAGCTGGCCCGACCATGCGCACCACTGGCGCAAGCGCGTCCCCGGGTGGGCGCCACCAGAAGGCGGCGAGTCCCTGCTGGCCCTGCGTGAACGGGTACGCGAGACCGTGCATGCCATCGCCGAGCGCCACTTGGGCGAACTCGTGGTCGTGGTGGCCCATGGCGGCGTGCTCGACGCCCTCTACCGGGTGGCCACAGGCCAGGAGGTCGATGCCCCGCGCACCTGGGAGCTGCCCAATTGCGCGATCAATCGCCTGCTATGGACGCCTGAAGGCCTGACCCTGGTGGGCTGGTCGGACACCCAGCACCTGCGCGAGGGATCACGGGAAGACCTCAGCACCTGACGGTGCCGCAGGCTTGCGGGTGTCCTGTGCGATACGTCCGTCCACGAGCACAATGCGGCGGTCGCAGCGATCGGACAGCCGCGGATCGTGGGTGACGATCAGAAAGCACGTCCCATGCTCCGCATGGATGCGTCGCATCAGCGCAAACACATCGTCGGAGGACGCGGTATCCAGGTTGCCGGTGGGTTCGTCGGCTAGCACCACGGCCGGCTGGGGCATCAGGGCGCGGGCGATCGCCACGCGCTGGAGCATCCCGCCAGACAACTGCGACGGTCGCCGGTCCATCGCCCGCTCCAGCCCCACCGCGACCAGCAACTCGCGGGCCCGCGCCAGCGGAGCCTCACCAACCCGGCCTTGCGCCATCAGCGCGGGCAGCGTCACGTTCTCCAGGGCGGTGAAGGCGGGCAGCAGATGGTGAAACTGGAACACGAAGCCCAGGGTCCGGCGCCGCAGCAAGGTGAGTCGCTCGTCATCAAGGTTGGCCACTTCCTGGCCTTGCAGCCGGTAGCTGCCAGCGGTCGGCCGCTCGAGCAGGCCCAGGATATTGAGCAGCGTGCTCTTGCCCGAGCCAGACGGCCCCACCAGGGCGGCGAACTCGCCCGCCTGCAGGCACAGGTCAATGTCATGCAGCACCTGGACCTCACTGGCCTGGCCCGGGTTGTAGGTCTTGCAGATACCGGTCAGCTCGATCACGGGGGCGTTCATGCGCGTACCTAGAGGCGTATGGCCTGCGCCGGATCCAGCGACGCGGCCCGGCGCGCCGGCATCACCGCAGCCAGGATGCCGCAGGCGGTGGCGATGCCGGCTACCTGCAGGGCCAGCATCGCAGGCAAGTCGATGACGAACAGGGGCAAGCCGTCCAGCCCGCGCACGAAATGCATGAAGGCCTGGATCATGCCGACGGCCAAGACCAGACCGACCACGGAGCCCAGGGCGCCCACCAGACCGCCTTGCAACAGAAACACCATGAGCACCTGCGCGCGCGTAGCGCCCATGGCGCGCAAGATGCCGATCTCGCGCCGCTTTTGCACGACGGACACCACCAGCACGCTGGCGACCCCCAGGACCACCACCACCAAGACAACGACGCGTATCAGCAAGGTGCTGATGGACTGCGCATGCAGCGCCGAGACGAGTTGGGCATTGGCTTCCTGCCAGCCCTCGATCCGGTACGGATAGCGCTGGCGCATCGACTGCGCCAGCCCCTGTGCCTGCCAGGGATCGTGCAGCGACAAGTCCAGGCCGGAGACGCCTCCGGGTAGCGCCATCAGGCTCTGCGCCCCGCGCAGCGGCACGAACACCGTGCGTCGGTTCACGTCCCGCATGCCCAGGTCTACCAACGCTGTGATGCGCACCGAGTCGCTGGCCGTGGCGGTCTGCAGCGTCAGGCGGTCTCCCACCTGAAGGCCCAGGTCCTGCGCCAGTTCGCGACCCAGGATGGCCTCGCCTGGCTCCAGGCGTGCGTGGCCGGCCACCACCTTGGCACGCAGGCCCACCACGCGGTCATGACGGTCCAGGTCGATCCCGGTAAGGGCCACCGCCTGCGAGGCCTCGCCACGCAGCGCCAGGCCGCTACCGGACACCTGCGGCGAGACGGTGGCCACCGCCGGGTCCTGCTCCAACGCGGACAGCAGGGCCTGCCAGTTCGCCAGTGAGCGCAAGTAGCGGGCGCGCGCCTGGGTCTGCGTCATGGGCGTCTCACCCGACGCGGGGCGGGCAGCCGGCAGGACGACGTCATCAGGCACGCGTACCGTGATGTGGGGCTGCGCGCCCAAGGTCTTGGTCAGCGTATTGCCTTGCAGGCCGGACACCAGGGCCGAGATATAGGCATACACCGCCACACCGGCCGCCACACCCACCACGATCAGGACCGTCTGCTGACGACCCTCGCGCAGAAAGCGCCAGGCCACCCGCCACTCGAAGCCCAGATTCCAGGCCATGGGTACCCTAGCGTCCCAAGGTGCTGCTGATGGCACGCTCCGGGTCCGAAGCAGGCGGTGGTGCGCTCGCAACCGGTCGTGATGCAGCAAGATGCGGCCGCACCCGCTGACCCGGATGCGCCGCATCGTCCACGGCGACCCGCTCGCCGGGCACCAGCCCCTGCACCACCTCGACGGCCTGCAAGGTGCGAAGGCCCAGGCGCAGCGGGCGTACCTGCAGGCGTCCGTCTTGCATCACCCAGGCCACATCGCCTTCGCGTAATGCGGACAAAGGCAGGACCAGGGCCTGCTCGCGCCGACCCGTCTCCACCTCGACGGAGACAGTCAGGTCCTCGCGCAGGAAGGCGGGGGGGGCGCCGGCGAGATCGAGCTTGACCTCGACGGCACCTCGCTGCGGATCGACCGCCGGCGCCAGCGCCGCGACACGCGCCTGGAAGCGGCGCTGGGGGAAGGCGTCGGCTATCGCATCGGCCCGCTGCCCGACCTGGAGCTGATCGAGAAAGCGCTCATCGACCGCAGCCACGAGCTGCGTCGGACTGGCCAAGGCCAGAGACAACAGGGGCTTGCCCGCCTGCACGATCTGACCGGGCTCCACATGGCGTGCGAGCACCCGAGCCGCAGTTGGCGCGGCAATGCGGGCCTGCGCCAGCCGGGCACGCGCGACCTCCATGGCGGCGCGAGCGGCATCGCGCTGAGCCTGGGCCACATCCACGGCACGGCGCGCGTCATCGGCACGCGAGGCCGTCACAAACCCCTGTGCCACCAGGGCCTGTACCCGCTGCAGCTCCTCGCACGCGTTGCGCAGCGTCGCCGTCATCTGCACCTCGCTGGCTTGCGCCTGGTGCCATGCGGCGCGTAGCTCGTCTTCTTCCAGTTCGATCAGCCGCTGTCCGGCCTGCACCTGCGTGCCCTCCTGGACCAAGACGCGCTGCACGCGCCCGGTGAGGGTGGCGCCTACCTCGACACGCGAGACAGTGGCCACCCGGGCAGAAAACTGCAGGGTGCGCACCAAGGTCGAGGGCTGGACGACGATCACCGATACCTCGGGCGGACGCAGTGACAGCCCGCCTATCAGTCCACCGGCGAGGAGGACCAGCGCAGCAACGATCCATCGGGCGCGCACGCGTGGGCGCGCAGGGTCTGGGAGTGGGTCCTCAGCCGGCATCACCAAACAAACCGCCGGCCGCTGCAGGCGGTGCCACGCCCAGGTGCCGGAAGGCCGCCAGCGTCGCGATGCGTCCGCGTGGCGTGCGTTGCAGGTACCCCTGCTGGATCAGGTAGGGCTCGATCACGTCCTCGATCGTGCCCGCTTCCTCACCGATGCTGGCAGCGATGTTGTCCAGGCCCACCGGGCCGCCGTCAAAGCGGTGGATCACCGCCTCCAGCAGCTTGCGGTCCATCACATCAAAGCCCTGCGGATCGACGTCGAGCATGGCCAGCGCCTTCTGTGCGATGGCCTGGTTGATACGGCCATCGGCCTTGACCTCGGCGTAATCGCGTACGCGGCGCAAAAGGCGGTTGGCGATACGGGGCGTGCCGCGCGAGCGCCGTGCGATCTCGGTGGCGCCGGCTTCGTCGATGGGGGCGTTCATGAGGCCCGCGCTACGGTGGACGATACGCGCGAGTTCGTCGGCGGTATAGAACTCCAGGCGCGCCACGATGCCGAAACGGTCACGCAGCGGATTGGTCAGCATGCCGGCGCGGGTGGTGGCCCCCACCAGGGTGAAGGGCTGCAGGTCCAGCTTGATCGAGCGGGCGGCCGGGCCTTCGCCGATCATGATGTCGATCTGGTAGTCCTCCAGTGCGGGATAGAGGATCTCCTCGACCACGGGCGAGAGGCGGTGGATCTCGTCGATGAACAGAACGTCGTTCTTCTCGAGGTTGGTCAGGAGGGCCGCGAGGTCCTTGGGTTTCTCCAGCACCGGCCCCGAGGTCTGGCGCAGGTTCACGCCCAATTCATGGGCAATGATGTGTGAGAGCGTGGTCTTGCCCAGGCCCGGCGGGCCGAACAGCAGGACATGGTCGAGGGCCTCGCCGCGGCGAGCGGCCGCGCCGATGAAGATCTCCAGCTGCTCGCGCGTCTTGGCCTGACCCACGTACTCCTTGAGCAGCTTGGGGCGCAGGGCCCGCTCGATGGCTTCTTCGGCAGGTGAGGCGGGCGCGGCCGAGACCGTGCGCGCGGCCGGGGACGGGGCGAAATCGTCGGTATGGATCGTCATGAGCGTCGGCTATGTTACGCCGGTCCCGGCCGGGGCACGCGCCCGGACCTCAGTCACCTGTGGGAGTTCCCACCCAGGCGCGCAACGCGGGGTACACCTTGTCAAAGCGGCCGTAATAGTCATTGGCATCTGGCCGGGTGCAGCTAGCCGACCCCGCGAAAAGCTGGCCCACCACATAGCGACGCGCCCCGACACTGGCAAACACCGGAGAACCGCTGCTGCCGCTCTCGGTGGTGCCGCGGGTCCAGTGCAGGACCAGGAAGTTGCTGGCGTCCACCCCATCGGCCGTGCAGCGGGTGCCCTCGCAGCGGGCGTAGGCGGGGTTGTCCCCCAGACTGAGTTTGAGCAGGTCACCGGCCGGGTGGTGCAGGCCGGCCAGCGCCGTGCCCAGAGCGGGCGGCGACAGCAGGGACCCGGCATGGACCGCCCCCACGGGCGGAGCGCCGCGCAACAGCATGAAGGACGTGTCAGTGACCGCGGAGGCGTACAGCAAGGTCGCCCCCCCCGACACGCGGGTGGCTGCGGGGTCTAGCGTGGTGCTGTTACAAGCTGCGGACCGGTAGAACCAGTAAGTGGACAGGGTCGAGGCTGTGGTCTGGTCGCCCACGCAGTGGTTGGCGCCGAGGAAGTACGGCGTGCCGCTGGCGGCGGTGTCCGCCATTAGCGTGCCGGTGCACAGAAAGGCGCCGCCGTCGCGGACATATTCCATGCGAGCGATGGCGCGCGACTCGAAGCCGTACTCGGGCGAACAGGTGATATCCAAGTTGCAGGGGCCGGACTCGCCGATCTTCAGGTCGTTTGTGCGGGCCACGGCCTCATGGGTCCACCACAGGTGGAACAGCCGGGGGATGGCGACCTCAACCTGCGCCGCATCCACGCCCGGCGGCAGCTCGATCTCCAGGGTCAGCGCCTCACCGGCCACCGCGGGCAGCCAGTAGGTGCGCCCGGCGGGGCTGTTGTCACCCGCCGCCCAATTACGGGCCAGCGTGGCCAGAATCTCGTCGCCGCGGACCGTCTCGGTCGACGTGGAGCCCGAAGGCCGCACGCGCACCTGCGCAGAAGGTGGCAGGCGCTCCACTTCCAGCCCCAGGCGCAGGCCGGTCGCGCCGTCGGAGCGGAAGCTGGCAGCGGCTGCCAGCCCCCCCGAAGCGGTGACCTGCCAGACGAGCACGCGCGCAGCGTCTGCGGGCGTGGCCAGCGCACCCACCACCCGCGCTGCGCCAATCTGGCGGGCGATCGCGGCCTGCACTGGGCGCTCCATCGCAGCGGCCTTGGCCTGCACAAACTCGAGCGGCGCCGGCCCGAGCTGGACGACGACTGAAGGCAGCACGCGGGAGAAGGCCTGCACCGCAGTGGAGCGGGACGCCGCCAGGGGGGCCACGCGTTCGTAGGGCTCGATGCGCGCAGGGCCAGGGCTGGCCTGCAGAAGCGGCGCGGGCGCCGTGCCCCCCCCCGCTGCGGGCGGATCGCCTCCGCCCCCGCCGCAGGAGGTCAGGGCCATGGCCGCCAGCCACGTCGATCCGAGCCGCGCTGCCCACGCCCGGCCCCACTGCATCCATCGCATCGCGCTTCCTGAACTCGAGGTCAAAAGCCGTGCATTGTCTGCACGCGCTGCCGTCCAGGTTGTGCCGGATTGAAACCGTGCGGACTTATTTGGCGAGGGACTTGAGGGCGGCCTTGATGCCCTCGCTCACACCGATGTCAGGCGGCAACACTTTGAGGGCGGCACTGGCCTCGCGGTCGCTGTAACCGAGCGCCAGCAGGGCTTGCAGGATGTCCCCCTGGGCGTCGCTGTGGGCCCCTCCAGCCTGCGGCCCGAGGTCCGCGCCGAGCTTGCCTTTGAGTTCTAGTAGCAGGCGTTCGGCGGTCTTCTTGCCGATACCCGGCACCTTGACCAGGCGGCCGGCGTCTTGCGCGGTCACGGCCTGTGCGATCTCGGCCACGCTCATGCCCGAAAGCACCGACAACGCGGTGCGCGGGCCTACGCCGGAAATCCGGATCAACTGACGGAAAGCCTCGCGCTCACCCGGGGTCGCAAACCCATAGAGGATCTGGGCATCCTCACGCACCACGAAGTGCGTGAGCAGCGAAACGGGCTCGCCCACACCGGGCAGGTTGTAGAAGGTGCTCATGGGCACATCGACCTCGTAGCCCACGCCATGGCAGTCCACCAGCACCTGCGGCGGGTTCTTATCGGCGAGCGTTCCTGTGAGTTTGCCTATCATGCGGATCCTTGTGCCCCTCTTGCGGAATTATCAGCTTGATCCTGCGCCACACCTTTTCCCCGCCTAGCAACACCCGTTTGGCCAACCTCTGCGGGCCGACCGATGAACACCTGCGCACCGTCGAAGCGGCCCTGCAGGTATCCATCGCGCACCGCCACGAGCAGTTCAAGATCGACGGTCCCAAGGCGAAGGCCCAGCGCGCGCTGGAGGTGCTGCAGGCGATGTACGAGATGGCGGCGCGTCCGATTGCCGCCGACAAGCTGCAACTGATGCTCGCCAGCGACTCCACCCTGGACGAAGACGCGGACGGCGCCCTGGTGCTGCACACCCGCCGTGCCGACCTGCGCGCGCGCACCCCCAACCAAAGCGTCTACCTCGAGAACATCGCCGGCCACGACATCACCTTCGGCATCGGGCCGGCGGGTACCGGCAAGACCTATCTGGCGGTGGCCTGCGCGGTCGATGCCCTGGAGCGAAGCAGCGTGCAGCGCATCGTGCTCACGCGTCCCGCGGTCGAGGCTGGCGAAAAACTGGGCTTCCTGCCCGGCGATCTGGCGCAGAAGGTCGACCCCTACCTGCGGCCCCTGTATGACGCGCTGTATGACCTCATGGGGTTCGAGCGCGTGACCAAGGCCTTCGAACGCAACGCGCTGGAGATCGCACCCCTGGCCTTCATGCGCGGTCGCACCCTGAACAATGCCTTCGTGATCCTGGACGAAGCGCAAAACACCACCCCCGAGCAGATGAAGATGTTTCTCACGCGCATCGGCTTTGGCAGCAAGTGCGTGGTGACGGGCGATGTCAGCCAGGTCGACCTGCCCAAGGGGCAGATGTCGGGCCTGATCGAGGCCGAACACATACTTCGCCGGGTCAAGGGCATCGCCCACACCCGCTTTACCAGCGCTGACGTGGTGCGCCACCCCCTGGTCGCCCGCATCGTCGACGCCTACGACGCCGCAAGAAAGCAATGAGCCCCCCCGACGCGCCTTCGGCGCCTTCCCCCCGAGGGGGACGCCGCCAGCGGACCGGCGAAGCCGGATCCACGGCGGCCACTGGACTGCCTTGGCTCGAACTGGATCTTCAGTTTGGCGAGTTTGCGGACCTCGCTGCGCATCGCGCCGTCCTGAGCAAACCGCGCGTGCGCCGATGGATGCAGATGGCGCTGAACCTGCCTGCCGAGATCACGGTGCGCATCGTCGGCAAGGAGGAAGCGCACGCCCTGAATCGTCAGTACCGAGGCAAGGACTACCCCACCAACGTCCTGACCTTCGACTATCAGCAGGCGCCCGTGGTCCAGGCCGACCTGGTTCTGTGCGGCCCCGTGGTCGCCCGCGAGGCCTGGATGATGGACCGCACGCTGGAAGCCTATTACGCCCACATGGTGGTGCACGGCACCCTGCATGCGCAGGGCTATGACCACGAGACGAACGAGCGCGATGCGCTCGAAATGGAAGCCCTGGAGGTACTGCTGGTGCAGGCGCTGGGCTATCCCAACCCCTACTGAGCGCGCTCAGATCAGATCGCGCGGGTCGTCGAAGTGCGCTTCGACGTCGCTAGGCAGCAGCTGGATAGTCGCCCGAAGGCCCGGCACCGCACTCATGAGGGCCTGCTCCACCGAAGTACGCAAGGCCGCAGCGCGCCCCAGCGTCCAGCTGGCCGGCATGTACATGTGCAGGTCCACGAAGCGTCGCTGCCCCGCCTGGCGCGTGGTCACATGATCAAAGCGAATCGTGTGGTGCTCGAAACCTGCAAGGACCTTGTGGATCTCCGCCAGCACCTGCGGCTCCAGCGCCTCGTCCATCAGCCCCTGCGAAGACCGTTTCATCAAGGAGTAGCCCTCGCGCAGGATGTTCAGCGCCACGCCGATGGCCACCACTGCGTCCAGCCACAGCCAGCCTGTGACCCAGGCCAGGCCTAGACCGACCACCACACCCGCCGAGGTCCAGACATCGGTGACCAGATGGCGGGCATCGGCCTCCAGGGCAATCGAGCGGTGTTCGACAGCAGCACGGTGCATCACCCATGCGAGCAGGCCATTGAGCGCTGAACTCACCAGCGACAAGCCCAGGCCCCAATCGAGCTGTTCGAGCGGTTGCGGCTCCAAGAGCCGCCCGCTGGCGGCCCAGATGATGCCGGCCGCCGCGCCGATGATCAGGATGCCCTCGAAACCCGAAGAGAAGTATTCGGCCTTGTGGTGGCCATAGGGGTGTTCTTCATCGGGCGGCTGCGCGGCGACGGTGACCATCACCAGCGCGAAGATGGCGCTGGCCAGATTCACGAAGGACTCCATCGCGTCCGACAGCAGGCCCACCGAACCGGTGACCCACCAGGCCGCGGTCTTGAGCGCGATCGTGAGTACCGCGACCACCACCGACGCCATCAAGAGGCGCCGGGGCGTGAGGGAGGCGAGCACGTCGCGCATGGGCGCGTCGGTCGAATCAGGCCAGGGTCACGCGGGCGAACTTGCGCTTGCCCACCTGGATCACGTAGGTGCCCGGCTCGAGCTTGAGGCCCTTGTCGGACACCACGGACGAATCCACGCGCACGCCACCGCCGTCGATGAGGCGGTTGGCCTCGGAGGTCGAGGGCGCGAGCCCCGCCTGCTTCAGCAGCGCGCCGATCCCCAGCGGCGCGCCGGACAGCGTCACCTCGGGGATCTCCTCGGGCACGCCGCCCTTGCTGCGGTTGATGAAATCCTGCAGCGCCGCGTCGGCCGCTTGCGCGCTGTGGAAACGCGCGGTGATCTCCTTGGCCAGGGCTACCTTGGCATCGCGCGGGTTGGCACCGGCCTCGACCTCGCGGCGCAGGGCGGCGATGTCGGTCTCGCTGCGGAAACTCAGGAGTGTGTACCAGCGCCACATCAATGTGTCTGAAATGGACATCACCTTGGCGAACATGGTGTTGGGGTCTTCGCTGATGCCGATGTAGTTGTTCTTGCTCTTGGACATCTTCTCGACGCCGTCGAGTCCCTCCAGCAGCGGCATGGTCAGGATGCACTGGGGCTCCTGCCCGTATTCCTGCTGCAGGTGGCGCCCCATCAGCAGGTTGAACTTCTGGTCGGTGCCCCCGAGCTCCAGGTCAGACTTCAGGGCCACCGAGTCGTACCCCTGCATCAGCGGGTAGAGGAACTCGTGCACCGAGATGCTCTGGCCCTGCGTGAAGCGCTTGTGAAAGTCGTCGCGCTCCATCATGCGGGCCACGGTGTACTTGGCGGCCAGCTGGATCATGCCGCGCGCCCCCAGCGGGTCGGACCACTCACTGTTGTAGCGGATCTCGGTCTTGGCGGGATCGAGCACCAGGCTGGCCTGGCGGTAATAGGTCTCGGCGTTGGCCTTGATCTGTTCGGCGGTCAGCGGCGGTCGGGTGGTGTTGCGCCCGGACGGGTCGCCGATCATGGTGGTGAAATCGCCGATCAGGAAGATGACGGTGTGCCCCAGGTCTTGCAGCTGGCGCATCTTGTTCAGGACCACGGTGTGGCCGACGTGGATGTCGGGCGCCGTCGGATCCAGGCCTAGCTTGATCCGCAGCGGCACGCCCGTGGCTTCCGAGCGCACCAGCTTGCGCTCCCATTCCGCCTGCGGCAGCAGCTCCTCGCAGCCGCGCAGCGACACGGCCATGGCCGCCCGCACCCCGTCGGAAGCGGTAGTGCTTTTGGCTTCATTGGCTTGATTCATAAGGCTTTTTTTACGTTGACTCGACGGGAGCGGGGTTATACTTGCCCAGCTTCCCGGGTAGATCCATTCTAGTTCCGGCACCTCATCGGGCCGGCAGGAGCGGGTTTGTCTCGGCGTGAATGACGGCCTGCGGGCCGCCCCGATTCTGTTACCGCCCTTGAACCACCATTTCCTGGCAGCCTGCGCGCCCCTGGCCACGCAAGCGATCCAAATGATCAAGCGCCACCCCAAGCGCCTGACGGCCCTGCTCGCGGCCGTCATGCTGGGTGGCGGGGGTGGTGCTTTCGCCGTCGCCTCGCTCGCCCCCGACATCTCCGATGTGGCCGTGCGTGACGTGGTCGAGGTGGTTGAACCCGTCTCCCTGGCGGCCCAGATCGAGGCCCTGGACGCCCGCGCCCTGCGCTTGTTCCGCTCCGACGCCATCCGGCCGACGGACACCGTCGAATCCCTCTTCGCCCGACTGGGCCTGAGCGACGCCGCGGCCGCCGCCTATGTGCGCAACGACCGCGACTTCCGAAGCCAAATCATGGGGCGTGCCGGCCGCATGGTCAGCGCCGAGGCCAACGCCCAGCACGGGCTCGAGCGCCTCACAGCCCGCTGGGCCCCCGACGACGAAGGCGAGTTCCGCCGACTCGTCATCCAGCGTGGCTCCGACGGTCGCTTCAGCACCCGTGTCGAGCGCGCACCGCTGACCACCTCTACGCGCCTGGGCAGCGGCACCATCCGCAGCTCGCTGTTCGCTGCCGTCGATGAAGCGCACCTGCCCGACGACGTCGCGGTCCAGGTCGCCGACATCCTGGGCGGCCGCATCGACTTCCACCGCGGCCTGCGCAAGGGCGACCGCTTCCACGTCGTCTACGAAACGCTTGAAGCGGACGGCGAACCCATGCGCACCGGCCGCGTGCTGTCCGTCGAGTTCATCAACAACGGCAAGCCGCACACCGCGCTCTGGTTCCAGGAGTCGGGCAAGAAGGGCGCCTACTACGGTCTGGACGGCAAGAGCCTGCAAAGCGCCTACCTGACCTCACCGATGCAGTTCTCGCGGGTGACCAGCGGCTTTGCCATGCGCTTCCATCCGATCCACCAAACTTGGCGCGCTCACCTGGGCGTGGACTACGGCGCGCCGGTAGGCACGCCGGTGCGTACAGTGGGTGACGGCGTTGTCGACTTCGCCGGCGTACAGGGTGGCTTCGGCAACGTGGTCATCATCCGCCACAACGCCAGCGACACCACCGTCTACGCCCACCTCAGTCGCATCGACGTGCGCAGAGGTCAGACCGTGAGTCAGGGCCAGCGCGTGGGCGCCGTCGGCGCCACGGGTTGGGCCACCGGACCGCACCTGCATTTCGAGTTCCGCGTCAACGGTCGCCACCAGGACCCGATCACAGTGGCACGGCGCAGCGAGGGTCAGCCCCTCACCGCCCAGTCCCGGCCCGCCTTCGACCGCGTCGCCAGCGCCACCCGCCTGAAGCTGGACGCGGCCGCCTCTGCGGCCACGGTCGCCCGCGTCGAGTAAGCCTGCCCCTGTGTCCGGCCTGTACATCGGCCTGATGTCCGGCACCTCGCTCGATGGGGTGGACGGTGTCCTCGCTGACTTCGACACGCAGCCGCCTCGTATCCTGGGCCACGCCAGCGCCCCACTGCCCTGCGAGCTTCGCGCCGAGTTACTGGCGCTCAACACCGAAGGTGCCAACGAACTGCACCGCGCAGCCCTGGCCGCCAATGCCCTGATGCGTGTCTACGCGCTGGTCGTGCAGGCCCTGCTGGAAAAAAGCCAGACCTCTGCCCGCGCGGTGCGGGCCATCGGCGCCCATGGCCAGACCGTCCGCCATCGCCCGCAGGCCTTCGACGGCACTGGCTACACGATCCAGCTGTGCCAGCCGGCCTTGCTGGCCGAGCTCACAGGCATCGAGGTGGTGGCCGACTTTCGCAGCCGCGACGTGGCGGCAGGCGGCCAAGGCGCGCCACTGGCGCCGTTCTTCCACCGCGCATGGTTCGGTCAGCCCGGGCAGGCGCTGGCCCTGCTCAATGTGGGCGGTATCTCCAACCTCACCGTGCTGCGCGCCGACGGCACGCAGCGAGGCTTCGACTGCGGGCCAGGAAATGCGCTGATGGATGGCTGGTGCCAGCGCCATCGCGGTGTGCCGTTTGACGACCAGGGCACCTGGGCTGCCAGCGGCACGGTGTCGATGCCGCTGCTGTCGCATCTGCTCGCCGAGCCTTACTTCATTGCGCCGCCTCCCAAGAGCACCGGGCGCGACCTTTTCCATCTGCCCTGGCTGGAGTCGCGCCTGGCGACGCATGCCGCCTCGCTGCCAGCCGGCGAGCCGCCCCTGGGCCCGGCCGACGTGCAGGCCACGCTGGCTGAACTCACCGCACGCACCTGCGCCGACGACATGCGCCGCCACGCGCCCGACGTGACGCGTCTGGTCGTGTGTGGCGGCGGGGCCTTCAACACACACCTGATGCGCCGCCTGGCCGCCCTGCTGCCTGGCGTGCAGGTGGTGACGAGCGATGAAGCCGGTTTGCCGCCCTTGCAGGTGGAGGCGGCGGCCTTCGCCTGGCTCGCGCGCAAGGCCGTGCTACGCGAACCGCTGGACCTGAAAAGCACCACGGGCGCCCGAGGCGCCCGTGTGTTGGGTGGAGTCTACCCGGCTTAGACCGAGAAGCTCGAGCCGCAGCCGCAGGTGGTGGTGGCGTTGGGGTTCTTGATCACGAACTGGGCGCCCTGCAGATCTTCTTTGTAGTCGATCTCGGCGCCGACCAGGTACTGGTAGCTCATGGCGTCGATCAGGAGCGACACGCCATTCTTGGTCATGACGGTGTCGTCTTCGTTGGTGATCTCGTCGAAGGTGAAGCCGTACTGGAAGCCGGAGCAGCCACCGCCCTGCACAAAGACACGCAATTTGAGGTCGGGATTGCCTTCTTCGGCAATGAGGTCCGCCACCTTGGCCGCCGCGCTGTCGGTGAACAGCAAAGGGGCGGGCATGTCGGTCTGGATGTCGTTGGCGACTGCGCTCATGGGAATATCCTTCTGAAAGACTCCACTATCTTAGTGCATTCAGGCGGTTGACAACCCTGGGGCGAGTTTCCCGGACAGGGGAGTAAGGCCATTGTCCCTGAGCCCCCCCCAAAAAAACAAAGCCGCGCGGGCAGTGCCGGCGCGGCTTTGTGGTGCGGTGCAGCAGTCGATTAACGCTTGCTGAACTGCTTGCGGCGACGTGCGGAGTGCAGGCCGACCTTCTTACGTTCGACTTCGCGGGCGTCGCGGGTGACGAAGCCAGCAGCCGACAGGGCGGGCTTGAGGGCGGCGTCGTAGTCGATCAGCGCACGGGTGATGCCGTGACGGGCTGCACCGGCCTGGCCGGATTCGCCGCCGCCGTGGACGTTGATCTGGATGTCAAACGTCTCGACGTGGTTGGTCAGCACCAGGGGCTGCTTGGCGATCATGATCGAGGTCTGACGGCCAAAGAACTGTTCGATGTCCTTGCCGTTGACCGTGATCTTGCCGCTGCCTTTTTTCAGAAACACGCGGGCGACGCTCGATTTGCGACGGCCGGTGCCATTGTTCCATTCACCAATCATGTCGGTTCCTTAGATCTCGAGCGGCTTGGGCTGCTGCGCGGTGTGGGGGTGCTCGGCACCGCCATACACCTTGAGCTTCTTGATCATGGCGTAGCCCAGGGGGCCCTTGGGCAGCATGCCCTTAACGGCCTTCTCCAGCGCGCGGCCGGGATGCTTGGCCTGCATGTCGCGGAAGTTGGTCTCGTAGATGCCACCGGGGAAACCGGAGTGGCGGAAGTACTTCTTGTTCAGCTCTTTCGTGCCAGTGACACGGAGCTTGGAAGCGTTGATGACGACAATGAAGTCGCCGGTATCGACGTGAGGCGTGTAAATGGCCTTGTGTTTGCCGCGCAAACGGAGGGCTGCTTCGCTGGCAATCCGTCCGAGCACCTTGTCGGTGGCGTCAATCACAAACCACTCGTGCGTCACGTCAGCGGGTTTTGCGCTGAACGTTTTGGTCATGAGTTTTCTCTTCAAAAGAAGGGGTTTGGCGGGTCCTTTTCCACGGTCGGTGTCTCTCTTTTGGAGACCTCTTAGGTGGGGTTTCAGGCCGCTCCTGCGTGGCTCGCGGGACCTTGCCTTATCTGCCGCGGGACCACAAGGCGCTGCAGAGCCCTCGATTATACGAAGTTTTGGCTCTACGGCCCAGGGGGGGGGTGCCGGGGGCGGCTACCATCCCCCCATGTTCAGTTATCGGCACGCCTTCCACGCCGGCAACCACGCCGACGTGCTCAAACACCTGGTGCTGATTGCCACCCTGCGGCACCTGACCCAGAAACCCACCCCCCTGATGGTGGTGGACACCCATGCCGGCGCCGGCATCTACCGGCTGGACGGCGAGCAAGCGCAGACCTCGGGCGAGGCCCAAGACGGCATCTTCAAATTGGCGGCTACCACCCTGCCAGAGCCCGCGCCTGCTTTGGCCGATTATTTGGAAGTAATCACTAGCTTCAATCGTGAGGGCCGCCCACGCGTCTATCCGGGGTCTCCCTTCGTGGTCCAGGCCCTGCTGCGGGCCGAGGCCCGCGACAAGCTCAAGCTCTTCGAAATGCACCCCACCGACAGCCAGGCCCTGGCCGGCCATGTGGCCCAGCTGCAGGCGGGGCGGCAGGTGAGCGTGGCGCGACAGGACGGCTTTGAGTCGCTCAAGGCCCTGCTGCCCCCACCGCAGCGCCGAGCCCTGGTGCTGATCGACCCGAGCTACGAGATCAAAAGCGATTACGCAAAAGTAAGCGCCTGCCTGCAAGACAGCCTCAAGCGCTTCGCGACGGGCACCTACGCCATCTGGTACCCGATCATTCCGCGGCCCGAGGCGCACGAGCTGCCGCGCCGGCTCAAGACCCTGGCCAACCAGGCCGGCAAGCCCTGGCTGCATGCCACGCTCTCGGTGGGCCAGCGGGACGAGCCGGTGCAGGCGCACATGCCGGGCGAGGCGCCGCACCGGCCGGGTCTGACAGCCAGCGGCATGTTCCTCGTGAACCCGCCGCACACCCTGAAGGCGGCGCTGGCGGCCGCCCTGCCCCAGTTGCTACAGGTGCTCGGGCGCGGTCGCGGCCAGGGGCAGGTGCTGGAGTCGGGGGGGTAAGACCCTAACGATCACCTCGGGTGCGCGACACCCAGCCCGCCGCGACGCCTGCGAAGACGAGGATCAGCACCGCAATGATCCAGAAGCCGTGCGGGTGCTGCGCCAGCGGCACGCCGCCGACGTTCATCCCAAAGAGGCCCGCCAGGATGTTGATCGGGAGCGCGAGGACCGTCATCACGGTCAGCATGAACAGGCTGCGGCCCGTGGCCTCGCTCACCGCGGCGGCCACCTCCTCCTGCAACAGCTTGATGCGCTCCTGCAACGACGCCATGTCGCTCAAAACCACGAGGAACTCCTCGTTCACCTCGCGCAGCGACTGCAATTCATCTTCGTTCACCCAGGTCGGGGGGTGCTGCAGGAGTCGAAACAGCGAGGCGGGCTCAGGCGCCATCAGTCGCTGCAGGCGCACCAGCAGCCGGCGCATCGACCCCAGGGCGGCACGCTGAACCGAAGCGCGGCCCGCCAGGAGCCGGTCCTCGATCTCGTCGGCACGTTGGGTCACCTGACGCACGATGTCCGTCAGGACCTCGCACTGTTCGCGCAGGAGGAAGTCCAGCAGCTGCAGCGGTGTCTGGAGCGTCTCGCCCCGCTTGATGCGGGTACGCAGGGCGTCGATCGAGCGCAGGCGCTGGTGCCGCCCGGTGACAACAAGCCCCCGGTCGAGGCAGACCCACAAGGTGGACAGGTCGCCGGCGTCGAAGTCGAAATCAAACATGACGTCGTTGACGACCGCCACCAGGGCATCACCCTCACGCTCCACGCGCGTCGATCGGGCGGGGCTGCCGAGCGCTTCGAAAAACCCTTGCGGCAGGTCGGCATGCCGCTCGAGCCAGCGGACGGTGGCTGCGTGCGCCAGGTCCACGTGCAGCCAGGCGAAGTGACCGGCGGGCAGCTGGTCACGATGGGCTTGCATCAGGCGGATCGCCCCAGCCGAGTCCAAGGCCTGCGGCGCGCCCTGCGGCTCGAAGGCGAAGCCCGCGATCAGTCCGGAAAAATCGGCGCCCCAGGCGTCTTCCCGAATTCGTGCCACTGGTTCTGCGTCGTTCAGGGGCATGTGGACGTCGGTGCTCACGAAATCAATAGCGCGAGGGCACGTGCATCCAGTCAGGCACCGGATGCCGCTCGTAGTCCTGATGGCGTTCGCGCTGGGGCAGTGACACCTGCGGGTGCGAGACTTCCGAGTAGGGCACCTGCGCGATCAAGTGGTCGATGCAATTGAGGCGCGCCTTTTTCTTGTCGTCCGCCGGAACCACCCACCAGGGCGCCTCAGGGATATGGGTGCGCTCGAGCATGACCTCCTTGGCGCGCGTGTAGGCCTCCCAGCGCCGGCGCGACTCCAGGTCCATGGGGCTGAGCTTCCACTGTTTGAGGGGGTCGTGGATGCGACTGAGAAAGCGCGAGTGCTGCTCCTCGTCGGAAATCGAGAACCAGTACTTCAGCAGGTGAATGCCTGACCGCACCAGCATGCGCTCGAACTCAGGCACCGAGCGGAAGAACTCCTCGTACTGATCGTCGGTACAAAAGCCCATGACCTTCTCGACCCCGGCGCGGTTGTACCAGCTGCGGTCGAACAGCACGATCTCGCCGGCGGCCGGCAGGTGGCTGGCATAGCGCTGGAAATACCACTGCGTGCGCTCACGATCGTTGGGGGCGGGCAGTGCGACGACCCGGCACACGCGCGGGTTCAGACGTTGGGTGATGCGTTTGATCACTCCACCCTTACCCGCTGCGTCTCGGCCCTCGAACAAGACCACCATCTTGTGGCCGGTGGCCACCACCCAGTCTTGCAGCCTGACCAGCTCGCCCTGCAAACGCAGCAACTCACGAAAGTAGGTGCGTCGGTCCTGCTTCTCAGCTTCCGAGAGCGGGATCTCGTTGCCGTGGGCGTCAAAAGGACGGTCTTCGAGCTCGAGTTCGAGCTCTTCGTCGTAGCTGTCGGCGACATCGCGGCGCAGCCGGAAATCCGGATCAGACTCATTCATACCAAGCCTCCCACCCGCGAAAAAAACAACCCTGCGATTGTCCGCAGTGAGATGAAGATTTCGTGACAAGGTGCGCAGCAGGCTCCTGCACTCAGTCCGGCATGACCATGAGAGCCTGGCCCGCGCGCAATCGGTCCCCACTGGCCAAGCCGGGAGCCAGCGTGAAACCGGGTGGCGCCAGCACCACCAGGGTCGAGCCATGCTCGAACCAACCAAGCTCCTGGCCCTTGCGCACGGGCACGTCGCAGGGCATCTCGGTAGGGCCGCCCCAGCGCAGGTGCAGCAAGACATCCAGGAAATGCAGCCGGATGCTCGCCACGAGAACGGCCGCCACGGGCACGATGGCGAGTTCGTGCGCAGGCGCCGCGTCCAGCCGCATCCGGATCACCGCGCGTTCGTTGCGACAAAAGAGCGCGCGCACCCGGGCCAGCGCGATCGGGTTGACGTTCCAGGTGTCGCCACTGATGTAGGTGACGTGACGCACCTGCGCGTCATACGGCGCATGGAAACGGTGGTACATGGTGGAGGTCAGTCGCAGCGTGAGGTACTGGCCGCCTTCGAAGGGCCGCCAGTCCTGCGTCGGCCCGAGTAGCGCCTGCAGGGTATAGGGCATGCCCTTGGCCTGCAGCAGGGTGTCGCCGTCGATATGACCACAGACGCCCAAGATGGCGTCGCAGGGACTGGCCAGAACCTGCGACCGCGGGTCCACTGGGCGTGCACCTTCGCGCAGAGCCCGAGTGAAGACCGCATGCAAGCTGTCAAAGCGCGACTCGCGCGCGTCGCTCAGGTCCAGATCGTCGAACCAGCGCCAGACCGCCACCGCCATCCGGGTCCACAAGGGGCTGCGGATCTTGCTCAATCGCCCCATCAAGCGTGTGAGCGCGATGCGTGGGATGCGGTTGGTCAAGAGAAAGTTCAAATCCTCCTGGGCAAGGATTCGACGTAACGCGGCAAATTTCATGGCTTTTTCATCAATCTTTCAAACACGTCGACTACACCCAAATCTTCACGAACCCGACATCACGCATGACCGATCCCCTCTTGCTGGCTGCTGCCGCCGCTGGCGGCACCTACGCACTGGCCCGCGCCTACCGGCGCCTGCAACTGTCCCTGGCCAAACACCCCTCCCTGGTCGGGCACACCCGCATGGCCAAGCGCGTCGCCCGGATGATTCCCGGCTATGCCTACGACGAAGCGGATTTCTTCGGCTCTGACGGTGCACCTGCCGAGGTCGTAGCGCGTCGGCGTCAATCGTTTGCCGCCCTGTGCGCCCACTACGCGGCCCACTACCCGCAGTCCGTCCATATGACGGCGCAGGCACGCGAAGCGATTTCGGACATGCAGTTCACCGGTGCTTACCGCGTCCCTTTCCAGTACAGCCCCTACCTGCGTCAGCATCTGAAGGTCGGCAGCTTTATTCGCGCCTCCAGCGGCGTGGAAGTGGAGGACCTGGACGGCAACCGCTTTTACGACCTGACCGGCTCTTACGGCGTCAACCTCCTGGGTTACGACTTCTACAAAAGCTGCATCGCGGAGGGCGCGGCCCGAGTCGCCGACCTCGGTCCGGTCCTGGGGCAGTACCACCCCTGCGTGGCCGCGAACGTTCAAGAGCTGCAACGCATCTCCGGTCTGGACGAGATTTCCTTTCACATGTCCGGTACCGAGGCCGTGATGCAGGCCGTGCGGCTGGCGCGCTACCACACAGGCCGCACGCACCTGGTGCGCTTTTGCGGCGCCTACAACGGCTGGTGGGAGGACGTGCAGCCGGGCCCGGGTAACCCCGTGGCCCCACGCCACACCTACACCTTGAGCGAAATGAGCGAGCGCACCTTGACTGTGCTGCGCACGCGCAAGGACATCGCCTGCGTGGTGGTCAACCCGCTGCAGGCCCTGCACCCCAACGCCAGCGCGCCCGGGGATTCCTCGCTTGTGGACAGTAGCCGCCGCGCCGGGGTGGACCGCGCGGCGTATGCCCGCTGGCTGGGGCAACTGCGCGAGGTCTGCACCGAACGCGGCATCGTCCTGATCCTGGACGAAGTGTTTGTCGGGTTCCGCCTGGCTCCCGGAGGCGCCCAGGAATACTTCGGGCTGCGCGCCGACATGGTCACGTACGGCAAGACACTGGGCGGCGGACTGCCGGTGGGCGTACTGTGCGGGCGGGCCGATCTCATGAAGCGCTTTCGCGAAGACCGCCCCGTCGATCTGTGCTTCGCCCGTGGCACCTTTAATGCCCACCCCTATGTGATGGGAGCGATGAATGTCTTCCTGGAACGCCTGCAGTCTCAGCCAGTGCGTGACCTGTATGAAGGCCTGGAGACTCGCTGGAACAACCGCCTCGCGCGGATGAACGAGGCCCTGCAGACCGCCGGCCTGCCGGTGCGGGTAGCGGGCCTGTCGACGATCTGGACCGTGCTTTACACCGATCCTTCCCGCTACAACTGGATGTTCCAGTTTCTTCTGCGCCAGCACGGGCTGGGTCTGAGCTGGGTGGGCAGTGGCCGTCTGATCTTCAGTCTGAACTACACGGACGCCGACTTCGACGAAGTGGTTCGGCGCTTCGTGGCGGCGGCCCAGGCCATGCGCGAAGGGGGCTGGTGGCATGTTCAGTCGGGCCTGACCAACAAGGGCATACGGCGTGGACTGCTGCGGGAGATGCTCGCCAAGCGTCTGGGTGCCTGACGGCGCCCGGCCCGGGCCGGCGTGACCGGGGGCGGGGACGGGCGCGATGCTCAGTCCTTGCGCGCGTGATGCATGGGGTCGAGCAGCTCGCCCCGCATCAGCGCCAGGGGCGCCTTGTGATACAGGATCACGTCGTGGACCGGGTCGGTGATGATCTTGGTCCCCCAGGCGAGCGCGGGCATCCAACCATCGCGCAGCCACAGCTGCACCACCCGGAACACCAGACCTGCGACGCCCAGCGCCAGCCACGCGATGCCGACATCGTGCAACCACTCATAGACATCCTGGGCGGGGTCGATCACACCCCCCAGCGAGGGCGCGAACCACAGGGCCGCGGGCAGGAGCACCCATGCGGTCAGCAGCACGGTTTTGCGCTTCATGTTGTAGCCGACCTTGATTTCTTCTTTGTATTCGTCAGTGACCTGGTTCACCTGGTCAAAGCCGCGCGGCTCGAAGACGTAGTGCCCGGTCTGGCGCGTGACCATCGCCACGCACCAGCCCACGAGACCGGCCCAGGCCGGCTCGACGAACAGCAAGGCGTACGCCACGAGGAAGCTCAGCGCGCTAATCAGATGCAGGCTCTGGTTGATACGACTGTGGTGGTAGAAGCGATGGTCGTCCCAGCGCTGCTCACGGAGGATGTTCATAAATTCGTTCACGTCGGGCTCCTTGTATTGCGGGCGTCGGCGTCAGGCGGGCAAGCGCTCGCTGCGGCCAGTCGCTGGTCACCGGCGGATACTGGAGGCTGTTTATGAAAATGACGTGACAGTGCAGGCCCCCTTTGCACTGTCACGGGATTGAGATGTGGCGGCCGCACGATGGTGGTATGCCGCAGCAAGAGATCCTGGTCGAGAGCCTGAGCGCACCTGGCCGCAAGCTTCGTCTCGCCATCGTGACAGAAACCTTCCCCCCCGAGATCAACGGCGTGGCGCTCACGTTGTCGCGAATGGTCGACGGCCTGCGAGCGTTGGGCCACGAGTTGGAGATCATCCGACCCGCCCAGGCCGGTGATGCCCAATCGACGTTGCGCCCTTTCGAACAGCTCTTGACCAAGGGTGTTCCGATTCCTCGCTATCCGGGGTTGCGCATGGGGATGCCTGCCAAGCGCCGCCTGGTGCGACACTGGGCGATGCAACGCCCTGACTTGGTCCACATCGCCACTGAAGGCCCGCTGGGGTGGTCTGCGGTGAATGCGGCCCTGCAGCTACGTCTTCCCCTGACGTCGGACTTTCGCACCAACTTCCACACCTACGCTTCGCACTACGGCGTTGGCTGGCTGCAGCGGCCGATCACCGCCTACCTGCGCAAATTCCACAACCGCTGCATTTTCACCACGGTACCCACCGAAACCTTGCGGGAGGAACTTCGTGCGCTGGGCTTCCTCAGGCTGGCCGTGGTGCCACGCGGTGTCGACACGCGGGCGTTCTCGCCGGTCCACCGTGACCCGTCATTGCGCACGCGCTGGGGCGTCGGGCCCGACGATCTGGTGGTGGCGGCCGTCGGGCGACTGGCACCCGAAAAAAACCTGCTGCTGCTGGTGCAGGCCTGGCAGGCCCTGCAACGTATCCACCCGCGCACGCGTCTGCTCCTGGTCGGCGATGGCCCCCAGCGCCGCGAGCTGGAGGCGGCGTGTCCCGACGCCATCTTCGCTGGGTCGCGTCGCGGCGACGACTTGGCTGCTCACTACGCCAGCGCCGACCTCTTCGCTTTTCCCAGCCTCTCGGAGACCTTCGGCAATGTGGTCCTGGAAGCCCTGGCCTGCGGCCTGCCGTGCGTGAGCTTCGACCACGCTGCCGCTGGCCAGCTGATGCGACAAGGTCGTGGCGGGGTCCTGGTGGATCCCCGGCGTCCCGAGGATTTCGCTGTGGCCCTGCAGACCCTCGCGCTGGATGCACCGCGCCGTGTCGCCCTGGCAGCCCAAGCGCGGCAAGTCGCCCTCGCTGAGAGCTGGGACGGGGTGATCGCGCGCTTTGAGGGCTTGCTGCGGCAGGCGCATGGCGCGCCCCAGGGCAATCAGGTCGGCAATCTCGCCGAGGATGGTCGCGTGTCGCCTCTCGGCAGCGACTGACTGAGCGGCTGCCTCAGGCGGCGGGCGGCGCCGCCCGAAGCATGCGCGTATCACGCCACCACAGCAGGCCGATGGCCAGGGCAATCGCGCCGCCCAGCACCCACATGATGTGCCTGATGGGCCAGTCGGCGCCTGTCAAAGCGGCGTACAGGCCGACCATGAGTAGCACGCTCGCGTTCTCATTGAAGCCCTGCACCGCCACGGAGCGGCCGGCGCTGAGCAAGACATGCCCGCGATGCTGCAACAGGGCGTTGAGCGGCACGACCATCAGCCCGCCCATGGCGCCAGCCAGCAGCAGCAAAGCAACGGCCAGAGACAGTGCACTCACCTGGGCCATGACGACGATCATCAGCCCCAACACCACGCCAGCGAACAGCATGTGGCGCGCGCGCTCCAACGCGATGTAGCGGCCCGCCACCACCGCGCCGGCCACCACCCCGATCGCGACAGCCGCCTGCAGGTAGGCCGCCTGGCTCAGGCTCAGGCCCAGCTGGTCCTGCGCCCACTGCAGAACGATGAACTGCAAGGTCGCTCCTACACCCCAGAACAGGGTGGTCACGCTCAGGGACAGGCGACCGCCAGCGGTATCGCGCCACAGGCACAGATTGGCGCGCCAGAAGTCACGGCACAGGGCGACGGGATGAATGGCGCTAGCGGGGTAGCGCGCATGACTGGCCGGGATCGGGCCATTGAGCAGGCCAGCCACG
Organism: Pseudomonadota bacterium; assembly: GCA_041159245.1. GTDB lineage: Bacteria > Pseudomonadota > Gammaproteobacteria > Burkholderiales > Burkholderiaceae_C > Ramlibacter. The sequence goes on from JBEAZV010000011.1 coordinate 77,085, forward strand.
ACGTACAGGACCACCAGCGCCGCGACGGACAGCCCCAGGGGCTGCGTGGCCGCGGTCGGCAGACCCCAACTCGTCGCCAGCGCCTGCCAGGACCCGGACAGCCCACCGGCGAGCCAGTGACCGCTCACGAGATAGCCCCCCAAACCAGTGCCCAGCAGGGCCGCGCACACCACCGACACTTCGATCCAGCCATTGGCTCGCACCAGCAGGCGCGGCGGCACGAGTTCGGTGATGAGGCCGTATTTGGCTGGGGCGTAGCCCGCCGCGCCTAGCCCGGCCAGCGTAAAGGCCAGTACCGGATGCAAATCCAGCAGCAGGAGCAGACAGGCCAGGCCCTTGACCCCATTCATCCAGGCCATGAGGCGCCCTTTGGGCACCGCATCGGCCAGTGCCCCTGCCACCGGAGCCAGCACCACATAGGACAGCGTGAAGCCCAGTTTCAGCAGGGGCGCCCACCAGACCGGTAGCCCCTTCGCAGCCAGCAGGGCGATGGTCACGATCAGCAGTGCGTTGTCCGCCAAAGCGGACACGAACTGCGCGGCAATGATCCAGTGAAAGCCCAGGGGCATGGCGCCTCAGAGAGCCGCCAGGCGACGATTCCGCCGCACTCAGCGAGCCCGCAGGAAATCGCCCACTTCGAGCAGGATCATCTCGTTGTCGTCCGCCTGATTCGGCTGGCGGCTACTGGAGAAGGGTAGGTTGTTGTCGTTGCCCACCACGATGTGATTGGCGTCTACAACGTCCACGTTCTCGATCGTGAAGAAGGGGAAGGTCAGCACATCGCCCTGGAGGGGCTTGCGGGCCAGCTTCTTCGGATCCTGAATGTTCATCAGGTCGATGTACCCGATCTTGCGCATCGGCTGGCCTGCAGTCTCGGCGCTGAATTCGACCTTGTAGACGCGCTTGAACTTGGGCAGATCATGAAAGCAGTCCGGACGGCGCTGACCCTCGGGGCAGGCCTTGTCGGGAGTGCCTTCGCCGTTGTCACGCTCGATCACCAGGCCGGTGCGCTCGTCGATCATGTTGAAGTCGCCGATCGCGTGATGGTTGGCCTCGAGCACGTACTTCCAGTGGCGACCTGTCCATTGGCCCGCATTCACGTCGAATTCGAGAACACGCAGGTACTGGCGGCCGTCATGCGTCTCGTAGGATTTGGTGGCGTCGTTCCACAGCGCGCCTTCGAGCATGGGGTACAGCTTGGTGCCGTCCTTGGAGACCGCCATGCCCTCGTAGCCCTTCGAACGTCGCGACTCGAACTTCACCGCGCCGTCTGGTGCGCCAGGCGTGGTCACCGCCGGGTGGTCGGGCGAGCGGATCACCTTGCCGTCCACCTGCGTCTCAAACACGGCGAGCACCTTGCCCTTGAGATCCGCCTTGATCAGGTAGGGACCGAACTCGTCACCGAACCACAGCGCGCCACCGGCGAACTGGAAGCTCTCGAGGTCGAAATCGGAGCCGGTGAGATAGCGCTTGGTCGTGCCCTCGTGGACGATGCGAAACGGCACCTTCTTGTCGGGGTCATGCAGAAAGACCGTCTTCAGGCGCTTCCACTCGCCCGACTTGAAATCGATCTTGTACTGATTGAGGTACAGCATGAAGTCCGGCGAGTTGGCCTTGGAGCCTGCGCCGTTGTCCGTCAACACCCAATAGGTGCCGTCGGCCATGTGCTTGATGCCGGAGTGACCCTGCAGAGGCTGGCCCTTGAAGGGGAGCTTCACGCCCGTGGGCCGGCCGGCCGACTGGCCCTCAACGGTACCCAGGGCCTCAACGCGCTTGCCGGTGGTGAACTTGCCGCTAGCCCGCAGATCGGCCGGCGCATCAGACGGCGCGGGAACAAAGGACTGCGCAGGCAGCACGGCATGGCCAGCGAGCGTCGCAGGGAAAGCCTGCTGCGCCTGGGCCGAGCCGGTCGCGATCAAAGCGGCCACGCAGGCCAGACGAAGAAGAGGGAGGGGGTACTTCATGGTGCAAGGGTCTCGGGTTGAACAACCCCGCGAATGTGATCCGCTGAGATGAAGAATTGATGACGTGGTGTTCGCGCGGCACTGTCAAAAAACCTCCGCGAAACCGACATCGTGATGACACACGCGATTTACAAAGTCCTGCTCATGCGTAGCGCGGCACCCGCCGCTCAAGCGCCTGTCCGACAAACAAGGAGCAGCGACCATGTCGATGAACATCACGATTTTCGGAGCCGGCTACGTGGGTCTGGTGACCGGGGCCTGCCTGGCGGATGCGGGCCACCACGTTCTCTGTGTCGACCTGGATGCGGTGCGGGTGCAGCAGCTGCGCCAGGGCGTCGTCCCGATCCACGAACCGGGTCTGGACGTGATCATCCGCCGCACGATCGATGCCGGGCGCCTGCAATTCACGACCGATGCGCGTGAGGCCGTCGCGTTCGCCGAGGTCCAGTTCATCGCTGTGGGCACGCCGCCGGATGAAGACGGCGCCGCCGACCTGCGCCATGTGCTGGCAGTGGCACGCAGCATCGGCGAACACATGGACGGCTACCGTCTCGTGGTGGACAAGTCCACCGTGCCGGTGGGCACGGGCGACGACGTGCAGCGGGTGATTCGAGAGACCCTGGCCGAGCGGGGCATGACCCTCCCCTTTGACGTGGCGTCCAACCCCGAATTCCTCAAGGAAGGCTCCGCAGTGGCCGACTTCACGGCGCCCGACCGGGTGGTGTTGGGCGTGAGCTCGGATGCGGCCCAAGCGCGTCTGCGCGCCCTCTACGCACCGATGAACCTGCGCCCCGAGCAGCTGGTCGTGATGGATGTACGCAGCGCCGAATTGGCCAAGTACGCGGCCAATGCCATGCTGGCCACGCGGATCAGCTTCATGAATGAGATGGCCAACCTGGCTGAACTCCTGAACGCGGACATCGACCAGGTGCGCCGGGTGCTGGCGACCGACCCCCGTATCGGGCCGCATTTCATCCAACCGGGTTGCGGCTACGGCGGTAGCTGTTTTCCAAAAGACGTACGCGCCCTGGAACGCATGGCGGCGCAGCAAGGCTATGCGGCGCGCCTGATCGCGGAGGTCGAAGGCGTCAACCGGCGCCAGAAGGAGCGCCTGTTCCACAAGCTGGCGGCGCACTTCGGGGGCGAGGGGCAGTTGTCAGGGCGCACGATCGCGGTCTGGGGCCTAGCCTTCAAGCCGGGCACCGATGACATCCGGGAAGCACCCAGTCGCACCCTCATCGAAGCCTTGTGGGAAGTGGGGGCGCAGGTCCGCGCCTTTGACCCGGTCGCGATGGAGTCGATCCGGCGCGCTTACGGCGAGCGGCCTGACCTGATTCTGGCGGGCGACATGTATTCGGCACTAGAAGATGCGCACGCCCTGGTGATCTGCACCGAATGGCGCGAGTTTCGGCAGCCCGACTTCGCCCTGATGCGGGCGCGCATGGCCTCGGCCACCGTGGTGGACGGCCGCAACCTGTACACGCCGGATGCGCGCGAGCTCGCGGATTGGACCTACTTGCCCGTGGGCCGGCCGCAGCAAGTGGCTACCGATCTGCGTCCGGTGCGAAGCCCTGTTCCGGCGAGCGCGGTCTAGCGTGCCTGCAACTGCCCCAGCACCGACAGCGTGGCCTGGGCCTGGTTCATCGTGTAAAAGTGCAGGCCCGGCGCGCCGCCATTGGCCAGCTGCTCGCACAGGTCGGCCACCACGTCCACGCCGAAGGCCTTGATGGACGCGGTGTCGTCGCCAAAGCTTTGTAGGCGCAGGCGGATCCAGCGCGGGATCTCGGCGCCGCAGGCATCGGAAAAGCGCATCAACTGCGTGGAGCTCGCGATCGGCATGATGCCGGGCACGATGGGCACATCCACGCCGAGCTTGTACAAGTCGTCCACGTAGCGGAAGTAGGCGTCGCTGTTGAAGAAGTACTGGGTGATGCCCGTATTCGCGCCCGCCTTCACCTTGGCGGCGAACGCCTCCAGATCGGATTGCGGCGAGCGCGCCTGCGGGTGCGTCTCGGGATAGGCGGCCACCTCCAGGTGGAAGTGGTCGCCCGTCTCGGCACGGATGAAGGCCACCAGGTCGCTCGCATAACGGAACTCACCGGCAGCGCCATAGCCACTGGGTAGGTCACCCCGCAGGGCCACGATGCGCGTGACGCTGGCGGCGCGGTAGGCACCCAGGCGTTCGCGCAGGCTCTCGCGGGTCTGGCCAATGCAGGAGAGATGGGGCGCAGCGGGCACCCCCTCCGCCATGATCTCGGTGACGGCCTGCAAGGTGCCGTCCTGGGTGGAGCCGCCCGCACCAAAGGTGACCGAGCAGAACTCGGGCTTGAGGGCATAGAGCTGCTGGCGCACCGCGCGCAGCTTGTCCGCGCCTTCGGGCGTCTTGGGCGGGAAGAATTCGAGGCTGATGGGAAGCATGGCGTTTCCTAATCGTTGTCGTCGCGCGCTACGCGCCGTGGCGTGCGTGCAGAAAGAACTCGCGGTTGCCATCGCCGCCGGTGATCGGGCTGTCATGCCAGCCCGCCACCTGCAGTGTCAAGTCGGCACAGGCCTCGCGCAATCGGGCCTGAACCTGGGCGTGCAAAGCCGCATCGCGCACGATGCCGCCCTTGCCCACCTGCCCCGGCTGCAGCTCGAACTGCGGTTTGACCAGCAGCAGCAGATCGCCTTGCGGGGCGAGCAGCGCGGTCAGCGCTGGCAGCACCAGCGTGAGCGAGATGAAGGACAGGTCACCCACGATCAGGTCAAACGACGAGACCGGCAGATCGCTGGCCGCGAGGCTGCGCACATTGATTCGTTCCAGAAAGGTGACACGCGGGTCTGCGCGCAAGCTCGGATGCAACTGGCCATGACCGACATCCACACCCACGACACGGGCCGCACCAAGCCGCAGCAAGCAATCGGTGAAGCCGCCGGTGGACTGGCCCGCATCGAGGCTCACACGGCCCGCCGGGTCAATGCCACTGGCAGCCAGAGCGCCTTCAAGCTTGAGGCCACCGCGCGAGACATAACGCGCCTCGGCGGTGTCCGAGAGCTCGATCTCGGCTTGCGCGGGCAGCTCGTCACCATTCTTGGTGACGGACTGCCAACCGGTCGGACCGCGCCAGCGCACGCCCGCAGTAATCAGGCGCTGCGCTTGCGAGCGCGAAGCCGCGAGGCCCCGTTCGACGAGCAGCTGGTCTGCCCGCAGAACAGGGCCCCCACGTCCGCCCACTGCGTGTGGCGTCCTGCCCCCCGAGGGGGCCTTCGCGCCTTGGGGCGGCCCGGCGGCGCTCATGTCGCGCCTCTCGATCAGTAGCGGTAGGTGTCCGGCTTGTACGGACCCTGCTTGGGCACGCCGATGTAGCCGGCCTGTTCGTCGGACAGCTCGGTGAGCTGCGCGCCGATCTTGGTCAGGTGCAGGCGGGCGACCTTCTCGTCCAGGTGCTTGGGCAGGGTGTAGACCTTGCCCACGTCGTAGCCGTCCTTGTGGCAGAACAACTCGATCTGCGCGATGGTCTGGTTGGCGAAGCTGGAGGACATCACGAAGCTGGGGTGGCCCGTGCCGCAGCCCAGGTTCACCAGGCGGCCCTTGGCCAGCAAGATGATGCGCTTGCCGTCTTTGAAGATCACGTGGTCGACCTGGGGCTTGATTTCTTCCCACTGGCACTTGGCTTCGATTTCAGCAACGTCGATCTCGTTGTCGAAGTGACCGATGTTGCAGACGATGGACTGGTCCTTCATCTTGGCCATGTGGTCATAGGTGATGACCGACTTGTTGCCGGTGGCGGTCACGAAGATGTCGGCCTTGTCGGCGGCGTAGTCCATGGTGACGACGCGGAAACCTTCCATCGCGGCCTGCAGGGCGTTGATCGGGTCGATCTCGGTGACCCACACCTGCGCCGACAGCGCGCGCAGGGCCTGAGCGCTGCCCTTGCCCACGTCACCGTAGCCGGCGACCACGGCGACCTTCCCGGCGATCATGACGTCGGTGGCGCGCTTGATGCCGTCGACCAGCGATTCGCGGCAGCCATAGAGGTTGTCGAACTTGCTCTTGGTGACGGAGTCGTTCACGTTGATCGCACGGAACATCAAGGTGCCCTTGGCGGACATCTCGTTGAGGCGATGCACGCCGGTGGTGGTCTCTTCGGTCACGCCGATGATCTGGGCGCTCTTGCGGCTGTACCAGGTCGGGTCGACGGCCAGCTTGGCCTTGATCGAGGCAAAGACGATGCGCTCTTCTTCGCTGGTGGGGTGGGCCAGGACGGACAGGTCCTTCTCGGCCTTCTTGCCCAGGTGCATCAGCATGGTGGCGTCGCCGCCGTCGTCCAGGATCATGTTCGGGCCTTCGGTGGCCGAGCCCTTGGGGCCGAATTCGAAGATGCTGTGGGTGTAGTTCCAGTAGTCCTCGAGCGTCTCGCCCTTGATGGCGAACACCGGGGTGCCGTTGGCGGCGATGGCCGCGGCGGCATGGTCCTGGGTGGAGAAGATGTTGCACGACGCCCAGCGGATGTCGGCGCCCAGAGCCTGCAGCGTCTCAATCAGGACGGCGGTCTGGATGGTCATGTGCAGCGACCCGGTGATGCGGGCGCCCTTCAGGGGTTGGGCCTTGGCGAATTCTTCGCGTATGGCCATGAGACCGGGCATTTCGGTCTCGGCGATGCGGATTTCCTTGCGGCCCCAGTCGGCCAGGGACAGGTCGGCGATAGCGCAATCCGTGGTGGGCACGGGCTTCAAAACGGCGTTCATAGTGGCTCCCAAATCAGGTTGGAACTGAAAAGCCACTGCCTGCGAGAGAAGGCCTGCCGGGGGAGGGGGAACTCACCTCACAGAAACAGTGGGTGAGCGTCGTTGCGAATGAAGTTCCGAGCCTCGCACCTGAAAAGGTGCTGCAACGCTCCTCGGAAAGGCAAGATTCTAGCTGTTCGCGGGCTTTTTCGCACGCGCCTCGCGTTTCTTGACCGCGGCGTCGATGCGGGAAAGCAGGGCGGCGTCTGGGTCCTGCCAGTTGCCGCCGCTCTGACGGGCCATCCAGGCGACGGCCCGCGAGAACTCCTCCAGGGACAAGTCGTCGCGCCCGCCCTTGGCAGGCATCTGGCGGATACCGGTCCAAGCCACCGCCGTCAGACCGGCCTGACCCTCGCGGATGCGGGGCGCCCAGTCCTTGGTGTCACCCGGCTTGGGCGCCTTGTTCAGGCCGCTGGCATGGCAGGCCACGCAGGCCTCGCGGTAAACGGCCTCGCCAGAGCGGCCAACGGTCTGGGCCACAGGTTGCGCGGCCGCCGGCAAAACGGCCGCCACCAGCAGGAAAGCAATGGATGAGCGCATGGCCGGGACTATAGCGTGGGCGCTTAAAATCCAGGCCACCGCGCCCGACCCGGGCGCCTGCCTCTCCCGCCACCCGCCTGCCCTGCGCGCCGGCGGCGGCCCGCCTGGAACCCCCACACGTGTCCTTCGCATCCGAGACGCGGCGCCGCCGCACCTTCGCCATCATCTCGCACCCTGACGCGGGCAAGACCACGCTGACCGAGAAGCTGCTCCTGTTCTCGGGCGCAATCCAGATCGCCGGCAGCGTGAAGGCGCGCAAGGCCTCGCGTCATGCCACCTCCGACTGGATGGAGATCGAAAAGCAGCGGGGCATTTCGGTGGCCTCCTCGGTGATGCAGATGCTGTATCGCGACCACGTGATCAACCTGCTGGACACCCCCGGCCACAAGGACTTCTCGGAAGACACCTACCGGGTGCTGACCGCCGTCGATTCGGCGCTCATGGTGATCGATGCCGCCAACGGCGTGGAGGCCCAGACGCGGCGGCTCATCGAGGTCTGCCGCCAACGCAACACCCCCATCATCACCTTCGTCAACAAGATGGACCGCGAGGTGCGCGAGCCGCTGGACATCCTGGATGAAGTCGAGCGCGAACTGGGCATGCCCTGCGTGCCCATGACCTGGCCGGTGGGCAAGGGCAAGCTGTTCGGCGGCATCATGAATCTGCGCACCGAGGCCATGACCGTATTCGAGTCGGGCAGCGAGCGCCGCCCGCAGGACTTCGAGACGATTCCCCTGGCCGACGCCGATGCCCTGCACGCACGCTTCGGCGCTGAGTACGAGGCTGCTGCCGAGAGCATGGAGCTGGCCACCGGCGCCTCGCCGGCGTGGGACCACGAGGCCTTCCTCGCAGGCCGGCAGACGCCCGTGTTTTTCGGGTCAGGGGTAAACAATTTCGGGGTGATGGAAGTGCTCGACGCTCTGGTCGACCTGGCGCCGCCGCCGCAGCCCCGAAAAAGCTCGCTCACGGTGAACCGCCAGGTGGTGGAGAAGGTGATTGAGCCGGCGGAGACGGCCTTTGCCGGCGTGGTGTTCAAGGTGCAGGCGAACATGGATGCCAACCACCGAGACCGCATCGCCTTTGTGCGCATGGCCTCGGGACGGTACACGCCGGGCATGAAGCTCAAGGTGCAGCGCACCGGCAAGGAGCTGCGGCCCACCTCGGTGGTGACCTTCCTGTCGCAGCGGCGCGAGGCGGTGGACGAGGCCTATGCCGGCGACATCATCGGCTTTACCACCCACGGCGGGGTGCAATTGGGTGACACCATCACCGACGGCGCCAACCTCCAGTTCACCGGCCTGCCCTTCTTCGCCCCCGAGTTGTTCATGACGGTGCTCCTGAAAAACCCGCTGCGCACCAAGCAGCTGCAGCAAGGCCTGATGCAGCTCGGAGAAGAAGGCGCGATCCAGGTATTCAAGCCCGAAGCCGGCGGCGCGATGCTGCTGGGAGCGGTCGGCCAGCTGCAATTCGAGGTGGTGCAGCACCGCCTGAAAGCCGAATACGACGCGGACATCCGACTGGAGGGCTGCCAGTACACCGGTGCGCGCTGGATTACCGCCGACACGCCGGCCGAACTGCGCGCCTTCACCGACGCCTACCCTCAGCGCATGGCGCGCGATGCGGCCGACGCATTGGCCTTCCTGTGTACCTCACCCTATGACGTGCGCCTCGCGCGGGAGCGCTTTCCGAAGATCCACTTCCACCTGCTGCGGGAGCACGCGGGCCTGAGCCTGCAGGCATGAAGCCTCTGGGCGATTGGCCGCTGACGGACCGCCGTGCGCTGGTGGGCGTGCTGACTGACATCGACGACACGCTGACCACCGAAGGGGCGATCACGCCCGACGCCCTGTCCGCACTCGCAGCGCTAAGCGCGTCGGGCCTGCCGGTGATGGCGGTGACGGGCCGGCCCGTGGGCTGGAGCGAGCCCTTCGCGCGAGACTGGCCGGTGCAGGCCATCGTGGCCGAGAACGGTGCCGTGGCGCTGGTGCGCGAGCCTGACGGCCACCTGCGCAAGCTCTATCAGCAGGATGCCGCCACGCGCGATCGGAACTTCCGGCAACTGCAGTCGGTGGCTCGCCACATCGTGCAGGAGGTACCCGGCGCGCAGCTCGCACAGGACAGCGCGGGCCGCGAGACCGATATCGCGATCGACCACAGCGAATTCACGCAGCTGCCCCCCGAGCGCATTGAGCAGGTGGTCACCTTGATGCGCGAGGCCGGCCTGCAAGCCACGGTGAGCTCGATCCACATCAATGGCTGGATCGGAGACCACGACAAGTTCTCGGGCGCGCGATGGATCGTGCGCGAGTTGTTCGATCGCAACCTCGAAGCCGAGATCACCCGCTGGGTCTATGTGGGTGACTCGACCAACGACGAGCGCATGTTCGCGCGTTTCCCCAACGCGGTAGGCGTGGCCAACATCCGGCGCTTCGCGAGCGTGATGACGCACCTGCCCGCCTATGTGGCCGAGGGAGAGCGCGGAGCCGGGTTTGCGCAGGTGACGCGCGCGGTGCTGGCGGCGCGCGATTGAAGCCACAGGCGCGCAGGACCCTGCGCCACGGGCTGCTTCAATTCGGCTTGGCCAGCCCCAGCTTCTCCACCAGCGCCTTTTCGGTCGCGAAGGTGTCTTGGGCGAACTTGGTGTAGCTCGCCGGGCCCATGTAGATCGGCACCATGTCGTAGCGGGCCAGAGCCTGCACGTAGCTGGGTTCTTCCATCGCGCGCTTGAAGGCGTCATGTAGACGCTGCACCACCTCGGGCGGTGTGCCCCGCGGCGCGCCGATGCCAAAGGGCGAGTTCTGCACGAGGGGAATGCCCAGCTCGCGCAGCGTGGGGGCGTCGGGGAATTTCTCCAGACGCTTGTCACCCCAGGTATTGAGCACGCGCAGCTTGCCCGCCGCGACCTGCGGGGCGAAGCCGGTGGAATCCGCGGCGGCCATGATGTTGCCTCCGAGGATGGAGGCCATGAGGTCGGCGCTGCCTTTGTAGGGAATGTGATTGAGCTGGATACCCAGTTGCTGGGCGATCAGCTCGGTGGTCAGGTGCGGGCTGGTCAGGGTGCCAGTGGAGCCGTACGTGAGCTTGCCCGGATTGGCGCGCGCATACGCCACGAAGTCTGCCCAGGTCTTGATCGGGCCGTCAGCGGGCACCACGATGCCGAAGGCGTAGCCGGTGACGTTCAGGATGTAGCTGATGTCCTTGACTGGATCCCAGTTGATCTTGGTGGTGTAGGGCAGGCGAAACACGCCCAAGGGAATCTGGGCCAGCGTGTAGCCGTCGGCGGCCGAGGACTGCAGCTGGATCGCCGGCAGCGCGCCGCCGGCGCCGGGCTTGTTCTCCACCACCACCGGCTGGCCCAGGATCTTTCCGGCGTTCTCAGCCAGCTGGCGCATGGTGATGTCGGTGGGGCCTGCGGCGGGGAAGGCAATGACCAGACGGATCGGCCGGTTCGGGAAGGGCCCGGACTGGGCCAGGGCGTGGACCGTGGGAAAGGCGGCCGCAGCGGCGGCCCATTGCACGAGGTGGCGACGGCGCATGGAAGTCTCCTGTATCGGTAGGCAGGGATTGAACGGGCCCGCGCCGGCCCGCGCAATCAGGGAACACCCCTGCCGCTCGGGTCCGGTGCGGGGCCGGTTCACTGGCGGGCCAGCACCGGCGCGAGTGCGACGCCGGTATGGGTGCGGCGCTTGACCACGTCCTCCGGCGAGGCGCTGGCCACCACGCGCCCGCCGGCGCCACCGCCTTCAGGGCCCAGGTCAATGATCCAGTCGGCCTCGGCGATGACATCAAGGTCATGCTCGATCACCACCACGCTATGGCCGCCGTCGACCAGGCGGTGCAGCACCCGTATCAGCTTCTCGACATCGGCCATGTGCAGGCCCACCGTCGGTTCATCAAGCACGTACAGGGTGTGCGGCGCTTTTTGTCCGCGGCGCGTGACGTCGTCGCGCACCTTGGACAGCTCGGTCACCAGCTTGATCCGCTGCGCCTCGCCGCCCGAGAGCGTGGGCGAGGGCTGGCCCAGGGTCAGGTAGCCCAGACCCACGTCCTTGAGCAATTGCAGCGGATGGCTGATGGAGGGCATGGAGGCAAAAAATTCGACCGCCTCGTCCACTTCCATCTGCAACACATCGCCGATGCTCTTGCCACGCCAGGTGACAGCCAGCGTCTCGGGGTTGAAACGTGCGCCGTGGCAGGACTCGCAGGGCACCTTGACGTCCGGCAGGAAGCTCATGGCGATGGTGCGCAGGCCCTGGCCTTCGCAGGTGGGGCATCGACCTTCGCCCGTGTTGAAAGAGAAGCGCCCGGGGCCGTAGCCGCGGGCCTTGGCTTCGAGCGTGTCGGCAAAAAGCTTGCGGATGGTGTCCCAGAAACCGATGTAGGTGGCGGGGCAGGAACGGGGCGTCTTGCCGATGGGCGTCTGATCCACCTCCAAGACGCGGTCGATCTCCTGGTACCCCGTGAGCGCAGCGCAGCCCACCCAGGCCGGGTGCTTGCCACGGTCGTCAGCGTCGCGACCCGCCTTGGTGCTGCGTTGCTGCACGGCCTGTTGCACGTTGTGCAAGAGAACGTCGCGCGCCAGGGTCGACTTGCCAGAGCCCGATACGCCCGTGACGGCCACGAGCCGGCGTAGCGGCACATCCACATCCACCTGCTGCAGGTTGTGCAGGCTGGCGCGGCGCAGGTGCAGCATGCCCTCGGGTCGGCTGGCACGCCGCGGCTGTAGCGGGTGCTTGATCGCATGCAGCAGATAGCGACCCGTGAGCGATTCAGCGTTGGCGGTCAACTCGGACGCCGTGCCCTGGGCCACCACACGCCCCCCGCGCTTGCCGGCGCCAGGGCCGATGTCGATGATGTGGTCGGCGCGGCGGATGGTGTCCTCGTCGTGTTCCACCACCACCAGGGTGTTGCCCTTGCCCCCCAGTTTGTGCAGGGCGTTGAGCAGGATCTGATTGTCCCGCGCGTGCAGGCCAATGGTGGGCTCGTCCAGCACATAGCAAACACCCTGCAGGTTGGAACCCAGTTGCGCGGCCAGGCGTATGCGCTGCGCCTCGCCGCCCGAGAGCGTGGGCGCACCGCGATCGAGCGTGAGGTAGCCCAGGCCCACCTCCTCGAGAAACTCCAGGCGGCTCTTGATCTCGGGAATGAGGTCGCGGGCGATGCCCTGCTCGCGCCCGGACAACACACCCTCCAGCTGCAGACCCTCGATCCAGCGTCGCACCTCGGTCACCGAGAGCGCCGCGATGTCGGCGATGCCCACGCCGTTGAACTTCACGCCACGCGCCTGCGCGTTCAGGCGGGTGCCCTGGCATCCCGGACAGGTCTCGTCGCTCACGTCCTCCACCTCGGGTTCGGCGAAGGTCTGCTCGCGACCCTTGTTGTCTTCGGCCTGCAGGGTTTCGTCATAGGCGCGGCGCTGCTCGCGCGTGAGCTTGACGCCAGTGCCCACGCAGTCGGGGCACCAGCCATGCTTGCTGTTGTAGGAGAAGAGGCGCGGGTCCAGCTCCGCGTAGGAAGTGCTGCACACCGGGCAGGCGCGCCGGGTAGAGAACACCTCCACCTGGCCGATGTGGTGGTGCGTGCCCATGCCCATATGCATGGCCGTGCGCAAGCCGTCCAGCGGCGCCAGGACATGGAGCACACCCTTGCCATGCTCCAGGGCCACGGGCAGCAGCTCGCGCAGCAGGGTCTCGTTCTCGGGCCGCACGATGAAGTCGCCCACCGGCAGTTCGACGGTGTGCTCCTTGAAGCGGTCCAGACGCGGAAAGCCGGTGGTGGGAAGGAAGCTGCCATCCACCCGCAAATGGGTGTAGCGGCGCCCGCGCGCCCAGTCGGCCAGCTCGGTGTAAACGCCCTTGCGGTTCATCACCAAGGGCGCCAGCAGGCCGACATGCTGGCCCCGGTACCGCTTCATGATCTGCGCGGCGATGCTGTCCGGCGTCTGCGGGCGCACCTCGGCGCCATCCTTCACGCAGTGCTGAATCCCCAGCTTGACATACAGAAGACGCAGGAAGTGCCAGACCTCGGTGGTGGTGCCGACCGTGGACTTGCGCCCGCCTCGCGAGAGCCGCTGCTCGATGGCCACCGTGGGCGGAATGCCGTAGACCGCGTCCACCTCGGGCCGACCCGCCGGTTGCACGATGCTGCGGGCATAGGCGTTGAGCGACTCCAGGTAGCGACGCTGACCTTCGTTGAACAGGATGTCAAAGGCCAGAGTGGATTTGCCCGAACCCGAGACGCCGGTGATGACGCTGAACCGGTTGTGCGGGATGCTCACCGTGAGCGCCTTCAGATTGTGCTCGCGCGCGTTGATGATCTCGATCGCCTCGGTGCGCGCCGGCACCACGGTCGCCGCAGTTTGGGTGGCATAGACCAGGGAAGGCTCCGCTGCGCCCAGGGTACCGTCGTACTCGCGCAGCGCCTGCGCGGTATGGGAGGTGGGATGCTGCTTCACCTCCTCGGGCGCGCCCTGGGCGACCAGCAGGCCGCCAGCGTCACCGCCCTCGGGGCCCAGGTCGATCAGCCAGTCGGCGGCGCGGATCACGTCGAGGTTGTGCTCGATCACGATCAGCGAATGGCCGGACTCGAGCAGCTTGCGCAGCGCCCGCATCAGCTTGGCGATGTCGTCAAAGTGCAGGCCGGTGGTGGGTTCGTCAAAGAGGAACAGCGTGCCGCGCGTGGCCAGGGGCTGCGGGCTGCGCCGGCTGGCGGCTTCGGCGAGGAATCCGGCCAGCTTCAGGCGCTGCGACTCGCCGCCCGAGAGCGTGGGTACGGGCTGGCCCAGCTTCACATACTCCAGGCCCACATCGACGATGGGTTGCAGGGCGCGCACCACGTCTCGGTCGTTGGCAAAGAGCTGCACCGCCTCGCTCACGGTGAGTTCGAGCACGTCGGCCACATTGAGAACACGGGGGTGCACCGCGCCCAACCCCTGCCGCTCGATGGTGACCTCCAGGATCTCCGGTCGGTACCGCTTGCCGTCGCAGTCCGGGCAGCGCAGGTAGACGTCCGAGAGGAACTGCATCTCCACATGCTCGAAGCCCGAACCGCCGCAGCTGGGGCAGCGACCATCGCCACTGTTAAAGCTGAACTTCGACGCGGTGTAACTGCGCTGGCGCGCCAGGGGCGCAGTGGCAAAGATCTCGCGGATCGCATCCCAGGCGCCGACATAGCTCACGGGATTGGAGCGCGCGGTCTTGCCGATGGGAGACTGGTCCACGAACACCACATCGCCCAGGTGGTCGGCACCGAGTAAGCGATCGTGTTTGCCGGGGGCATCGGTGGCTTTGCCAAACTGGCGCAGGAGGGCCGGCGCCAGGATGTCCTGGATGAGGGTGGACTTGCCCGAGCCCGACACGCCGGTCACGCACACCAGCCGCTGCAGCGGGAATTCGATCGCGAGGTTCTTCAGATTGTGTTCGCTCGCGCCTTCGAGCACCAGGCGCGGGGTGGCGTCGGTGACCGCGCGTTTGAACCCCATGCCCACTTGCCGGCGCCCACCGAGGTAGGCGCCCGTGAGGGTGTCGGCGCTGCGCAGGGCGTCGGTGGTGCCATCGAAGACGATCTGCCCACCGCGCTCGCCCGGGCCGGGGCCCATGTCGATCATGCGGTCAGCCGCCAGCATCACCGCGGGGTCGTGTTCCACCACCACCAGCGTGTTGCCCGCGTCCCGCAGACGCTTCATGGCCTCGGTGATGCGGTGGATGTCGCGCGGATGCAGGCCAATGCTCGGCTCGTCCAGCACGAACAAGGTGTTCACCAACGAGGTGCCCAGCGCGGTGGTGAGGTTGATCCGCTGCACCTCGCCGCCGGAGAGCGTGCGGCTCTGGCGATCGAGCGTGAGGTAGCCAATGCCCACGTCCACCAGGTACTTCAGGCGGGTGGTGATTTCCTCGAAGAGGAGCTTGAGCGCCTGTGCGTCCTCGCCGTGAGGCAGGGCCAGACGCGCGAAGAAGGCGCGCAGGCGGTCGATGGGCAGCAGCATCAGGTCATGCAGGCACAGCCCGGGCAGGGCCTCGAGCTGCTCACGGCTCCAGTCCACACCCACTGGCATGAAGCGCCGCGCCGGGGGCAGCACCGCATCGGCATCTTCCTTGGAGCCCAGGCGCCACAGCAGGCTCTCGGTTTTCAGGCGTGCACCGCCGCAGGTGTCGCACGGGGTATAGCTGCGGTACTTGGACAGCAGCACCCGAATATGCATCTTGTAGGCCTTGCTTTCCAGGTACTGGAAGAAGCGCTTGATGCCATACCACTGCTTGTTCCAGTTGCCCTCCTTGAAGCCGGGCGTGCCATCGAGCACCCAGGCCTTGTGTTCGGCCGTGAGCTTGTACCAGGGGGTGTCACGCGGGACGCCAGCAGCCTCGGCGTACCGCATCAGGTCGTCCTGGGCCTCGGCCCAGGCCGGAGTCTGGATGGTCTTGATCGCGCCGGCGCGCAGCGTGAGCTTTTCATTGGGTATGACCAGACCCCAGTCCACACCAATGACGCGACCGAAGCCCCGGCAGGCCTCACAGGCGCCGACCGCGCTGTTGAACGAGAACATCGAGGGCAGCGGGTCGGCATAGCGGATGTCGCTGTCAGGGCAGTGCAGGCCGGTGGAAAACTTCCACAGATCCCAGGTCTCCTCGCCCGTCTGTGCGTAGACGGCCATACGGCCCGCGCCGCGCTTGAGGGCCACTTCAATGGCCTCGATGGCACGGATCTTCTCTGCGCCTTGCAGGCGCAGTCGATCGGCCACCACGTCCAGTACCTTGCGTGGCCCCGTAGGCGTGGCCACCTCGCGTTCAGCCTGCACACGGGTGAAGCCGCTGGCGGCCAGCCACTGCTCGACCTCCTCGGGCGTGGTGCTGGCGGGCAGTTCCACCGGGAAGGTGATGACCAGGCGCGGATCATCGGCTTGCGTGCGCGCCTTGAGTTGCGCGTAGATAGTCTCGGGCGAGTCGTGTCGCACGGGCTGTGCGGTCTGACGGTCAAAGAGCTGCGCGGCGCGGGCGAACAGGAGCTTTAAGTGGTCGTTGAGCTCGGTCATCGTGCCCACCGTCGACCGCGAGGACCGCACCGGGTTGGTCTGGTCGATCGCGATGGCGGGCGGCACGCCCTCGACGCGGTCCACCGCCGGCTTGTCCATGCGGTCCAGGAACTGGCGGGCGTAGGCGGAAAAGGTCTCGACGTAGCGGCGCTGACCTTCGGCGTACAGCGTGTCAAAGACGAGGCTGGACTTGCCCGAGCCGCTGGGGCCGGTGACCACCGTGAGCTCGCCTGTGCGCAGGTCGAGGTCGAGGTTCTTGAGGTTATGTTGCCTGGCGCCGCGGATGCGGATCAATCCCTGGGTCATACGGCCGGTCTTTCACAGTGAAGGCCAAACATTCTAGGGAGGGGGCCATGCCGAGTGCGGCGCAGGGGGATCGGGGCATCGGCCTTTGGTTTGCAAAAGAAAAACCGCACCCCCCCGACCCGGCGCGGTTCTCAAGGTGTCTGTCACAGCCAAAAAAAAACCGGCAAGCGCGAGGCTTGCCGGTTCACTCAAGCGCATGACCGGCAAGCGGTCATGCGCGCCCGAATCAGGAGGACTTCAGGTTGGGGTAGCGAACGTGCTCCACCAGCTCCTGGATCTTCTGGCTGGGTGCGGGGGTCACGAGGCTGACCAGGATGGCCACCGCGAAGCCGACCGGCACACCGAACACACCGGCCGAGATCGGCTGGATGCCCCACCAGAGGTCCACCGGGGAGGTGACGCCGAACACGCCACGCAGCCAGGGTTGGTTCATGACCATGTAGTAGGCGGTAATGCCCAGACCCGCGATCATGCCCAGGCAGGCGCCGGCGCCGGTGGCACGCTTCCAGAAGATGCCCAGGACGAGCACCGGGAAGAACGACGCCGCTGCGAACGAGAACGCCGCTGACACCAGGAACAGAATGTCCGCCGGTTTCTGCGCCGCCACATAGGCTGCGGCCAAGGCCACCACCAGCAAGAGGACCTTCGAGATCGTCACACGGCGGGCCGTGGAAGCGTTCGGGTCGATCATCTTGTAGTACAGGTCGTGCGACAGCGCGTTGGCGATCGTCAGCAGCAGGCCGTCCGCAGTGGACAGCGCCGCAGCCAGACCGCCAGCGGCCACCAGGCCGGAAATCACATAGGGCAGGCCGCCGATTTCAGGCGTGGCCAGCACGATGATGTCGCCGCCGATGCTCATTTCATTGAGCTGGAAGATGCCGTCCTTGTTGATGTCCGAGATGCTCAGCAACGAAGGATCGACCTTGGCCCAGGCCGCAATCCAGGCCGGGAGCTTGTCGAACGGCGTACCGACCAGCACGTTGAACACCTCGTACTTGACCAGCACGGCCAGGGCCGGCGCGGTGAAGTACAGCAGGAAGATGAAGAACAGCGACCAGGTCACCGACTCACGCGCTTCTTTCACGCTGGGCGTGGTGTAGTAGCGCATCAGGATGTGCGGCAGGGCCGCAGTACCGACCATCAGGCAGAAGATCAGCGCCAGGAAGTT
>JBEAZV010000012.1:0-7947 GCA_041159245.1 Pseudomonadota bacterium
TGGCTTTCAAGTCGGCGATCGCCCAATCGCTGCGCCAGCATGTCTGGCCGTTGATTGCCGCCGGCAAGGTCAAGCCCGTCATTCACGCGACCTTCCCTGCAGCGCGTGCGGCCCAGGCGCATGCGCTCATGGAGTCCAATCAGCACATCGGCAAGATCGTGCTGACCTGGTAACCCTCATTGCCCATCGTCCGAGCCCTCATGAAGAAAAAGCTCATCGCCGGCAACTGGAAGATGAACGGTGGCACCGAAGCCAACGACGCGTTGCTGCGCGCCGTGCTCGCCGGCTTGCCGCCCCATGCGGCGCGCTGTGATGCCGCGGTGTGCGTACCCGCGCCCTACCTGGCGCAAGTGCAGACCCTGTGTCAGGGCAGCGACCTGGCACTGGGCGCGCAGGACGTGTCCGAGCACGAGCAGGGCGCCTACACCGGTGAGGTGTCGGCTCGCATGTTGCGTGACTTCGGCGCCCGCTACGCCATCGTCGGCCACTCCGAGCGCCGCCAGTACCACGGCGAGTCCGACGCCCTCGTCTCGCGCAAGGCGCGCGCCGCGCTGGCTCAGGGCATCACCCCCATCGTCTGCGTCGGCGAGACCTTGGCCGAGCGCGAGGCGGGCCAGACCGAGGCCGTCGTCAAGCGCCAGCTGGCGGCCGTCATTCACGACAACGGTCATTGCATCAGTGAGATCGTGGTGGCCTATGAGCCCGTGTGGGCCATCGGTACCGGCAAGACTGCCACGCCCGAACAGGCGCAGCAGGTGCACGCGGTGCTACGCGCGCAGTTGCATGCCGCCACGCCTCACGGCGACCGCATCCGCCTGCTGTATGGCGGCAGCATGAACGCGACCAACGCCACCAGCCTGCTGGCCCAGCCCGACATCGACGGTGGCCTCATCGGCGGCGCGTCGCTCAAGGCGCCCGATTTCCTCCAGATCATTGCTTCTGCCGCTGCCGCCTGACCGGCCGGCCTACCCCTAGGAGTCCTTACTCATGAGTTTCATCTTCAACCTGATCCTGACCGTCCAGCTCCTGTCGGCGCTGGGCATGATCGGCCTGATCCTGGTGCAGCACGGCAAGGGAGCCGACATGGGCGCGGCCTTCGGTGGCGGCAGCTCCGGCAGCCTGTTCGGTGCCAGCGGCAGCTCCAACTTCCTCTCGCGCACCACCGCTGTCCTGGCTACCGTCTTCTTCCTGTGCACGCTGGGTCTGGCCTACCTGGGCAGCGCGCGCCCGGCGGACACCGGCAGCGTGCTCGAGCGAGCCGCCGTTGGCGCGCCTGCGGCAGCCGCCTCGGCTGCGGCCTCGGGTGCTGCCGCCCTGATTCCGGGCAGCGCGGGCCCCGCGCCAGCCGCCTCGGCTGCCCCGGTCACCCCGACGGCCGTGCCGCCCGCCGCTGGCGCCTCGGGTGCTGCCCAGATCCCGGCGCGCTAAGCAAGCCGTACGCCGGCGGCTTCGTCCGGACGCTGTTGGGGCCCGCACCGCGGGCCCTTTCACTTTCTGCCGTCCCCACAAGGGTGGCGTCATGGTTTCGGGGTAAACTCAGAGGCTGTCCGGATAGCAGTCAGATGCCTCGCGCTGGCCGGCCAGGTCCGGGAAACTTCGGACAGTACGACAACGCCGTCGTGGTGAAATTGGTAGACACGCTATCTTGAGGGGGTAGTGGCGAAAGCTGTGCGAGTTCGAGTCTCGCCGACGGCACCAGACAAGAAGCATCACGGGCTCGGCCCGTGGCACCAGTGGTTGCGGAGCCCAGATGAACCTTGAGCCCTACCTCCCCGTCCTCCTTTTCATTCTGGTGGGCATAGGCGTCGGGGTCGTGCCCCAGATCCTGGGCTTTGTTCTCTCTTCTTCCGTGGGTTTCGACAAACCCGACGCAGCCAAGAATTCCCCCTACGAATGCGGCTTCGAAGCCTTCGAAGACGCCCGCATGAAGTTCGACGTGCGCTACTACCTGGTGGCCATCCTCTTCATCCTCTTCGACCTCGAAATCGCCTTTCTCTTTCCCTGGGCCGTGGCGCTCAAGGAGATCGGCCCCGTGGGCTTCTGGTCGATGATGGTGTTCCTGTCCATTCTGGTCGTGGGCTTCATCTACGAATGGAAAAAGGGCGCCCTCGACTGGGAATGAACGGCCCCCGCGCGCGTCGCAGTGCACTCGCTTAAGGAAGTAACCGCAATGGCTAACGAAGGCATTCTGGACAAGGGCATCGTCACCACCACCGTGGATTCGGTGATCAACTGGGCCAAGACCGGCTCGCTCTGGCCCATGACGTTCGGCCTGGCCTGCTGCGCGGTTGAAATGATGCATGCGGGCGCTGCCCGTTACGACATCGACCGCTTTGGCATGTTGTTTCGGCCCAGCCCCCGACAGTCCGACCTCATGATCGTGGCCGGCACCTTGTGCAACAAGATGGCCCCGGCCCTGCGCAAGGTCTACGACCAGATGCCCGAGCCGCGCTGGGTGCTCTCCATGGGCTCCTGCGCCAACGGCGGTGGCTACTACCACTACAGCTATTCGGTGGTCCGCGGCTGCGATCGCATCGTGCCGGTCGATGTCTATGTGCCCGGCTGCCCGCCCACCGCTGAGGCGCTGTTGTACGGAATCATTCAACTGCAGCAGAAGATCCGCCGCACCCAGACCATCGCGCGGGCCTGACACGATGACCACCACCCCTTACGCCGTCGACCCCGAGGCCCTGAAGTCCACCCTGGCCGGTGCGCTCGGTGCGCTGGCCAAGCGCATCGAGATGCGCTTGGATGAAGTGACCGTCACGGTCGCTCCCGCCGATTACCTCAAAGCCGCCCAGATCCTGCGCGATGCGCCGGGATGCCAGTTCGAGCAACTGCTCGACCTGTGCGGTATCGACTATTCCGACTACGGCAACGGCACCTGGGATGGCGCGCGCTACGCGGTGGTCAGCCACCTCATGTCGGTCAGTCTGAACCAGCGTGTGCGTCTGCGCGTGTTCGCCGTTGACGATGACCTGCCCGTCGTCGATTCCATCAACGGCCTGTGGAATTCCGCCAACTGGTTCGAGCGCGAGGCGTTCGACCTGTTTGGCATCGTCTTCGAGGGGCACGCCGACTTGCGCCGCATCCTCACTGACTACGGCTTCATCGGCCACCCGTTCCGCAAGGACTTCCCGGTGTCGGGCCATGTCGAGATGCGCTACGACCCCGAGCGCCAGCGCGTGATCTACCAGCCGGTGACCATCGAGCCGCGCGAGATCACGCCGCGCACCATCCGCGAAGACAACTACGGAGGCATCAAGCCGTGATGAAGCAGCGCCTCGAGAAGCACATGACTTTTCCAGTGAACGCCCTGGAACCGGCTCTGCCGGGCCTCCGGCGTTGCCCCCCTGGGGGGGAGGCGGTCGAAGGCCGCTTCGGGGGGGATTGCTGATATGGCAGAAATTAAAAACTACACCCTGAACTTCGGCCCCCAGCACCCTGCCGCCCACGGCGTGCTGCGCCTGGTCCTCGAGCTCGATGGCGAGGTGATCCAGCGCGCTGACCCGCACATCGGCCTGCTGCATCGCGCCACCGAGAAGCTGGCCGAGACCAAGACCTACATCCAGTCGCTCCCCTATATGGACCGTCTGGACTACGTCTCGATGATGTGCAACGAGCACGCCTACTGCCTGACCATCGAGAAGATGATGGGGATCGAGGTCCCTGAGCGTGCGCAGTACATCCGCGTCATGTTCGCAGAGATCACCCGTCTCCTGAACCACCTGCTGTGGCTCGGCGCGCACGGCCTCGATTGCGGCGCGATGAACGTCCTGATCTACGCCTTCCGCGAGCGCGAAGACTTGTTCGACATGTACGAGGCGGTGTCTGGCGCGCGGATGCACGCGGCCTACTTCCGTCCGGGCGGCGTGTACCGCGACCTGCCCGATGCCATGCCCCAGTACAAGGTGAGCAAGGTCAAGAACGAGCGCGCCATCCGCCAGCTCAATGAGAACCGCCAGGGCTCGCTGCTCGATTTCATCGAGGACTTCACCCGCCGCTTCCCAGCCAACGTCGACGAGTACGAGATGTTGCTCACCGACAACCGGATCTGGAAGCAGCGCACCGTGGGGATCGGCGTGGTCTCGCCTGAGCGTGCCCTGAACCTGGGCTTTTCCGGCCCGATGCTGCGCGGCTCGGGCATCGCCTGGGACCTGCGCAAGAAGCAGCCCTACGACGTCTACGACCGCATGGACTTCGACATCCCGGTCGGCAAGACGGGCGACAGCTACGACCGCTACCTGGTGCGCGTGCAGGAGATGCGCGAGTCCAACAAGATCATCCAGCAGTGCGTGGCCTGGCTGCGTGCCAACCCGGGCCCTGTCATCACCGACAACCACAAGGTGGCCCCGCCGGATCGCGAATCCATGAAGTCCAACATGGAAGAATTGATCCACCACTTCAAGCTGTTCACCGAGGGCTTCCGTGTGCCCGAGGGTGAGGCCTATGCGGCGGTGGAACACCCCAAGGGCGAGTTCGGCATCTACATCGTGAGCGACGGCGCCAACAAGCCCTATCGCCTGAAGATCCGCGCCCCGGGCTTTGCCCACCTCGCCGCGATGGACGAAATGTCTCGCGGCCACATGATTGCTGATGCGGTGGCCGTGATCGGCACCATGGACATCGTGTTCGGAGAAATTGACCGATGAAGTACATGGCTCACCCCCGAAGCGCCTGCGGCGCTTCCCCCTCAAGGGGGCGCCACCAGCGGCCCGGCAAAGCCGGTTCCGCGCTGGCCCTGGAAGCACGTGCGATGGAGAAGCGAATTGGCTGAAATCAACGAATCGACGCGTGCGCGGTTCGCGCGCGAAGTGGCGAAGTACCCCGCCGACCAGAAGCAATCCGCCGTGATGGCCTGTCTGGCCATCGTGCAGCAGGAGCTGGGGCATGTGAGCCCTGACAGCGAGCAGGCAGTAGCCGACTACCTGGGCATGCCCGCGATCGCAGTGCATGAGGTCACGACCTTCTACAACATGTACAACCAGCAGCCGGTGGGCCGCTACAAGCTCAACGTGTGCACCAACCTGCCGTGCCAGCTGCGCGGCGGCCAGCATGCGCTGCACCACCTGGAGCAGCGCCTGGGGGTCGAGATGGGCGGCACCACCGCCGACGGCCTGTTCACCCTGCAGCAGTCCGAGTGCCTGGGCGCTTGCGCCGACGCGCCGGTGATGCTGGTGAACGACCGCACCATGTGCAGCTTCATGTCCCACGACAAGCTCGACCAGCTGGTCGAGGGCTTGAAGAAAGCGGAGCATTCCTGATGAACGCCAGCCAAGTTCTCGCTCAGTTTCAGGCCACGGGCGTGCAGACCTGCTTCCATGGCCGCCACATCAACCCGCAGATCTACGCCGGCCTGGATGGCACCAACTGGCGGCTGAAGGATTACGAAGCGCGTGGTGGCTATGCCGCTTTACGCAAAATTCTGGGCAAGGACGGCGGCGAGCCCATGACCCAAGACCAGGTGATCGCCACTGTGAAGGAATCGGCCTTGCGCGGTCGCGGCGGCGCGGGCTTCCCCACGGGCCTCAAATGGAGCTTCATGCCCCGCCAGTTCCCGGGGCAGAAGTACCTGGTGTGCAACTCCGACGAGGGCGAGCCGGGCACCTGCAAGGACCGCGACATCCTGCAGTTCAACCCGCACATCGTCATCGAGGGCATGATCATCGCGGGCTTCGCGATGGGTATTACCGTCGGCTACAACTACATCCACGGCGAGATCTTCCAGACCTACGAGCGCTTCGAAGAGGCCCTCGAAGAGGCGAGGGCGGCCGGCTACCTGGGCGACAAGATCCTGGGCACCGACTTCCGCTTCCAGCTGCATGCCTACCATGGCTTTGGCGCCTACATCTGCGGCGAAGAAACCGCGCTGCTCGAATCACTCGAGGGCAAGAAGGGGCAGCCGCGTTTCAAGCCGCCGTTCCCCGCCAGCTTTGGCCTTTACGGCAAGCCCACCACGATCAACAACACCGAGACCTTCGCGGCGGTGCCGTGGATTATCCGCAACGGCGGCCAGGCCTATCTCGAATGTGGCAAGCCCAATAACGGCGGCACCAAGATCTTCTCGATCTCGGGTGACGTCGAGCGCCCGGGTAACTACGAGATCCCGCTGGGCACGCCCTTTGCCAAGCTGCTGGAACTGGCCGGCGGTATGCGTGGCGGCAAGCAGCTCAAGGCCGTGATCCCGGGTGGATCGTCCGCTCCGGTGCTGCCCGCGTCCATCATGATGGAGATCACGATGGACTACGACGCCATCGCCAAGGCTGGCTCCATGCTCGGCTCGGGTGCGGTGATCGTCATGGATGAAACCCGCGACATGCCCGAATCGCTGCGGCGCCTGTCGTATTTCTACATGCACGAATCGTGCGGCCAGTGCGCCCCCTGCCGCGAAGGCACGGGCTGGCTCTGGCGCGTGGTCGACCGCATCTGCAACGGCCACGGCAAGCCCTCCGACATGGACCTGCTCAATTCGGTGGCCGACAACATCCAGGGCCGCACCATCTGCGCATTGGGCGACGCGGCGGCCATGCCGGTGCGCGCCATGATCAAGCACTTCCGGCATGAGTTCGAGGCCAAGATCGCCGCCGCGAACCTGCCGTCCTCCGAGCGTTCCCCCTCCGTGCCTGCGGGCGTACGCGGCTGAACGGCGAAAGCACACCATGGTTGAAATCGAACTCGACGGAAAAAAGGTGGAAGTGGCCGAAGGCAGCATGGTCATGCATGCAGCTGAAAAGGCTGGCACCTACATCCCGCACTTTTGCTATCACAAGAAGCTGTCCATCGCGGCCAACTGCCGCATGTGCCTGGTCGATGTGGAGAAGGCGCCCAAGCCCTTGCCCGCCTGCGCCACGCCCGTCACCAACGGCATGATCGTACGGACCCATTCCGACAAGGCGGTGAAGGCGCAGCAGTCGGTCATGGAGTTCCTCCTGATCAACCACCCGCTCGATTGCCCCATCTGCGACCAGGGCGGCGAGTGCCAGCTGCAAGACCTTGCGGTGGGCTATGGCGGTTCTGCTTCGCGCTACCAGGAAGAAAAGCGCGTGGTCTTTCACAAGGACGTGGGCCCGCTGATTTCCATGGAGGAAATGAGCCGCTGCATCCACTGCACCCGCTGCGTGCGCTTTGGCCAGGAAGTGGCCGGCGTGATGGAGCTGGGCATGATCCATCGCGGCGAGCACTCCGAGATCACCACCGTGGTGGGCGACACCGTCGACTCTGAAGTCTCGGGCAACATGATTGATCTGTGCCCGGTCGGCGCGCTCACCAGCAAGCCGTTCCGCTACAGCGCTCGCACCTGGGAGCTTTCGCGCCGCAAGTCGGTCAGCCCCCATGATTCCACCGGCGCCAACCTGGTCGTTCAGGTCAAGGGCAACCAGGTCATGCGCGTCCTGCCGCTGGAAAACGACGGCGTGAACGAGTGCTGGCTGGCTGATCGTGACCGCTTCTCCTATGAAGCGCTCAACGGACCAGACCGCCTGACTTCGCCCATGATCAAGCAGGGTGGCCAGTGGCTCGCCGTCGACTGGCAGACCGCCCTGGAGTACGTGGCCAAGGGCCTGCGCGGCGTGAAGGCCGATCACGGTGCCAACAGCATTGGTGCGCTGGTCAGCCCGCACAGCTCCGTCGAAGAGTTGTACCTGGCGGGCGCCCTGGTACGTGCCCTGGGGAGCCCCAATATCGACCACCGCCTGCGCCATGCCGAGTTCCCGGCTGCAGAAGGCGTGCGCTGGCTCGGGACCTCCATCGCCTCGCTCTCCGACCTGCAGCGCGCGCTGGTGGTCGGCTCCAACCTGCGCAAGGAGCACCCGCTCTTCGCGCTGCGCGTGCGCGCCGCCACCCGCAAGGGCGCGCAGGTCAGCGTGATCCATGACGCCGACGATGACTGGGCCATGACCGTCGCCCACAAGGCGATCGTGCCTGCCGCGAGCTGGGCGCAGGCGCTGG
>JBEAZV010000013.1:0-8762 GCA_041159245.1 Pseudomonadota bacterium
GTGGGGGTGGAAAGCGCGACTTGTTTGAGCCCGCAGGGCGAGTTGTCGCGCGTGCCCCCAGCGACCGAGCACCGCAGGGGAGCCCGGAGGGCCCCCACACTTGAAGCCTCCGGGCCCGCCCTGCATGCCCGGCGCGTTGCAGGCCAACGAGATCTCTCCCCCCCGCAGGCCGAGCGCCAAAGGCAGCCCTCAAACCCCTGGCAGAGAATAGTCCTTCAACTGCTCCCGCAGTCGCGTCTTGAGCATCTTGCCGGTAGCCCCCAGCGGAATCGCCTCAACGAAGACCACGTCGTCCGGGATCTGCCACTTGGCGGTTTTGCCCTCGTAGAACGCCAGCAACTCCTCGCGCGTCACCTCCACCCCGGGCTTCTTCACCACCGCCACGATCGGCCGCTCGTCCCACTTGGGGTGTGGCATGCCCACGCAGGCCGCCATGGCCACTGCCGGGTGGGCCATCGCGATGTTCTCGATGTCGATGGAGGAGATCCACTCGCCGCCGGACTTGATCACGTCCTTGCTGCGATCGGTGATCTGCATATAGCCATCGGCGTCGATGGTGGCCACGTCGCCAGTGGGGAACCAGCCATCTCGCAGCGGGTCGCCGCCCTCGCCCTTGAAGTACTCGCGCACCACCCAGGGCCCGCGCACCTGCAGGTCACCAAAGGTGCTGCCGTCCCAGGGCAGGTTCTGGCCATCGTCGCCCACGATGCGCATATCCACACCAAAGATGGCGCGCCCCTGCTTGAGGCGCACCTTCATCCGCTCGGGCTCGGGCATCGACAGGTGCTTGTTCTTCAGGGTACACAGGGTGCCCAGCGGGCTCATCTCGGTCATGCCCCAGGCATGCAGCACCTCCACGCCGTACTGCTCGCGGAAGGCGGTGATCATGGCCGGCGGGCAGGCCGAGCCGCCGATCACCGTGCGGTTGAGGGTCGAGAACCGCAGCTTGTTGGGGCCCATGTGCCCCAGCAGCATTTGCCACACGGTGGGCACGCCCGCCGCATAGGTCACCTTCTCGGCCTCGATCAGCTCGTACACCGACTTGCCATCCAAGGCGCCGCCGGGGAACACGAGCTTGCAGCCGGTGAGCGCCGCCGAATACGGGATACCCCAGGCGTTCACATGGAACATCGGCACGACTGGTAGCACCGAGTCCCGCGCCGACAGGCCCATCACGTCGGGCAAGGCCGCCGCATACGCGTGCAGCAGTGTCGAGCGGTGGCTGTAGAGGGCGCCCTTGGGGTTGCCGGTGGTGCCACTGGTGTAGCACATGC
The DNA here is from genome assembly GCA_041159245.1 of Pseudomonadota bacterium. GTDB lineage: Bacteria > Pseudomonadota > Gammaproteobacteria > Burkholderiales > Burkholderiaceae_C > Ramlibacter. The sequence continues at coordinate 1,275 of JBEAZV010000013.1, forward strand.
TGGAGGCCGAGTTCTCGTCAAACTGCGGCCACTCGTAGGCGGTGGGGTGGCGAGCGATCCAGTCCTCATAGGCCACGAGGTTCGGAATGCCGGTATCGGCGGGCAGCGCGCCCGCGTCGCACAGCATGACGTACTGGCGGATCGTGGGGCAGCGCGCGTGCACCGCCTGCACCAGCGGCAGGAAGGTGGCGTCAAAGCACAAGACCTGATCCTCGGCATGGTTCACGATCCAGGCGACCTGGTCGGGATGCAGCCGAGGGTTGAGGGTGTGCAGCACCCGCCCGGAGCCCGACACCCCGAAATACAGCTCCAGGTGCCGATAGCCGTTCCAGGCCAGGGTGGCCACCCGGTCGGAAAACGCGAGCTTGTGGGCATCCAGGGCGTGGGCCACCTGGCGCGCGCGCCGGCCCACGTCGGCCCAGGTGTAGCGGTGTAGGTCACCTTCCACGCGCCGGGACACGATCTGGGCGTCGCCGTGATGGCGCTCTACGAAGGTCATCAGGGAAGAAATCAGCAGGGGTTGGCCTTGCATCAAACCAAGCACGGGAGTCTCCTTGTCATGGGCCGCAATGGGCTGGACGCAGTATGGCGCAGCCTTCGCGTCGCGCCAGCGAGGAAATCCCTCATGAGGCCGTGGACCGCGGGCCTGGGGGACAATGCACCCATGACCCCTGCCCCGGCCGCCGACCTGGCCGCTCCCGCGGCTGCCGGCCCCGGCTCGCCGCCCCCCTCTCCCGCCGATGCCGCACCCGAGGCCGGGCCTGATCTGGGCCTGCGCTGGATCCACGGCTACGCGCAGCTCGGACCGGACTTTCATACCGAGCTCAGGCCTACGCCCCTGCCCGCGCCGCACCTGGTGGCCTTGAGCGAGCGCCTGGCAAGGCAGCTCGGGCTGGACCCGGCCCGCCTGGCCGCTCCCGGGACGGTCGCAGCGCTCACGGGCAGCGGCCCTCTGGCCGGTGCTCGGCCCCTGGCCACCGTCTACAGCGGCCACCAATTTGGCGTCTGGGCCGGCCAGCTGGGTGACGGCCGCGCCCTCTTGCTCGGCGAGGCGCAGACCGCTGCCGGCGCCCAGGAAATCCAGCTCAAAGGCGCGGGCCGCACGCCCTACTCGCGCATGGGCGACGGGCGCGCAGTGCTGCGTTCGAGCATCCGAGAGTTTCTGTGCTCCGAAGCCATGGCGGGCCTGGGCATTCCGACCACCCGCGCCCTGATGGTCACCGGCTCGCCCGCGCCCGTCGTGCGCGAGGAAGTGGAGACCGCCGCCGTCGTCACCCGCGTGGCCCCGAGCTTCATCCGTTTCGGCCACTTCGAGCATTTCGCCGCCAGCGGGCAGGACGCGCCGCTGCGGCAGCTGACCGACTACGTCATCGACCGCTACTACCCCCAATGCCGCGAGAGCGAAGCCCGTGAGCGGCTGGGCGGCAGCGACGTGGCGGCCTTTCTGGAGCAGGTCAGCGAGCGCACCGCCGACCTGGTCGCCCAGTGGCAAGCGGTGGGCTTTTGCCACGGCGTGATGAACACCGACAACATGTCCATCCTGGGCCTGACCCTGGACTACGGGCCGTTCCAGTTCATGGACGGTTTCGACCCCGGCCACATCTGCAACCACAGCGACTCCGGCGGGCGCTACGCCTACCACCGCCAACCGAACATCGCCTACTGGAACCTGCATGCCCTGGCGCAGGCCCTGCTGCCCCTGATCGGCGACCAGGAACTGGCCATCGCGGCGCTGAAGTCCTATCCGAACGTGTTCCCGCAGGCGCTGCAGGCCCGCATGCAGGCCAAGCTGGGACTGACCCAGGCGCAAGACGACGACCGGGCCCTGATCGACGACGTGCTCAAGCTGATGGCGGCGGGCCGCGTCGACTACCCGATGTTCTGGCGGCGCCTGTCTGACCATGTGGCCGGCGGCTCGCCCGAGCCGGTACGCGATCTCTTTGCCGACCGCGAGGCGCTGGACGCCTGGTTGCGGCGCTACGCGGCTCGGCGCGCGCAGGAGCCCGATGGCGGCTCGGATGCCGGCGCACGCATGCAAGCGGTCAACCCTCAGTTCGTGCTGCGCAACCACCTGGGCGAACTGGCGATCCGCCAGGCCAAGGCCGGCGACTTCTCCGGCGTGACCAGTTTGCTGGCCGTGCTCCAAGACCCCTTCAGCGACCATCCGGACGCACCGCTCGACTACACCGCCCTGCCCCCTGACTGGGCCTCCTCCATCGAAATCAGCTGCTCCTCATGACCTACCCGATCCAGAAGACCGATGCCCAATGGCAAGACCTGCTGGCCCGCAAGGCGGCCGAACCCCGCGCCTTCGAGGTGACCCGCCGCGCCGCCACCGAGCGGCCCTACACCGGAAAGTACGAGCAGGTCTGGGCCGACGGCAGCTACCACTGCATCTGCTGCGGCAACAAGCTCTTTGACTCACACACCAAGTTCGACGCCGGCTGCGGCTGGCCCAGCTTCTCGCTGGCCATCCCTGGCGCGATACGCGAGCTGACCGACATCAGCCACGGCATGGTGCGCACCGAGACCGTCTGCGCGCAATGCGGCGCCCATCTGGGCCATGTCTTTCCGGACGGTCCCCAGCCCACTGGCCTGCGCTATTGCATGAACTCCGCATCGCTGGACTTCACCCCAGCGCCCGACGCATGAAACTGCTGCTCGATTTCTTCCCCATCATCCTGTTCTTCGTCGCCTTCAAGGTGGCGGGCATCTATGTGGCCACCGCGGTGGCCATCGTCGCCACCATCGCGCAGATCGCCTGGATCCGCTGGCGCACGGGCCGCGTGGAGGTGATGCAGTGGCTCAGTCTGGGAGTGATCGTCGTGTTTGGCGGGGCCACGCTCCTGGCCCACAGCGAGACCTTCATCAAGTGGAAGCCGACCGTGCTCTATTGGCTCATGGGCGGCGCCCTGCTGGCGGGCCCGTTGTTCTTCGGCCGCAACTTCCTCAAGACCCTTCTGGGCGGGCAAGTGACGCTGCACGAGGAAGGTTGGCGCGTGATGAACTGGAGCTGGTGCGGATTTTTCGCCGTCATGGGCGCGGCCAACCTCTGGGTGGCCTATCACTTCGACACCGACACCTGGGTCAACTTCAAGCTCTTTGGCGGCATCGGACTGATGCTGGTGTTCGTGCTCGCCCAGGGCCTGTACCTGGCCCGCTACATGAAGCCAGACGAGGCAACCGAGGGCGCCGACCCGACCAAGACGCAGCCATGAGCACCGGCATCACGCGCGACGCCCTGCACGAGCGCCTCTCTCAGGTCCTGTCGCCGACTCGCCTCGAGGTGATCGACGAAAGCGCTGACCACGCGGGCCACGTCGGCGCGGACGGCACAGGCTCGGGCACCCATTTCCGGGTGCGCATCGCCTCGCCTGCTTTCACCGGCAAGCGCCGCGTCGCCCAGCATCGCCTTGTGTATGATGCGCTGCACGATTTTCTGGAGCGCGGCCTGCACGCCCTGGCCATCGAGATCGTTTGAACCCTCCTGCGCAGATTGCGCAGATTCGTTAGGAACCACCCCCCATGAAAAAGCACCTCCTTGCTGCTGTTGCCGCCGTCGCCTTCGGCGTCGCACTGCCGGCCCTGGCCCAGAACATCGCCATCGTCAACGGCAAGCCGGTGCCCAAGGCCCGCGCCGACGCCCTGGCCGCCCAGGTGGCCAAGAGCGGCCGCCCGGTCACCCCCGAGCTGACCAACCAGATCAAGGACGAAGTCATCGCCCGCGAGATCTTCATGCAGGAAGCGTCCAAGCGCGGCCTCGATGGCAGCGACGACTTCAAGACCCAGATGGAGCTGGCCCGCCAGACCATCCTGATCCGCGCCCTCTTTGCCGACTTCCAGGAGAAGAACCCGGTCACCGACGCCGACGCCAAGGCCGAATACGACAAGTACGTCGCGGCCAATGCCGGCAAGGAATACCGCGCCCGTCACATCCTGGTGGCCAAGGAAGAAGAGGCCAAGGCCGTCATCGCCAGCCTCAAGAAGGGCGCCAAGTTCGAGGACTTGGCCAAGAAGCAGTCCAAGGACCCGGGTTCGGGCGCCAACGGCGGTGACCTGGACTGGGCCAGCGCCAAGAGCTACGTGCCTGAGTTCTCTGAAGCCATGGTCAAGCTGTCCAAGGGCCAGACCACCCAGACCCCGGTCAAAAGCCAGTTCGGCTTCCACGTGATCCGCCTGGACGACGTGCGCGAAGCGCAGATGCCCAAGTTCGAAGAGGTCAAGCCCCAGATCCAGCAGCAGATGCAGCAGGAGCGCCTCTCCAAGTTCCAGGACGACCTTCGCACCAAAGCCAAGGTGGAATAACGCCTCCTGCGCCCGGAAATGCAAGCGGCCTTCGGGCCGCTTTTTTCATGCCCGGCCCGTGGCGGGATAATCACGCCCCATGCTCGCCCCCCATCAGCTCGAACTGCTTGCCCCTGCGCGCGATGCCGACATCGGCATCGAGGCCGTCAACCACGGGGCGGACGCCGTCTACATCGGCGGTCCGGGCTTCGGCGCGCGCGCGTCGGCAGGCAACAGCATCCAGGACATCGAGCGCCTGGTGAAGCACGCGCACCGCTTCGGCACCCGCATCTTCATTACCCTCAACACCATCTTGCGCGACGACGAGCTCGAACCGGCCCGCCGCATGGCCTGGGACATTTACCACGCCGGGGCCGATGCCCTGATCGTGCAGGACATGGGTCTGCTGGAAATCGACATGCCGCCGATCCAGCTGCACGCCAGCACCCAGTCGGACATCCGCAGCCCTGAGAAGGCTCGCTTCCTGCAAGACGCCGGCTTCTCCCAGCTGGTGCTGGCCCGCGAACTGACGCTGGAGCAGATCCGCGAGGTTGGTGCCGCGCTCGACCCGCAGCGCAGCGTCATGGAATTCTTTGTGCACGGCGCCCTGTGCGTGGCCTACAGCGGCCAGTGCTTCATCTCGCACGCCCACACCGGCCGCAGCGCCAACCGCGGCGACTGCTCGCAGGCCTGCCGCCTGCCCTACCAGGTGCTCGATGCCCAGGGCCGCTTCATCGCCCACGACCAGCACGTGCTGTCCATGAAGGACAACAACCAGAGCGCCAACCTGGCCGCCCTGGTGGATGCCGGCATTCGCAGCTTCAAGATCGAGGGCCGCTACAAAGATATGGGCTATGTGAAGAACATCACCGCCCACTACCGCAAGCTGCTCGACGAACTGATCGAGGCGCGCGAGGGCAGCCACCAGCCCTATGCCCGTGCCTCCAGCGGCCGTACGCGCTTGTTGTTCACGCCCGACCCCAACCAGAACTTCAACCGCGAGTTCACCGATTACTTCGTGAACGGCCGACAGGACGATATCGGCGCCTTCGACTCGCCCAAGAACCCGGGCCTGGCCCTGGCCTGGGTCACGCGAGTGCAGGCCGGCGAAGGCTGGATCGAACTTGAATGCGACGATCCGACTACCGAGCTGCACAACGGCGATGGCCTGTGTTACTTCGACCTGCAAAAGGAACTGGTCGGCGTGGCGATCAACCGCGCCGAACCCGCAGGCACTCCAGGCCGCTGGCGCGTCTTTCCCAAGGATCCGATCACGGGCATGCGTGATCTGCGCAAGGGCACCCGCCTCAACCGCAACCGCGACATGAGCTGGGTACGCCAGCTCGAGAAGAAATCCAGCGAACGGCGCATCGGCGTATGGGCCGAGCTCTCCGAGACGCCCGAGGGCTTCGCGCTCACGCTCACCGACGAAGACGGCCACGAAGGCCGGGCCTCGCTAGCGCAGGCTCGGGAGGCGGCTCGCGACCCCGCGCGCCAGGAGGCGCAGCTGCGCGAACAGATCGGCCGCTTCGGCGCCACTGACTTTGAGCCGCTGGACATCCGACTGGCCCTCACCGGCCCCTGGTTCCTGCCGGCCTCCTTTCTGAACCAGCTGCGGCGCGACGCTGTGACTGCCCTGGAGTCCGCACGCGCCGCCGCCTGGCAGCGCCCGCCCCGCGCACGGCCCGTCGAGCCGCCGGTTGCCTATCCCGAGGACACCCTGTCTTACCTCGCCAACGTCTACAACGAGAAGGCCCGCGATTTCTACGCCAAGCACGGCGTGAAGGTGATCGACGCTGCCTACGAGAGCCAGGAGGAGGAAGGCGAGGTCTCGCTCATGATCACCAAGCATTGCGTGCGCTGGAGCATGAGCCTGTGCCCCAAGCAGGCCAAAGGAGTCACGGGCGTACAGGGCACGGTGCGGGCCGAGCCGCTGCAGCTGGTGAACGGCAAGGAGAAGCTCACCCTGCGCTTTGACTGCAAGCCCTGCGAGATGCATGTGGTCGGCAAGATGAAGAAGTCGGTGATGAACCAGCGGGCCCGCGAGATCGCCGAGGTCCCGATGCAGTTCTACCGGACCCGACCCGCTGCCGCCGCCGAGGAAGCATCGGGCGCAAGCCGCGCGGGCGGCGGTGGTGCTATTGTCCCCCGGTGACCCACGTACACCGCTCCCCCCGCCTCGACGCAGCCCGCAGGGCCTTGACTGCCCTGGTCGTTCTCGCCACCTGCGCCTTCCAGGCCCACGCCCAGTCCCCGGTGCTGTCCGATGAAGTCCCCTTCATCACGACCCCCGACAACGTCACCCTGGAGATGCTGCAAGCCGCGCGCGTAGGCGCCACCGACCACGTCATCGACCTCGGCTCAGGCGATGGCCGTATCGTCATCGTCGCCGCCAAGCGCTTTGGCGCCACCGGCCTGGGTGTGGAGATCGTCCCCGACCTCGTGGAGAAAAGCCTGCGCACCGCGCGCGAGGTGGGTGTGGCCGACAAGGTGACGTTCAAGGTGCAGGACCTGTTTCAGACCGACCTGTCCCGGGCCACGGTCATCACCATGTACCTGCTGCCCGAGTTCAACCTCAAGCTGCGCCCGGCCCTGCTGGCCCTCAAGCCCGGCACCCGCATCGTCTCCCACGACTGGGACATGGGCGACTGGAAACCCGACCAGACCACGGTGGTGCCCGTCCCCGACAAGAAAGTCGGACTGGAGAAATCCAGCAAGGTGCACCTGTGGACGGTGCCCGCACGCATCGACGGCCTGTGGTGCGGCTCGGGGCCGCTGGGAGATTTCAGCCTCAAGGTGACCCAGCGTTACCAAGAGGTCGAGGCCACACTCACGCGCGGCGACCGGGCGCGCGCCATCCAGGGACGCATGACCGGCGCGGTGCTGCGCACGCAGTCGACGCGCCACGGGTCGCTGGAGTTGACGCAGGAGGGCGCGCAACTACGGGTGACTGGCGGCGACGGCACGCTGTCTATGGCGCGCGGTATTGCCTTCCAGCGGGCTCGGGGGGCCGGCTGCTCCTGATTTGCGGCTTTGCCGTTCATTTCGACGGTTTTCTCTGGCCTGCAACGCGCTGTGCGGGGGGCACGGGCCCGGAGGCTTCGATGCGGGGGTCGCTTCGCGACTGCCTTGCGGTGCTCGGGCCAGGCGGGAAGTGCGCAAACTCGCCCTGCGGGCTCAAACAAGCGCACTTCTTGTTCCGCC
>JBEAZV010000014.1:0-9637 GCA_041159245.1 Pseudomonadota bacterium
GTGGACCCGGTGATCTGCAGGCGCCGGCGCAACACGAGGCCGGCATTGAATTCGCACTTGACGCCGCCCTGCACCGCGATCATGACGAGGCGGCCATCTTCGGCCAGGCACTCGACTTCACGCGCCACATAGGCGCCGGCCACCATGTCGAGGATGACGTTGACCCCCTGTCCGCCCGTGAGGCGTTTGGCCTCCTCGGCGAAATCCTGCGTACGGTAGTTGATGGCATGGTCGGCGCCCAGAGCCAGGCAGGCCTGGCACTTGGTGTCGCTGCCCGCGGTGACGATGACGGTGGCGCCCATTGCCTTGGCCATCTGGATCGCAGTGACGCCGATGCCACTGGACCCACCCTGCACCAGCAGGGTCTCTCCGGCTTGCAAGCGGGCGCGATCGAAGACGTTGCTCCAGACGGTGAAGAAGGTCTCGGGCAGCGACGCGGCCTCGATGTCGGACAGGCCGGCCGGTACGGGCAGGCACTGGCCCACCGGGGCGGTGCAGTGCTCGGCGTAGCCGCCGCCGGCCACGAGCGCGCACACGCGATCGCCCACCTTCAGGCCTGCAGCCGCCATGGCCGCCGCGTCACCCCCTTCGATCACACCGGCGATCTCCAGGCCGGGAATGTCGGAGGCGCCAGGCGGCACCGGGTAGTGACCCGTGCGCTGGAGGACGTCGGGGCGGTTGACGCCGCTGGCGGTGACGCGCACCAGCACCTCGCCCGCGCCCGCGACGGGCAGGGGGCGCTGGGCCAGTTGCAGCACCTCAGGGGCGCCGTATTCGCGGATTTCAACGGCTTGCATGGTCGCTCTGTCGGCAAAAAGCCCGCGCGTCAGAGCGCCCTGGGGCGGCCCCTCGGCGCTCGTACGCGGGCGTCCAGTACCTTATTCGCCCTGCGGCGCCTCAGGCTGCGGCTCGCGCGCGGGGCGATCGAGCAGCGCCTTCATGGACAGCTTGACGCGGCCCTTCTCGTCGGTCTCGAGCACCTTCACGCGCACGATCTGGCCTTCGGACAGATAGTCGGTGACCTTCTCCACGCGCTCGTGAGCGATCTGCGAGATGTGCAGCAGGCCGTCCTTGCCAGGCAGCAGGTTGACCAGCGCGCCGAAGTCCAGGATCTTGGTGATCGGGCCTTCGTAGACCTTGCCGATCTCGACTTCGGCGGTGATCTGCTCGATACGCTTCTTGGCCTCGTCGGCCTTGGCAGCGTCGGTGGCGGCGATGGTGATGGTGCCGTCTTCCTCGATGTTGATCTGGCAACCGGTTTCTTCGGTCAGCGCACGGATCACGGCGCCGCCCTTGCCGATCACGTCGCGGATCTTCTCGGGGTTGATCTTCATGGTGTAGAGCTTGGGCGCGAAGCTGCTCACTTCGGCCTTGGCCTCGCCCATGGCGTCCTGCATCTTGCCCAGGATATGCATGCGTGCTTCCTTGGCCTGGGCCAGAGCGACCTGCATGATTTCCTTGGTGATGCCCTGGATCTTGATGTCCATCTGCAGGGCGGTGATGCCGTTGGTGGTGCCAGCGACCTTGAAGTCCATGTCGCCCAGGTGATCTTCATCGCCCAGGATGTCGGTCAGCACCGCAAAGCGATTGCCTTCCTTGATCAAACCCATGGCGATGCCGGCCACGTGGGCTTTCATCGGCACGCCGGCGTCCATCATGGCCAGGCAGCCGCCGCAGACGGAGGCCATCGACGAAGAGCCGTTGGACTCGGTGATCTCGGAGACCACGCGGATGGTGTAGGGGAATTCTTCCTTGGTGGGCAGGCAGGCGACCAGCGCACGCTTGGCCAGACGGCCGTGGCCGACTTCGCGGCGCTTGGTGGAGCCCATGCGGCCGACTTCGCCGGTGGCGAAGGGAGGCATGTTGTAGTGGAACAGGAAGCGGTCTTCGAACTCGCCGGCCAGGGCGTCGATGCGCTGGGCGTCGCGCTCGGTGCCCAGCGTCGCGATCACCAGGGCCTGGGTCTCGCCGCGCGTGAACAGGGCGGAACCGTGGGTGCGGGGCAGCACGCTGTTGCGGATTTCGATGGGACGCACGGTGCGGGTGTCGCGCCCGTCGATGCGCGGCTCGCCCGAGAGGATCTGGCTGCGCACGATGTTGGATTCGATGGCGAACAGCAGGTCATCGACCTTGCCCGACTCGAACTCGGCGCCGCTGGCCTTGAGCTCGGCGTGCACGGCGGCCGAGGCCTCGCGCAGGGCCTGGGTGCGGGCCTGCTTGGAGCGGATCTGGTAGGCCGCGCGCAGCTTGCCTTCGGCCAGGGCGGTGACCTGGGCGATGAAGGGCTCGTCCTTGGCGGGCGGCTGCCAGTCCCAGGCGGGTTTGCCAGCGTCACGCACCAGGTCGTGGATGGCGTTGATGGCGATCTTGCCCTGGTCGTGGCCGAAGACCACCGCGCCGAGCATGACGTCTTCGGGCAGCTGCAGGGCCTCGGACTCGACCATCAGCACGGCGGCTTCGGTGCCGGCGACCACCAGGTCCATCTGCGAGTCCTTGCGCTGGGTCTGACCCGGGTTCAGGACGTATTCACCGTTGATGTAGCCCACGCGCGCGGCGCCGATCGGGCCGGCAAAGGGAATGCCGGAGATGGCCAGCGCAGCGCTGGTGCCGATCATGGCGGCGATGTCGGCATCGACTTCGGGGTTGAGCGAGATGGTGTGGATCACCACATGCACCTCGTTCAGGAAGCCCTCGGGGAACAGCGGGCGGATCGGGCGGTCGATGAGGCGGGAAGTGAGAGTCTCCAGCTCGGAGGGCTTGGCTTCGCGCTTGAAGAAGCTGCCGGGGATCTTGCCGGCGGCGTAGGTCTTCTCGATGTAGTCGACGGTCAGGGGAAAGAAGTCCTGGCCAGGCTTGGCGGACTTCGAAGCGACCACGGTGGCCAGGACCACGGTGTCGTCGATGTTGACCAGAACGGCGCCAGTGGCCTGGCGGGCGATCTCGCCGGTTTCCAGGGTGACCGTGTGCTGGCCCCACTGGAAGGTCTTGGTGACTTTATTGAAGATGCTCATGTCGTGCTTTCTTGGCTACTGAGGTGAAGGAGCCTTCGGGCGAACACGATGCCATTCCATCAGGGGCCGGGCCTCGCAGGGCCGCTGGTGGAATGACACAGCGCGTATTCGTCGTCGGATCTCCGAAGTAAAACGCGCCTGAGCTAGTGGGGACTAACTCAGGCGCGCTTCATGGATAAGGTGCTTACTTGCGCAGGCCCAGCTTGGCGATCAGCGCGGTATAGCGGTCGGCGTCCTTGTCTTTCAGGTACGCGAGCAGGCTCTTGCGGCGATTGACCATGCGCAGCAGGCCACGGCGGCCGTGGTGGTCCTTGGCGTGGGTCTTGAAGTGCGGGGTCAGCTCGTTGATGCGAGCGGTCAGCAGGGCAACCTGGACTTCGGGGCTGCCGGTGTCGTTGGCAGCGCGGGCATGGGTCTTAACGACCTCGGCCTTGTTGAGGGCGGTCATGTGATTCCTTGAATGTTTGAACTTGCGTTGGAGGCTGGAACGCGGCCCCAACGTGTGCACGGGAGTGTGCGGTGTTGGCTCCCCAGGCCAATGGCGCCGGAGGACAACTTCGAGATTATAGCCGCTTGGCGCCTGCGCCCCGGTCAGGCCGCCCGGCCGGGTCCGGCCAGCCAGGCGCGCAGCCGCTCCACGCCCTGTGCCAGCCGGGCCGGGTCTCGGGAGGCGAAGCACCACCGCAACCAGCCCTCGGCCTCCGGGGCAAAGGCACTGCCGGGGGCCAGGCCCAGGCCGGCCTCGGCCACCAGACGCTTGGCGGTGGCCAGGGAGTCGGGATGGCCGGCAAGTCGGAAAAAAGCATACATCCCGCCCTGTGCCGGGGACACCTCCACCTCGGGCAACGCTTGCAGGAGGGGCAGCAGGGTGTCTCGGCAGGCGCGCAGATGGGCCACCACCCGGGGCGTGACCTCGTCGGTCCGGCGCACCGCGGCCAGGGCGCCACGCTGAATGAAAGTGCTGGCGCAGGAGGTGTTGAACTCAATTAGCGTGCCCATGGGATCCAGCATTGCGGGCGGCATCACCAGCCAGCCCAGGCGCCAACCGGTCATGAGAAAGCTCTTGGAGAAGCTTTGCGCGACGACCAGGCGGTCGTCGGGCTCGCTCACGTCGAGGAAGCTGGGCGCGCTGGTGCGCAGCGCTTCGGACCGCCCCGAGCCGGACGCCCCCGAGGGGTAATACAACCGCTCGTACACCTCGTCGGCCAGGATCCAGGTGCCTGTGCGCCGGCAGTGGGCCAGGAGCGCGCGCTGCTGGTCGTGGGTGAGGGTCCAGCCCGTGGGGTTGTTCGGTGCGTTCACCACCAGCAGGCGAGTGGCCGGCGTGATCGCCGCAAGCAGGATGGGCAGGTCCAGGGTCCAGGCCCCCTGCACCGGCTGCAGGGGCACGGTACGTACGCGCGCGCCCATGATCAAGGGCTGGGCAACGAGGTTGGGCCACACGGGCGTGACCACCACCACCTCGTCGCCCGCGTCCACCAGTGCCTGCACCGCCAGCATCAGCGCACTGACCCCACCCGAGGTGACAGCGATGCGCGAGGCGTCCAAAGGCCGATGCAGCCGGGAGGTGTAGTCCGCCAAGGCTTCACGCAGCTCGGGCAGGCCCAGGTTGTGCGCATAAAACGTCTCGCCTGCGCGCAGGGAGTCCAGCGCGGCGTCGCGAATGAAATCAGGCGTGGCCTCATCGCTCTCCCCGAACCAGAAGGCCAGGACGTCACTGCGGCCCAGGCCTGCGTTGGCCACCTCGCGAATCTTGGAGGCTTCGAGGTTCAGGATGGCTGGACGCATGGTGTGAGAGATGTCGTTTTGGAGTGTTGGACGCAGGCCTGGCTCGCGTGCGCATTGAGCGTGCGCGTTCAGGACGCAGGCCGGATCATGCGGCAAGTCGTGGGCAGTTGCGCGTCCTCGGGCGACACGACCTGCACGACGCGAAAGCCATAGCCCGAGCCTTCGACGTCGAACTTCACGCCTGGTGCGCCCTGGCGGTCCATTACCCCCACCACCAGCGGCTGTTGAAATTGATGGTCGGTCGCGCGCATCGTGCCCCGAGCGCCAAAGAGTTCGGGCCGGGCTCGCTCCAGCGCATTGGCAATCGCACCCGCCTCGGCACTGCCCGCGCGCTCGATCGATTGCGCGAGGGCCTCGACCATCAACTGCATGCGCATATGGACATAGTCATCCTGCGGCTTGGGAAAGCGCTGGCGGAAGGCGCGGTAGAAGGCCTCGTTCTGGGCACCGGGCAGATTGGGCAGCCAGTCGGCTACCGCGATCACGCGGCCCACACCGGCATCACCGATCGCGGCGGGTACGCCCAGCGCGTTACCGTAGAAGGTGTAGAACTTGCCGTCATAGCCCACCTCGCGCGCGGCCTTCACCAGCAGCGTGAGGTCGTTGCCCCAGTTGCCGGTGATCACCGCCTGTGCGCCGCTGGCCTTGAGCTTGGCGGCATAGGGCAGGAAGTCCTTCACGCGCCCCAGGGGATGCAGCTCCTCGCCCGCGATCTTCAGGTCGGGGCGCTGCGCCGCGAGCTGGCGGCGCGCTTCGCGCAGCACCGCCTGGCCGAAGCTGTAGTCCTGCCCGATCAGATAAACACTCTCCACGGCGCGGTCGTCCTTGAGCACGCGCATCAGCGCCGCCATGCGCATGTCGGCATGAGCGTCAAAGCGGAAATGCCAGAAGCTGCATTTCTCGTTGGTGAGGATGGGGTCGACCGCGGAGTAGTTGAGGAACACCACGCGCCGCTGTGGATCGCGTTCGTTGTGCTTGTGGATCGCATCGATCAGGGCCGCTGCCACCGCAGACGAATTGCCCTGGACCACGATGCGCGCGCCGTCGTCGATGGCCGCACGCAAAGCGGAGAGCGCTTCCTCGGCCTGGCCCTTGCTGTCATAGCGCTCCAGTGCCAGGGGACTCGCAGAGCCAGCCACTCGGACACCCCCGCGCTGATTCACACGCTCGATGGCCCACGCCAGGTTGCGGATCACCGCTTCGCCGGTGTTGGCAAAGGGGCCGGAGAGGCTCTCGATCAGGGCGATGCGCAGCGGTGCGCTGGTGGGCGCGGAGGCGACCTGCGCGCTGGCAGTCAAGGCCACGACAGACGCACATAGCGTCGCGGCGAGGGTTTTCAAGATACGACGGCGGCGTTTTTGTTCGCTCATGTTTTCTCCCTTGAAAAAGTCGAGGCGCGATCACACATCGTGACCAGACGCAGCGGCCACGATCCGGCCGCCGCGGAGTGTACGTGCCACCACCGTATTTTTTCTGAGGAGAGAAACCATGTTCTTCGCACCCGTCGTTCGCACCCCCGCCCTGCACTCCTTCGACCGCAGCTTCCAGCGCTTCGTGCAGGACAACTTCTTTGCCACACCGGCTGCAGCGGGCCTGCACCTGCAGGAAGATGACAAGGCCTGGACCGTGCGCATGGACCTGCCGGGTGTGACGCGCGAGGATCTGCGCATTCAGGTGGAAGGCGCGGTGGTGCGCATCGAGACGCGTCCCGAAGCGCCGCGGGCCTACAAGGCCGCCTACGAGTTGCCGCAGGAGATTGATGTCGAAACCACGCAGGCCAAGCTGGAGAACGGCGTACTCACACTCGTGCTAGCCAAGCCCACGCCGGTGAGCCGGGCGCGCGAGATCAAGCTGCTCTGAGCGCGCCCTGAAACCGCCTGTCCCTCACGACGCCAGGTCGTGCAAGGGCCAGCGTGGGCGCACGTCAAAGGCGTAGACGGTGTCCGCCCGCTGCACGCCGGCCTGCAGGCGCATGGCGGCGGCCATGGCGATCATGGCGCCGTTGTCGGTGCACAAGTCCAGCTCCGGGTAGTGCACGCGCACGCCGCGGCGCGCGCATGCGGCGTTCAGTTGCGCGCGCAGCAGGCGGTTGGCCCCAACCCCGCCTGCGACCACCAGGCGCTTGAGGCTCGTGTCCTCCAGGGCCGCGGCCGATTTCTTCACCAGCACCTCGACGATGGCGGCCTCAGTCGAGGCCGCCAGGTCCGCGGTGTGCTGCGGCAACGCGTCACCCAGCTTCTTGCACTGCGTCAGGACCGCGGTCTTCAGGCCCGCGAAGGAGAAATCCAGATCGCCGCTATGAAGCAGCGGCCGCGGCAACTTGAAGGCCTGCGCATCACCGGACTGCGCCAACCTTGAAAGCGCCGGCCCGCCGGGGTAGCCCAGTCCCAGCAGCTTGGCCGACTTGTCGAAGGCCTCGCCTGCAGCGTCGTCGATGGTCTCGCCCAGGAGGGCGTAGCGACCCACACCGTCGACCCGCATCAATTGGGTGTGCCCGCCCGAGACGAGCAGAGCGACAAAGGGAAATTCAGGTGCGTCGGCGCTGAGAAACGGCGACAGCAGGTGGCCTTCGAGGTGATGCACCCCCATCACCGGCTTACCCAGGGCCGCACCCAGGGCACACCCCACCCCAGCCCCCACGAGGAGCGCCCCGGCCAGGCCCGGGCCGCGCGTATAGGCCACCACATCGACATCACCCAGGTCGCGGCCAGCCTGCGCCATCACCTCGTCGGCCAGCGGCAGGATGCGGCGGATGTGATCGCGGCTGGCCAGTTCGGGCACCACGCCGCCATAGGCCTGGTGCATGGCCACTTGGCTATGCAGGGCGTGGGCGAGCAGGCGCGGCACGCCCGGCGGCCCGGCCTCGACCAGGGCCACGCCGGTTTCGTCGCACGAAGACTCGATTCCCAGGACCCGCCACATCCCGCGAGTGTAGAGTGGCGCGAAACTTGCGCCTGAGCCCTTATGACCGAGCCCCTGCGCATCGTGGTGGTCGCTCCCGACCTGATCGTCAGCGATCCCACCGACGACCATGCCTTGGACCAGGCCGCGCGTTCGCGCAGCCTGCGCATCGGGCTGCTCGAAAACGGCTTCAACCTGGTCGCCACCCTGCCGGTGGACGTGTTCCTTCCCGACCGGCTGTCGCAGCTGCAGCCAGACATGATCATCGTGGACGCCGAGAGCGCTGCGCGGGACACCCTGGAGCACGTGGTCATGGCCACACGGGAGGCACCACGCCCCATAGTTCTTTTCACGAACGACGACGACACGCGCCACGTGAAGGATGCCGTCGCCGCCGGTGTGACGGCCTACGTGGTCGCGGGGCTGGAGCCCGAGCGGATCCGACCCATCCTGGACGTCGCCATGGCGCGCTTCGAGCACGAGCAGGCCCTGCGACAGGAGCTGCAGGCCGCCCGCAGTGAACTGGCTGACCGCAAGACCATCGACCGCGCCAAGGGCCTACTGATGCGGCGCCAAGGCCTGAGCGAAGCCCAGGCCTATGAAAAGTTGCGCCGCACCGCCATGGACAAGGGCCTGAAGATCGCCGACGTGGCCCAACGCATTCTGGACGTGGCCGACCTTCTGGGTTGAGGCCCGACCACGACCCACCCCGGGTTGCACGCCTCACCTTGGTGCGCCGCACAAGCGCGGTGCGTGCGCCCACTGCCGCACTGTCTATGGACGTGCGCCCGGCCCTGCCAGCCTCGCACGATCGCCTCTTGCCAGCCGGCCATGGCTGGCACGCGCTTTGCAAGGCATTTCATATGCGGCCTCGCGAGTGGCCGCCCGCCTGAGGGCCTCAACGGAGAGGCCCTCGCCAGGCGGGATCGATGGACAACGGCGTCCCTCCCCCTGCGGGCGAAGTCCCGCGCGGGTGAAGGACGCCGTTTTGCTTTTCGTCATTGCCTTACCCAGGAGAACGCTTCCATGACCGACCTGCTGAAAACCAAACTCTCTCGCCGCAGCGTGCTGCAAGCCGCCGCCGTGGGCGCCACCGGCGTCTCGCCGGCCCTGCGCAGCGTCGTGTACGCGCAGGGCTCGGACAAGCCCGAGAAAGAGGAAGTGAAGATCGGCTTCATCCCGCTGACCGACTGCGCCAGCGTCGTCATGGCCTCGGTGCTGGGCATCGACAAGAAATACGGCGTCAAGATCATTCCGACCAAGGAAGCCAGCTGGGCGGGCGTGCGCGACAAGCTGGTCAACGGCGAGTTGGACATGGCCCATGTGCTGTGGGGTCTGATCTACGGCGTGCACATGGGCACCAGCGGCCCGAAGAAGGACATGGCCATCCTGATGAACCTGAACCACAACGGTCAGGCCATCACCTTGTCCAAGAAACTGGCGGAAAAAGGGGCGGTCGACGCGGCCTCGCTGGCCAAGCTCATGGCCACCGACAAGCGCGATTACACCTTCGCCCAGACCTTTCCCACCGGCACGCACGCCATGTGGCTGTACTACTGGCTGGCCAGCGTGGGGGTGAACCCGCTCAAGGACGCCAAGGTCATCACCGTGCCGCCGCCGCAGATGGTGGCCAATATGCGCGTGGGCAATATGGACGGTTACTGCGTGGGCGAGCCCTGGGGCCACCGCGCGATTGCCGACGGCATCGGCATCACCGCCACCACCACGCAGGACATCTGGCGCGACCACCCCGAAAAGGCGCTGGGCACCACCGCCGACTTCGTCAAGAAATACCCCAATACCGCGCGCGCTGTGACCGCCGCCATCCTCGAAGCGGGCAAGTGGATCGACGCGGGCCTGTCCAACAAGAATAAGATGGCCGAGACGGTGGCTGACAAGGCCTACGTCAACACCAGCGTGGACGTGATCAACCAGCG
>JBEAZV010000015.1:0-41215 GCA_041159245.1 Pseudomonadota bacterium
CGGGCTCCCCTGCGGTGCTCGGTCGCTGGGGGCACGCGCGACAACTCGCCCTGCGGGCTCAAACAAGTCGCGCTTTCCACCCCCACCGCCCTGCGCTCCTCGGCCCCACACAGGCGCCCCCAGACCCACCCCGCATACCCGACGCTTCCCTCCGGCGAGAAGCCTCACGCGTTACACGAGCGCTGGGTGGGGGGCATGGGTTCGGGGGCGCCTATGCGGGGCTGAGGAGCGCAGGGGCGGGCGGAAAAAGAAGTGCGCTTGTTTGAGCCCGCAGGGCGAGTTTGCGCACTTCCCGCCCGGCCCGAGCACCGCAAGGCAGTCGCGAAGCGACCCCCGCATCGAAGCCTCCGGGCCCGTGCCGCCCGCACAGCGCGTTGCAGGCCAGAGAAAACCCTCGGCGCGTTGCAGGTCAACGAGTCCCCCAACTCATCGCTCACACAGAAAAGCCCCTACTTAGGGGACTTCCCTGAGTGGATGCCCTCGCGAAACTTGTACCCTCCGGCCCATCAGCAAACGTCCTTGAGGAGTCGCGCCTTGAAATTCGCCCTGAAATCCGTTGCCTTGTCCGCCCTGGTCGCCGTGTCCGGCGTGGCCTTCGCCCAGAAGGGGGAGACCGTTCGCATCGCCTTCATGGACCCCTTGTCCGGCCCCTTTGCCAACGTCGGCCAGAACCAGCTCAAAAGCTGGCAGTTTGCCGCGGAGCGCCTCTCGGGTGCCAAGAACCCCGCAGGCGTGAAGTTCGAGGTGGTGGGCTTTGACAACAAGGGCTCGCCCCAGGAGAGCCTGAACACCCTCAAGGCGGCGATCGACCAGGGCTTTCGTTACGTGACCCAGGGCAACGGCTCGGGCGCCGGCCTGGCCATCTTGGACGCCGTCTCTAAGCACAACGAGCGCAACCCGGGCAAGGAAGTCATTTACCTGAACTACGCCGCGGTCGATCCGGCGATGACCAACGAGCGCTGCGACTACTGGCACTTCCGCCTGGATGCCGACACCTCCATGAAGATGGAGGCGCTGACCACCTTCATGAAGGACCAGTCCAAGATCAAGAACGTCTACTTGATCAACCAGAACTACTCGCACGGCCAGCAGGTCGCCCGTTATTTCAAAGAGGGCCTGGCCCGCAAGCGTCCCGATGTGAAGGTCGTGGGCGAAGACCTGCACCCGCTGGGTCAGGTCAAGGACTTCGCGCCCTACGTGGCCAAGATCAAGCAGTCTGGCGCCGACGCGCTGGTAACCGGCAACTGGGGCCAGGACCTGACCTTGCTCGTGAAGGCCCTGAACGACGCCGGCCTGAAGATCCCGATGTACACCTACTACTCGCAGGTGAGCGGCACCCCCACCGCGCTGGCTGCCGGTGGCGAGGGCGAGGTGTACGTGGTGGCCTATGGCCATGCCAATCACAAAGGCGAGATCGGTCAGCTGGTGGACGACTTCAAGAAGAAGTTCAACGACGACTACTACACCTTTGCCACCTACAACGGCATCAACCTGCTAGGGGCGGCCATGGCCAAATCCAAGTCCACCAACCCGGTGCAGGTGGCCAAGGCGATGGAGGGGCTGAGTGTCAAGAGCTTCGCCGGCGAGGTGACCATGCGCGTCTCCGACCACCAGCTGCAGCAGCCGATGTTCATCACCAAGTGGCAGAAGGCCAAGAAGGGCGAGTACAGCGTGGAGAACACCGGCTACACCTTCGTTGGGATCAAGCAGATGGATCCTTATGTGTCCAGCACGCCCACCAGCTGCCAGATGAAGCGTCCGGGCTGATGCCCTTCGGGGCGACCGCCGCCCCCTGACCCCGCGGCTTGCCTCCTGGCCTGCCCGGCCTCTCTCGCCCCGTGCGCGAGTCCGGGAGGGCCGGCCAGGCCGTATTGTGTGTCTGCATGGAATTTTTCACGATCTCGCTGTTGAACGGCATCAGCTACGGGCTGTTGCTGTTCATGCTCAGTGCCGGCCTCACGCTGATCTTCAGCATGATGGGCGTGCTCAATTTCGCCCACGCGAGCTTCTACATGCTCGGGGCCTACTTTGCCTACAGCGTCACGCAATGGGTGGGGTTCTGGCCCGCGCTGGTGCTGGCGCCCCTGGGCGTGGCGGTGCTGGGCGCGCTGTTTGAGAAGTACTGCCTGCGGCGGGTCCACCATTTCGGCCATGTGCCGGAGCTCCTGATCACCTTCGGTCTGTCCTTCATCGTCCTGGAAATGGTGCAGCTGGTGTGGGGCACGAGCTCGGTCGATTACCGCGTGCCGGCCGAATTGAGTGGCCCCCTGTTCACGCTGTATGGCACCCAGTTCCCGATGTACCGCGGCTTCATGATGGGGGTGGCCCTGGTCATGCTGCTGGCGCTGTGGCTGCTGCTCACACGCACCCGTGTGGGCCTGGTGATCCAGGCCGCGCTCACGCACCCCGAGACGGTGGAGGCCCTGGGCCACAACGTGCCGCGGGTGTTCATGGGGGTCTTTGGTGGCGGTGCGGCGCTGGCGGGCCTGGCTGGCGTCATCGGGGGGAACGCTTTCGTCACCGAACCGGGCATGGCGGCCACCGTTGGCTCGGTGATTTTCGTGGTGGTGGTGGTGGGCGGCATGGGCTCGCTCTCGGGCGCCTTCGTCGCCTCGATCCTGATCGGAACATTGCAGACCTTCGCGGTGGGCATCGACGCGTCTCTTATGGGCGCGCTCAAGTCGGTGGGCTGGGAGATCACCCCCAAGACCTTCGGCTACGCCCTGTGGAAGCTGAAGGTGAGTCAGATCGCCCCGGTCCTGCCCTACATGCTGCTGGTGTTGATCCTGATCTTCCGGCCCCGGGGCCTACTCGGAACGCGAGAGGGCTGACGCGATGGCCGCCGCCTATTACGAGTTCAAGCCCTATAACGTCGGGCGCTGGATCATCTGGAGCCTGTTCGCGCTGGTCCTGCTCATGGCGCCGAGCGTGTTCACCAGCTCGCTCTCGCACACCATGCTCAGTCAGATGGGCACCGCGATCATCGTCTGCCTGTCGTACAACATGCTGCTGGGGCAAGGCGGCATGCTCAGTTTCGGGCATGCGGTGTATTCGGGTATGGGGGCCTTCCTCACCATTCACACCCTCAACATCGTGAGCAAGGGGCAGCTGCCGATTCCGGTGAGCCTGCTGCCGATTGTGGGCGGCGTATCGGCGATGCTGTTCGCGGTGGTGTTCGGGTGGGTCACGACCAAGAAATCCGCGACCACCTTCGCCATGATCACGCTGGGCGTGGGCGAGCTGGTGTGGGCCTCGGCCTTGATGTTCCCCGAGTTCTTCGGCGGCGAGGGCGGCATCTCGGGCAACCGCGTGACCGGCACCAAGCCCTGGGGCATCAGCTTCGGACCGCAGGTACAGCTGTATTACCTCATTGCGATCTACACCTTCATCTGCACGGCGCTCATGTTCGCCTTCACCCGCACGCCGCTGGGACGCATGCTCAACGCGGTGCGTGACAACCCAGAGCGGGTGGAGTTCGTGGGCTACGACACCCAGGTGGTGCGTTACATCGCCTTCATCGTCGCAGCCTTTTTTGCCGGCATTTCGGGAGGCCTGTCGGCCCTGAACTTCGAGATCGTCACCTCCGAGGTGGTGGGCGGCCCGCGTTCGGGCGCCTATCTGCTGTTTACCTTCCTGGGCGGCGCCACCTTCTTCTTTGGCCCCATCATCGGCGGCATCCTGATGGTGCTGGCCTTTGTGCTGCTTTCGGAGCTGACCAAGGCGTGGCTCTTGTACCTGGGTCTGGTGTTCCTGTTCATGGTGATGTATGCGCCTGGCGGCATCGCCAGCCTGATCATGATGAACCTGCGGGTGGCCTCCTTCGGGCGCCTGCGCGAGCTCTGGGTCAGCTACCTGGCCCTGGGGGTGACCGCGCTGGTCACCCTGTTCGGCGCAGCGGCCATGATCGAGATGGTCTACCACCTCAAGCTCAATGCAGCCCTGGGGCCAACTGTCACCTTCTTGGGCGTCACGCTGGATGCGACGGGCCTGAACAGCTGGTTCGGCTCGGCCTTCGTGATGCTCACAGGGCTGGGCCTGTTTGAACTGGCGCGTCGCGTGTTTGTGCGCCAGTGGGACGAGATCCAGGAGGACATCGAAAAAGAGATCAAACGCAGAGAGGCGCTGATCACATGACCTACGCCCTCGAACTGCGTGATCTGCGCAAAAACTTCGGTAAGACCGAGATCATCCGCGGCGCCAACCTGGCAGTGAACGCCGGCGAGCGCGTGGCCGTGATCGGTCCGAACGGCGCGGGCAAGTCCACGCTCTTTAACCTGATCAGCGGACGGTTTGAGCCCACCAGCGGGCAGGTGCTCCTGAACGGCCAGCGGATCGACGGAAAGCGGCCCTTTGAGATCAACCGACTGGGCCTCTCGCGCAGCTTCCAGATCACCAACATCTTTCCCAAGCTCAGTGTGTTTGAGAACCTGCGTTGCAGCGTGCTCTGGAGCCTGGGGTACCGCTATACCTTCCTGAGGTTCCTGGCCGACCTTGAGGACGCCAATGAGCGCGCCGAGCAGCTGATGGAAATGATTCGCCTGGACCGACGCAAGGACGTTCTGGCCATGAACCTGACCTACGCCGAACAGCGGGCGCTGGAGATCGGCATCACCATCGCGGGCGGCGCCCAAGTGATCCTGCTGGACGAGCCCACCGCCGGCATGAGCAAGAGCGAGACCCAGCGCTTCATCAACCTGATCAAGGAAGTGACCGTGGGCAAGACCCTGCTCACGGTGGAACACGATATGGGCGTGGTGTTTGGCCTGGCCGACAAGATCGCGGTGGTGGTCTACGGCGAGGTGATCGCCTATGACACGCCGGAGAAGGTGCGCGCCAACGCGCGCGTGCAAGAGGCTTATCTGGGCTCGCACGTGGCCGACGCGCAGGCTGGCAGAGGACATTGACGGTGCTCAGAGTCGACAACCTCCACGCCTTCTACGGCAAGAGCCATGTGCTGCATGGCGTGAGCTTCGAGGTGCAGCCCGGCGAGATCGTGGCGCTGCTCGGGCGCAACGGCTCGGGGCGCTCCACGACGGCCAAGGCCATCATGGGCATGGTCGATAGCCATGGGAGCGTGGACTGGAAGGGGCAGCCCCTCATGGGCCGCAAGCCCTACGAGATCGCGCACCTGGGCCTGGGCTATGTCCCTGAGAACCGCGACATCTTCCCCAAGCTCACGGTGCACCAGAACCTGATGCTGGGTCAGAAAAAAGCCAATGCGGTGGGCCGCTGGTCTTTCGACGACATGTATCAGTTGTTCCCGCGCCTGAAAGAGCGCCAGCACACCGAAGCCGGTGTGCTCTCCGGCGGCGAGCAGCAGATGCTGACCCTGTGCCGCACCCTCATGGGTGACCCGGATCTGATCATCATCGACGAGCCCACCGAGGGCTTGGCACCCAAGATCGTCGAATTGGTGGCGCAGTATCTGCAGGCGCTCAAAAGCCGTGGCATCTCGGTCCTCCTGATCGAGCAAAAGCTCACGATCGCCATGACCATTTCCGACCGCGCCCTGGTGATGGGGCACGGGCGCATCGTGTTCCAGGGCACGCCCGAGAGCCTGAAGGCGGATGCCTACACCCGTCGGGAGTGGCTCGAGGTCTAGGCCTGCGGCTCACCCGGGAATGGCCGGCCAGGCATGTCCCGATCGGGACAAGTCTGATGCCAGGACTGGATCAGGGTTTCTAGAATCTGAGAACGGGCCTGTTGCCCCCCATCGCACCCCGAGGAAGACTGCATGACCGCCCATTACCAGGCCCACGGCGACGTGGCCGTGATCACCTTGAACAACCCGCCCGTGAACGGACTGGGCCTGTCCACCCGCCTGGGCATCGTGGCCGGCCTGGAGCAGGCTCAGGCGGATCCCAAGGTTCAGGCCATTGTGATCACCGGCGCGGGCAAAGCCTTTTCCGGCGGCGCCGACATCAACGAATTCAACTCGCCCAAGGCCTACGCCGAGCCCAATCTGCTGTCGGTGATCCGCGCGGTGGAGGCCTCGGCCAAGCCGGTGGTCGCCGCCGTGCACTCGGTGGCCATGGGCGGCGGCCTGGAGCTGGCTCTGGGCTGCCACTACCGCATCGCGGCGCCGGGTACCAGCGTGGCCCTGCCCGAGGTGAAGCTGGGCCTCATTCCCGGCGCGGGCGGCACGGTGCGGCTGCCGCGTGCCCTGGGCGTGGAGACTGCCCTGAACATGATCGTGAGCGGCGAGCCCGTCAAGAGCGAACTGCTCGCGCAGCTGCCCGGGCAGAAGCTGTTCGACAAGATGGCCGCCTCCGCCGAGTCCCTGGCCGACGAAGCCCTGGCCTATGCCCGATCGGTGGCCACCGCGCGCCCGCTGCCTCGTGTGCGCGATCTGCCATGCAAGCACCCGCAGGGGGATGCCTACTTCCAGTTCGCCCGCAACATGGTGCAGGGCATGGCCAAAAACTTCCCGGCCCCGGGCAAGTGTGTGGACGCAGTGGAAAACGCCACGAAGAAGCCCTTCGAGCCGGCCCTGCTGGACGAGCGCCAGACCTTCATCAACCTGATGAACACCGCCGAGTGCCGCGCGCTGCGCCACCTGTTCATGGCTGAACGCGCAGCCTCCAAGATCCCGGACGTGCCCTCGGACACCCCCCAGCGCTCCATCGCCAAGGTGGCCGTGATCGGCGCCGGCACCATGGGCGGTGGTATCTCCATGAACTTCCTCAACGCCGGCATCCCGGTCACGATCCTGGAGATGAAGCAGGAGGCCCTGGACCGCGGCGTGGCCACCATTCGCAAGAACTACGAGGCTCAGGTCAAGAAAGGCAAGCTCAAGCAAGACAAGTACGAGCAGCGCATGGCGCTCCTGTCCACCACGCTCGATTACAAGGACCTGGCCGGTGCCGACCTGGTGATCGAGGCGGTGTTCGAGGAAATGGGCGTCAAGCAAAAGGTGTTCGAGACGCTGGACGCGGTGATGAAGCCCGGCGCCATCCTGGCCTCCAACACCTCCACGCTGGACGTGAACCAGATCGCGGCCTACACCCAGCGCCCGCAGGACGTGGTGGGCCTGCATTTCTTCAGCCCGGCCAACGTCATGAAGCTGTTGGAGGTGGTGCGAGGCGCCCAGACCGGCAAGGACGTCATGGCCACCGTCATGGCGGTGGCCAAGAAGATCAAGAAGACCGCCGTGGTCTCTGGCGTCTGCGACGGCTTCATCGGCAACCGCATGATCGAGCAATACAGCCGCCAGGCCGGCTTCCTGCTGGATGAAGGTTGCAGCCCGCAGCAGGTGGACAAAGCCGTCGAGAAGTTTGGTTTCGCCATGGGCCCCTTCCGCATGGGCGACCTGGCGGGCAACGACATCGGCTGGGCAATCCGCAAGCGCCGGTATGTCGAGAAACCGGGCATGAAATACAGCGCCAGTGCCGACAAGCTGTGCGAGCTTGGGCGATACGGTCAGAAAACCGGTGCCGGCTGGTACGACTATCAAGCGGGCAAGCGCGACGCCATTCCTTCGCCGGTGGTGGACAAGTTGATCGAGGAACACCGCAAGGCGCTGGGTATCACCCCGCGCAAGATTGCCGACGACGAGATCGTGCAGCGCCTGGTCTTCTCGCTGGTGAACGAGGCCGCGCACATCCTGGAGGAGGGCATCGCTGCCCGCGCCAGCGATATCGACATGGTCTATATCACCGGCTACGGCTTCCCGATCTTCCGCGGCGGCCCCATGCAATACGCCAATGAGTTTGGCCTCTTCAACATGGTCCAGGCCATGAAGCGCTTCCAGCAGAACCCGCACGACGACGCGAAGTTCTGGGAGCCCGCGCCCCTGATCGCGCGCCTGGTGGCCGAGAGCAAGACCTTCAACTGAATTCCCGAGGACGACCTGATATGAGCCAAGCCCTCATCGTCTCCACCGCCCGCACCCCGCTCGCCAAGAGCTGGAAGGGCGCCTTCAACATGACCCATGGCGCCACCCTGGGCGGCCACGCGGTCAAGCACGCCTTGCAGCGTGCCGGCGTGCCCGGCGATGCGGTGGAAGATGTCCTCATGGGATGTGCCACGCCCGAGGGCGCGACCGGCGCCAACATCGCGCGCCAGATCGCGCTGATGGCGGACCTGCCCGTCACCGTCTCCGGCGCCACCGTCAACCGTTTCTGTTCGTCGGGCTTGCAGACGATTGCCATGGTCTCGCAGCGCATCATCGCCGGCGAGGGCGAGGTCTACGTGGCCGGCGGGGTCGAGAGCATCTCCTGCGTGCAGCAAGAGATGAACACCCACATGATCCAGGACCTGGTGCTGGCCAAGAGGAAGCCCGAGATCTACTGGAACATGCTGCAGACGGCCGAACAAGTGGCCAAGCGCTATGGCATCGGCCGCGACGCGATGGACGAGTATGGCGCCGCCAGCCAGCAAAAGGCCTGCGCCGCTCAAGCCGCCGGCAAGTTCCAGGACGAAATCGCGCCGATCACGGTGCAGGCGGGTGTGGCCGATCCGGTCATGGGCCTGCGCACGAAGGAAGTGACCGTGAGCGTGGACGAAGGCCTGCGCGAAGGCACGACCAAGGAAGGCATCAGCGGTATCCGCGCCGCGCTACCTGGCGGACTGGTCTCCGCGGGTAACGCCAGCCAGTTTTCCGACGGCGCGGGCGCCTGTGTGGTGGTGAGCGAGGCCTATGCCTCGCGCCATCACCTCAAGCCGCTGGGCCGTTTCCTGGGCTTTGCGGTGGCGGGCTGCGAGCCCGACGAGATGGGCATCGGCCCGGTCTTTGCGGTGCCCAAGGTGCTGGCGCGCCTGGGCCTGAAGGTGTCGGACATCGACCTGTGGGAGCTCAATGAAGCCTTCGCGGTGCAGGTGCTGTATTGCCGCGACAAGCTGGGTATTCCCGCTGATCGATTGAACGTCAATGGCGGCGCGATCGCGGTGGGGCACCCGTACGGCGTCTCGGGCCAGCGCTTGACCGGCCACGCCCTGATCGAGGGCAAGCGCCGCGGCGCCAAGCGTGTGTGCGTCACCATGTGCGTGGGCGGCGGTATGGGCGCGGCGGGCGTGTTCGAGGTGCTCTGACCCCATGGCACTGCGCGACACGCTCGACTTCCTGCTGCATGACTGGCTGCGGGTTGGCGAGCTGTCGGAGCGTCCGCGCTTCGCGGACCACAGCCGAGACACGTTCGACGCGGTGCTCGACACCTGCGAGCGCATTGCCCGCGAGAGATTCGCGCCCTTTAACCGCCTGGTCGACACCGAGGAGCCCCGCTTCGACGGTGAAAAGGTGATCCTGCCCGCAGCCACGAAAGCTGCCTGGGACGCGTATGCCGAATCCGGCATGCTCAGCGCCGCGCAGAACCACGAGATGGGCGGGATGCAGCTGCCCTATGTGGTGGAGGCGGCCGCCGGTGTGTTCTTTGCCAAGGCGTCCATCAGCATCGGTGGGGGTCTCTTGACGGTAGGCAATGCCAACCTGCTGATGGCGCACGGCACGCCCCTGCAGCAGCAGGTCTTTGCCGCCAACGAATTCAATGGGCGCTTCTCGGGCACCATGTGCTTGTCCGAGCCGCAGGCCGGCTCGTCGCTGTCGGACATCACCACGCGGGCCGTGCCCGATGGCGCCGATTTCGAGCAGGATCCGCTGGGCCCGCGCTATCGCCTGCGCGGAAACAAGATGTGGATCTCGGCTGGCGAGCACGAGCTGACCGACAACATCATCCACCTGGTCCTGGCCAAGATTCCAGGTCCTGATGGACAGCTGGTACCGGGAGTCAAAGGTATCTCGCTTTTCATCGTACCCAAGAAGCTGGTGGACACCGAAGGTCGTCTGACCGGCGAGCGCAACGACGTGGCCCTGGCGGGCCTCAATCACAAACTCGGTTGGCGCGGCACCACCAACACGCTGCTCAATTTCGGTGAGGGCAAGTTCCCTGTGCGGGGGCAGGGTGGGGCGGGGCTGGATGGCGCCGGGGCGGGGGCTGTGGGGTATCTCGTAGGCAAGCCTGGCGAAGGCCTGCGCTGCATGTTCCACATGATGAACGAGGCCCGCATCGGCATCGGCATGGCGGCCACGGCGCTAGGCCTGGCGGGTTACGAGGCCTCGCTCGACTATGCGCGCAATCGGCCGCAGGGCCGGGCCGTAGGGCCCGCGGGCAAGGACCCCTCGCAGCCGCAGGTGCGCATCATCGAGCACGCCGACATCAAGCGCATGCTGCTGGCGCAGAAGTCGTACAGCGAGGGCGCGCTGGCCCTGATGCTGTATTGCGCGCGGCTGGTCGACGAGCAGCACACAGGCGATGCGCAAGCCGCCGACGAGGCCCGCTTGCTGCTGGAGGTCCTCACCCCCGTGGCCAAGAGCTGGCCCAGCGAGTTCTGCCTGGAGGCCAACTCACTGGCCATCCAGGTGCATGGCGGCTACGGTTACACCCGCGACTTTCCGGTCGAACAGTACTGGCGCGACAACCGCCTGAACATGATCCATGAGGGCACGCACGGCATCCAGGCCGCGGACCTGCTCGGGCGCAAGGTCACGATGGAAGGCGGGCGTGGCCTCAAGCTCCTGGCCGATCGGATTGATGCCACGATTGCGAGGGCGCTGCACCAGCCCACGCTCGCCGCACATGCCAATGCGCTGGCCCAGGCCCTGCAGCAGGTGGGCGCTACCACCAAGTCCGCCTGGGCCACTGGCGATCCGACCGATGCCTTGGCCAACGCCGTGCCCTATATGCAGGCCTTCGGCCACCTGGTCCTGGCCTGGACGTGGCTGGATCTGCTGATGGTCGATCCCGCCCACGAAGGGCGCCGCCACGCCGCGCAGTATTTCTTCCATTACGAACTGCCTCGCATCGACGCCTGGCTGCGAGTCGTCGCTCGCCGCGACCGCACCTGCGCCGACATGCCCGAGGACGCGTTCTGATTCCCTTGCCTGCTTTCACAAGACCACTCGAGAGACACTGCCCATGATCCGCACCGTGAACACCCTCTTTAACCTTCAGGGCAAGACCGCTCTGGTCACGGGCGGCTCCCGCGGCCTGGGCCTGCAGATGGCCCATGCGCTCGGCGAGGCCGGCGCGAGGGTGTTGCTCACCTCGCGCAAGGCCGCCGACCTGGAGGGCGCAGCGGCCGAATTGAAAGCTGCTGGTATCGACGCGCAGTGGATCGCCGCGGACTGCGGTCAGGAGCAGGACATCCGCCGCCTGGCCGACGAAACACTGGCGCGCCTGGGGCATGTCGACATCCTCGTGAACAACGCGGGTGCCGCCTGGGGCGCGCCCGCCGAGGACCACCCGGTGGCGGCCTGGGACAAGCTGATGAATCTGAACGTGCGCGGTTATTTCATCCTGAGCCAGCACCTGGCCAAGAAGTGCATGATCCCGCGCCAGCAGGGTCGCATCATCAATATCGCCTCCATCGCTGGCCTGGGTGGCAACCCGCCGCAGCTGCAGACCCTGGCCTACAACACCTCCAAGGGTGCGGTGATCAACTTCACGCGTGCGCTGGCCTGCGAATGGGGCCGCTATCACATCAACGTCAACGCCATCTGTCCGGGCTTCTTCCCCAGCCGCATGACCCAGGGCGCGCTGGAGCAACTGGGCGAGGAGGAGATGGCCTCCCATGCCCCGCTGCGGCGCCTGGGCGATGACGAAGACCTCAAGGGCATCACCGTGCTGTTCGCGTCCGACGCGGGCAAGCACATCACCGGTCAGTGGCTGGCCGTGGACGGCGGCGTGAGCGTCGTCACCGGCGGCTGATACACAAGGAGCACTTATGCCGAAGAACCGACAGATCGTTCTGGACAACCGCCCGCAGGGCGAGGCGTCCGTCTCGAACTTCAAGCTCGTCACCACGGACACGCCGCCGCTACAGGACGGCCAGGTGCTGGTGCGCCATCATTTCCTGAGCCTAGACCCGTATATGCGCGGTCGCATGAACGAGGGCAAGAGCTACGCGCAGCCCCAGCCCCTGGGCGAGGTCATGATCGGCGGCACGGTGGGCGAGGTGGTGGAGAGCCGTCATCCGCGCTTTGCCGCGGGCGATCCGGTGGTGGGCATGGGTGGCTGGCAGGAGCACAGCGTGGTCGACGCGAACCAGCCCGGCGCCTTGCGCAAGGTGGACACCCGGCAGGTGCCCCTGTCGCATTACCTGGGCGCGGTGGGCATGCCGGGCGTCACCGCCTGGTACGGCCTGTGCAAGATCATCGACCCGCAGCCGGGGCAGACCGTGGTGGTGAGCGCCGCCAGTGGCGCGGTGGGCAGCGCAGTGGGCGCTTTGGCCAAGGCGCGCGGGGCGCGGGCGGTGGGGATTGCCGGGGGCGCTGACAAATGCCGCTACGTGACCGACGAACTGGGCTTTGACGCCTGCATCGACTACAAGGCGCATCCCGATGCGGCTTCCCTAGGCAAGGCCCTCAAGGCTGCCTGTCCGCAAGGCATCGACGGCTACTTCGAGAACGTGGGCGGGCGCATCCTGGACGCGGTGATGCTGCGCATGAACGCTTTCGGGCGCATTGCCATGTGCGGGATGATCGCCGGCTACGACGGCCAGCCCATTCCCATGTCCTATCCGCAGTTGATCCTGGTGAACCGTCTGCGGGTGGAAGGCTTCATCGTGAGCGAGCATATGGAGGTCTGGCCGCAGGCGCTGCAGGAGCTCGGGCAGCTCGTGGGCAGCGGCAAGCTGCGTCCGCGCGAGAGCATCGCCCAGGGCTTGGAGTCGGCGCCGCAGGCCTTTCTGGGCCTGCTCAAAGGGCAAAACTTCGGCAAGCAGCTGGTGAAGCTGGCCTGACCTAGCAACCGAAAGGAGAACGCTATGAGCGTGGACCTGATCCTGCATCACTACCCGGCGTCGCCGTTCTCCGAAAAGATCCGCCTGGTGCTGGGGTACAAGCAGCTGGCCTGGCAATCGGTGTACATACCCCAGGTCTTGCCCAAGCCCGATGTGGTGGCCCTAACCGGTGGCTATCGGCGCACGCCCTTTCTGCAGGTCGGCGCGGACATCTACTGCGACAGCGCCCTGATCTGCGACGTGCTCGAACACGTGCAACCCGAGTCCACCCTGTACCCGCCGCATCTGCGCGGCGTCTCGCGCATCTTCGCGCAGTGGGCCGACAGCACCTTCTTCTGGGCCATGATGGCGCACGCCCTGCAACCGCGCGGCTCGGCCCACCTGTTTCGCGATGCGCCGCCGCAGATGGCCCAGGCCTTCGCCGACGACCGCAAGGCCATGCGCTCCAACATGACGGTGCTGCGACCTGCCGATGCGACCTCGGCTTGCCGCTCCTACCTGCGTCGCATCGCCAGCATGGTGGAGGAACACGATTTCCTGTTCGGAGCCGACCCCTGCGTGGCCGATTTCGCGGCCTACCACCCGCTGTGGTTCCTGCGCACTCAAGTGCCGGTCATGGCCGATCTCCTGGGGGCCACGCCGGCGGTGACCGAATGGATGGACCGCATGGCCGGCTTCGGTGCTGGGCGACCAGCTCGTTTCAGTGCTGCCGATGCGATCACCGTGGCCGCTCGCAGCGAACCGGAGGCACCGGGTGCCAACCTGCTGGTGGACAGCGCCTTCCAGGATGACCACGGCATTCCCCTGGGCAGCCGGGTCACGGTCACGCCCGAGTCTTTCGGCACCGAAGCCACCGAGGGCGAGCTCATGGCGGCCACCCGCACGCACTACACGCTGCGACGCACAGACCCGCGGGCCGGCACGGTGCACGTGCACTTCCCGCGCATAGGCTACACCCTGAGGGCGGTCACCACGACGGCCTGATCGGCGAGTGCCGAATATCGGCGCATGGCCCGCCTTCGTGCCGCGGGAGGACGCCAGGGCTATGGCACACTCGCGCGTCCCAAAAAGCGTTGAGCACCCCAAGAGGCATGCAAAGCATCGTCCGGCAGATTGCCACCGAAATAAAGGTCCAGGATCACCAGGTGCAGGCTGCCATCAGCCTGCTGGATGCCGGTGCGACGGTGCCCTTCATCGCCCGCTACCGCAAGGAGGCCACCGGCGGTCTGGACGATGTGCAATTGCGCGAGCTGGAGTACCGACTGGGTTACCTGCGTGAGATGCAGGCGCGACGCGAGGCCATCCTCAAAAGCATCGAGGAGCAGGGCAAGCTCACCCCCGAGTTGCGCGCCGCCCTCGAGGCTGCGCCCACCAAGCAGGAACTCGAGGACCTGTACCTGCCGTACAAGCCCAAGCGCCGCACCAAGGGTCAGATCGCACGCGAGGCGGGCCTGGAGCCCCTGGCCGACCGCCTCTTTGCCGATCCCACGCTCGACCCGCAGGTCCAGGCTCAGCCCTTCGTGAAATCCGAAAAAGGCGAGGGCGGTGAGGACTTCACCACCGTAGCCGCGGTGCTCGAGGGTGTGCGCGACATCCTGTCCGAGCGCTGGGCCGAAGATCCGGCCCTGGTGCAGTCCCTGCGCGAGTGGCTGTGGGCCGAGGGGCTTTTTCGCTCCAAGCTGGCTGCCGGCAAGGACGAACACCATCCCGACGTCGCCAAGTTCCGCGACTATTTCGACTACGACGAACCGATCGGGCGCGTCCCCTCGCACCGCGCGCTCGCGGTGTTTCGCGGCCGCCAGCTGGAGATCCTGGATGCGCGCCTGGTATTGCCGGTCGAGCCTGAACCGGGTCAGCCTTCGGTGGCCGAGGGCCGCATCGCCCTGCACCTGGGCTGGAGCCATGCCAAGCGCCCGTGCGACGACCTGCTTCGCAAATGCGTGGCCTGGACCTGGCGCGTCAAGCTTTCGCTGTCCACCGAGCGCGATCTCTTTACTCGCCTGCGTGAGGAAGCCGAGAAGGTGGCGATCAAGGTCTTTGCCGACAACCTGCGTGACCTGCTGCTGGCGGCGCCGGCCGGCCCGCGCGTGGTCATGGGCCTGGATCCTGGGATCCGCACCGGCGTGAAGGTGGCGGTGGTGGATTCCACGGGCAAGCTGGTGGACACCGCCACCGTCTACCCGCACGAGCCGCGTCGCGACTGGGAGGGCTCGCTGCACACCCTGGCCACGCTCTGCGAAAAGCACGGCGTTAACCTGATCGCTATCGGCAACGGCACGGCCAGCCGCGAGACCGACAAGCTCGCCGCCGACCTGATCAAGCGCCTGTCCACCCTGACCGGTCCGTTGGCCGAGCGCTTTGCGGGCTTGCAGAAGGTGGTCGTGAGCGAGGCAGGCGCCTCGGTCTATTCCGCCTCCGAATTCGCCTCGCAGGAGATGCCTGATGTGGATGTGAGCCTGCGCGGCGCCGCCAGCATCGCCCGGCGGCTGCAGGACCCACTGGCCGAACTGGTGAAGATCGATCCCAAGTCCATCGGTGTCGGCCAATACCAGCATGATGTGAACCAGAGCGAGCTCGCTCGGGCGCTCGGTGCAGTGGTGGAAGACTGCGTGAACGGCGTGGGCGTGGACCTGAACACGGCCAGTGTGCCGCTGCTGGCCCGCGTCTCGGGCCTCTCGGGCACGGTGGCCAAGTCGGTGGTGCGCTGGCGAGAGGCGAACGGGGCATTTCGCAGCCGCCAGCAGCTGATGGACGTGAGCGGCCTGGGCGCCAAGACCTTTGAGCAGGCCGCGGGCTTTCTGCGCATACGCGGAGGCGACAACCCGCTGGACATGACCGGCGTGCACCCCGAGACCTACCCGGTGGTCCAGAAGATGCTGGCCACCGTCGGCAAGCCGGTGCAGGAGGTGATGGGCCGGGCCGAGCTGCTCAAGACCCTGCGCCCCGAGCTCTTTGCCAACGACACAGTGGGCGTGATCACCGTGAAGGACATCCTGTCCGAGCTGGAAAAGCCCGGGCGCGATCCGCGGCCCGACTTCAAGGTGGCTCGCTTCAATGAAGGCGTGGAAGATATCGCCGACCTGCGCGAAGGCATGGAGCTGGAGGGCACGGTGAGCAACGTCGCAGCTTTCGGCGCCTTCATCGACCTGGGGGTGCATCAGGATGGCCTGGTGCATGTGAGCCAGCTCGCGCACAAGTTTGTGAACGACGCGCGCGAGGTGGTCAAGACTGGCGACATCGTCAAGGTGCGTGTTCTCGAGGTCGACCCAGCGCGCAAGCGCATCAGCCTCACCATGAAGTTGGGGGATGCCCCCGCGCGTGCCGCGCGCGACGCCCGTAGTGCCGACAACCGCTTCGAGCCCCGCGAGCCCGGGCGCAGCGGGAAGCCGGCACCGGCACCGGCTGCCCCCACCGCCATGGCTGGTGCTTTCGCCAAGCTGCAGGGCCTGCGCAAATAGGCATGGCCACGACACCCGCCCTGCGCCTGTACGCTGGCCCCCGCGCGCGGATGCATATCACGCAGCACGGGCTGTCGCCGCAGGACATCGGCGTCGTGCCGGGTGCGGCAGGGGGCCCCAAGGGCCTGGTCTTGGGGCCGCTGGACCAATTCATCTTCGGGCACTGGCTGCCCCGCAGCGCGCAGCCGGTGCACCTGGTGGGCGCGTCCATTGGCGCCTGGCGACTGGCCACCGCCTGCCTGTCCGACACCGTCGCCTCTTTCGAGCGGCTCTCACACGACTACATCCACCAGAGCTACGAGATTCCGCCCGGGCGGCGCGGTCCGACGGCGGACCATGTGTCCGAGCGATTCGGCGAGGGCCTGCGCGGGTTCTACGGTGGGCGAGTGCAGGAGGTGCTCTCGCATCCGCGCTATCGCCTGCACGTGCTGGCGGCGCGTGGTCGGCATGTGCTGCGGCACGAACACCCGGTGGGCACGCCGCTGGGCTACCTGGGCGCCTTCCTGTCCAATGCCCTGCACCGCAAGGCTCTGGGCGCCTGGCTGGAGCGCGTGGTGTTTTCCGCGGGTGAGGGCGAGCTGCCGTTTCGCACGCAGGACTATCCCACGCGTCGCGTGGCGCTCACCGCCGACAACTTCTTCCAAGTCGTGCAGGCGAGCTGCTCCATCCCCTTTGCGCTGCGTGCGGTGACCGGCATTCCGGGCACGCTGCCCGGAGCCCACTGGGACGGCGGCCTGACCGACTACCACCTGCATCTGGACTACCAAGGCACGAGCCAGCCGCAGGGCGCGGGCCTGGTGCTGTACCCCCATTTTCAGAAGGCGGTGGTGCCCGGATGGCTGGACAAGGGCCTGCGCTGGCGCCATCGGGCCACCCCCTTCCTGGACAACATGCTGGTGCTGGCGCCGGACCCGGCGTGGGTAGCGGGCCTTCCCAACGGCAAGCTGCCGGATCGCACCGACTTCACCCGCTACGGCGCCGACGTGACAGCGCGTGCCCGTACCTGGAACGCCGCTGTACATGCCAGCCGCCAGTTGGCGCAGGAATTCGCCCAGTGGTTGGAGCGACCGGACCCGGGTCGCGTCGAGGCGCTGTGAGCGCGCAACCCGACTCGACGGGCCGCGTCCTGGGCTGGGACATCCTGCGCGGACTGTGCGCGCTGTCGGTCATGGTGTATCACCTGCTGTATTGGCAGGACCTGGCCACCGTGTCCACTCTGGGCACCTACGGTGTCTATCTGTTCTTCATCCTCTCGGGGGCGAGCCTGGCCTATGTGTATGACGCGCGGGCGATCGGCAGCGTGCGCGGATTCGCCGCCTTTCTCGCGGTGCGATGGCTGCGCCTGGCACCCCTGTATGTGGCGGTGTGCGCGCTGTTCCTGGTGATGCTGGCTGCGCGCAACGGCCAGTGGGTCCCGGGCAGCGTGGGCCTGCTGGCGCTCAACGCCAGCTTCCTGTTCGGGGCCTACACGCCGGCTGTGACCGCATTGGCCATCGGCGGTTGGTCGCTGGGGATCGAGTTCATGTTCTACCTGGCCATGCCGCTGATCGTGCGCGTGCTGCCGCTGGCCAACTGGCGCCTGCCGGTGCTGACACTGCTGGTGGTCTTCCAATGGATCTGGATCGACCGCACGGTGGGCACCGTGGGCCTGGCGGCTGCGACGCACGCCTACCACCAGGTGCCGGCGTTCGCGGCCTATTTTTTTGTGGGCTGCCTGATCGGGCGAGCCCGCCGCCAGGAGGGGCGAGCGCTGGTCCTTCGGACGGGCCTGCTGGCCTGGGGCGCGATGGCGGCGCTGTTGCTTGCCTGCGCACCCGCGGTCTCCGGTGGGGAGTTGGTGGGGTGGCGCGGTGTGCTGCTGCCTCTGGCTTGCGTGGCGCTGGTGTGGGCCAGCGGGCGCGTGGTGGTGACGGGGCGTATCCAGTCGCTGGCCCGTTGGCTGGGCGACATCACCTACGGCGCCTATCTGTTGCACCCGATGCTGTTCTTCGGCTTTGCATGGTTTGTGCTGCCGCTGTGGACCCCGGCGTCGGTGGAGTCGCTGCCGGTGGGGGTGCGTCTGGGAGTGCTGCTCACCGCCGTGGCGCTGACATGCTTTTGGGCCGCGGCGAGCGAGCGGCACTTGGAGCGTCCCCTGCGTGCCGCGGGTCGACGGTTTCTCGAGCGGTGGCTGCCACGGCACCAGCCTGCGAGCGATTCCACCCGTAGCGCCTCGTAACCCGCTGTCATGCCGCATCCACGCCTGACCCCCGCCATGCGTTCCGTGCTTGAACGCATGGCCCGCGCGCCGCTGCCGCCGATGCACACTCTGTCGCCAGCGCAGGCCCGGGCGGCATACGAGGCAGGGACGACCATGCTGGAAGTGCCGCGCGCCGAGCTTCAGCGGGTAGAGAACTTCACTGTGCCCGCCCGCGACGGTTATGCCCTGCCTGTGCGGCTCTATGCAGATCTCGCGGACCGCCGCGACCTGCCCTGGCTCCTGTACTTGCATGGTGGCGGATTCACCATTGGCAGCATCGCGAGCCACGACATCCTGTGTCGCGAGCTGGCGCGACTGAGCGGCTGTGCGGTGGTGTCCCTGGACTATCGACTGGCGCCAGAGCACCGCTTTCCGACTGCGGTGCATGACACCTGGGACGCTTTCCACCATTTGGCGACGCAGGGCGCGCGGTACGGACTGAACCCGGTCCGTGCGGCAGTCGGCGGCGACAGCGCGGGCGGCACCCTGTCTGCCGCCTGCGCGCTCATGGCCCGCGACGCCGGCCTGCCCTTGGCGCTGCAGCTCCTCTTCTACCCGGGCCTTGCGGGCCACCAGGACCTGCCGTCGCACCAGGCGTACGGGCAGGGCCTGCTGCTCGACGCCGCGCTGATCGACTACTTCTACGACCACTACATTGCGGACACCGAGCGCGGCGACTGGCGCTTCGCGCCCCTGCAGGCAACCGAGGTCCAAGGGGTCGCCCCTGCCTGGCTGGGACTGGCCGAGTGCGACCCGCTGGCCGATGAGGGCCTGGCCTACGCCGATAAACTGCGGGCGGCAGGGGTGCCGGTGCAATTGGAGATCTACCGCGGCGTGGTCCACGAATTCATCAAGATGGGGCGTGCAATCCCCGAGGCACGCCAGGCCCATGCCGACGCCGCTCGCGCCTTGGCCGACGCCTTCAGACCCTGAGGTTTTTCCTATGTCCGACACACGTGCCGACTTCCGTTTCTTCCACCGCCTGCGGGTACGCTGGGCGGAGGTGGACATGCAAAAGATCGTCTTCAACGGTCACTACCTGATGTACTTCGACACCGCGGTGGCCGACTACTGGCGGATGCTGGGGCTGCCTTACGAGGAGGCCATGCATCACCTGGGCGGTGACCTGTACGTGAAAAAGGCCACGGTCGAATACTTTGCCTCTGCGCGCATGGACGACCGACTCGATATCGCCCTGCGCTGTGGCCGCATCGGCAACAGCTCCATGCTGTTCGAGGGCTCGATCTTCCGCGGCGACCAGCGTCTGATCGGGGGCGAGCTGCTGTATGTCTTTGCCGACCCGGCCACCCAGACCTCGCGGCCTGTGCCACCTGCCCTGCGCGAGATCCTCACCGGATTTGAAGCTGGCGAGTCCATGCTGCAGGTGCGCACTGGCTCGTGGAACGATCTGGGTCGCGACGCGGGCGCCATCCGCACCCGGGTCTTCGTGCAGGAGCAGCGGATCCCGGCGGAACTCGAATGGGACGAGGCTGACGCCAGCGCCTTGCACGCGGTCGTCTACAACCGTCTGGCGCAGCCGGTGGCGACCGGGCGCCTGCTGCAGCCACGCCCGGGACAGGCCCAGATCGGCCGGGTGGCGGTGCACGAAGTGCTGCGTGGCGGCGGCGCCGGCCAACAGGTGATGCAGGCCCTGATGGACGCAGCCCGCCAGCGCGGCGACGCCGAGGTCATGCTGCACGCGCAGCGCAGTGCCGAAAATTTCTACGCCCGCCTGGGCTTTGTGCCGCGGGGCGAGACCTTCGAGGAAGTGGGCATCCCGCACATCGAGATGGTCGCCTCGCTCGGGCGTTGAGGCGTTGAGGCGTTGAGCGCTGGCGCCGGCGAGGCCGTCGCCCGCCTGTCCGCCGGCTCACACGTCGGCCAACAGCGGGTAGGGCAGGGGCTGCAGCGTCAGCGCGGGGCCGTCTACCGATCCGACGGTCAGGCCACCGCCCTCCATGGCGCTCGTTTGCAGCGAGACGATGGCGTCCCAACCGCCCCCCGGGGCCGGGGCGGCCTGGGCCACCTGTCCGCAAGGTTGTGACGGGTCTTGCGCGTGGAATATCTCCATCCCCGTCTGCAGCGGCGCCTCGGCGCGAGCCAGCGTCGCGCGCCGCTTGAGGGTGCCGCGAAATTGGCTGCGGGCCACGACTTCCTGGCCGGGGTAACAGCCTTTCTTGAAGTTCACGCCGCCCACCGATTCGTAATTGAGCATCTGCGGCACGAAGGCCTCCAGCACCGCGGCGCTCACCGTCGCCACGCCGCTGTGCACCTCGCCCCACTGCCAGAGCGCCGGATCCAGTGTGGTCCCGGCAGGCTCCGGCGTGCCCGCAGGGGCGAGCCACAGCGCGCGCGCCACGCCGTTGGCGGGATACAGGCCGACGCGGTGCGCCGTCTCCTGCACCTGATGGCTCCAGGGAGCCAGCGCCACGCCGTCAGCACCCAATGAGGCCTCGCCCGCCAAGCCGCGCAGCGTGAACGACTCGGTGGCATCGGAGAGCTTCACCTTGGCACGCAGCACGAACATCGACAGGCGCTTCAAAGTGGGCGCCAGCAGGTCTCGGCTCACGACCAGGGCAATGTCCTGAGGCGAGAGCCGCACGCCAATGAAACTGGCCTGCATGCGGCCCTTGGCCGAACAAAACGCGGCCAGGCGGGCCTGCCCGGGTGGGAGCAGGACGAAGTCTTGTGTGAGTTGGCCATGCAGGAAGGACGCGGCATCCTCGCCTTGCGCACGGATCACGCCCAGGTGGGGCAGGGGGGCGACGCCTTCCAGGGGGTAAGTCATCCCTGAATTATCATGGCCACTGCCTCTCCCCACTTCTCTTGTTGTTTCCCCTCTAGGACCTCTGTCCAGCCGTGCGGCGCTTTCTCCTCACCACCAGCCTCGTCCTCGTGATCGCCGTGCTCGCCGCTGCGGGGTGGGCGATGTGGTGGCTGCATCGGCCCATGGCACTGGCCACCCCGGTGGTGGACCTGTCCATCGAGCCCGGAACCCTGCCTCGCGAAGTGGCGCAGG
Organism: Pseudomonadota bacterium; assembly: GCA_041159245.1. Classification (GTDB taxonomy): domain Bacteria; phylum Pseudomonadota; class Gammaproteobacteria; order Burkholderiales; family Burkholderiaceae_C; genus Ramlibacter. The sequence continues at coordinate 21,452 of JBEAZV010000015.1, forward strand.
GGGTCCAGGCCGCTGGCGTGGACGTCTCGCCCCTGGCCTTGCACACCTGGTTTCGACTGTCGGGCCGCGCGCGCCTGATCAAGGCGGGCAGCTACGAGCTCGAGACCGGCATCACGCCTTGGCGCCTCCTAGACAAGCTCGCGCGCGGCGACCAGGCGCAAGGCGCGGTGAGCTTGATCGAAGGCTGGACCTTCCGCCAGTTCCGTGCGGCGCTGGCCAAGGAAACTGACCTGCGCCAGGACAGCGCCGCACTCACCGACGAAGCGCTCATGCAGACCCTGGGCCGCGACGGCCAGCACCCGGAGGGCCGCTTCTTTCCCGACACCTACACCTACAGCAAGGGCAGCAGCGACCTGGCCGTCTTGCGCCGCGCGATGCGGGCCATGGACCAACGCCTGTCCGCGGCCTGGGCGCAACGCACGCCACAGGCCGTGGTGCGCACGCCCGAAGAGGCGCTGACCCTGGCCAGCATCATCGAAAAAGAAACGGGCCGCGGCTCTGACCGACCCCTGATTTCGGCGGTGTTCCACAACCGCTTGCGCATCGGCATGCCTTTGCAGACCGACCCCACCGTGATCTACGGCATGGGCACCGCCTTCAACGGCAACTTGCGACGCATCGACCTGCAGACCGACACGCCCTGGAACACCTACACGCGCCGCGGCATGCCGCCCACGCCGATCGCCATGCCGGGCAAGGCGTCCCTGCTGGCGGCGGTGCAGCCCGCTGGCAGCCCGGCGCTGTACTTCGTGGCCCGCGGCGACGGCAGCAGCCAGTTCAGTCAGACCCTGGAAGAACACAACCGGGCCGTCAACACCTACCAGCGCCGGCCATGACCCAGGGACTCTTCATCACCTTCGAAGGCATCGACGGCGCGGGCAAGTCGACGCACATCCAGTCGCTGGCCGATGCCTTGTCTGCTGCCGGTCGCCGTGTCCTGACCACGCGCGAGCCTGGGGGCACGCCCCTGGCCGAACAACTGCGCACGCTTGCCCTGAACGCCCCGATGGACAGTCTCACCGAGGCGCTCCTGATGTTCGCCGCCCGCCGCGACCACCTGCAGCAGGTGATCGAGCCGGCCCTGGCGCGCGGCGAGGTGGTGCTGTGCGACCGCTACACCGATGCCACCTTCGCCTACCAGGGCGGTGGCCGCGGCTTCGACTGGGACGTGCTGCGCCAGCTCGAACGCATGGTGCAGGGCAGGGCGGGGTCACAAGGGTCCCTGCGGCAACCCGATCTCACCCTCCTGTTCGAGCTGGACCCGGCGATCGCCGCTGTCCGCTTGGCCGGCGCGCGCGTGCCCGACAAGTTCGAGTCTCAGCCCCAGGCGTTCTTCGAGCAGGTGCATGCGGGTTACCAGCGACGCGTCACCGAGGACCCGGGTCGCTTTGCACGCATCGATGCCTCCGCGACCCGTGAGGCGGTGTGGGCAGCGGTACGCGGCGCGGTGGCGGGCAGAGGATGGCTGTGAGCGCCGCGCCTTGGATCGCAGCCCAGCGCCAGAGCCTGGTGGGGCGGGGCGGACACGCCCTGCTGCTGCAAGGGCCCTCCGGCCTCGGCCAGTACACCCTGGCGCTGGAGCTGGCCCAGGCCTGGTTATGTGAGTCGCCCCTGGCACACGGTGCCTGCGGCCAGTGCCCCGGATGCCACGCGATCGCGGTGCGCACGCACGCCGACCTGTGTGTGCTGATGCCCGAGACCGCGATGATGGCTTTGGGTTGGCCCCTGGCCGAGAAGGCGCAGCAGGAGATCGACGACAAGAAGCGCAAACCGAGCAAGGAGATCCGCGTCGATGCCCTGCGCGACGCCGTCGAATTCGCGCAGCGCACCAGCGCCCGGGGGCGAGGCAAGGTCGTCCTGGTCTACCCGGCCGAGCGCATGAACGCCATCGCCGCCAACACCCTGCTCAAGACGCTGGAGGAGCCGGCGGGCGAAGTGCGTTTTGTGCTGGCCAGCGAGGCGGCGCACCAGCTACTGCCCACCATCCGCAGCCGCTGCCAGTCCCACACGATGGCCTGGCCCAGCGCCGAGGAAGCCCTGGCCTGGCTGCAGTCTCAGGACCTCGCGCCCGCCGACGCGGGCGTGTTGCTGCGGGCTGCCGGCGGACGTCCGGAGGACGCCTTGCGTTGGGCGCAGGCCGGCCTCACCGCTCGCCAGTGGTCCGAGCTGCCCAAGGCGATGGCCCGGGGCGAGCTGGCTGCTTTGACCGACTGGTCGCCGGCTCAGGCGGTCGACGCCCTGCAGAAGGTCTGTCACGACCTGCTGGCCCTGGCGGCCGGCGGCGCGCCGAGGTTCTTCGCGCCGGCCGACCTGCCCGGGCCGGTGGCGCCCGGTGGCTTGCAGGCACTGGCGGCGTGGTGGCGCGAGCTCGCTGACGCGATGCGGACGGTCGACCACCCCTTCAACTCGGGACTGATGATGGAGGCGCTTGTGAGCCAGGCGCGCGCGGCCCTACACTGCGCGCGTCCCCTGACTCCCCGGCGCCCATGACCCCCAGTTCCGCTCCGACACCCGCCGCGGGTTCCCGCCCCAGCGTCATCCAGTTGGCTATCAAGGAAAAGGCGGCCCTCTACGCCGCCTATATCCCGCTCTTTGACGAGGGCGGCATCTTCATTCCCACCACCCGGGCCTATCGCCTCGCGGACGAGGTCTATGTGCTGATGTCCCTGCCCGACGACCTCCAGCGTTACCCCGTCGTGGGCCAGGTCGCCTGGATCACGCCCGCAGGTGCCAGCGGCAGCCGGACCCAAGGCGTGGGAGTGCGTTTCCCGGCCGATGAAAAGTCCCGCCAGCTGAAGTTGCGGATCGAACAGATCCTGGGCAGCCACCTGGGCTCCGATCGCCCCACCCAAACCGTCTGACCCGCGCAGGCTTTTCCCGCCGCCGGTGAGGGGGCAGCCACAGCCCGTACCATCGGGTGATGTTTGTCGATTCCCATTGCCACCTGAGTTTTCCCGAGCTGGCCGCCGAGCTCCCCGAGATCCGGGCCGCCATGGCCCAGGCCCGCGTTGACCGCGCCCTGTGCATCTGCACCACGATCGAGGAGTTCGAGTCGGTTCACGGCTTGGCCCTGGCCCATGACAACTTCTGGTCCACCGTCGGCGTGCACCCCGACAACGAGGACGTGTACGAACCCAGCGTCCAGGAACTGGTCGAGCGGGCTGCGCGCCCGCGCGTGGTCGCCATCGGCGAGACCGGCCTGGACTACTACCAAATGGACACCCGAAAGGGCGGTCGCACGGTGGCCGACATGGAGTGGCAACGGGAGCGCTTTCGAACCCACATCCGTGCGGCCCGGCAGGCCCGCAAGCCCCTGGTGATCCACACCCGCGCCGCCTCGGCCGATACGCTGGCCATCCTGCGGGAAGAGGGGGAGGATGGCTCGGTCGGGAGCGCCGGCGGAGTCTTCCACTGCTTCACCGAGACCGCTGAGGTGGCCCGGGCGGCGCTTGATTTGGGCTACTACATCTCGTTTTCCGGCATCCTGACCTTCAAGAGCGCGGCCGACCTGCGCGAGGTGGCCGCCATGGTGCCCCTGGACCGCATCCTGATCGAGACCGACAGCCCCTACCTGGCGCCCGTCCCCTTTCGGGGCAAGACGAACAACCCGTCCTATGTGCCCTACGTCGCGGCCCAGATCGGCGCCCTGCGCGGCCTGGCGCCCGAGGAGGTCGGACGGGTGACCAGCGCCAATTTCGAGCGACTTTTTCCTGGCGTCACGACATGAGAAAATACTTTAGATATTGTATATATCTATTTGTTTTCATTGGAATTTCCGTCGCCAAAGCGGGTTCTTTTGACGATTTTTTCATCGCCATCAAGCGCGACGATGGCGCCGCCGTTCGAACCTTGCTGCAGCGCGGTTTCGACCCCAACACCCCAGACGCCAACGGCCAGTACGGCCTGTACTTGGCCCTGCGCGAGCCATCCTTGCAGGTAGCGCGCGTGCTGGTGGACTGGCCGCAGACCCGGGTCGACGTGCGCAACCGGGTCGACGAGAGCCCCTTGATGATGGCGGCGCTCAAGGGCCATGCCGAACTGGTCCAACGGCTGATCGCGCGCGGCGCCGACGTCAACAAGCCTGGCTGGACGCCGCTGCATTACGCGGCCACCGGAGGCCACGCCGCCATCATCGCCATGCTGCTGGACGCCCATGCCTACATCGATGCCGAATCGCCCAACGGGACGACGCCCTTGATGATGGCGTCCCAGTACGGGACGGCCGCGGCGGTGCGCCAGCTGCTCGAAGCTGGAGCCGACGCCACGCTGAAGAACCAGCTGGGCCTGAGCGCGCAGGACTTCGCGTTTCGCGCTCAGCGCCAGGATGTGGCCGACCTGATCGCGTCGCATCTGCGGCAAAAGCGTCCTGCGTCGAGTTGGTAGGACTCGGCGGGCCTCAGGTCCCCCGCATCGCGTCATCTAAAAGAAATACGATGTGCGTTATGTCAAATTAATGAATGGGCCGATGAAGGAGCTCAGTCTCCAGATCTGGCGTTGGCTCGCGCCAGCCCGCTCAGTGCTCGTGGCCCCAGAGCACTAACGCGTCTCGCCCTTCGACCACCAGGTCCACGGTTTGTCCCACCGGCAGACAAACCTTTGTGGCCACATGCCCGAACGGCAAGCCGGTGAACACCGGGGCCTTGAGCCGCTGGCGCAGCCAATCCACCACCGTCTGCAGCTTGAAGCCCTTGTCGTGGGGCACCGTGCGGTAATTCGTGAAGCCCCCCAGCAGGATGGCCTTCTGACGACCGAGCACCCCGGCGTGTAGCAGCTGCGTGAGCATGCGCTCGACCCGATACGGGTGCTCGTTCACGTCCTCCAAGAACAGGATCCCGCCCTGGACCTGCGGCAGCCAGGGCGTGCCGGCCAGGGACACCAGCACGCTGAGGTTGCCGCCCCACAGCACCCCGTGGGCCTTGAAGGCCTTTTCGCGCGCCTCGGCGGCGGGCAGTCGCCAGCCCGTGCCCTCCCCCGCGCCACCAGCCAGGTCGTCAAAGCAGGCCAGCATGATTTCGTCGGGTTCACCCTCGACCCCGAAGTCCTCGCCCAGCGCCGGGCCCGACCAGGAGACCGCGCCCGCTTGCGCCAACAGGGCATTTTGAAAGGCGGTGAAGTCACTCAGGCCCACGAAGCGCAGGCCCCGGTTCACGGCCTTTGCCACGGCCTGGTAGCGGATATCCGGCAGCAGACGGGTGAGCCCATAGCCGCCGCGGGTGATGAGGGCGATGTCTGCGCCACTGGCCGTCGCGCGGTGAATGGCGGCCAGTCGGGTGGCGTCGTCCCCGGCAAAGCGCATGTGGCTGGCCAGAGCTGCCGGATCCACCTCCACCTCGTGCCCCAAGGCCTTGAGCCGGGCGATGCCTCGGCGCATGGCAGCGCGGTCACGCACCGCGCTGGAAGGAGAAAAGACGTAGATGTGGCTCACGGGTTTCCTTCGGTGAAATGGGTCAGGGCGCGTCGGGCGATGCCCTCGCCATGCTCCTGCACGAAATGGCCGCCCTCCTCGACTTGCCACAGCGGTGGGCATCCGCGTATTTGCGATTGCAGCCCCTGCATGACCGGCAGGCCCAGCACCGGGTCCTGCATGCCCACGACCATGAGACTGCGACCCGTCCAGCGCTCACGCCAGAAGGACGCGGCGTCTCGGGAGATGGCAGCTCCTTCATCGCCGGGGTCCTGCGGAACGAGCGGCGGAAAGGCCCGCAGCGCCGCGCGGTGGCCCCGATCCGGGAAGGGGGCGTTGTAGGCATCGCATTCGGCCGACGACAGGTGCGGATTGCCGCGCGCCAACAGGCGGCCCACATCGAACTCCGGATGGCGGGCGCACATCTCGCGCCAGGCCAGGAAGCCCGCCGAGAGAGGCGCCTCGCCGGTCGCCAGCAGGGTATTCATCACGAGCAGCCCCTGGTAGCGGGCAGGATCGGCCATCGGCAAGGTCAGGCCCAGCAGCCCCCCCCAGTCCTGCACCACCAGCACCACCCGGCGCAAGTCCAGGCGTTCGATCAATTGCAGCAACACCTGGCGGTGCCACTCAAAGCGATGGGCCGATTCCTTCTTGGGCTTGTCGCTGCGACCAAAGCCCACCAGGTCCGGGGCCACCACCCGGTGTCCGGCTTCGGTGAAGACCGGCAGCATCTTGCGATAGAGATAGCTCCAGGTCGGATTGCCATGCAGGCACAGCCAGGTCAGCGGCGCTTCGGTGGAGCCTTCGTCCAGGTAATGCATACGCAGACCGGCCAGCGCAGGCAGGTCGCTCACATAGTGGGCTGGCCAGGAATATCCGGGAAGGCCTTCAAACCGGGCCTCGGGCGTGCGCACGGCATCGTCCCGCAGCGGGTGGGCGGTGGCCCGCTGGTCCTGACGGCGGGTACGGAAAAAATCCGCCAGCAGCGCCCCGCACTCGGCGGCCAGCACCCCGGCCCTTACCTGCGTGTGGTGATTCAGCTGGCGCTGCGCTAACACGTCGGTGACGGATCCGGCTGCACCGGTTTTGGGGTCGGCCGCTCCAAACACCACCCGGGCCAGGCGCGCATGCATCATCGCGCCGCTGCACATCACGCACGGCTCGAGGGTCACATACAGCTCGCAGCCGTCCAGGCGGTAGTTGCCCAGGGTACGAGCCGCCTCGCGCAGGGCCATCACCTCGGCATGCGCCGTCGGGTCATGCCGCCCCACCGGCGCGTTGTGCCCGGCGCCGATCACCTGGCCCTCCTTCACGACCACCGCGCCCACCGGCACCTCACCGGCGGTGCGGGCCTTGTCGGCCTCGGCCAGGGCCAGGCGCATGAAGGCTTCGTCGCGGTCGGGGGTGGCGGGCATCGTGAGGCTGGCGTTCAGGTACCCGAGGCCATGACGCGGTCCATCCAGGCCACCAGCGCCCGCTCCTGCTCGCTCCCCGCCACACAGGCGGTGCGCAGGGCCTCGCGGGCTTCGGCGCGATGCTGGTTCACCTTGACCTTCAGTTGCCAGTCGGTAGCGGCCAGCTCCAGGCCGACGATGCCGGCCAGCATGGCGGTGGTGTAGGACTCCGCCAACGACCGCCACTGGTCGGCGTACGCTGGTTCATGGTCGGCGATCAGGCATTTGAGCAGGCGGTCCTTGTCCTCGCCGCCATGCACCAAGGTGGTCTGCACCGTGGCGTGCAAGGCCACATAGTTCCAGGTGGGGACGCGTTGCAGGTCCGGATAGACCTGGGGCGACATATAGGCCTGCGGCCCCAGGAAGGTCACCACCGCGCGGGGGCGCGCCTGCAGGTGCTGCCACTGCGGGTTGGCCCGGGCCAGATGCCCGAGCAGGTGCAGGGTGCCGCCCTCTCCTACCCTGTCCAGGCGCAGCGGCAGGTGCGTCACAAAGGGCAGGCCCTCGGCGTCCGTCGTGACCAGGCTGGCCAGTGGCTGCTCCTGGATCAAGGCCTGCGCCAGCGCCGGGTCGGTGACGCGAAAGTGGGACGGGAGGTACATGCGCGCATTGTGCCGCGAGCGGGAGCGCCGCTTTCGCCTCGGACGGGTGCGAGACACCGCAGTCTCCAGGCGCGGAATAGGGAATTTCCATGAGCCGTAGATTGGTACGATGAATCGTTGAATGTTTTTCTCGTGCCTGCGGCCGCTGGCGTGGACGCAGGTGCATCACCACAAAAAGGAGACATCCCCATGAAGCGACGCCTCTTCACCCGCTCGGCCCTCGCGGCCGTGGCCCTGGCCACTAGCGCCACCGGCGCGATGGCGCAGGAAGTCACCCTGCGCCTGGTCAGCGCCTTTGCCGAGAACGGTATCTACGTGCAGCGCCTGCAACCCTGGATCAACAAGGTCAATGCCGAAGGCAAGGGCGTCCTGCAGATCAACTTCATCGGCGGCCCGCGTGCCATTCCCACTTTCGAAGTGGGCAACGCGGTCAAGACCGGCGTCGTGGACATGGCCCTCAATACCGGCGCGTTCTACACCAACGTCATGCCCGAGGCCGACTTCCTCAAGCTCACGCAGATCCCGGTCGCCGAACAGCGCAAGAACGGCGCCTTTGACGCGATCAACAAGGTCTGGAACGAGAAGGGCAATATGCAGTACCTGGCGCGGATGGTGGAAAACCAGCCGTTCCACATTTACACCAACAAGAAGGTCGACAAGCCCGACCTCACCGGCCAGAAGATCCGGATCACCCCGGTGTACCGCGACTTCTTCCAGGCACTGAATGCGCAGGTGATCACCACCCCGCCGGGTGAGGTCTACACCGCGCTGGAGCGCGGCGTGGTGGACGGCTATGGCTGGCCCATTGGCGGCATCTTCGACCTGAACTGGCATGAGAAGACCAAGTTCCGCATCGACCCCGGCTTCTACGACGCCGAGGTGTCCCTGATCATGAACCTGGCTGCCTTCCGCAAGCTCACCGACGCCCAGCGCAGCTACCTGCAGCGCCAGCTGCTGGCCCTGGAAGCCGAGAACACCTTCTGGGCTCGCTACACCACCGAAGAAACCGCACGCCAGAAGGCGGCTGGCATTCAGACCATCACCTTCGACGCCGCCACCACCAAGGCCTTCCGTGAGAAGGCCTATGAAGTGGGCTGGGCCGGCGCGCTCAAGCAGAGCCCGGACATTGCGGCCCGCTTCAAGTCGCTGTTCTCCAAGTGATCGCGCGCTGCTCCGAGTGGTTTGGCCGGGCCCTTGCGGCCCTGGCCACCGCAGGTTGCCTGCTGATGCTGGCCATGATGCTGATCATCGTGGCCGACGTCGCCCTGCGTAACCTCGCCCTGCCCGGCCTGCCCCGCGGGCTTGCTTGGAGCAATGAGGTGTCCGAGGCGTTTCTCTACCTGATCACCATGTGCGTGGCGCCGTGGCTCTTGCGCCAGGGGCAGCACATACGCGTGGACATCCTGCTGCAGGCCATTCCCAAGCGGATCGCCTGGACCCTCGAGTGGGTAGGAGACCTGATCGGCCTGGCCTGCTGCGTGGCGCTGGCGTTCTACGGCTGGAAGGCCACCGCCGCCAGCTTCAGCGCGGGCTCCCTGAACATCAAGACCCTGGTCACGCCCGAGTGGTGGTGGCTGGTGGCCCTGCCCGTCACCTTCACGCTACTCACGATCGAGATGCTGTTTCGCATGCACCGTCTGGCGCAAGCGGAGCGCGGCCCGCGCCATGACGCGGTCAGTGCCGCCTGATCCCTTTTCCGTGCACTCCCTCACCCCTACTCGCCGCCCCGCATGAACTCCTGGCAACTTGCCGCCTGGCTGATGCTGGGTGGGTCCACCGTGCTGCTGTTCATCGGAATGCCCGTGGCCTTGACCTTCCTGGCCGTGAACATCATCGGAGCCATCCTCTACATGGGAGGAGAGCCCGGCCTGATGCAGCTGGTGCGAAGCAGTGTGTCCTCGGTCACAGCGTTCACCCTCACGCCCATTCCGCTCTTCGTCCTCATGGGCGAGGTCCTGTTTCATACCGGCCTGGCCTTCAAGGTGATCGAGGGCGTGGAGCGCCTCATCGTGCGGGTGCCGGGTCGTCTGGCCGTGGTGGCCGTGGTCGCGGGCACGGTCTTCTCGGCGATCTCGGGCTCCACCATCGCCACCACCGCCATGCTGGGCGCGCTGATGCTGCCGGTGATGCTCGCACGTGGCTACAACCCCCGCATGGCCACCGGCCCCATCATGGCCATCGGCGCGGTGGACATGCTGATCCCCCCTTCCGCGCTGACTGTGCTGCTCGGGTCGCTCTCGGGGATCTCGATCTCCAAGCTGCTGATTGGCGGCGTGATCCCCGGCTTGATTCTCTCGGTGGCCTTCGTCGCCTGGATCGTGTTGCGCGTGAAGCTCACGCCCTCGCTGGCGCCTGAAGACCCAGACGCGGTCAAGCACACGGGTTGGGACCGCTGGCAGCCGCTGGTGGCCTATGTGCTGCCGACGCTGTCCATCTTCGTGGTGGTGGTGGGCGCGCTGGCAGCGGGCTGGGCCACGCCCACTGAATGTGCGGCGCTCGGCGCCTTTGCCACCATGGTGCTGGCGGCGGCCTACCGGGCCCTCACCTGGGAGGCGGTGCTCAAGGCTCTCAAGGGCACCGCCGGCATTTCCGGAATGATCCTGTTCATCATCCTGGGCGCTACCACCTTCTCGCAGATCCTGTCCTTTTCTGGCGCCAGCAGCGGCCTGGTGCAAGCCATTACCGGCCAGGGCTGGTCCACCCAGCTTGTGCTGGTCGGCATGATGGCGCTGCTGATCTTCCTGGGCCTCTTCGTCGACCAGGTGAGCATGATGATGATCACGCTGCCAATCTTCATGCCCATCGTCCAGGCGCTGAACATCGATACCGTGTGGTTTGGCGTGTTGTTCCTGCTTTGCATGCAACTGGGGCTGCTACTGCCTCCCCACGGCATGCTGCTCATGACGATGCGCGGCGTCGCGCCAGCCTCGGTCACCATGACCGACATCTTCATGTCGGTGGTGCCCTATGTGGCCATGAGCCTGCTGCTGCTGGCGGCGGTGTTCTGGTGGCCGGCGATCGCCACCTGGTTGCCGCGGGTGATGGGCTGATTCAGGGCCGGGGCGTCTTGGCGATGGCCGCCACGTCGTCCAGGAACTTGCTGCGCGCAGCCCAGTCCCCACCAACCCAGGCCATGCGCGTGCTCCCACTGGAATAGGTCACTGTGTTCCTGAGCAAGGGACCGATGAACACCCCGTGCGCGGTGCGCTCAAGCCACCACAGTTCGATGGGAGCTCCCTTGGCCTTTTGCGCCTCGTACCAGTCGATCGGTTTCTGTGTGCGCTGATCGGGCTCCACCCAGCGGTTGCACTGCGCTGAGTTCCCCTTGGGGTGATCGAAGGCGACCACGTTGCCGATACAGGGCTCCTGGCGCAGCCAGATGAACTCCTCGGCGGTGCGGCCTCCGTAGTTGTCCAGTCGACCGAACACAAACTTCAGGGGCACCTTGATATCGTCGGGCAGCCCCAGGCCGTTGCCCGGAGTCCCCTCGGCGATGAGGGCCACCACATGCTCCGGGTCGACCACGGCCGCCAGATTGGCGACGGCGGCCGCGCCATTGGACAGTCCGTGAAACAGGATGCGCCGCGTGTCGATCTTGTCCTGTCGCAGCGCCCACTCGTAGGCGCCCAGGGCAGCGCGATAGATCATGCGCTGACGCGCCTCGTTGGTGACGGCACTGGCGAAGAAACGCGACCCCTGCTCAAAGCCGTTCATCTGAAAGGCATCGAAGACCAGCGTTGCCATGCCCTTGCTGCGAAAAGCGTCGGCAGCGGCCTGGGTCCCACCGTCCAGGCCACCACCGCCGTGTACCACGATCATCAGCGGCGGCTTGTCCACGAAGAACGGCGTACGCAGCGACACCGAACGGTGGCAGGGGTTGAAGCGAACCACTTCGCCCGCCACGGTGTGGATCCCTGAGATCAGCGGCTGCAGTCGGGGCGGCTCGGCCTGTGCGGGCGGCGGTGTGCAGGCGCCAGCCGCTTGGAACCATGCCACCAGCAGTAGCGCCATGCTCCGGCGCACGGACTTGTTCATGCCTTGTCTCGAGGGAAGACAGCCTCCGCTCGCATCGTCAATCGAGCTGGATACCCGCGCTCTTGACGACCGTGCCCAGACGGTCGATCTCGGTCGTGATGAACCGGTCAAATTCAGCCGGTGTGCCCGGCGCAACAGCCACGCCCTGGTCGGCCAGGGTCTTGACCACCTCGGGGTGACGCAGTGCGCGCCCCACGTCGGCCGCGATCTTGTCGACGACCGCCTGCGGCGTTTTGCCCGGAGCGACCATGCCGTACCAGTGGTCGTACACGCACCCCGATACGAAGTCGGAAATCACCGGCACATCGGGCATCACCGCGGCGCGACGCGCGGTGCTGACGGCCAGGGGCACCAGTCGGTTCTCGCGGATGAAGGGCAGGGTCAGACCCAACGGCGACCAATAGAAGGCCGACCGACCCGCCGCGGTATCCACCAGCGCATCACCCGTGCCCTTGTACGGCACGTGAACGATGTCCAGGCGCGCCATGGCCTTGAACATCTCACCGTTGAAATGGGTGCCGCTGCCCACGCCGGCCGATGCGAAGTTCAGGGCGCCTGGCTTGCTGCGAATCAACTGCAGCAGCTCGGGCACGTTCTTCACCCCCAGCGTAGGAGCCACCACCAGCACATTGGGCACGCTGGTGCCAAAGGTCACCCCGCGGAAGTCCTTGAGGGTGTCGTAGGGCAGTTTCTTGTACAGCGTGGGGTTGATGGCGTGCGAGGCCGACGTGAACAACAAGGTGTGGCCATCGGGATCGGCCGTGGCGACCGCGCGGCTGCCCACGGTGCCCCCTGCGCCCGGGCGGTTGTCCACGACCACGGGCTGGCCCCAGGCCTCCTGCACGCGCCGCTGGATCTCGCGGGCCACGATGTCGACCTGGCTGCCCGCCACGAACGGCACGACGATGCGCACTGTTTTCGTCGGGAAGCGCTCTTGCGCCCAGCTACGTCCGGCCAGGGCACAAGCCAGGGGGGCTCCCAGGACCAGGCTTCTGCGGGTGGTTGAAGTCATGTTGTCTCCTCGTTCTAGTGATGAAAAGCAGGGTTCGAGTCTTCAGATCAGGGCGGCCATCCCGGCCTGTGCCACTTCGGCATCTTGCGAGGACAGCACGCCCGACACGCCGATGCCGCCCACGACCTGACCTGCGCGCACCACCGGAAAGCCACCCTCGAGCGGCGTGACCCCGGGTACCGCGAGAAAGCGCAAGCCCTCGCCGCCGGCGCGAATGCCGTCCTGGAACATGCGGGTGGGCCGACGGAAATTGACCGCCGTGCGCGCCTTGCCCATGGCGATCTCCATGCTGGAGTGCTGGGTGTTGTCCAATTTATGGGCCATCAAGATGCCGCCACTGGCATCGGCAATGACGATGGCCACCGGCCACTTGTGGGCCTGGGCATGGCGCTCGGCGGCCTGCATCATGCGCTTGGCGTCTTCCAGAAGCAGCGTGGGGCCATAGGGAAGCGGTGCGTCGAGCACCGGGTCGTTCGTGGGGGGCATGCGTGCGTGGTTTCGTATCGGTTTTTCAGGTGCCGCCGGTACACCTGGGGTGCACGATCGCGGGCTCGCAAAATTTTAGGAGCGCACGATGCGAAGCGGTACTAGGGATTAGCTTGAAGGGCTATAACCGCGCCGTATAGGTCGGCGCCAGGCGAGAGTCCCCTTGCGTCAATAATGGGCTTGTGCTGATCGTGAACACAGAAAGCGCCCGTAGGTGCCCCCGGTCAAGGTGGAGCCGCCGCCCATGAGCCTGCGCGGGCGCGTCATCCTGGTCTGCGCGATGTGGGTCTGCTCGCATGCCCAGGCCTTCTGGGGGCGGGCCTATGACGAGCCGCCGCCCATCGTGCGCACCGAGCCACCCTCGGTCCAGGAGGTGCAACAGCTTGGGTTCGGTCAACGCGCCATGAACGACCAGGTGGTGCGCTTTGGCCTGGCGCGCCATGTGCCGCTGATCCCGGACTGGTCGGCCGCCCAATCCGGCAAGTTGCTGGCCAGTTGGAACCCCGTGCAGGCGCCGGGGCCCCACCCCACCCTGGTGATCCAGCACGGGGGCGTGGGAGGGCCGGGTTTCATCGAGTATGGCCATGCGCGATGGTTTCTCGCGCAGGGCTTTAACGTGCTGGTCTTGGACAGTTTCTGGAGTCGCGGCTTCATCGCCAACTGGCGCAAGATCGACGCGCCGGTCAGCGCCCACCGGGGCGCGTTCTCCTCCCTGGGGGCCAACACCCGCGCCCGCGATGCCTTTGCTGCCGCCCGTTGGCTGCGCGAGCAGCCCCAGGTGGACCCGGCGCGGATGTTCTTGATGGGGGGCAGCCAGGGCGGATGGAGCGTCCTGCGCGCCTTCACCGACGAGCCGTCGATCACGCAGACGCACAAGGGCCTGTTTCGCGCGGGCATCTCCATCTACCCGGCGTGCTGGAGCTGGCAGTCCACGCCTGCGCCGCACGGGCAGGGCACGACCGAGGCAATGCGGCCGCGCCTGGGGCCGTTTTATGCCCCGGTGCTGATGGTCACGGCCGAACTGGAGCCGCCTGGTAGTCAGACCGATCTTCGCGCCTGCGATCCTCGCCTCGCGCAGTGGGTCACGCAGCATGTCCGCTTGCCGAACACCACGCATGCCTTCGACGACGAGAGCCCGCCCGAGCGGCCCGTGAACCGCTGCTGGTACAGCGCCAACCCGCACTGGTGCTCGGCTTCAGGCGGACGCGATCCCGCCACGGGTCATTGCCGCGGCGCGCCCAAGCCGGATTTCTGTTCCGATGCGGTCACCACACGCACGGTCAGGCAGGAGATCCTGGATTTTCTAAACCAGGTGGGCACCCTGCCCCCTGTTGCCACCCCCCAACGGTGATGTGCGCTAAGACGAGGAGACATCGATGAAGATCATGTTCATTGCGCTGTGGGTTCTGGTGTCCATGAACTGCGCAGCCCAGGAATCCATCCAGTTTGACGCCGTGGTGGACGGCGCCACGCGCAAGGTCCAAGCGGTTTTCAACAAGCCCAAGACGGCCAGCGACAAGAAATGGCCTGCCGTGGTGTTGATGCACTCGTCTGGAGGCGATCGCGACGGCACGACTGGCCCGATGGCCAAGGCCTTGAACGACAACGGCATCGCCTCCCTGGAGATCAAGCTGTTCACGATTCCGATGTCCGGCCCGCTCTTTGAAAACGTCAATGCGGTCTATTTCAATGCCTTGAAATACCTGAACGCGCGCGGCGATGTGGATGGATCGAAAGTGGGCATCGCGGGCTACTCCTACGGAGCGTTTGGATCCCTGTTCACGGCCACGCAGTGGGTGGCCCAGACGTATGGCGCGGGTCTGAAGTTCGCTGCGCATGCCCCGATTTATGTTGGCAGCTGCTGGCTTTTCACGCACTGGGCCCGTGGGGAGGCGGCACCCAACTTCAGGGGCTTACCCTACCCGCAGGACTTCGCCACACGCTGGACGGGCGCGCCGGTGAAGATCTTTGCCGCAGGAAAAGACGACTACGACGACCGCGACCCCCAAGCCTGTGCGCAGTTCATTGCCGCGGTTCCTGCCGAATTCCGGTCGTCGTTCGAGCTGGTGGTCTATCCCGACGCCACGCACGGGTGGAATCAGCAGTCTCGAAGTTTCCCTGCCAAAGGGGCTTGCAAGGGACGAGGTTGCATGAACCACAACGTGAACAACCCCGCTGTCTCGGCCAAGAACAACGAAGAGGTGGTGCAGTTTTTTCTGAGCAAGCTGGTCGCGGCCCCTGGGCTGCCTACGGATCCTCAACGCGGTGC
The DNA here is from genome assembly GCA_041159245.1 of Pseudomonadota bacterium. Lineage (GTDB taxonomy): Bacteria > Pseudomonadota > Gammaproteobacteria > Burkholderiales > Burkholderiaceae_C > Ramlibacter. The sequence continues at coordinate 36,714 of JBEAZV010000015.1, forward strand.
GCGGGATTAACGGCGTGACCTATGGCGTGAGATCCAAGCCGCAGGCGACAGTGGAATGGGAGTGAGGGAGACCGCAGCGTGAGTCCGGCTCGCCTCACGTCGCCTTTCGCGATCGCGCTCACGGGCTTGCTGTCCTTGGCCACAGCCATGGGCATCGGCCGCTTTGCCTTCACGCCGCTGTTGCCCATGATGCTGCACGATGGTGTCGTGGACTTACAAGGCGCCAGCGCGCTGGCGACCGCCAACTACCTCGGTTATTGGGTAGGCGCAGTGGCCTGCACTTTGCAACCCCTGGTGTGGCGTCGCTTGCACATTGCGACACCGCTGGATCCCACCCTCGCCGTGCGTCTCGGCCTGGTGGCCACCGTGCTCCTGACCCTGCTCATGTCTGTGCCTTCGCCGGCGCTGTGGCCGATCGCGCGGTTCTTGGCGGGGTGGGCCAGCGCGCTCGTATTTGTGTACGTGACTGGCTGGTGCCTGGCGCGTCTGAGCGCGCAAGGTGAGGCTTCGCTTGCCGGCTTGATCTACATGGGCCCAGGCCTGGGCATCGCGGTCAGCGGGCTGGCCGCAAGCGCGATGGTGAGCACGGGTCTGCAGGCCGACCTGGGTTGGGCCGTGTTCGCCTCGCTGGCGCTGTTGCTGACCGCGATCGCCTGGCCCCAGCTGCGAGGCGCCGTGCCAACGGCCGCTCCCGCGTCCGGGCAGGGTGCCCCTACAGGCCTGGCCCTGGGGGCGTTCACACTGGCCTATGGCCTTTCCGGCTTCGGCTATATCGTGACCGCCACCTTCCTGCCGGTGATCGCACGGCAGGTGCTGCCTGGCTCGGTCTGGCTCGATTTGTTCTGGCCGCTGTTTGGCCTGAGCGTGGCCCTGGGGGCGCTGCTCACCTTGCGCCTGTCGGCGCACCACGACCGTCGGCATCTGTTGGTGGTTTGCTACGGGCTGCAGGCGCTCGGTGTGATGCTCAGTGTGTGGTGGCCCAGTCTGCCCGGTTTTGCCATGGGCAGCCTGCTGCTGGGTCTGCCGTTTACCGCGATCACGCTGTTTGCCATGCAGGAGGCGCGGCGGCTGCGTCCGCAGGATGCGTCGTCCTTCATCGGCCTGATCACGTCGGCCTATGGCTTGGGGCAGGTTGTCGGGCCTCCAATGGTGGCGTGGCTGCTCGCACGCACCGAGACGACGCAGCAGGGCTTCACCACGTCCTTGCAGATCGCGGCTTCGGCGCTGCTGCTCGGGATGGTCATCTTCGGCGTACTCGCGCGGCGGCATCCGCTGGAGAGGGCCTCCAGGTCCGCTGACGCGGCTTAAGACCCGGCCAGCCGCTGCCTGAAAAAAGCCTCGGTGCGGCTCCAGGCCAGTTGCGCGGCGGCGGCATCGTAGCGAGGCGTGGTGTCGTTGTTGAATCCGTGTTGGGTGCCTGGATAGCGCTGAACCTCCAGCGCCACGCCCGCGGCCTTGAGCGCCGTCTCATAGGCTGGCCAAGGGGCGTTGATGCGCGGGTCGTTGTCGGCCAAGTGAACGAGCAGCGGCGCTTTCACACGCGCCGCCTCGGACGGCGCTGGCGTGTTGCCATAGAAGGGAACCGTCGCCACCAGATCCGGCAAGAGGGTGGCCAGTGCGTGCACGATGCCACCGCCCCAGCAAAAGCCCACCGCCCCGAGCTTGCCGCTGCCGTCGGCGCGGGCGCGCAGCCACCCGGCGCAGGCCACAAAGTCCTGCAGCGCGCGGCCCATGTCCAGCTTGGCGAAGTTCTCGCGCGCCTTGTCCTCGTCGCCCGGGTAGCCGCCCAATGAGGTGAGCGCGTCGGGCGCGAGCGCCATGAAGCCGGCCAGCGCGAGGCGACGTGCGATGTCCTCGATGTGCGGGTTCAAGCCGCGGTTCTCATGGACCACCAGGATTATGGGCAAGCGCGCCGTCCCCGCAGAGGCTGGTCGGGCCAGATAGCCGCGGATGCTGCCATGGCCCGTGGGCGAGGACACCGTGACCCGCTCGGTCTGCACGCGGGTGTCTTGCGGGCTCACCTGCTGGCCCAGTGCGAAATCGGGACTCAGGGCCGCCAGCAGGCCGGCCGCGGTCACGCCGGCCTTGGCAAAACGCTGGGCCCGGTCGAGGAAGCCGCGGCGGTCCAGATTGCCGTGGACATACGCATCAAACAGGACCAGGAGTTCCGGATCGAAGTCTTGAACGGTGGTGCGAGGGGGCATAGTGTCTCCAGTTGCGGGAGGGGATCGACCTAGGCTGTCTGGCGGCAGATGACGCGGTCAATACAACTTGATCCGCCCCAGCGCTCGGGGCGGATCGCCGGGTTCGATCACCAGGGCCTCCCCTTCTTCAAGGTGCGGGCCTCCGAACTCCCGGCCTACCAGGTATTCCGAGAAAGTGATGTTGTGTCCGACGAAGACATTGTTCTTTCCGCTGGGCGTCTTGGTGAACCAGCCGGTGGACGGCACGGACCGCAGGGCCTGGTTCAAGCGGGGCATGCTCTGACCTCGACGCGCCACCAGCCAATCGACGGTCGTGACCCGCCCGAAGGCCAGACGGGCGGTTTCCTCGCAGCGGCAGATGGGGCTGGCGTACACCTCCCCGATCGGAATCCCCAACTCGGTGATGCGCCGACCGATCTGCCGGGCCTGGTCGCGCCCGGCATCGTTCAAGGGACGCTGGCTGGCGCAGTTGGACAGCGTCTCGTTCGGTGGGTTGACCTTGTAGGGGTCTTGTCCATCGGTGATGGCGTGGCGAAAGAACAGGTTGTATCCGCCGCTCTGGAGGCGCTCGATCAGGTCCGTCTGCGCGCTGGATGCGGCGCAGAGGAAACCTAGGATCCATCCGGCCAAGACTCGGCGCATCCGCGTTCACTCCCACTCAATCGTCGCCGGCGGTTTAGAACTCACGTCATAGGTCACGCGGTTGATCCCGCGTACCTCGTTGATGATCCGCCCGGACACTTTCTTGAGCAGCGCATAGGGCAGCTCCGCCCAGTCGGCGGTCATGAAGTCCGAGGTCTGCACCGCTCGCAGGGCCACCACGTAGTCGTAGGTGCGGCCGTCGCCCATCACGCCCACGCTTTTCACCGGCAGGAACACAGTGAAGGCCTGGCTGGTGAGGTCGTACCAGGTCTTGCCGCTTGCTTCGTCGCGGAAATTGCGTAGTTCCTCGATGAAGATCGCATCGGCACGCCGAAGCAGGTCCGCGTATTCCTTCTTCACCTCGCCCAGAATGCGCACCCCCAGGCCGGGGCCCGGGAAGGGATGGCGATAGACCATGTCGTGCGGCAAGCCCAAGGCCACGCCGAGTTCGCGCACTTCGTCCTTGAACAGATCACGCAGCGGCTCCAGAAGCTTCAGACCCAGCTGCTCGGGCAGGCCGCCCACGTTGTGATGGCTCTTGATCGTGACGGCCTTCTTGCTCTTGGCGCCGCCCGACTCGATCACGTCGGGATAAATGGTGCCCTGGGCCAGGAAGGTTGCGCCCTTGACGGCCGGCCGGCCGTCAACGCCCGAGGACTTCCCTGCCCTACCCGCCTTGAGCTTGGCTGCCTCCGCCTTGAACACGTCGACGAAGAGGCCGCCGATGATCTTGCGCTTTTGCTCCGGCTCGCTCACGCCCGCCAGCTTGCCCAGAAACAGGTCGCTGGCATCGACGCGGATCACCTTCGCGTGCAGCTTGCCTGCAAACATCTCCATCACCATGTCGCCCTCGTTCAGGCGCAAGAGGCCGTGATCGACGAACACGCACGTGAGTTGGTCGCCGATGGCGCGGTGAATGAGGGCTGCCGCCACAGAGGAATCGACCCCGCCGGACAGGCCGAGGATCACTTCCTCCTGGCCCACTTGCTCGCGGATTTTCTGGACGGCTTCCTCGATGTGGTCCTTCATCACCCAGTCGGGCGAGGCCTGGCAGATGTCGCGCACGAAGCGCTCGAGGATCTTGTGCCCTTGCACCGTGTGCGTCACTTCGGGGTGAAACTGCACTGCGTAAAAGCGCCGCGTCTCGTCGGCCATGCCGGCAATGGGGCAGCTGTCGGTAGACGCCATGAGCTTGAAGCCCGGGGGTAGCTCGGTCACCTTGTCGCCGTGCGACATCCAGACATCGAGCATGCCGTGGCCTTCGGCGGTGGTGCGGTCCGCAATGTCTCGCAGCAGCTCGGTGTGGCCTCGCGCACGCACGGCGGCAAAGCCGAACTCGCGCTGCTGGCCGCTTTCGACCTTGCCCCCCAGCTGGTGGGCCATGGTCTGCATGCCGTAGCAGATGCCCAGCACCGGCACGCCCAACTCGAACACCGCCTGCGGCGCCTTGTCGGTGGACTCTTCGTAGACGCTGGCATGGCTGCCCGAGAGGATGATCCCGCGCAGCTTGCCGTCGGCGGCGTACTGGCGGATCCAGTCGTCGCTCACGTCGCACGGATGGACCTCGGAATAGACATGCGCCTCGCGCACGCGCCGCGCGATCAGCTGCGTGACCTGGCTGCCGAAGTCGAGGATGAGGATCTTGTCGTGTTGCAT
>JBEAZV010000016.1:0-18638 GCA_041159245.1 Pseudomonadota bacterium
AGCGCGAATTGGGCAGCACGTTGTGCATGCGCGGCTGGCGATGCGGCGGCTCGGGCATGGGGCCCATGAAGCGGATGCCCGAATCGAGCAGCCACTGGAAGGTGGCCGGAATCTCGTCGCATAGGATGCGGCGCAGCGCAGGGTTGTCGCGCGGGTCGAGATCACCGGCGAAGCCGGGCATATCGGCCCAGTGGTCGGCTGGCGTGTCGACGATGCCGCGCTTGCGCTGGTTCGGTGTCTGCGTGGAACTGATGGAGCCGATCGACCAGGCGGTGGAGCCGCCAGGGCGCTCGTTCTTTTCCAAAAGCAGCACACGCGCGCCCGCTTCGCGCGCCTCGATGGCTGCGGCCAGGCCGGCACCGCCGGCGCCGACCACCACCACGTCGTAGGTATCCGTCAATCCGTGATCTTGCATAGGGTCACTCCGCCTGCAATCCCGCCGCCTGGATCACGGCGCTCCACTTCTCGGTTTCCGCGCGGTTGCGACGCGCGGCATCGGCCGGCGTGCCGCCCAGAGGCAACACGCCCAACGCGTCCCAGCGCGCAGCGAAATCCGGCGACTTGAGCACCGCGTTGATCTCGGCGTTGAGCTTGTCGATGATGGCCGCCGGCACGCCGCGCGGCGCGGAGATCGTGTACCAGGGCACCGAGGAATAGCCAGCCACGCCGGCCTCCGCCACGGTGGGCACATCGGGCAGGCTGGGGTTGCGGGTGGTGCTGGTGACAGCCAGCGCACGCACCTTGCCGGTCTTGAGGTGCTGGTGGGCGGTACCCACGCTCTCGAACAGCATCTGCACCTGACCGCCCAGAAGGTCGGCCATCGCGGGTGCGCCTCCGCGATACGGCACATGCACGTAGTCGATCTTGGTCATGTACTTGAACAACTCGGCGGCCATGTGCATGGCCGACCCGTTGCCGGCGGAGCCATAACTGAGCGCGCCGGGCTTGGCGCGCGCCAGCGTCAGCAGCTCGTTGACGTTGCGGGCTGGCACGGCCTGATTCACCAGCAGCACGCTGGGGCTCTCGGCCAGCAGGATCACGGGCTGTAACTCGGCGAGCGGGTCGTAGCGCAGGTTCTTGTACAACTTGACCGCGCCGTTGTGCGCAATGGTGGCCAGCACCAAGGTGTAGCCGTCGGGCGCCGACTTGGCCACCAGCTCGCCCCCCGTATGGCCACCGGCGCCAGGCTTGTTCTCGACGACGACTGCCTGCCCCAGGCGCGGACCCAGCTTCTCACCCACCATGCGCGCGAGCAGATCGGCCGGGCCACCCGGGGCATAGGGCACCACGATCTTCACCGGGCGCGCGGGGTAGGCGTCCTGCGCGTGGGCGTTGGCCCAGATCGCCAGCGTGGCGATCGCCAGGGCCTTGAGCATCATGCGTTTCATCGGGGTGTCCTTGTTCAATCCAGTTGCAAGCGCGCGGCCTCGATCACGCGGTTCCACTTCACGGTCTCGCTGCGAAAGAAGGCAGCTGCGTCGGCCGGCGTGTTGGGCGTGTAGCTCACACCCAGGGTGTCATATCGCGCGACCACATCGGGCGCCGCCAGGATCTTTTGCAGGTCCCGGTTGATCTTGTCGACCAGCGGCGCAGGCATCGTGGCGGGTGCAGCCACGGTGAACCAGGAGGTGCCGCTATAACCGGGCACGCCCGATTCGGCGATGGTGGGCACCTCGGGGAAGCGCGGGTCACGCCGCGCGGTCGTCACCGCCAGCGCGCGCAACTTGCCCGCCTTGATCTGGGCCATGCTGGAGGACATGTTGTCGAACATCACCTGCACCTGACCGCCGATCAGGTCGGTCAGCGCAGGACCGCTGCCCTTGTAGGGCACGTGATTCATCTTCACGCCCGTCGCCAGCTCGAACAGCGCGGTGACCATGTGCACCGAGGAGCCCGGACCCGCCGTGGCGTAACTGACTTTGCCGGGGTTGGCACGTGCATCGGCCAGGAAATCGGCGAAGTTCTTGTACGGCGAGTTGGCCGGGACCACCACGATGTTGGGCGCCTCCCCCAGGACGAGGATCGGCTGCAGCTCCTTGGCCGGGTCGTAGGCCAGCTTCCGGTAGCTGCCGTAGGCGGCATGGATGCCGATGGTGCCCACCATCAGCGTGTAGCCATCGCCAGGTGAACGAGCCACGATCTGCGCGCCCACATGGCCGCTGGCGCCAGGCTTGTTGTCCACTACCACCGTTTGGCCCCAGGCCGCCGAGAGGCGCTCGGCCACGAGTCGGCCCAGGATGTCGGCCGCACCGGCGGGTGCCAGGGGCACGACCAGGCGTACCGGCTTATTGGGATAGTCCTGCGCCAGAGCGGGCCCGAGGCAGACGACGCAGAGGACGGCCACCAGGGCGCGCAAGCATTGAAGCGTCATGCGAGTTTCCTCAGTTGGTCCAGGGTGATCACGGGGCGCTGCGCATACGGCAGGTCCCAGGCCTGGCAGTTGTGCCGGTCTACCACCTGCACCGGCAGCTCGAGGCTGGCGGGCACGCGCTCGCCGCGCACATGGCGCACCGCGCATTCGGCCGCAAGGTACGCCATCTGCATGGCGTTGAAATCGGCGGTGGCCAGCAGGCGCCCCGCGCCGATGGCGGCGACGGCTTCGGGAATCGCGTTGACGCCCACCACCGGCACATCGCGCACGCCCGCGGCCTCCAGGGCCTCGCGTACGCCCAGGGCCATGACATCGTTGGCAGCGAGGCAAGCGCGCAGGGCTTGCGTACCCGACGCGTCGTTCCCACGCAGCCAGGCCGCAGTGCGCTCGCGCGACACGACCCGGTCGTAGTCGCCCGGGATGAAGCCGACCAGGTCCGCCGAGGGAAGGTCACGAGCCGCATCACGAAACCCGCGCAGGCGCTCGTCGCTCGTGTAGGAGCCGACAGGGCCACCCACCACCAGAATGCGACCGCTGTCTGCGCCCTGCGCGCGCAGATGCGCAAACAGGTAGCGCGCGATGGCGACGGCCAGGGCATGGTCGTCGGAGCTGACGTAGCTCACGCTGGGCGCGGCAGCGATCGGATTGACGAAGCCCACGATCGGGATGCCAGCGCGCGCGATGGCGCGGATCGCGTCATCGACTCGCGTCGGGTGCACCGGCGACAGCACAAAGGCGTCGGGACGCGGGTGCTGGTCCAACGCCTGCGCGATCAGGGCCGATTGCTGCACGGGATCGTCGGGCGTCTCGGGCACGAAGTGCTGCACCAGCGCGCCCAGTGCAGCCGCCGCCCGCTCGGCGCCCAGGCGGGCGGCGCCGTACGCGGGGTTGGTGTAGTTCTTCGTGAAGACAGCGAGGCGCACGGGGGTGAGCGTCAGACCATGCCGCCGTTGGGTTGAATGACCTGACCGTGCACCCAAGAGGCCTTGTCCGAGGCCAGGAAGCTCACAACCTCGGCCACCTCGTCGGGTTGACCGATGCGGTTGAAGGGGCTGAGCGCCGCGGAACGGGCCTTGACCTCGTCGGTCTTGCCGGCATGGAACAAGTCGGTGTCGACCGGACCGGGGGCGACCGCGTTGACGCGGATCTTGCGGCCGGCGAGTTCCTTGGCCATGGAGCGCACCAGGCTCTCGACGGCGGCCTTGGTGGCGGTGTAGGGACCGCCGCCGGGAATGCCCACGCGCACCATGGAGGTGGTCAGCGCAATGATGCTGCCGCCATCGACCACATGGCGCGCGGCCTGTTGCAGCACGTTGAAGGCGCCGACGATGTTGACCTCGACCACGCGGCGGAAGTCATCGGCGTTGAACTGGGCGACCGGGCCGGGCGGCACGTTGATGCCGGCGTTGGCGACCACACAGTGCGGGGCGCTACCGAAATCCTTGGCGACCGATTCAAAGACAGCCGCGACCTGGGCGGCGTCGGTGATGTTCACCGCATAGCCCTGGGTACGCGCGGCGCCGATGCGTGCCGGCACATTGGGCGCGCTGGAGACGTAGGTGTACGCGACGTCGTAGCCGCTCTCTGCGAGTTTGCGCACGCAGGCCGCGCCGATGCCGCGGGTGCCGCCGAAGACGAGGGCGATCTTGTTGCTCATGGTCTGTCCTTTTTCGTTGAAATGAGATGCGGTCGCTCAGGTCGGATCCGCGGGTTGAAAATGAAAGGGGTGAATGCCGCCGAAGCCCACGCGCATGCGCTGGCCGACGCGCAGCTGCGCGAGGGTCGTGCCCGTCAGGGCGGCGAAGACGCGCGGCCCCTCGTCGAGGCGAACCAGTCCCTCGAGGTAAGGCACCTGGTCTTCAAAGCCCGGCGTGGCCAGGTGCGTGAACGTGAACGCCACCAGCGTGCCCAGGCCGCAGGCTTGGCGCCACTCCAGTGGGGCCAGGGTGTGCAGGCTGAGCGCGCGCGGGAAAAACTGAAACTTGCCCGCCTGGGGATCGAACTGAATCAACAGCCGACCTTGCGCGATGCCTTCCCAGAACGGCGCCGAGGTCCGGTTGATGATCAGAGGGGGGCGCGCGCTCATGCCCCGGCCTCCAACACCAGGGCACTGCTGCAGCCCCAGTTGCGCGCGTATTGCAAAACACCGATACCGGTGACGAGTGCGTTGTCAGCGCGCGCCAGCTGGCGCGGGCCAGCCCGCCCCATCAACTGGTCGACGGCCTCCATCAGATTCACGCCACCGCCCGCCAGGCCTGGCTGGCCGGCCGAGATTTGTCCGCCAGAGGTGTTGATAGGAAGACGCCCCTTCAGGCCGATGTCGGTCTCCAGCAAGAAGCGTTCGGCCTGGCCCGGCGCACAAAAACCAATCTGCTCCAATTGCAACACCACGGCAATGAAGAAGTCGTCGTAGGGGTGGAAGGACTGGATGTCCGAGGGCTTGAGGCCTGCATCCGCCAGGGCTGCGGGGCCGACCTCAGAGAACCCCGAGACCGTGATGTCCTCGATCTCACCGCGGGGGTCAAAGTTGACGCGTTCGCGGTAAGCAATCGGATGGACCCAGCGCTGGAATCCAAGCGCGCGCGCCTTCTGGGTGGACATCAGCAGAAAGGCGTTGGCGCCATCGCAGCGCATCACGCAATCGAGCAGGCGCAAGGGATCAGCGATCATGCGCGAGGAGAGGTAGTCGGCCTCGGTCAGAGGCTTGCGCAGCACGTCGCAGGCGTAGTCATTGAGCAAGGCACCTTCGCGCTGGGCCACGGCCAGCCGGGCCATGCCGCGCTCGGGCAGGCCGTAGCGGTCGGCGTAGGCGCTGGTCAGGAGGCCAAAGGAGGCCGGCAGGCCGTAGCCGAAGGGGTCACAGAACTCGGTGCGGTAGCCCGATTGCACCGTGGTGAACTTCATCGTGGGCGCGTCGGCCGCGATGCACAACACCACATCGGCCATGCCCGCGTGGATCGCCATGGCGGCGCGCCCGATGTTGCCGGTGACCGAGCAGCCGCCGATGTCGGTGACCTGCGCCCAGCGCACCGACAGACCCAGCGTCTCGCACACCACGCTGGTCCAGAAGGCATTGCCCGCCTCGGCGTTGGCCAGCGTGCTGGCCAGGCCGTCGATCTGCGAACGCTCAAGACCGGTCTGCGCCAGGAGCTTGGCCAGGACTTGCGCGCCCAGCTCCAGGGCCGTGTGGCCGGATTGGCGCACGCTGGGCAGCTGCGCAGCGCCCACGATCGCGATCCCGCGATCACGCAACCACTGCATGCGGCCTCCTGGCGATCGAGCTCACACCCATGGTTCTCAGTTGGTGCCGCGCAGGCCCAGCTGCGCGATGATGGGCCGCCACTTGGCAATGTCGGCGCGAATCAGGCGATCGAATTCCTCCGGCGAGCCGGTCTTGATTGCGATGCCTGCGTCCTCGAGCTTCTTGGCCATGGCCGGATCGGCGAAGGCCTTGCGGATATCGGCATTCAGGCGCGCGACCACCGCCGGCTCCATCTTGGCCGGGCCCAGGACACCGAACCAGTTGCTCACCGCATAGCCCGCGACACCGCTCTCGGCGATGGTCGGCACCGCCTTGAAGTGGGTCGAGCGGCCCGTGCTGGTGACCGCAATCGGGCGCACCGTGCCGGCGTTGATCTGCACGCGCGCGCCCGGAATGGTGTTGATGCTCAAAGGAATGTGGCCGCCCGCGAGCGCCACGATGGATTCGCCGTCGCCCTTGTAATGCACGGGCGCCATCTTTACGCCCGCGAGGGCCGAGAGCAGCTCGCCGGCCAGATGCACGGAGGTGCCGGCGCCGGCGGTGCCATACGAGAGTGAATCGGGCTTGGCCTTGCCCGCAGCGATCACGTCGGCGACGGTCTTGAACGGGCTGTCCTTGTGGGCCAGGAGCACGTTGGCGATTTCGGTGACCTGGGTGATGGGGGTGAAGTCGCCGGTGGTGCTGTAGGGAAGCTTGTCGTAAATCAACTCGTTGATCGCATGGCCGCTGGTGACCATGATCAAGGTCTTGCCATCCGGCGCCGAGCCCACGAGCTGACGCGACGCCACGGTGCCTGCAGCACCCGGGCGGTTTTCCACGATGACGGGAGTACCCCACATGTCAGAGAGGTTCTGCGCCAGCTGGCGGGCCACGATATCGGTAGCGCCCCCCGCGACGAAGGGCACCAGGATGCGGGTGGTGCGCGCATCCTGCGCCCACGATGCCGCTGCAAACACGCCCAGCGACAGGACGGCCAGGACGCGACGGATCAGGCGGGGAAGGGTCTTCATGCGCAGGTCTCCTTACTTTCAAGGGGCAGGAATCATGGGGCTGTAGCTCCGTCGGACGGCGACACCGTCAGGGCCTGGATCTCGTCAGGCGTCATCCCGAGCAAGGAGGCCAAGACCTGCTGGGTGTGCTCCCCGCTGCTCGGGGGCGCGTGGTACACCGTGAGCGGCGTACCAGACAAACGCATCGGCGAGGTCAGGATCGGCACTGTACCGCCACTGCCATGCAGGGCCTGCGTCACCAGGCCGCGCGCCTGCACCTGCGGGTCGGCGAAGACCTCGGCCATGTCGTTGATCGGCCCGGCCACAAGATCGGACTGCGCCAAGACCTGCAACCAATGGGCCTTGGTCTGCGCACCAAAGAGCCGATTCAGATCGGCCATCAAGGGATCGCGATTCGTCACGCGCAGCGCGTTGGTCAGATAGCGCGGATCACTGGCCAGCGCCGGCTCGCCCAGCACGCCACACAGCTTGCGAAATTGCGCATCGTTGCCGGCCACCATGATGATGTGGCCGTCGCTGCAGCGAAAGACATTGGAGGGCGAGACAGACGGTGCGCCATTGCCAAAACGCTGCGGCACCTGGCCCGAGACCAGGTAATGCATGGCCTGGTGCGACATGGCGGCTACCTGCGCGTCAAACATCGAGATGTCGATGGCCTGACCGGGCGCATCGGCGCCGCGCGTATCCCGCGCATACAGAGCGGCCTGAATCGCCATGGCGGCATACATGCCGGCCATCATGTCAGAGATGACCAGGCCCACCTTCAGCGGCCCTTCACCGGGCTGGCCCTGCGAGTGGCCGGTGACACTCATGAGACCGGCCATGGCCTGTATGAGCGTGTCATACCCCATGCGATGGCGGTTCGGACCGGTCTGGCCGAAGGCGGTGATCGAGCAATAGACGATACGCGGGTTCAGCGCACGGATGGACGCTTCGTCCAGGCCGTACTTGGCCAGGTTGTCGACCTTGAAGTTTTCGATGAAGACATCCGACTTCTGGGCCAGTCGGCGAATCACGTCCTGGCCCGCGGGCGACGTGATGTCGATGGCAATCGACTGCTTGTTGCGGTTGACGCCCAGGTAATAGGAGGACTCCTTCGTGGGCTGGCCCTCGCCGTCATTCAGGAAGGGCGGGCCCAGGCGACGCAGGTCGTCGCCGCGTCCAGGCTGTTCCACCTTGATCACCTCTGCGCCCAGGTCGCCCAGGATCTGGGTCGCCCACGGCCCAGAGAACACCCGGCTCATGTCCAGGACGCGAATGCCCTCCAGCGGTCGCCGCTGCAGGCTTGGGGAATCGTCAGGCGAGTTCACGCGACCCACGGTTTGCCGTACGCCGGCTCCTTGTACGGCGTCGGCGGCAGCTGCCAGGTACCAGTTGACGGCGGGCGCACGTCAGCGTCGACATGCACGTCGATGACGCAGGGGCGGCGGTTCTTCAGGGCCTGTTGCACGGTGGTGCCCAGGTCCTGCGGGCGGGTGACGGTGTAGCCGTCAGCGCCGCAGGCGCGGGCCCAGGCGGCGAAGTCGGGGTTGTAGCGTTCGCCGGTGGCGCCGTGGAAGAAGGCGGTGCCGATCTCGCGGCCGTCAAACATGCCGTGCTGGATGTCGCGGATCGCGCCCCAGGCGAAGTTGTTCCAGACGATCCAGACCACCGGCAGGTTGTATTCGACCGCGGTGCACAGCACGTAAGGCGCCATGGTGAAGCCGCCATCGCCCACCACCGCCACGCAGGGGCGATCGGGCGCCGCCAGCTGCGCACCCATGACGCCGCACACACCAAAGCCCATGCTCGAATAGCCCCAGCTATTGAGCATGCTCTGAGGCCGCTTGGCCTGCCAGAACTGCATGAACCAGTTGTGGTGCACGCCCGAATCGAGCGAGAGGATCACGTCGTCGGGCAGGACCCTCTGCAAGGTGCCCACCACGAACTCCGGCCGCAGCGGGCTGGTGGAGTCGGTGAAGTGCGGGCGCACAAAGGCCTCCCACTGCGCCTGCCAGGCTTGCACCTGCGAGAGCCAGGGCGCGTAGCGCGTCGCGCTGATCTCGGCGCGCGCCGGCAGCGCGTTGAGCAGCTGGCGCGTGAACACCTTGATGTCGGCAATGATGCCCAGCGTGGGTGCGTAGTTACGACCGAGTTCCTGCGGATCGATGTCCACATGAATCAACTGCGTCTTGGGGAAGTTCCAGGAGTAGCCCGGGTGCCAGCTGGAGGAGCTGCGATCGTCAAAGCGCGTGCCCAGGGTGATCACCAAGTCGGCGCGGCGGCCCGCTTCGTTGGCGGGGAATGCGCCGTTGCGACCGATGAAGCCCAGAGCCAAGGGGTCGTCGCCGCGGATGCAGCCCATGCCATTGGGCGAGGTGATGACGGGAATGCCCAGGCGGTGGGCCAGCTCGGTGATTTCTTCGCCGGCTTCAGAGAGCGTGGCGCCATGGCCGATGAAGATCACCGGCTGGTGGGCGGCGGCCAGCAGGTCGACGGCAGCGGCAATGTCGGCGTCGCTGGCGCCCGGACGGTGGGCGCGATGCACATGCGAAGCCGCCGGCAGATCGACGTCGGCTTCTTCCTGGTAGACGTTGTAGGGGATGTCCAGGTTCACCGGGCCGGGACGGCCGGTGACCATGGTGTCCATGGCCTGGCGCAGGGCCAGCGGCAGCATGTCCACCCGCGTGGGCTGGAAGGCGCGCTTGACGACGGGGCGCATCACCTGCGCGAAATCGGCCTGGTTGTGTTTGTACAGCTCTTGAAAGGGCGCGCGATTGTGCTGCGAGGTGGGCACGTTGGAGGTGATGGCCATGAAGGCCGACGAGTCCGACAGCGCGGTGGCCAACGACATGACCATATTGGCCGAGCCCGGGCCGGTGGAGGTGAGCGTGGCCACCGGCTTGTGCTTGACGCGAAAGTAGGCGTCGGCCATGTGGCCCGCGCACTGCTCGTGGCGCGGTGAGACCAGCTGGATCTTGTCTCGCACGTCGTAGAGCGCGTCGAGGATGCCGACGTTGCCGTGACCGCAGATGCCGAAGATATAGGGCACCTTTTCCTGGACCAGGTAATGGGCGATGAGTTCGCCGCCCTTCATGGTGGGCATGGGGAGTCTCCTTGAATGTTCTTGTCGCCGGTAGCCGACGTGCCTCAAGCCAGGATGGTAATCACCCGTTCCTCGGTCATCTCACGCACCGCATAGTGCGGGCCCTCGCGGCCGAAGCCGCTGTCCTTGGTGCCGCCGTACGGCATCATGTCCACACGCGAGCTCGAGGTCTCGTTGATATGGACCCCGCCCACATCGAGCTGGCGCGCCAGGCGCATCGCGTCGTCCAAGCGGTTGGTGAAGACGCCGGTGGCCAGGCCATAGGGGGTGGCGTTGATCCGCTGTACGACTTCCTGCATGTCGGTGAAAGGGACGATGGACATGACCGGCCCGAAGATCTCCTCGCAGGACACCGACATGGCGGGGTTGACGTCGGTGAGGAGCGTGGGCGGGATCACGGCGCCCTGGCGCGGACCACCCGCCAGCCGGCGGGCCCCCTGCGCGAGGGCGGTGTCGATCCAGCGCTCGATACGCTGCGCCGCGGCCTCGCTGATCACGGGGCCGACGAAGGTGTCGGGGGTGAGCGGATCACCGAAGGCGAGCTTGCCCACCATCGCGGTCAGGCGCTGTTCAACCTGCGCGCACAAGGACTGATGCACCAGCAGCACCTGGATCGAGGTGCAGACCTGGCCGGCCTTGCGGTAGCTGGCGTTGATCACCTTGGGCAGGGCCGCATCCAGCGACGCGTCTTGCGCCAGCACGGTGAAGGCGATCGAGCCCAGCTCCATCTGCGTGCGGCGCAGGCCGGCGCGCGCATGGATGTCACGGCCCACCTCGGTGCTGCCAGTGAAGGCGAAAAAGCGCACCTGGGGCTCCTCCAGCAGGGCCTGCACCACCTGGCTGCCGCCATGCAAGACGCTGATACGACGCGCGGGCAGGCCGGCGTCGATCAGGACCTGCGCCATCAGGTTGGCGGTGGTGGGCGTGTTCGACGAAGGCTTGACGACCACCGTATTGCCGGCCGCCAGCGCCGGTGCCACCTTGTGCGCCAGGGTGTTCATCGGCGAGTTGAAAGGCGTGATCGCACACACCACGCCCAGGGGCACGCGCAGGGTAAAGCCCAGGCGGCCGGCCTGCTGAGGGGCGCCCTCGATGGGGATCACGTCACCCGCCAGACGGCGCGCTTCCTCGGCCGAGAGGCGGAAGGTCTGCACAGTGCGCCGCACTTCGCCGGCGCCGTCGTTTTCGGTAAAGCCGGCTTCCAGCTGCATGGCGCGCACGAATTCGGCGCCGCGCTGCTCGATGAGCGCGGCGGCGCGGTCCAGGATGGCGCCGCGCTCATTGGCGTTCAGCGGCCGCTCACGAAACTCGGCGTGCGCGCTGGCCACCGCCTGCGCCACCTGCTCACGCGAGGGGCGGTGCAGCGTGGTGCAGGGCGTGAGACGGAATTTGTCCAGGACATCGATGGTATCGGCGCCCGCCACCCATTGGCCGTCGACCAGCAGACGGCACTCACCCAACGTCATGGGTGGCGCGAAGTTCATGGCCTTGTTCATGGCGCACCTCGACTCAAAGCGGGGACGCCGTGTCTTCCACCGGCGTGGTGACCACCAGGAACACCAGGCCCGCGGTGCCGGTGTTGGTGAAGCTGTGATGCACACCGGGCGGCACATAGACATAGTCGTGCGGCCGCATCAGGTGGCTCTCGTCGTCCAGGGTGAGGATGCCCTCGCCTTCGAGCACGTAGTAGATCTGCTCCTGCACCTTGTGCACATGGTGGGCCACATGGGCGGCCGGTGCGTAGCGCGAGATGCGAAAGTCGATGCGGCTCGAGCCGGAGTTCTCTGGGCCCACCAGCGCCTTGGACAAGGCGCCACCGAAGTGGCCGGGATACTCCTGCCACGCGACGCGGGCCATCTGCTGCACAAAGGCTTTCTTGGGGGTGTTGTGAGGTTTCGTCATGACGTTTTCTCCGGGCGTGGGGGTCAGACCCACAAAATCTTCTTGCGGTAGTCGAGGTCGGTGAGCAGGGGTTCGGCCGGCCCGCTGTGGAACACCGCGCCGCGCTCGAGCGCATAGACGCGGTCGGCCAGGGCCAGCACCAGATCGAGGTTGTGCTCCACGATCACGATGGAGACTTCGCGGCGCAGGCGGTCGAATACGGTGAAGAGCTCCTGCGTCACTGCGGGCGCCAGGCCCTCAAAGGGCTCGTCCAGCAGCAGCAGGCGCACATTGCCCGAGAGCGCGCGGGCCACAGCAGCCATCTGCTGCTCGCCGCCCGAGAGGTAGTCGGCTGGCACGTGCATGCGCTCTTTCAGACGCGGGAAGTATTCGAAGATCTTCTCTTCGCTCCACACCACGCCGTGACTGCCGTCGGTGGCACGCGCCAGTCGCCCCAGGGCCAGGTTCTCGGCCACGGTCATGCCCGCAAACAGGCCCCGCCCCTGCGGCACGTAGCCGATGCCCAGACGGGCGATCTGCGCCGCGGGCAGACCGGCGATGGCCTTGCCTTCAAACTCGATGGTCCCCGAGGCGGGCGGCAGCAGGCCGCACAGCGCCTTGAGCAAAGTGGACTTGCCCGCGCCATTGCGACCGAGCAAGGCCACGATCTCGCCATCGCGCACTTCCAATGACGCGTCATTGAGGATGTGGCTCTTGCCGTAGAAGGCATTGATGCCCTCAAAGCGCAGGATGGTCGCGCGCTGGCCTTCTTGCGCTGCGGCGCGGCCGGTGACCGGCGGCGTGCCACTGCCGGTGTAGACCTCCTGCACGCGCGCATCGCGGCGCACCTGCTCGGGCGATCCGGCCATGAGCACCTCGCCCTGGTTCATCACCGTCACGGCATGGGAGAACCCGAGCACGCGGTCGATGTCGTGTTCCACGATCAGCACCGGGATGTTCTCGGCGATGGTGCGCACCAGGCGGCTCACGCGTTCGCGCTCGGCGGCGGCCAGACCGGCCAGCGGCTCGTCCATCAGCAGCACCTGCGGCTTGGAGCCCAGGGCGATGCCCATGTCGACCAGGCGCTGGCCGCCATAGGACAGGTCGCCCGCGAGCGTGTGCTCAATGCCTTGCAGGCCCAGGAACTTGATCAGTTCCGCGGTTTCCAGGTTGACCGCTTCGTGGTCGGCCACATCGCGCCAGAGGTTGAAGCGACCCGGATGGCGCGCCTGCAGCGACAGCCGCAGGTTCTCCTCGATGGTCAGGCCCTTGAACAGGTTGGTGATCTGGAAGGACCGCGCCAGGCCCTGCTCCACCACCTGGTGCGGCGGCAAGCCGTGGATGTCGCGGCCATTGAGGCGCACGGTGCCACGATCCGGCGTGTACAGGCCCGAGATCAGGTTGAACAGCGTCGTCTTGCCCGCGCCGTTGGGCCCGATCAGGGCATGGATCTGGCCGGCCTGCAGGGCCAGGCTGGCGCCGTTGACCGCGCGGATACCGCCAAAGTGCTTGACCACGCCGTCGGCTTGCAATTGGGTGGTGGCGCCCGCCTGCCCGCGCAGGAAGGCCGGCAGGGGCAGGCCGTCATAGATCTTGCGCCGGCTCATGGCGGCGTCTTCTTCCGGCGGCGGGTTCCAGCGGCGGCGCAGCTGCTCCCAGATGCCGGTCAGGCCATTGGGCGAGAACACCACAAAGCCGACGAAGGTCAGGCCGAACCAGAACAGCCAGTTGTCGGTGTAGATCGAGAAGAACTCGCGAAACAGGATGTAGAACAGGACGCCCACCGCAGGCCCGAAGAAGCTGCGCATGCCGCCGATCACCACCATGGCCAGCATCTCGCCGGAGAAGGCCACCGTGGTCGACTCCGCCGCCGCCAGGCGGTGGTCGAACACCAGCAGGGCCCCGGCCAGGCCGGTGACGGTGCTGGCGATGATGAACGCCAGCAGCTTGTAGCGGTCGGTCTGGTAGCCCTGGAAGCCAGCGCGCTGCTCGTTCTCGCGGATCGCCACCAGCACATGGCCAAAGGGCGAACGCACGACGCGCTGCATCACGTACAGCGACAAAAAGCCGATGACGGCCACCAGCGCGTAGTAGATGCGGTCGTCATTGAGGTCCAGCGGGCCCAGGGCCCCGCGCTCGAGGCCGCCCAGGCCGCCCTCACCGCCCGTGACCGCCGTCCAGCGGAAGGCGACCGCGAAGGTCAGCGCGCACAGCGCCAACGTGAGCAGCGAGAAGTAAACGCCGCGGCGACGCAAGATCAGGAAACCGACGACCGCCGAGAGGACCACCATGAAGGCCACGGTGAACACGATGGGGCCGAAGATCTGCCCGGCGAACCAATGCTTCTGGGCCAGACCCGCCGCATAGCCGCCCACGCCGAACCAGGCACTGTGGCCGAAAGACACCAAGCCGGTGTACCCCACCAGCAGGTTCAGGCCCATGGTGGCCATGGTCAGGAGCACCACCACCGTGGCGGTGTCCAGCGTCAGGCCGATCGCGTGCATCGCGAAGGGCATCAGGACCAGGCCGGCAGCACCGATCCAGAGGGTTTGGGAATTCTTGGACAAGGACATGGCGCTCTCGCTCACTCGAAACGCTCGATGCGCTCGCCCAGCAGGCCACGCGGCCGGAACATCAGCACCAGGAACATGAGGATGTACATGGAGGCTTCACCGGCCGCGGGCAGGAAGTGGATGGTGATGCCGCGCACCACCCCCACCAGCACCGCGGCCAACACCACACCCCAGAAGCTGCCCAGGCCGCCGATCACGACGACCACAAAGGCCACGGTCATGATCTCGGTGCCCATGGCGGGATGCACGATGGTGATGGGGCCGAACAGCGCACCGCCCAGGGCGGCGGTGGCCACACCCAGCACCACGATGGCCGTCATGTACGGTTGCAGACGGATGCCCAGCACCGCCACCATGTCGGGCCGCTGCACGCCGGCACGCACCACACGCCCGAAGGCAGTCTTGTGCAGCAGCAGCCACAGGGCCGCGAGGATGGCGATGACGATCCCCAGCAGCATCAGCCGGTATCGCGAGAACATGAACTCGCCCAGCATCACGTTACCCTTGAACTCGGGTGGCATGCTCGAGGGCAGCGGCGCAGCGCCCCAGATCATGCGGATCGCTTGCTCGGCGACCATGGCCAGACCGAAGGTCACCAGCAGGCTCAGGATCGGATCGCTGGTGTAGAAGCGTCGCAGCAGGAAGCGCTCGAAGACGATTCCGATCAGGCCCACCAGCACGGGCGAGATGATCACGCCCGCGCCGAAGCCCAGCTGCTTGCTCACCACGAGCGAGAGGTAGGCCCCCAGCGCATAGAAGGCGCCGTGCGCCAGGTTGACGACACCGCCCACGCTGAAGATCAGCGACAGGCCCAGGGCCAGCAGGAGGTAATACCCTCCCAAGACCAGGCCGTTGACGACCTGCTCCAACAGGAAAACGATTTGCATGGGTGGGTGCCGGGCGTCACGCGGGAACGGGCCGGCTCCCTGGCCTGGCCCGCTCGCGCGCGATCACCGCAGTTACATCTTGCAGGCGTTGTCGGCCTTGGTCGTCGCCAGCAGGTCCAGCGGCTGATTGGGCAGCGGCACCGCATCGCCGAACTTCAGGAAGTCCTGCTTGTCCTTGGCCTGGCCCTTGGGCTTGACGGTGAAGGGATAGGCCTCCTGCATCAGCTGGTGGTCCCAGGAGCGGAAGTACCCCTTGCGCGCCTTGAGCAGGTCAAACTGCGCCTCGGTCTCGAAGTAGGCGATCAGCTTCTCGGAGTCCAGAGACTTCGCCTCGTTCATGGCCTGGGCCATGATCTTGAGCGACACATACTCGATCCAGGCGTGGTTCTCCGGGATGCGGCCATAGCGGCGGGTGAAGTTGGCGGTGAAGGTGCGCGACGCCGGGGTATTGAGCTCGTGGTGCCACACCGTGGGCCAGATACCGCCCAGGTTGCCCTCACCGGCGGCCCAGGCGTCGGCGGTGTTGAGGTTGAAGCCCACCACCGGATAGTTCAGGCCGAACTCCGCGTACTGCTTCACGAAGTTGGTCACCTGGTTGCCCGCGAGGTTGGAGGCAATGAAGTCGGGGCGGGCCTGGCGGATTTTCAGCAGGTAGGGGCTGAAGTCGGTCACGTCGGTGGCCACCAGTTCGTCGGCCACCTGGATGCCGCCGTTGTCCGCGAAGAACTTCTTGGCCACGCGCGACAGGTCATGGCCGAAGAGGTAGTCGGCGGTCAGGCTAAAGACCTTCTTGCCCCGGACCATGTTGTCACGCACCAGGGCCTGACCCACGGCGTTGACCATCACGGTGACCGGAATGTCGACGTGGAAGGTGTAGCGGTTGCAGTCCTTGCCACGCAGGGCGTCGGAGCGCGCGCCGATGCTCATGAAAAGCTTCTTGTTGCGGGCGGCCACCTGCGAGATGGTCAGGGCCGAGGCGGAGTTGATCTCCCCCATCAGGACGACGACGCCATCGCGCTCGATCATGCGCTGGGCCTTGGTGGAGGCCACCTGCGGGTTGACCGAGTCCTCGCTCATGACCTCGATCTGGCGGCCCATCACGCCGCCTGCAGCATTGATTTCGTCGGCGGCCATCTTGATGCCCTGGACCGCGTACTCGCCCAGCGCGCCCAGGAAGCCGGTCATGGGCGTGAGGTGCCCGATCTTGATCTTCGCGGCCTGGGCGCTGACCAGGGCCGGGGCGGCCAATACCGCGCCGCCAGCCAGGACGGCGCCGGTCTTGAGAATCTGGCGGCGGCTGGAGGCGCGCGCACCCGTGTCTTGCTGTTGATCGCTCATGTTGTGGTCTCCGCGTTGTAGTGAGAGGAATGCCAAGGAATCTTAGGAGCGGGCTGCCAGCAGGGAAAATAGGGAATTGCGTCACGCGCTATAAGTTTTTCCTATAAGCTGCGGCTCCCTTTTCATCGGGACCCCCATGGACCTGCGGCAACTGCGGTATTTCGTGCAGATCATCGAGAGCGGCAGCCTGGCCAAGGCCTCGCGCCAGCTGTTCATCGCCCAGCCCGCCTTGAGCCAGCAGCTGGCCAAGCTGGAAGCCGAAGTCGGCAAACCCCTGCTGGTGCGCACGCCCAAGGGCGTGACCCCCACCGACAACGGCGCCGCCCTGGCCCATCACGCGCGCTTCATGCTGCGCCAGCTTGAACAGGCGCTCTCGATCGCGCGCCAGGACCCGGGCACCTTGCAAGGCATGGTGTCGGTGGGGCTGGCGGCGACCACGGTGGGCGCGGTGGGCGTGCCCCTGATGCGACGGGTCCGCGAGAAATTCCCCGGCATCGTGCTCAATGTGGTGGAGGGCATGAGCGGCCACCTCACGCACATGATGCAGATGGGGCAGCTGGATTTGTCCATCCTGTTTAGCCGCGATGCGATCGCCGACCTGCCGGCCGAGCCCCTGGTGGCCGAGGAGCTGTTCGTGATCGTGCCCGCGGGCAGCAAGCTGCTGCCGCCTCGGCGCAGCCGCCTCACGGTGGCCGATGCCGCCCAGTTGCCGCTGATTCTGCCCACTGGCATCCACGGTCTGCGCCGGCGCATCAAGGCCGAATTCGAGCAGCGCAATCTGGCCATGAACGTGGTCGCCGAGATCGATTCGCTGTCCCTGCTCATGGCCTGCGTCCGTGGCGGCATGGGCGCGACGATCAAGCCCATGGCGGCGGCTCTGAGCGGCGGCGAGATGGACGCGCGCTGGCGCTGCGTGGGGTTCTCCGACGCTCAGATGTTGCGGTTGAACTATCTGTACTCCGTCGACCCCGACCGGCTCTCGCCGGCAGCGGCCGCCGTGCGCGACGAGTTGCGTGCCACGGTGCGCGATCTGGTGACGTCCGGCGCCTGGAAAGGCGTCGAGCTGGTCTGACCTGGCGCGGATAATCCCCGGGTGGCCAAGCAACGTATCGTCGTCGGATTGAGTGGAGGCGTGGACTCCGCGGTGAGCGCGCACCTGCTCAAACAGCAGGGGCATGAGGTCGTGGCGATCTTCATGAAGAACTGGGAAGACGACGACGACAGCGAATATTGCGCTTCGAACGTCGACTTCGTGGATGCCGCCAGCGTGGCCGACGTGCTGGGCATCGAGATCGAGCATGTGAACTTCGCGGCCGAATACAAGGACCGCGTCTTCGCCGAATTCCTGCGCGAGTACCAGGCGGGCCGCACGCCCAATCCCGATGTCCTGTGCAACGCCGAGATCAAGTTCAAGGCCTTCCTAGACCACGCCATGCGCCTGGGCGCCGACAAGATCGCCACCGGGCACTACGCACGCGTGCGCGAGGCAAACGGGCAGGTGCAGTTGCTCAAGGGGCTGGATCCGTCCAAGGACCAGAGCTATTTCCTGCACCGGCTCAACCCCTCGCAGCTGGCGAAAACGCTGTTCCCCGTGGGCGAGCTGCACAAGACCGAGGTGCGGCGCATCGCCGCCGAGATCGGCCTGCCCAACGCGAAAAAGAAGGACTCGACCGGCATCTGCTTCATCGGCGAGCGGCCCTTCCGCGAATTCCTGGGGCGTTATCTGAACAAGGAACCGGGCCCGATCAAGGACGAACGTGGCCGCACCCTGGGCTCGCACCAGGGTTTGAGCTTCTACACCCTGGGGCAGCGCCAGGGCCTGGGCATCGGCGGGGTGAAGGCGCGTGGCGCGCAAAAAGGCGGCGGCGAGCATGCGCCCTGGTTTGTCGCGCGTAAGGACATCGAGAAAAACACGCTGTGGGTCGTCCAGGGTCATGACCATCCCTGGCTGCTGTCCTCCTCGCTGACCGCCGACGACCTGAGCTGGGCCTCGGGCAGCGCACCGCCACCCGGTCGCTATGCGGCCAAGACCCGCTACCGCCAGGCCGACGCGGCCTGCACGCTGGAGTACGACGAGGCCGGTCGGCTGCGCTTGGACTTCACCGAGCCGCAATGGGCGGTGACGCCCGGGCAGTCGGCGGTGCTGTATGACGGTGAGGTGTGCCTGGGTGGCGGCGTCATCGCGGCAGCGGCATCGGCAACCGCGGCAACGACAGCCTGAAGGCCGTCGC
>JBEAZV010000017.1:0-3656 GCA_041159245.1 Pseudomonadota bacterium
ACGAAGACGAGCGTGGACGCGCCGTGGCCGCCTATGAAAAGGCGGTCTCGCTGACCAGCGACGGCCACGAGGCGCGCAGCCTGCGCCTGCGTCTGAGCATGTTGTGCCGCGCCCACCTGGATAAAACCTTTGTCGCTGGTGCGCAGGCCATGGAGGCGTATGAAGCCGCCTGCATGGTGGCCATCCAGCAGGCCAAGCCGCAGCCCGATCCCCCTCAGGCCGCCCTGTTTCAGACCGTCAAATCCACCTCGGGTGAGGTACAGGTCTACCTGCCCCAGGAATACGCCGACGAGGCCTTCGCCATCGGCATGCTCTATCAAAAGACCGAGCTGAACGCCGCGCAGGCCATCGAAGCCGCGCAGCGTCTGGCCGATCGCATCTCTTACGACGCCCTCAAGCTCAATACCGCTTTTGTGGCCTTGCAGTTCTTGCGCGACGAACTGGCGGCCGAAGCCGAGGCCGCCGCCGACGCGGAAGGCGAGGGCGGTGAGGGCGGTGAGGGTGACGCCGCAGACGGCGGCGCCCCGGCCGCTCCGAACGCCTGAGCGGTCTGCAGCCCTTGTCCACCAGCATGCTCACGCTCACCCTCTTGCTGATCATGGCGGTGGCCATCGCCGTGTTGGTGGTTCTGGTGATCTACCTGGTCGACCGCTTCAACGGCCTTGAGCGTGAGACCAAGCAGCTGATGCAAAACCTGCAGCAGCCGCAGCAAGCCAAGCCCGCAGGCCCCTATGCCGGCCTGTCTGGCAAGCCCCTGTGGGACGCTGTCACGGGCGAGGCCCCCGAGAACCTGGACGAACTGGTGATCGAAGGCGTACGCAAGCGCTATCGACTCCTTTTGGGTGAACACATTAGTTTTGTTTTTGGCGAGGGTGTATCTGACCAAGCCAAAGGCTTTGACGCCGTGCCGGCTAACACGCGCACGGTGCGCACGCCGCGCACGCAGGTCGATTCGTGGCTGCCGCCCGAAGCGGTGGAGGCCATCTACCGCTGCGGCCAGGGCTATGGTCGTAACGACCCGACCGAACTTCCCGGCTTGCGCCAGCGCCTGGACGAGGTCTGTGCCCAGTTGCAGATGCAGGCCGGCCTGGAGGTGCTACAGCCAGCCTCCAGCCTGCTGATGCCGCCCCAGCCCCAGGCGGAGGGGTCGGCGGAGTCCGCGCCCGCGGCTGAAACTTCCGCGCCCACGGCCTAAAGTCCGGGCCGCTGCGTCCGATTCTTCGTGGGAGCGAATGCAACCCACGGAGAAACAGACATGCGCCTGCACAAACTTGCTTTCGACAGCTACGGCGCCGTTCAGGTCGCCACTGGCGTGGCCACGGCCGATAACGTCAAACTGATCCTGATGCTGTTCGATGGCCTGTTGGAAAGCCTGGCGGCTGCACGCGGCCACATCACGCACGGCAACATCGCGGACAAGGGCAAGTCGATTGCGCGCTGCACCCGCATCCTCATGGGCCTGCAGGGTTCCCTGGACTTCGAGCGCGGTGGCGAGCTCGCACAAAACCTCGACGAGCTGTATGGCTACGTCACCCGCCGCCTGGTACGTGCCAACGCCCACAACGACCTGGAAATCCTGGAAGAAGTGCGCAGCCTGATGAGCGAAATCCGTGACGCTTGGGCCACCCTGCCGGGTCTGATGCCCGGTCGTGCGGTGGCGCCCACCCTGAACTGAGCGCTTTGCGGCCTCACCTGGAGATTGCCAATGAAGCACTCGTTTTTTGCCGCAGCCCTGATCGGCCCCTTCCTGGCCGGCTGCGTGACCCTGGGCGTGCAGCCTTCAGCCGAGGCCAACGCGCCCGCCGCTGCCGCCGCGCCCGCTGCCTCGGCTCCGGCTGCGGCCAGCATGATTGCGCCGATGGTGGAAAAGCGTGAGACGCTGGTGGCCACCGGCTACGCCGTCATCAGCGTGCAAAACCACAAGCTGGCCGCGCAGCAACGCCTGATGGCGATCCGTGCGTCCAAGCTCGACGCCTATCGCGCCTTGACCGAGCAGGTCTATGGCCAGCACCTGGATGCCTCCACCACGGTGGCCGACATGGTGGTGATGAACGACACCTTCCGCACCCGCGTCGAAGGCGTGGTGTACGGCGCAGTGCTCGTGAGCATCACCCCGGTGGGCGATGACACCTACGAGACCACGATGTCGCTGGATCGCCAGGTGGTCAATGACCTGCGCGCCCTCTATCTGGGGCAGCTGGCCGCGAGGCGCAAATGAGGCGCGCGGGCTGGCTGATCGCCGGCTGCCTGGCGGCGTCGATCGGGGCCCAGGCGCAGACGGCGCCGGCCGATGCCGAACGTCAGCTGCAGGCGATCCGCGATGCCTTGATCGAGAAGACCCTGTCTGCGCCCGTGCGCGTGCAGTCCTTCGGCTGGATCGATGCCGAAGGTCGCTTGCATGAGAGCACCCAGTTCACCTCCGACACCCAGGTGCGCGGCGTGCGTGTGCAGGCCTATGTAGAAGACCCCGCTGCCACCGCAGCCGCCGAGGCGGTACGTGTGCACGTCGACACCAGCGTATTGCCCGCCGGCCTGGGTCGCCAGGCCGAGGTCGATCCGCAGCGTTGCATGGCCACTTCACGCCGTTGGCGTCAGGCCCTGCATGTCGAAGCGGTGAATACCGTCACCGGCCCGGGCACCGCGGGGCTTGCCCCGGTAGCCCGCAACTTGTCGCAGTCTTTCCTGGAAGCGGCACGCGAGTCGCGCCGGTGGGTGGCGCAGCGCCGCCCCTACCAGCCGACCACGGCGTATGAACAAGCGCTGGTCGGGCGCGATGTGGACCGCACCGAATGGCTGGCCCGTATCGAGCTCGATGGCCGCCCCGGTGCGCTCGAGGCGCACGTGGAAGTGATGCCGCTCAATCAACCCACCCAGGCGCGTCGCGTCCGGGTGCCCTTGACGCACGTGAGCGGCACGCACCTGGACGCCGCCATGGCCAGTGCGCTGACGGCCCTGGAGCGACAGAGCGCCTGTGATCCCCTGTGGTATTCCGTGACCGGCAGCGGCGACCGCCTGCAACTGCGTGAGGGCGTTGCTCACGGCCTGCAGCCGGGGGATCGGCTCTTGCTGGTCGAGCGCCAACACCTGCCCAGTCGGCTGCTGGAGCCGGGCGCCGCGCGCGCCCTGGCCCTGGTCCAGGTCGGCACCCCCGCCGCCAATGGAACGCCGCTGCGCTGGCTGGCCGGCCCCCGACCCGAGCAGGCGGGTGACTGGGTGGCGTTACCCCTGTAACGCGCCGCGCGCACGAGGAGGAAACTGATGCCGATGACCTGTTCTTGCCAGCCTGTGTTGCAGCGACTCGTCGCGGGTGTGCTCGCGGGCTTTGCTCTTGCCGCGGTCGCCGCGGACCCGCCGGCAGCCGGCGCGAAGGCGGCGGCTTCGGCCTCTGCACCCGCCCCGCGCGCAGCGCGTGTCGATGCGGCCCCGACCCGTGCCGCCCTGGAGACCTTGCTCGGCTCGCTGCCAGCGCGTACGCAGGCCGAGGGCCCGCCGCGCCAGCGCACCACCGCCTTGCGAGGTGAGACGCTGGACGCCGCGATCCGTCGCACCATGGGCGACATGCCGTTCAAGGAAAGCTTCCTGCGCGGGGTGTTCCTGGAAATCAATGCGGGCGCGGTGCAACCGGGCACCACCCGCCTGATCGCCGGGGCGCAGCT
>JBEAZV010000018.1:0-19865 GCA_041159245.1 Pseudomonadota bacterium
ATGCCGCGGGCGCTGCGGCCGAGGGCGTCATGACCACCTTGCATTACAGCGACTCGCTGGAGACCGCCCGCAACAAGCAGTTCCGCCTGAACTACGCCAAGGGCTTTCGCATGCAGCCCGACGTGTATGCCGTCCAGGGCTACGACACCGGCCTGCTGCTGGCGCAGGCGGCCGACGCCGTCAAAGGGGATCTGGGCAACAAGAAGGCGCTGTATGCCGCTCTGGAAAGCCAGACCGTCGACAGCCCGCGCGGCAAGTGGACCATGAGCAAGTCGCACAACCCGATCCAGGACATGTACCTGCGCCGCGTCGAAAAGGGCGAGAACAAGGTTCTGGGCATCGCCGCCAAGGCGCTGGCCGACTCCGGCGCCGGCTGCCGCATGACCTGAGCGCCGCGTACGCCGTGCCCTCAAGGCCTCGCGGGATCACTCCAGCGAGATCTTCGCGTAGGCGGCGACCTTCTTCCACTGGGCGGTGTCCGCCTGCATGAAAGCCGCCGTGGCCTGGGCGTTGGCCCAGGTCGGCTCGGCGCCTGCGCGCTGCATCGCTGCCTTCACCTCGGCCTGGCCGGCCACGCGCTCCAGGGCCTGCTCGATCTTTTGCAAGACCGGCGCCGGAACACCCGCCGGTGCGGCCAGACCGAACCATGCGAACACCTGGTAGCCCTTGAGGCCGGCCTCGTCCATCGTCGGCACATTGGGCAGCACGCTGCTTCGCTGCGGCGTGGTCACCGCCAGGGCCTTGAGCCGGCCGCCCTGAATCAGGCCCAACGCGGAAGGCAGGTTGTCGAACATCAGGTTCACCTCGCCCGCGATCACGCCATTGAGGCCCGCTGCCGCGCCCCGATAGGGGATGTGCGTGATGAACAAGCCCGCCTGGCTCTTGTACAACTCGGCGCTCAGATGCAGCGAGGTGCCCTGGCCGTTGGACGCGTAATTCAATTGGCCCGGACGTGACTTGGCCAGCGCGCCCAGATCCGCCAGCGTGTTGATATTGGCCGAGGGGCTCACCACCAGCACGTTCGGCACACGTCCGAGCAGCCCAATCGGAACGATCTGCTCGGGCCGGTACGGCAGCCGGGCGTACAGCGCAGGGCTGATCGTCAGGGGCGGAGAGGCCATGAGCAGCGTATACCCGTCAGGCGCCGCGCGCGCCGCTTCGGCCGCGCCCAGGTTGCCACCGGCGCCTGGCTTGTTATCAATCACCACCGACTGGCCCAGCTCCTGGGCCAGCTTGGGGGCCACCAAGCGGGCCATGTTGTCGATCAGGCCGCCAGGGGGAAAGGGCACGACCAGCTTGATCGGCCGGGATGGCCACTCCTGCGCGTGGGCGGTGGTCGCCAGCGCAGGTGCCATCGTCACCAGGGCTGCGACCAGCCAGTGTCTGCGTTGCATGAGGGTCTCCTTGGTTTGTTTTGCACGATCATGCCGGCTCTGACCGGCCCCGGCCATTGGGGGGAACACCCCTTGGACACCCCCTGCCCCGTGGCACCCTGGCGAATCTTGATAAAGTCCCGGGCCACGCCCCCGCGAGCCTGCGGACCGGGCGCCCCCTCCAACTTCCCAGGACTTCCTGTGCCCCGTACCGTCCAATGCATCAAACTCGGCCGCGAAGCCGAGGGCCTCGACTTCCCTCCCTACCCCGGCGAGATCGGCAAGCGCATCTTCGAGAGCGTGAGCAAGGAAGCCTGGGCCGGCTGGCTCAAGCACCAGACCATGCTGGTGAACGAGAACCGCCTGAACCTGGCCGACCAGCGCGCACGCGAATACCTCAAGCGCCAGATGGAGGCTCACTTCTTTGGCGGCGGCGCCGACCAGGCCGCCGGCTACGTTCCGCCCAGCGCCTGACCGGGTGACGGCTGCGGCGTTCGCCACGCCCGGGGACGCCCTCGTCATTGGCGGCGGCCTTGCAGGCGCCTCGGCCGCAGCGGCCCTCGCCGCGCACGGCTGGAAGGTGCGCGTATTCGACGCGGCCCGCGAACCCGCCAGCGGCGCCTCTGCCCTGCCCGCGGGCCTGATGGCCCCCCATCTCTCGGGCGACGACAACCTGCTCTCACAGCTGTCCCGTCACGGCGTACAGGCCACCTGGCGCCATGCGAAGGCCCTGTTGCGCGAAGGCATCGACTGGTGCGGCAGCGGCACCCTTGAACACCGAGTGAAATCGCGCCGCGGCGCGCCCCCGCCAGACGGCAACGCCGACGCCTGGCACCGAGACGCCAGCACCCGTCAGCGCGCGGCCGCTTGCCTGCCGCAAGAGGCCCTGGCCGTCTGGCATCCGCGCGCCGCCTGGATACGACCGGCAGCACTGGTGCACGCCTGGCTCGCGCACCCCGCCATCACCTGGGTAGGCGGCACGCACATCGCCGACTTGCAAAGAGCCGGGGCCGCATGGCGACTGATCGACAGCAACGGCCACGAGGTCGCTCGCGCGCCCCTGGTGCTCATCGCGGCGGCCCTGGGCAGCGGTCCATTGGCTGGCACACGCCTGTCCCTGCACGCGGTACGCGGACAGATCTCCTGGGGCCTGCAGTCCGCCGCGCACGGCCTGCCCGAGTTCCCGATCAACGGCCACGGCCACCTCCTGTCGCATATCCCCACCGAGGCCGGTCTGAGCTGGATCAGCGGATCCAGCTATGGGCGAGGCGATACCGGCACCGACGAACGCTCCGAGGACCATGCCGACAACCTCGCTCGGCTTCGCATCCTGGTACCCGCCCTGGCCGAGCGCCTGGCCGCCGAATTCGCGCAGGGCCGTGTGCAGGCCTGGACGGGGGTGCGCTGCGCCAGCACCGACCGCCGTCCCCTGGTCGGCGAGCTCGAGCCCGGGCTGTGGGTGACCACGGCCATGGGCTCGCGCGGACTGACCTTCGCCGCCCTGTGCGCCGACCTGCTGGCGGCGCGTCTGCACGGCGAGGCGCTGCCCCTGCCCCCCCCGCTTGCCGCAGCCCTGGACCTGGCACGTCAGCGCCCCTGACCGGCTTATCCCGGCCGCTGGCCCCATCGCCCGGAAACCCGCGCCGTGCCTCGCGAATATGCATATCCGCATAAGGCGCGAAGAAAAAGTTAGTTTGCTTTCATAAGTCGCGCACCTAGAGTCGCGGCCCATGTATCAGTACACCGAATTCGACCGGCAGTTCGTGCGCGCGCGCGCTGACCAATACCGCGACCAGCTGCAGCGCCGCCTGAGCGGGCAATTGGCTGAAGAAGAATTTCGTCCTCTGCGCCTGCAAAACGGCTGGTATGTGCAGCGCTTCGCGCCCATGCTGCGCGTGGCGGTGCCCTATGGCGAGATCGCCAGCCGCCAGCTGCGCGTGCTGGCCCGCATCGCCCGTGAGTACGACCAGCCCTCGGCCGAAGTCTTCGAGGGTGCGCGCCAGCGCCAGGACTCGCTGGGCCCGGTGCCCCTGCCCAGCGGCGGATTCGCGCACTCTCGCCTTTCGGTGGGCTACGGTCACTTCACCACCCGCCAGAACGTGCAGTTCAACTGGATCCCGCTCGAGAAAAGTGCCGACGTGATGGACCTGCTGGCCAGCGTGGACATGCACGGTATCCAGACCAGCGGCAACTGCATCCGCAACATCACCACCGACGAACTCGCCGGCATTGCGCCAGATGAAGTCGCCGACCCCCGCCCTTGGTGCGAAATCATCCGCCAATGGAGCACCCTGCACCCCGAGTTCGCCTTCCTGCCCCGCAAGTTCAAGATCGCCATCTCTGGCGCAGCGGAAGACCGCGCCGCAGTCGCCTGGCATGACGTGGGCTTGTACCTGGTCAAAGACGCTGCGGGCACGCTGGGCTTTCGGGTGCTGGCCGGTGGCGGCATGGGCCGCACCCCGGTCATCGCCCCCGTCATCCGCGAATTCGTCGCGGCCGACCAGATCCTTCATTACCTCGAAGCCGTGGTACGGGTCTACAACCGTTGGGGCCGCCGCGACAACAAGTACAAGGCCCGCATCAAGATCCTGGTCAAGGCCGAAGGCCAGCGCTATATCGACGAGGTGGAGGCCGAGTACCAGGCCATCGTGCATCAGGACGGCGCTCCCCACACCGTCACACCCGGCGAACTCGCCCGTATCAGCGCCTTCTTCGCCGCCCCGGTGATCGAAGCCGCTGCGCCCACCGAGTTGCCTGAGACCGACCTGGCCCCCGCCTACCAACGCTGGTTGCAGCAGAACGTCGCGGCCCACCGCGACCCGCACCTGCGCGCCGTCACCCTCTCGTTCAAGCGCCTGGGACAGGCCCCAGGCGATGCCACCGCCGACCAGCTCGACGCGGCCGCCGACCTGGTCGAGCGCTATAGCGCCGGTGAGGCCCGCGTCACCCACGGACAGAACCTGCTTCTGCCCTGGGTCCGCGTCTCCGACCTGCCCACCCTGTGGCAGGAAGCCCGCAAGCTGGGCCTGGCCACCGCGAACATCGGCCTGCTCACCGACATGATCGCCTGCCCCGGCGGCGACTACTGCGACCTGGCCAACGCCCGCTCCCTGCCCATTGCCGAGGCCATCACTCAGCGTTACCAAGACCTCGACGAACTGCACGACATCGGCGCGATCGACCTGCACATCTCCGGCTGCATCAACTCCTGCGGTCACCACCACAGCGGCCACATCGGCATTCTGGGCGTCGACAAGGACGGCAAGGAGTGGTACCAAGTCACGCTCGGGGGCTCAGACGGCTCCACCCTCTCGGGTAACGCCACGCCGGGCAAGGTCGTGGGCCCTTCATTCTCGGCGGCCGAAGTGCCTGAGGTGATCGAAGCCGTGCTGGAGACCTATCGCCGCGAGCGCACCACCGCCGGCGACCACTTCGAAACCTTCATCGACACACTGCGCCGCGTGGGCCTGGACCCGTTCAAGGTGGCTGCCCATGGCGCCCGCTTCGCCCCCGCAGAAGACGCCATCAAGGAGGTGGTGTGATGGACTTCACCCTGAAACTCATCGCCGCCGACCACCACGAGGCGCGATCTGGCACCCCTGGCGTGCTGGCCCTGGCCAACGACGCCGACGTCGCGGAGGTTTCGCTGGACGGCGTGAGCCGCATCGACCTGCACTTCCCCGGCTTTGCCGATGGACGTGCCTTCAGCCAGGCGTTTCTCCTGCGTCGCCGCCGCGGCTTCACCGGCGAGATCCGAGCCACCGGCGACGTGCTGATCGACCAGCTTGTCCAGATGCAGCGCACCGGCTTTAGCAGCGCCGTGCTACGCGCCGGCCAGGATCCGGCCCATGCGGCCCGCCAGTTCGAGCGCTATGCCCGCTTCTACCAGGGCGATGCGGTCACCACGCGGCCCCTGTTCAAGGAAGCGGCCACAGCATGAACGCCCCTGCCGATGTGAGTGCGCGGCAGGGCCTGGCGCCCTCCCCAACGGCCACGCCAGCCACGAAGTTGCACGCCCGATGCAGCCCTGACTTCGACGCCAAACTGGCCCGCACGCAGGCCTTGCTGCAACGCGCCGCCACCGAGTTCGCGCCGGTCACGCAGGCGTCCAGCCTGGGCGCGGAAGATGGGGTCATCACCCACCTGATTAACGCACTGGCGCTGGATATTCCCGTCTTCGTGCTGGACACCGACGCGCTCCATCCGGAAACCCTGGCGCTCCTCGAACGCACCCGTGCCACCTCGCGCGCACCGGTGACCGTCTACCACCCCGTGCAAGAAGCTGTGGTGAAGTTCGTCACCCGCGAAGGCCAGGACGCGATGTACCGCAGCCTCGACCTGCGCAAGGCCTGCTGCGGCATCCGCAAGATGGAGCCTCTGGCGCGCGCGCTCGAGGGCCAAAAAGCCTGGATCACAGGCCTGCGCCGCGAACAATCGGCCGCGCGCGCCGAAGTCCTGGCCATCGACACCCGCGAAGCCCGCATCAAGTTCAACCCCTTGTCCGACTGGACTTGGGGTGACGTCTGGCACTACATCGCCACCCGCGGCGTCGACTACAACGCCCTGCACGACCAGTTCTATCCGAGCATCGGCTGCGCGCCCTGCACACGTGCCATCAGCTTGGGCGAGGATTTCCGCGCTGGCCGCTGGTGGTGGGAGCACGACGCCGCAAAGGAATGCGGCTTGCATGTCACTCCCGCCGAAGGAGTGAGCGCATGAACGCCCGCGTCGACTCCCAGCTCCTGGGAAAACTGAGCAACCGCCACCTCGACGCGCTCGAGGAGGAAGCCATCTTCGTCCTGCGCGAGGTCGTCGCCGCCTTCGAGCGCCCTGCCTTGCTGTTCTCGGGCGGCAAGGACTCGCTGGTACTCCTGAAGTGTGCCGAGAAGGCCTTCGGCCGAGGGCGCATTCCCTATCCCCTCTTGATGATCGATACCGGCCACAACTTCACGGAAGTGACCGACTTTCGAGACCGGCGCGCCCGCGAGCTCGGCGCCGAGTTGATCGTGCGCAAGGTGGAAGACTCTCTACAGCGCGGTACCGTACGCCTGGCCCACCCAGGTGAATCGCGCAATGTGCACCAGTCGGTCACCCTGCTGGAGGCCATCGACGAATTCCGCTTCGACGCCCTCATCGGCGGTGCCCGCCGCGACGAAGAAAAGGCCCGCGCCAAGGAGCGTCTCTTCTCCCACCGTGACAGCTTTGGCCAGTGGCAGCCCAAGGCCCAGCGCCCCGAGCTGTGGACCCTGTTCAACACCCGACTGCAGCCTGGCGAGCATTTCCGCGTCTTTCCCATCTCCAACTGGACGGAGCTGGACGTGTGGCAATACATCGAGCGTGAAGCCATCGAACTGCCCTCGATCTACTACGCCCACCGCCGCGAGATCGTGGAACGCAAAGGTCTGCTCGTACCCGTCACGCCGCTCACGCCGCCGCGCGAGGGCGAGACGGTGCAAACCCGCACCGTGCGCTTTCGCACCGTCGGCGACATCACGTGTACCTGCCCGGTAGAAAGCCCTGCGGCCAACGCCCGCGACGTCGTGCTCGAAACCCTGACCGTCGAGGTCTCCGAGCGGGGTGCCACCCGCATGGACGACAAGACCTCCGAGTCCTCCATGGAAAAGCGCAAGAAGGACGGGTATTTCTGATGACGACCGCCACCCTCACCGCCAGTGCTCGCCCTCCGCTTGGCGGCGACCACGCCAGCGCGCTGCGCTTCATCACCTGTGGCAGCGTCGATGACGGCAAGAGCACCCTCATCGGCCGCCTGCTGGTAGACGCCCGCGCCGTCTTGCAGGACCAGCTGGCCAGCGTCTCGCGCTCGGGCGAGGCCGACTTGGCCCTCTTCACCGACGGCCTCTCGGCCGAACGCGAACAGGGCATCACCATCGACGTGGCCTACCGCTACTTCGCCACCCCTGCGCGCAAGTTCATCATCGGCGACACCCCAGGCCACGAGCAGTACACCCGCAATATGGTGACGGCCGCGTCCAGCGCCGATGCGGCGGTGGTCCTGGTTGACGCGACCAAGCTGGCCTGGCCAGACGCCACGCTCGCCTTGCTGCCCCAGACCCGCCGCCACACCTTGCTGGCGCACCTGCTGCGCGTGCCCTCCATCGTCTTCGCGGTCAACAAGCTCGACGCGGTTGACGACCCTGCACTGGCCTATGCCCGCATCCGCGCCGCCCTGCAGGACTTTGCGGGCGAGGCCAGCGTCGCGGTGCGCGCCATCATTCCCATCTCCGCCCTGAAGGGTCATAACGTCGTCACCGCCCAGCCGGGCTGGTGCGGCTATCAGGGCCCCTCGCTGCTGCAGCTGCTGGAGACTTTGGACGTGACCGCCGCCGACACCCAGGAGGCCTTTGCCTTTCCCGTGCAGTGGGTCGAGAAATTCCACGATTCGGCAGACACCACCCAGGGCCGACGTGTGTTCTGGGGCCGCGTTGCCGCCGGCACCATCGAGCCGGGCCAGCCTGTGAAAGTGCTGCCCAGTGGTCAAACCGCGGTCGTGGCCCAGGTCCTGAACCACGTGCGCCGGCCAGGCCAGGTCCCCTCGGGCCACAGCGCGGGCCTCATCCTGGACCGCGAGGTCGACGTCTCTCGTGGCGACTGGCTGCTTGGCCCCGAGGCCGCCGTCGCCACCCGCACTCTCTCGGCCACCGTAGCCTGGCTCGACGACGAGCCGCTGGTGGCGGGCCGCGTCTACTGGGCGTTGCATGGCCATCGCTGGGTCAAGGCCAAGGTTCGTCGCATCGTGCACCGGGTCGACATCCACACCCTGGCCGAAACCGAGGCCACGCAGCTGGAGGCCAACGCCATAGGCCATATTGAACTGACCCTGCAGGAACCCCTGGCGACCCGGCCCTATCAGCGCGCCCGGGCCCTGGGCTCCCTGGTCCTGGTGGACACCGCCACCCACAAGACCGCCGGAGCCCTCATGGTGCGGGAGTCTGGCGGGGCAGGCTGACCCCGGACGGCACCGCAAGCAATACCTTCTGAGTACTCCGACTTTTCCCTGAAGCGGGACCGCTAAAATCCCGACTTTTGGCCCGGCACTTCCGACCATGACCCACGTCGTCACCGAATCCTGTATCCGCTGCAAGTACACCGACTGCGTGGACGTCTGCCCTGTGGACTGCTTCCGCGAGGGCCCCAACATGCTCGTGATCGACCCGGACGAGTGCATCGACTGCGCGGTCTGCATTCCCGAGTGCCCGGTCAACGCCATCTACGCCGAGGAAGATGTTCCGGCCGACCAGATGGCCTTCGTCAAGCTCAACGTCGACCTTGCACGCTCCCCTGGCTGGAAAAGCATCACCAAGCGCAAGCCGCCGCTGCCGGACGCCGACGAATGGAAAGACAAGACCGGCAAGCTCTCCGAGCTGGTTCGCTGATCTCTCCTCATGGACCTGCAGTTGAACCCAGAAGCGGTCAAGACCGTCGCCGCGCATGACGGCCCCATCGAGACCGACGCCGTCATCATCGGCGCCGGCCCGGTCGGCTTGTTTCAGGTCTTCGAGCTGGGCCTGCTCGAGATCAAGGCCCATGTCATTGACTCTCTGGCCTACCCTGGCGGCCAGCCGATCGAGCTGTACCCCGACAAACCGATCTACGACATTCCGGCCATCCCGGTCTGCACCGGCAAGGAGCTCACCGACGCCCTGCTCAAACAGATCGAGCCCTTTGGCGCCACCTTCCACCTCGGACAGACCGTCACCGTGGTGGACAAGCAAGCCGATGGCCGCTTCCTGCTCGAGACCTCCAAGGGCACGCGCTTTCTCACCAAGACCATCTTCATTGCCGCGGGTGTTGGCGCTTTCGAGCCGCGCACGCTGAAGGTCGAGGGCCTGGACGCCTTTGACGGCAAACAGCTCTTTTACCGCGTCAAGAACCCGGCCGACTTCGCCGGCAAGAACCTGTTGATCGTCGGCGGCGGCGACTCCGCCCTCGACTGGACGCTCAATTTCACCGCCGACGGCCCGAACAAGGCCGAGAGCGTGATCCTGGTGCACCGGCGCGACGGGTTCAAAGCCGCCCCCGCCTCCGTGGCCAAAATGAAGGAGCTGTGCGACCAGTACGAGATGCAGTTCATCGTCGGCCAGGTCACGGGCTACGAGGAGCGTGACGGCAGGCTCACTGGTGCCAAGGTCACCGGCGGCGATGGCGTCACGCGCGTGGTCCCCACCG
This sequence comes from Pseudomonadota bacterium, assembly GCA_041159245.1. Classification (GTDB taxonomy): domain Bacteria; phylum Pseudomonadota; class Gammaproteobacteria; order Burkholderiales; family Burkholderiaceae_C; genus Ramlibacter. The sequence goes on from JBEAZV010000018.1 coordinate 9,561, forward strand.
ACGCCATGCTGGTCTTCTTCGGCCTCTCGCCCAAGCTCGGTCCTATCGCGGACTGGGGCCTGGACATCGAGCGCAAGCAACTGGTCGTGGACACTGAGAAGTTCTCCACCAACATCCCAGGCATCTTCGCGGTGGGCGATATCAACACCTACCCCGGCAAGAAAAAACTGATCCTCTCGGGCTTCCACGAGTGCGCCCTCGCCGCCTTTGCCGCTGCGGCCATGGTCTTTCCGGAAAAGGGCAAGATCCACCTGCAATACACCACCACCTCGCCGAAGCTGCACAAGGTTTTGGGCGTGGAGTCGCCGGTGTTCGATTAAGGCCTGGCGCTTGAAGCAGCCCGCCGCGCGCGGGCTTTTTCTTGCCCAGCCGCTTGCTAGACTCTGGCCATGAAGACCACGCTATTGATTTTGAGCAGAGTCAGCCTAGCCTGCGCTTTGGCCGGTGCTCTGTCACCCGCCCTGGCCAACGACACCCCAGGCAAGGCCGAGGAAAAGCCTGAAGCGCCGTCCCTGGCCTTCAAGTACACCGCCTCTCACTACTCCAACAGCAACCAGCCCTCAGGCACCGACCACAATCTGCGTGCGAACTATGGTTCTCATGTGGCGTGGATCGGCCGCTACACCCAAGGGGGCGGGGCAGAGAACGACGCGATGCACCAGGCACGCGCGGGCTACGAATACGTCATGTCCACGCCCTTTGGCCAGCTGACGCCTTCGCTGCAGACAGCGTCCGGCGGCTTCTGGGGCGGCTCCCTTACCGCCCAGATTGGCAGCCGCTCGCGCTACGCCATCGTGGGTTTTGGGCGCAGCAATCTGCGCCCCTACTACAACCTCAATTTCGATCCCAACGACGCCGTCACCCTGGGCATGGGCATGCGCCTTCCCGACAAGGCCTTGCTATCCGCCTTCATCGTGCGCGACGACCGCCTCTCGACTGGTCAGACGGTGGGGCATCTGGTGTGGCGCAAGGAATTCGGCGATGGCCAGCGCGTGACGGTGGACCTGGGCCGCCGTCACGGCCGTCCCGACGCACAGTCGGCGATCGTCAGCGGCAACATGCTGTCGGTGGGTTACGACCACCGCGACGTGTTCGTCCGAATCACGCGTGACCAAAAGGTCAACTTCTCCAACAACGACCAAACACGGGTGGCGGCAGGATTCCGCTTCTAGGTGCGCCCTCCACCCAGGGGGCCTGCACGGTTCAGCCGATGCGGATTTTCAGGCTATAATTTGAGGCTTATTCCCCGATAGCTCAGTCGGTAGAGCGCCGGACTGTTAATCCGTAGGTCCCTGGTTCGAGCCCAGGTCGGGGAGCCAAAAAATTAAAAGGCCTCAGCGTGCAAGCGCTGGGGCCTTTGTCAATTCAAAAGCCTTGAGAGAGCGCGCGCGGACTTCCCTACCCGATTCGAACCACCTGGTTCGCAGGGCCTCCAGGCCCATGAAGAGGCACCCATCCCAGCGAGCGCCGGACCTTGTCCAAGGCCTGCTCGGCCTGGGGCAGAAGCTCTGAACGCTGCTGCATCGACGTGAGCAGGTTGTACGATTTTTCAAAACAGGGCCTGGCTGCTTTGGGCGGCAGGTTCTGGCCACAGAGCAACCAGCTGATCGCGAGATTCAGTTCCAAAAACTCATCATCGGGCTTGTGCGACAGAGCCTCCTCCAGGAGCGTCGCCGCGCGCGTTTGGTGCCAGGAGGCCTTGCGTTGAGGCCCCCAGATACCGAAATACCGCCCCACTTCGGAGTGCCCTGCCGCCCAGACTTCAAGGACTTCGAGGTCTAACTCGTCGCTGCCATTCCTGCCACGCTCAAGAAGCTGTTCCAGCGCCAAAGCCACAGGCCGTGCGCGCTCGCCATCATCCAGATCAATCAGGATATCGATCACCTTGCCGCGGGCCCTCACAAGATCCGACGCCGCCTTGATCGACTGGCCCGTTTGCTCCCTGATCCGCTCAAAGCGCGACACCGCGTGCTCGTAATCCACCAGTGCCTGCAGCCCCTGGCCCGCGTGGGCAAGCACCTCGGCTCTGGAGGCATAGGAGATCGCCATCCAGCGTTCGAAGCGACTGTTGCCCGGATCAGCCTGCAGCAATTCTTCTACAGCGGCAATACAGGCATCAAATGCCTCGAGTGCCGAATCCGTCTCACCTTCGCTGGCCAATCCTTGTCCGCGGGCAAATTCGCTCTCAAACTGCGCGTTTGCCCTTTCCAGCGTGTTGTCAGATGGCTGCGGCATATCCACTCCGTGTTGCACGACGCACAATGACCGGCCCGGTGTTACGAATCACCAGAACGTCGCCTTGCCTGAGTTGAATGGCGAACTGCAAGGGGACATCGCAATACCAGCGCCCTGCCGACTTTCCTGTGCCGAGTCGAATGAAGTCTTGTGAACCGCCATCGTCTGTCTCCAACAAGGAATGACAAGCAGGCAGATGGATGGAAGACCACTTTCCAAAGGGCCCCTGTGCAACCCAGGAAAATTCCTCTTCCCTGAAGAGCGATTGATACGGGAGCTTGTATCGGATCAAGACGCGGGGTTGGCCCGATGTATCTTTAAGCCGTTCATGCTCGTACCACGTGGCGGCCATCCGCTCAGCGTAGATCTCCGGCTCAAAGGGAGGCCAAAACGCAAAGGTTCTCAGGTAGTTTTCACAGGTGAGAAACACACCGCCATCACCCGTTCCGGCGACCAGCGGAACCGGCAAGTCGATGGTGTTCTCGAGCGTGATGTCCGACACCTTGCTCACATCGTCAGCGTGGATCTTGAATAGCTCGATCTGTATGTTTTCCCGACCATCGCCACTGACCGACTGAAATCCAAGACTGATAAATTGTTCTGGGTCGATGAAGACGATCGATCCGAAGCGCTCATAGTCCTGCGATCGAGGCTCTGAGGGCCTTAAGTTTTCGCCTAGATAGCTGTAGACGCCGGCCTCCACCTGCTCCAAGTCCTCGGGATACAGGAGGAACAAATTGCCATCGCAAGCCAGGAGCGTCGCCGCAGGATCTGTGAGTTTGGCGACCTGAATCACCGACTCCTTCCCCAAAATCACAGCGCCCTTGCCGTCCTTCATGGCAAACGGCGCCGAACCAGGCGTCATCGACACCTGGCTCACCGAATAAGAAGCCCATTCATCCCCGATGGAATCCTTCTTCAACTCGGTCCATTTCACTTCGCCGCGTGGGAGTGAGGCCAGCACGGTCTTGAGCGGACCCATTTGCGCCACTTCCCCTGTCAGGACATCGGACATGCATGCCTCACCTTGCGAGTTCACTGCAAGCAAGTGGCGCCGTCCTATCAAGGCGACCTTTCGGATGTTGGTCAGGTAGCGGCTGGACGTCTCGATCTTGAGCGTCTTGGCAGCAGGGTCATACATCACCCGACCTTTGAAATGCGGGTCTAGCCGATCCTCCAACACCATCCATCCCAGTGGCAAGCGAACGGGGAAGGCCAATGGTGCACTGTAGCGTGACGATGCGCCCTTCAGGTAGACCGACCAGTTGAAGTCGCCCCGGTGCAAGGCTTGCATGGCAACCCCGTGCTGCTCAAACTGCGGCGCCTCCAACACCAGCTGCAACAAGATCCGGTGTGCGGGCCAGGACACGTCGGCCTTGGCCAAAAGATGGTTCCAGGCCGCGAGTCGGCTCGCCCATGACGTCTGGGCATCGCCCGAGCGAGCGCGCAGAAGGTCCGCGACCAGATCGACGGAGCGGTTGGCTGCGCACTTGGCCATGCAGAAACCAAAATCATGGAGCAAGGGCAACAGGTCGTGCTGCCGATTCGCCATGGCCAGTTGCCACGGCTGCTCCATCACGCGCCGCAGCACAGCGCTCACCTGCGTCCCGCCAACCTCCGTGGCCCTGTAAAGGGTGGCATCGTGAACCTTATGCGGCCTGTTGAACCGATCCAGATCCTCAAAGGTGTCCGCAAGGGCGCCGTGAACATCCGCTCGATCCTCGGCCGAACCGAGGTAGCGCGCCCTCAGCACCTCACCGAACTCCCGGTGGAACCACCGCATCAGCAGTGACCCATCGAGTTGCGCCAGTCCCAGATAGGCCCTCAAGTCAAAAAACAGGCGTGACCACAGGATCGGGGGCAACAACGTCTCATCGCTCCACTTCCTCTGCGTCTTCTCGTTGCTTCGAAACTCCGCGCGTACGGCGGGGTCGGCCCCAAGTACGCGACACAGCTCGCTCTCTGACAAACCAAACCGACCCGCGGTCAGATAGGCCAGCGCGCGCTCGGTGAAAACTTTGGGATGGTTCTCCTGGCGGATCAGTCTCTGATCCACCAGATCTTCAATCAGACCCTGGACCGTCGTGGGCAGCCTACGCGGCTTGTCCCACGAGGCCCAAGTGGCAGCTTCCTCGTAGGCGAGCTTGAGCCATAGCGCAGATCCATTGCGCGCAAAGGCCGCAAGCAGCGCTGTCCGCTGCTTGGCAGAAAGACGTCGTCCTGAAGACGGAACAACGCCCGCGTTGAACCAGGCCGCACGCTTGTCCTGGAGCCAAGCGTCCAGCATCGCCTTGCCCTCGGCAGGACTCATGGGCGGGACGTCCACCATGCTGTGGGATCCACGTCGGCGCGCCGGCTGCTCCACACTCGTACCCTTGCGGACCGAGACCACGATCCGCACATGCTCCGGGAGGTTCTCGGGCAACCACTCCAGCATCCAGGCGCTATCGGACTGATCGAGCTGGTCAAGCGCGTCCAGATACAGGACCAGAGGGCGCTCGGCGCTGGCGTAGCCCAAGGCGACCTCAAAGGCCTCGACCAACGCCTTCACGCTCTCAGGCCTGGGCGGCGGGGAGTGGCCATAAAGACTCGTGATATCGGCCGTGAGCGTTGTGAGCATCGACATCAGCGACTCGGTGCCTGGCACACCCCCGATATAGCGCTGAAGGACCGTCGCACCCGTGTGCTCGCAATGCGTCAGATCATGTTGCGCGGCGCGCGCGAGCAATGCGGATTTGCCACTGCCACCGCCACCGATCACGATCAGCGGCGCAACAGACTTCTCTTTCAGCGCAGATTCCGCACCACGCTTGTTTGGATTGCGTGCGGTATAGCGGGCAATCCTCGCCAACAACGCACCACGGCCTGCAAATACCCGAGACCGCTCAGCGCCAAACGCCTGGTGCGCTTGCTCGCGCTGCTGTCGCTCGTCGATCCGGTCTAGCGATGCAAGCTCCGCATCGATCAACTGCTTCTGGTGCGCAAGAAAGGCCTCACAGAAGCGCCGCAGATAGGCCTTGTTCACCGCACCCCGGCGACCGTGGCGGCTCCAGGGCGTCTGCAGGTCATGCACCTGATCGCCCAAATGCCGGCGTAGCTGGTTTTCCAGGCTGCGAAGCCGTGCGCGAGCGCCGGGAACCACCTGGCCAAGACTTGCGTCCCAGTCGATGTAGTCCTTGGCCGAGGCATCGTCAGGCACGTCTTGCAGGTGGCGCACGTAGACATGCACATGTCGCTGAGGATCGAGCGATGCACCGTGCTCGTCGTATTGGGACAAAGCGCCCAGCACGATCTCCTGGTGCGTGGCAGACGCGAAATAGGGCAACCGGGCAAGCCCTCTAAAACCCTTCGCCGCGCGTCGCAGTGCTTGCAGCAACGTCGTCTCTTGCGCGTAGGCGCCCGACAGATCGCCAGTCCGCTTCCTCAAGCAATAAACCGGTGGGATGGCGTTTTCATCCAGCTGGTAACTAGCCTCGATCCGTCGCAGATCCTCTTTTGTGGCTTGCGCCTTAAGCCGCTTCCAGTGATCTTGCGAAATGCGCGCCGGCACGGGCTCCCACCCATAGCGATCTCCCAGCAAGACCGCAAAGTTCGGGCGCGGCGAGAGTTGCTGGCATCGCCGCACCTCCTCCAGGCAGATGCGCATCGTGTCGTGTTCGCGCTGTGCTTCTTCGGTAATGCCCCAGCGCAGATCGACGGCCTGGAAGCGGGCACCACGCTCGGCGCAATAGCGCTCGAGCTTAGGGAAAACATCTTTCTGCAGCGCCTCGCGCTCGGCGATGAAGTCACTGAATGTGGAGCTAACGAACAGCCGGAACACACGAGCGTTCAACACAAATCACCTCCGTGGTGTGTGGGCCACCCCAGGCTTCGCCCCCTCACCCCTGTGCAGGCAGCGGCCGCGCGTGCCATAACAAAATGAATACCACCGCGGGCACACTCACTAGGGCCACCCAAGGGTTGGCAAAGATCAGTGATAAGGAAAACAAATTGAGCAGGACGAAGGCAGGTCGCCCGACCGGGCGCGCCACGAAGCCGGTATAGGCCGCGCCCAAGCCCATCACCGCCACGATCGCGCAAACCGCAGCCAGTACAAAGCCCGACCAGTTAAACCCCACCAGCAAGAGCACTGGCGAGTACACAAAGGCAAAGGGCACAAGCACCTTGCCCATGGAGAGCCGAAACGCTGTCAATCCCGTGGACATCGGCTCGCTGCGCGCAATACCAGCCGCCGCAAATGCGGCCAAGGCGACCGGCGGTGTCACATCGGCCAATACGCCGTAATAGAACACGAAGAAGTGAGTTGCCAGCTGGGGCACCCCCAGTTGCGCCAGCGCCGGCGCGACAATCGCAGCCAAGATGATGTAAGTGGGCGTCGTGGGCACGCCGGAGCCCATGACGATACAGGCGATCGCGGTAAAGGCCAGGCCAAACAAGATCGTGACCTGCTTCAACTCAAACCATCCAAATACGTCAAGCGTCATGAAGGTCTGGGCCGCCACCCCCGATAAATCCAGCACCCACGCCGAGAATTTGAATCCCATTCCGGTCAGCGTGGTGATCCCCAGCACAAAGCCCACGCAGGCACACGCTGCACCGATACCCAGCGCCGACTTCGCCCCCATGTCCAAGCCTTGCAGCAAGGCGCGGGGCCCCACCGCGATACCGCTCATGTTCTTCCCCAACGGGCCGAGCAGCCGCGGAATCCAGGAGCAGGCCACCGTGAGTGTGATTCCCCAGAACGCCGCTAAAAAGGGCGTGTACTGCAGCAGAAGCAGCGTCACCATCACCACCAGTGGAATGAAGAGATGCCAGGAGCTGCTTAGCACCTTGCCCAAGGAAGGAATCTCGCTGGCGGGAATCCCCAGCAGCTTCAAGCGCTTGGACTCCAGATGCACCATGTACAGAATGGCAAAGTAATGTAGGGTGGCCGGCACGACCGCCACCAGGATCAGGTCGTTGTACGGGATGCCCAGGGTCTCGGCCATGATGAAGGCCGCTGCGCCCATGATCGGCGGCGTAATCTGGCCGCCACACGAAGCCGAGGCCTCCACCGCGCCAGCAAAGCGCGGAGAGAACCCCACCTTCTTCATCATCGGAATCGTCATCACCCCGGTGGTCACCGTGTTGGCAATCGCCGAGCCGGAAATCATCCCGAACAGCCCGGAGGACACCACGCTTACCTTGGCCGGCCCACCCGAATAGCGACCTGCCGCAATGGTGGCCAGATTCACGAACAACTGACCCAGTCCGGTCAGTTGCGCCATGATCCCGAACAGGACGAAGTGAAAGACGAAGGTCGCCACCACCCCCACGGGGATGCCGTAGATGCCTTCCGTGCCCTTGTACAGGTGCGCGACGATTCGCCCGATGCTGTAACCGCGATGGGCCAGACCGCCGGGCAACATCGGCCCCAGCAAGCCATACAAGATGGTCACGATTGCCAGCAAGGGCAAAAAGATGCCCATGGTGCGGCGCGTCGCCTCGATCACCATCGCGATCGCGATCACGCCCATCATCAGATCGATCGGCGTGTGCTGGCCAGGCCGCTGGATATAGATCGAATCGAAAAACACCAGCAAGTAAAGCGAGAAGCTCGCGGCCAGTACCGCGAAGACCCAGTCGCGCCACGGGATGCTTTGATGGCTGCCATCGTAGGCCTTGAGCGGCAACGACAGTCCGGCAATCGCCAGCAGCACGGTCACGAAGGCAGCCTTTGCCCCCAGGCTGACGGGCTCCGAAAGGTTGTTCAGGAGGCTCACCCCCATAAACAGGTAGAAAGCGACCAAGCCGAGCGAGACTGTCCACTCCCAATGCCCCGACAAGCGCCGCTGGCGCGGGAACACCAGGAAGCACAGACCCAGCACCACACTCAGGTGGATGGCGCGGTGAGCGATCTCGTTATGCAAGCCAAAGCCTGCGGTGTAGTAATGCCAGGCGGACAAGCCAGCGGCCAGCACCATCACGATGCCAGCGCTCAGGCCGGCCAGTCGCCGGAAATTGGATTCGGGATCAAACTGCTCGATCAGGCGATCGACTTCTTCTTGTGTTGCACTCATGGAATAGCCTTGATCGGCACAGGACAACCCTGCACCTGCATATGTATGGATTGCGTGCTCAGGGACCCCAGCAGCATGTCTGTCTGTTTCGGCAAGCGCAGCCGCATGCGCTGATCGGGCAAGGGCCGCACGACCAACGGATCGACCCGCCGCTGCAGCATCAGGCGCCAGCCCGCTCCTTCGCGTAGCAACACCTCGCCGGCAGCAGCTTGGGCTGGCAGGCCATACCCCTCCCCCTCGAAACGCTCTTCGACCAGCTGGGCGTACCACCCGGCCTCGCCCACACGCCAGTCATAGCGATCGATCACCGTCGTTCCCAGCACCGAGTGGGTAAACACGAGCTCCATCGCGGGTTTGGCGGGATCCAGGGGTAGCCGCTGCAGTGGCAGCCCGCTACGGTGCTCTGACAACACCAGCTCGCACGCCGTACCCCCCAGGGCAGCCGACAGCGCTAGCGCCGCCAAGGCGCCGCGCTGCCAGGGCCTCACTTGATCAGGCCCTTCTCCTTGAAGTAGCGCACCGCCCCCGGGTGCAGCGGCACGCCCGCCACCGCAGTGGCCGTCGCCAGCGTGATGTTCTTTCCCTGGACGTGGACCTGCCCCATGATGGCAGTGTTCTCGTACAGCGCCTTGGTCACTTCATACGCCACGTTCTCGGGAACTGCGTCGTGTGTGGCCCAGATCGCCATCACGGCGAGCGTGGGCACAGCGGCGGCCTGGCCGCGATAGGTGTTGGCCGGCAGCTGCACCTGGGTGTAGTACGGCTGCTCCTTGAGCAAAGCGGCCACCTCGGGGCCCGCTAAGGGAATCACCTTGAGTGCATGACTCTGGGCAAAGTCCGTCACAGCGGCCACCGGCACGCCGGCCGTAATCAGGGTGGCGTGCAAGTTGCCGTCCTTGATCTTGTCCACCGCTTGCGAGAATGACGAGCTGTCTTCTCGGACCTCATTGCGATTGATGCCATTGACACGCAACAGATCGGTCACGAGCTGGTACTGGCCCGACCCGGGCGCACCCGAGGAAATGCTCTTGCCCTTGAGGTCCTTGACACTATTGATGCCCGAATCGGCCCGTGTAATCAGTTGCACGGTCTCCGGATAGAGGGCGCCGAGTGCTCGCAGGTTCTTCAATGCGGCGCCCGCAAACTGGTTCTTGCCGTTGTATGCCGCATCCAGGATGTCTGCGGCCACGAAGGCCGATTCGATGTCACGGGTTCCCAGCAGCTTCGCATTGCCCACCGAGGCACCCGCAGCTTCTGCCGTGGCGGTGATCTTGCGACCGTCGACGCTGGCTTTATTGGAAATCAGCTGGGCCAGCATGCCACCCAAGGGGTAGTAGGTCCCGCCCGTCCCGCCGGTCGCGATACCGAAGAACACTCTTTGCTGGGCGATCGCAGCCCCGGAGATCACCGCGGCTGCAGCGACCAAGACCATAGCCATTCGTCGATTGAATTTCATCCGATGGTTCCTTGATTTAAAGATGGGGACCAAAATACCATGACGGCCCGGATTTCCCGGAACGCCAAAGACAAGCACGCACCTAAGTCTGAGGACGATTGCCAAGTCAGACAAGGGTGTTACCCCGTGTGTGATGCTCGCGATCAACACCAGTGGCGCGCAGCGCTTTTAAATCGATGCAAAAGTATTCAAACAAGCCCTGGGACGCGATTGTGATCGGGGCTGGCGTGGTGGGCACGTCGGTCGCCTGGAACCTGGCCGCACTGGGCTGCGAGCGCGTTCTTGTCCTGGAGCGTGACCAGATCGGCGCAGGCACCACCTCGCAATCGAGCGGCATCCTACGCACGCACTATTCAGTCGCCCCCAACATTGAATTGGCCAGGCGCTCCTGGTCGGTCTTTGAGCGCTTCGCAGAACACCTGCAGGACGACGACGCCAGCGCGGGCCTCGTGCGATGCGGTTATCTGATTGCCGCACCAACAGGCCCCAAGCTCGAACCCCTGCGTGCGGCGCTGGCCTCGCAGCAAGACCTTGGCATCGAAGTGCGCCTGCTGA
>JBEAZV010000019.1:0-9743 GCA_041159245.1 Pseudomonadota bacterium
TGGCGCGCGAATTGAACCTGGCCTCGGCCCGCGTGGCGCGCGAGGCCGCCGACAAGTTCTCCACCCCGGACAAGCCGCGCTTCGTGGCCGGCGCACTGGGCCCCACGCCGCGCACCGCCAGCATCAGCCCCGACGTGAACGACCCGGGCGCGCGCAACGTCGACTTCGAGCAGCTGCGGGCGGCCTACTACGAGCAGACCCAGGCCCTGGTCGAGGGCGGTGTCGACCTGCTGCTGGTGGAGACCATCTTTGACACGCTCAATGCCAAGGCGGCCCTGTTCGCGATCGACGAATACTTCGAGGCCTCGGGTGAGCGCCTGCCCCTGATCATCAGCGGCACCGTCACCGACGCCTCCGGCCGCATCTTGAGCGGCCAGACCGTGGCCGCCTTCTGGCACAGCGTGCGCCACGCCCAGCCCCTGGCGGTGGGGCTCAACTGCGCGCTGGGCGCAGCGCTGATGCGGCCCTATATCCAGGAGCTGGCCAAGGTGGCGGGTGACACGTTTATCAGCTGCTACCCCAACGCCGGCCTGCCCAATCCCATGAGCGAGACGGGCTTTGACGAGACGCCCGAGGTGACGGCCCGCCTGCTGCGCGAGTTCGCCGCCGAGGGCTTGATCAACATCGTGGGGGGCTGTTGCGGCACGACACCCGAGCACATCGCGGCCATCGGGCAGGCGGTGGCGCCGCTGACGGCGCGCAGCGTGCGGCGGGACTTTTTCTACCAAGACGCGGCCTGAGGACAGGCGCGGGCCCTGCGGCTAAAATCTCGGCACTCAAGGAGCGCTGCAGCAGCCGCCCGCCGGCTGCCAGGCTTGAGGACCCCCAACGGCGCTCACCTCGCAACCCCCTAGCCGCAGGTGAGCCATGCCGAACCCGACTTCCGCCGACTCTGTCTCTGACGCCCGCCCCGAGCGCGCCGTGCCGCCCATGCGTCTGGCCGGCCTGGAGCCCGTCAGCCTCGGCGCCGACGCCCTGTTCGTCAATATCGGCGAGCGCACCAACGTCACCGGCTCCAAGGCCTTTGCCCGCCTGATCCTGGCCGGCGAATACGAGCAGGCCCTGGCCGTCGCCCGCCAGCAGGTGGAAAACGGCGCGCAGATCATCGACATCAACATGGACGAGGCCATGCTCGATAGCCAGGCGGCCATGGTGCGCTTTCTGAACCTGATCGCCTCCGAGCCCGACATCGCGCGGGTGCCGATCATGGTGGACAGCTCCAAGTGGGAGGTGATCGAAGCCGGCCTGCGCTGCATCCAGGGCAAGGCCATCGTCAACTCCATCAGCCTCAAGGAGGGCGAGGCCGAGTTCTGCCGGCAGGCGCGCCTCGTGCGCCGCTACGGCGCCGCCGCCGTGGTGATGGCCTTCGACGAGACGGGCCAGGCCGACACCTATCAGCGCAAGATCGAGATCTGCGAGCGCGCCTACCGCATCCTGGTGGAGCGGGTGGGCTTCGCGCCCGAGGACATCATCTTCGACCCCAACATCTTCGCCATCGCCACCGGCATCGAGGAACACGACAACTACGCGGTGGACTTCATCGAGGCCACCCGCTGGATCAAGCAGCACCTGCCCGGCGCCAAGGTCTCGGGTGGCGTGTCCAACGTGAGCTTCTCCTTCCGCGGCAACGACCCGGTGCGGGAGGCGATCCACACGGTGTTTCTGTATCACGCCATCCAGGCGGGCATGGACATGGGCATCGTCAACGCCGGCATGGTGGGCGTGTATGACGAGCTGGAGCCCACGCTGCGCGAGCGCGTCGAAGACGTGGTGCTCAATCGCCGACCCGACGCGGGCGAGCGCCTGGTCGAGATCGCCGAGCAAGCCAAAGGCGCTGCGCGCGACGACAGCAAGCGCAATGAATGGCGCTCGGGCAACGTCAAGCAGCGCCTGTCGCACGCGCTGGTGCATGGCATCACCGACTACATCACCGAAGACACCGAAGAGGCCTACCGCGACGTGCTGGCCCAGGGCGGACGCCCGCTGCACGTGATCGAAGGCCCGCTGATGGACGGCATGAACATCGTGGGCGACCTGTTTGGCGAAGGCAAGATGTTCCTGCCCCAGGTGGTCAAGTCCGCGCGCGTGATGAAGCAGGCGGTGGCCCACCTGATTCCCTACATCGAGGAAGAAAAGAAGCAGCAGGAAGCCGCCGGCCAGGACGTGCGCGCCAAGGGCAAGATCGTGATCGCCACCGTCAAAGGCGATGTGCACGACATCGGCAAGAACATCGTCACCGTGGTGCTTCAGTGCAACAACTTCGAGGTGGTGAACATGGGTGTGATGGTCCCCTGCCACGAGATCCTGGCGCGCGCCAAGGTCGAGGGCGCGGACATCGTGGGCCTGTCGGGTCTGATCACGCCCTCGCTCGAGGAGATGCAGTACGTCGCCGCCGAGATGCAAAAGGACGACCACTTCCGTCTGCGCAAGATTCCGCTGCTGATTGGCGGCGCCACCACCAGCCGTGTGCACACCGCGGTCAAGATCGCGCCGCACTATGAAGGCCCGGTGGTCTATGTGCCCGACGCTTCGCGCAGCGTGAGCGTGGCCCAGAGCCTGCTGTCTGAGCAGGCGAGCAAGTACATCGCCGACCTCAACGCCGACTACGAGCAGGTGCGCCAACTGCACGCGAGCAAGAAGCAGACGCCGCTGTGGCCGCTGGCCCAGGCGCGCGCCAACAAAACGCCGATTGACTGGCGCGCCTACACGCCGCCCACACCGAAGTTCATCGGCCGACGCGTGTTTCGCAACTTCGATCTGGCGGAGCTGGCCAAGTACATCGACTGGGGCCCCTTCTTCCAGACCTGGGATCTGGCCGGCCCCTTCCCCGCCATCCTGAAGGACGAGGTGGTGGGCACCGAGGCCGTGCGCGTGTACGCCGACGGCCAGCGCATGTTGAAGCGCCTGATCGAGGGCCGATGGCTCACCGCCAATGCGGTCATGGGCCTGTGGCCTGCTAACGCGGTGAACGACGATGACATCGAGCTCTATACCGATGAATCGCGCAGCCAAGTGGCCCTGACCTGGCACGGGCTGCGCCAGCAAGCCGAAAAGCAGGCGGTGGACGGCGTGATGCGCCCGAGCCGCTGCCTGGCGGATTTCGTGGCGCCGAAATTTGATGCGGCGGGCCAGCCCCTGGGTGTGCGCGATTACGTGGGCGTGTTCGCGGTCACCGCGGGCCTCGGCGTGGACAAGAAAGAGAAGTACTTCCTGGACGACCACGACGACTATTCGGCCATCATGCTCAAGGCCCTGGCCGACCGCCTGGCCGAGGCGTTTGCCGAATGCCTGCACGAGCGCGTGCGGACCGATCTGTGGGGCTACGCGTCCGATGAAAAACTCTCGGGAGAAGAGTTGATCGCCGAGCGATACCGCGGTATCCGCCCCGCGCCGGGCTACCCGGCCTGCCCGGACCACAGCGTCAAGCGCGGCATGTTCGAGCTGCTGCAAGCGGCCGAGATCGACATGGGCCTGACCGACAGTCTGGCCATGACGCCGGCCGCTAGCGTGAGCGGCTTCTACCTGGCGCACCCGCAAGCGACGTACTTCAACGTCGGCAAGATCGGCGCGGACCAGCTCGAGGACCAGGCTCACCGCCGCGGCGCCGCACGCGCTGACCTCGAGCGGCTGCTGGCCCCCAATCTCTGAGCCCGCTGCCGAAGAAGCCCGACGTGAGCGCCCGCCACCGCATCCTCCTGACCAACCCCATCCACCCCGAGCTGCAGGCGCAGCTTGCACAGACCTGCGAGGTGGTGCTCGCCCCCGACACACAGCCCGAGACCCTGATCCGGCTGGCGGCCGAGGCCCACGCCATCGTGGTGCGCGCCCATCTGCCGCCGGCGCTCTTCGACCACGCACCGCACCTGCGCGCCGTGGTGCGCCACGGCGTGGGCCTGGACATGATTCCGGTCGAGGCGGCCACCGCACGCGGCATTCCGGTGGCCAACCTGCCGGGGTCCAACACCGCCGCCGTCGTCGAATACGCCCTGGCCGCCATGCTGCATCTGCGCCGCGGCCTGGCCACGATGGACGCCACGCTGCGTCGCGAGGGCTGGGCCGTGTCTCGCGCGCTGGCTGACCCTGGCACCGATCTGGCGGGCAGTACCTGCGGCATCGTGGGCGTGGGTGCGATCGGCTCGCGCATGGCGCAGGTCGCCTCGGCCCTGGGCATGCGGGTACTGGGGCTCACGCGCCGTCCGGCTTCGTTGCCCGCCGGTATCGAAGCCGCCGACAAGGCCACGCTGTTTGCGCAGTCCGACGTGGTGGTCTTGTGCTGCCCGCTCAATGACGCGACGCGCGGCCTGGTCGATGCCGCCACGCTGTCGACGATGAAGCGCAGCGCCCTTTTGATCAACGTGTCGCGCGGGCCGGTGGTCGATACCGCCGCCCTGGTCACCGCCTTGCGCGCAGGCCGCCTGGGCGGCGCGGCCCTGGACGTTCACGACCATCAGCCCCTCACCGGCACCGAGCCGGTGTTTGACGCGCCCCACCTGCTGCTCACCCCGCATGTGGCCGGCGTCACCGACAGCAGCATGCGCGCCATGAGCGTGGCCTGTATCGAGACCCTGATGGCGCTGCTTCGCGGCGAGCGGCCGTCCAACGTGGTCAATCCGCAGGTCTTTCGCTGATTCGCTGTGTCGCCCCCGTGCGGGAATAGCGGGACGACATGGGTAGACTGCGGGACCAGAACCATAAGGCGCACAGCGCCCCGGAGACTCTCGCATGAAGATCACGTCGATCACGGCCATCCCGTTGTCATTCCGGCTGCCCGAGGGCAAGACCGTCACCATGGGCGTGGGCAGCACCACCAAGCGCGATGCCATCATCATCCGCATCCAGACCGATGAAGGCATCACCGGCTACGGCGAGGCGCACCCCGGTCGCAGCCCCGGCGCGGTCACCAGCCTGATCCACGGCACCATCGCCCCCATGCTGGTGGGCATGCAGGCCACCGATGTGGTGGGCGCCTGGCAGCGCGTGCACCGCATGCAGCTCTCGAGCCACGGCCTGGGCGCCGGCGCCGCGCTGGCGCTCTCGGGCATCGACATGGCGCTGTGGGATATCCGCGGCAAGGCGGCCAATATGCCGCTTTACGAGCTGCTCGGCGCCATGCGTCGACGCGTGCCGGCCTACGCCGGCGGCATTGCCCTGGGCTACCAGCCTAAGGAGTCGTTGGCGGAAGAAGCCAAATCGTACGTGGACCAGGGCTACAAGGCCGTGAAGCTGCGTCTGGGCGACGGCGTACAAAACGACATCGATCGACTGCTGCATGTGCGCCAGGTGCTGGGTGACGGCGTGGACATCCTCACCGATGCCAACACCGTGTTCACCATGGCCGACGCGCGCCGTGTGCTGCCGGTGCTGGCCGACATCCGCGCGGGTTGGTTGGAGGAGCCCTTTGCTTGCCACGACTTTGCCTCCTACCGCGAAGCCGCCAAGATCACACCCCTGGTGCCGCTGGCGGCAGGCGAGAACCACTACACGCGCTTTGAGTTTGCGCAATTGCTCGAGGCCGGCGCGGTGCAGGTGTGGCAGCCAGACCTCTCTAAGTGCGGCGGCATCACCGAGGGCGTACGTATTGCGGCCATCGCCTCGGCCTGGCGCATCCCGATCAATCCGCACAGTTCCGCCACGGGCTTGAACCACGCCGCCACGCTGCACTTCATGGCGGCGACCGAGAATTCGGGTTACTTCGAAGCCTGCGTCTCGAAGTTCAACCCCTTCCGCGACATGTTCGGCACCCAGTTCGAGATTGGCGCCGACGGGTGCGTGGCGCCGCCCACCGGCCCAGGCCTGGGCGTGCAGGTGGACGAATCCCTCTTCAAGGAATACCCCAGCATCGACGGCCCCGGTTACGTGGTCAAGTTCTGAATCTCACGACAACGAAGGAGACAACACCATGCGCAATTTCATTCGTCGCCTGCTGGCGACACTGTGTCTGGGCCTCGTGGCCGTGGGCGCCGCCGCCCAGAATTTTCCCGAGCGCCAGGTGAAGTTCGTCGTGCCTTATCCGCCCGGTGGCTTCAACGACACCCTGGCCCGCGTCTCGGCCGAGAAGTTGAACAAGATGTGGAACCAGCCGGTGGTGGTCGAGAACCGCCCCGGTGGCAACACCACCGTCGGCAACGTGGCGGTGGCCAAGTCTCCGGCCGACGGCTACACCATCCTGATCACGCCGCTGCCCTTCTCGGCGCTGCCGGGGCTGTATGGCGCGACCTTGCCCTATGACGCGCTCAAGGACTTCACGCCCCTGGTGTGGGCGGGCAGCACGCAAAACGCGCTGGTGGTGCGCAACGAGCTGCCGGTGAACAACGTGCGCGAGCTGCTGGAGTACGCACGCAAGAACCCCGGCAAGCTCAATTACGGCTCCACCGGATCGGGCTCGTCCAACCATCTGACGATGGAACTGCTGATGAAGATGACGGGCGTGAAGATGGCCCACATCCCCTACAAGGGCAGCGCCCCGGCGGTCACGGCCATGATCGGCGGCGAGATCGACGCGCTCTTTGACAACGTGCCCAACGTGCTGCAACACATCAAAGCGGGTCGCATGAAGGTGATCGGCGTAAGCGGCTTGCAGCGGTCCTTTCTGCTGCCCGACACGCCCACCGTGGCCGAGGCGGGCGTGCCCGGCTTCGAGGTGAACGTGTGGTTTGGCATGCAGGTGCCCGCGGGCACGCCCAAGGCCGTCGTCGACAAGCTCAATCGCGACATCGTCACCTTGCTCAAGGAGCCCGACGTGGTCCAGCGTTTCCGCAACCAGGGCGTGGAGGTGGCCGCCAGCACCCCCGAGCAGTTCGGCGCGCTGGTGCGCAGCGAGATCACCAAGTGGACGCAGTTGATTCGGGAAGCCAACATCCGCATCGAATGAAGATCACCGACGTCACGCTCACGCTCTTCGCCTGGGACGACATCCCGGCGACCCGCTACGGCTCCCACACTGGCACGTTCGCCGGCAAGAGCACGCTGGGCCTGCTGGCCATCACCACCGACCAGGGCCTCACCGGCCATGCCTTCCTGGGCTCGGCCTTCTTCCCGGCCGACGCCGACGGTGCGTCCTTGATCCGTGTGTTCAAGCCGCTCCTCATGGGGCAAAACCCGCTCGATCGCGAGCGCCTGAACAAGGCCATGTGGAAGCGGGTGCGCACGGCCACGGTGCGGGCCATCGGCGCGGTGGATATTGCCCTCTGGGACATCGCCGGCAAGGCCGCGGGCTTGCCGATACACCAGCTTTTGGGCACCTGCCGCCACCAGGTGCCGGCCTATATCAGTTCGGCAGTGCTGCCCAGTGCGCAAGCCTATGCGGACGAGGCCCTGCACTATCGCGCGCAAAACTACGCGGCCTACAAGATCCATCCGCCGCAGGTGTGGCGTGAGGACATCCGCGTGTGTGAGGCGGTGCGCAAGGCGGTGGGCGACGACTACCTGCTGATGCTCGACGCGGCCTGGAGCTACGACTACCCTGAGGCCCTGCGCGTGGGCCAGGCGGTCCAGGACCTGGGCTACTACTGGTACGAAGACCCGCTGTCCGACGCCGACCTCTACAACTATGTGGAGCTGCGCAAGAAGTTGCACATCCCGATCATGGCCACCGAGTACCCCGCAGGCGGCCTCGACTCGTTCACTCCTTGGATTCGCGAGCGCGCCACCGATTACCTGCGCGGCGACGTGGCGGTCAAGGGCGGCATCAGCACCATGATGAAGGTGGCCCACCTGGCCGAGGCCTTCCACCTGAACTTCGAGGTGCACCATGGCGGCAACTCGCTCAATAACGTGGCCAATCTGCACGTGATCATGGCGATCACGAATACCGAGTTCTTCGAGATTCTGCTGCCCTCGGCCTCGCAGAAATACGGCCTGGTGCAGGACATCGAGGTCGACGCGCAGGGCCTGGTGCATGCGCCCACCGGCCCGGGCCTGGGCGCGCAGATTGACTTTGCGCTGATTGCGCGCAAGCAGGTGGCGGTGCTGGGTTAAGGCGTGCGGTCTGTGTTCAGGCCTGTGCTCGGGCTTGAGCGCGCGACACGCGCTGCGCCGCCCACATCGCCAGCGTAGCGGCGAGGCTGACGATCACCATCCCCCACAGGCCTGCGGCGTAGCCTGTCTCGGGCGTCCATGCCAGCCCCATCAGCCATGGCGCGCTGGCGCGGGCCACCGCGATCGGCACGCCCATTGCCCCATTGAGTGCGCCCACTTGCGTGGGGCTCACGTACTGCGCCACCGCCGTGCCCTTGACGATGGTGATCATTCCGTTGCCCAGGCCGAACAGCAGCACGAAGACCAGGGCCAGGCCGACGTTCTGGCCCGAGGCGAGCAGCACCAGCAGCCCCATCGGGACCAGCAGCGGGATCACGAGATTGGCCACATGCGGGTCGGACCGGTGCTCCGTCACGAACAGCAGGAAGCGGCCCGCCACCTGGATCACGCCGATGCTGGCCGGCACCAGCACCACCCAGGCCGGCGGCAGGCCGGACTCGCGCAGCAGGCTCACCATGTGCGCGGGCAGGGCCGCGGATACGCCCATCATCACCACGATGAAGAACGCCACCAGCCGATAGGGGGTGCCGCGCATCAGCCGTCGCCGCTCGGCGGCTTCCTCCTGGCGGTGCACGTGCGATGCGGGGCCGGCCGCAGTGGGTGCCGGTGCCCCGCGCAGCAGATGCAGGTGCAGGGGCACGCACACCACGAGCGGCAGTACCGCGATCACGCCTAGCGCCGCGCGCCAACCCAGCGCCTGCACCAACCACGCGGTGAGTGGAATGAACACGGTGCTGGCCAGGCCGCCCAGGAAGGTGAGGGTGATGATGGCCCGGCGAAAGTCCTGCGGGTAGCGGCGCGTGACCACCGCGAACACCGGGTTGTAGGCACTGGCCGCCAGGCCCGCGCCCAGAAGCATCCAGACCGCGTAGAAGGAGAAGACACCGTCCACCAGCGTGTGCAGCGCCAGGCCGGCGCAGATCAACAGCGACCCGCTGGTGATCACGAGGCGCTCATGCCCGCGGTCGATCCAGCGGCCCACCGGGTAGGCCAGCAGGCCGTCGACGCCCAGCATGAGGCTGTAGGCCAGCGAGCTTTCTGCGCGGGTGAGCCCCAGTTCGCGCTCGATGGGCTCCATGAGCAGGGAGAAGGTGTAGAACACGCTCCCCCAGGTGACCAGCTGCGCCAGCGAGAGCCCGCCCACGACCCGCCCGTCGTAGCGGTGCGAAGGCGCGGGCGGGCTCATCGGTCGGATTTTCACATGCGCGCCCACGCGCGCAGGTGGTTACGTCTCCTTGGAGGCCGAGGCCACGAGGCTTTCTTTGAACGCGTTGTAAATGCGGACATCACGCTCATGAAAGCGGCGTGGTTCTTCGCCGGTTCGCAGGGCGTAGAGCCCCGCGATCATGGCCGCGACTTCCCTGTCCCCCCTGCACACCTGTAAAAGCTGCTCGCCTCGCTCCGGGCTGAGGACGGCGGCGTTTCTGCTCCATGCCCGCTCGATCGTGCCGTCCGGGTCGGGGTCATCTTTGTGTGGAGAGACAGGCAGTTTTGAAATGGAAATGGGCGCGGAACGAGCGGGTTGCATGAACAAGCTCCTTGGACGGTTGCTTCGAAGGGGTGAATGAGCGCCAAAGACATCATGCGCTCGCTTGCTCATAAGCAGAAAGCAGGCCATCCGTAGGGCCGCTGAAACGGGTCAATCCGGGGCTTGAGCCAACCCCCGCCGGTACTGAATCGCCTCAGCCAGGTGCGCCACCTCCACG
>JBEAZV010000020.1:0-9663 GCA_041159245.1 Pseudomonadota bacterium
ATGCCGCGGGCGCTGCGGCCGAGGGCGTCATGACCACCTTGCATTACAGCGACTCGCTGGAGACCGCCCGCAACAAGCAGTTCCGCCTGAACTACGCCAAGGGCTTTCGCATGCAGCCCGATGTGTATTCCGTTCAGGGCTACGACACCGGCCTGCTCCTCTCGCAGGGCCTGGCCACCGTCAAGGGCGACATCGCCAACAAGCAGGCCCTGTACGCCGCGCTCGAATCGCAATCCATCGACAGCCCGCGCGGCAAGTGGACCATGAGCAAGTCGCACAACCCGATCCAGGACATGTACCTGCGCCGCGTCGAAAAGGGCGAGAACAAGGTTCTGGGCATCGCCGCCAAGGCCCTGGCCGACTCCGGCGCCGGCTGCCGTATGGGCTGACCTCCGCGCCGTCCCTGCCGACGACGTGTGGCAGACGAAGCGGCGGAAACCTTCCGCCGCTTTTGTTTTCTCACCCGACATGAGCCTCGAGAATTTCCTGATCCAACTTCTGAACAGCGTGCAGTACGGGCTGCTGCTGTTCATGCTGGCCGCCGGCCTCACGCTGATCTTCGGCATCATGGGCGTGGTCAACCTCGCCCATGGCAGCTTCTACATGCTGGGTGCCTACCTGGCCTGGTGGCTCTCGCGCAATCTGGGCAGCCTCACCCTGGCCATCCTCGTGGGCGCAGTGCTGGCGGTGGTCCTGGGGCTGTTGTTGGAGAAGCTCCTGTTCCGGTTCTTCTATCACCGAGACCACCTGGACCAGGTGCTGCTCACGTTCGGCCTGATCTATATCTTTGAAGAATCACGCTCGCTGCTCTGGGGCGATGACGTGCACGGCGTCGAGATCCCCGCGCAGCTATCGGCCTCCATCCCGCTCACCGACACCCTGTCCTATCCGGTCTATCGCCTCTTCATGTCGGGCGTGTGCATCGTGCTGGCCCTGGGCCTGTACATCCTGATCTCGCGCACGCGCCTGGGCATGAAGATCCGCGCCGGCGCCTTCAACCGCGACATGACCGAGGCCCTGGGCATCAACATCCGCCGCATCCACGCCATCGTTTTCGCGCTGGGCGTCGGCCTGGCCACCGTGGCTGGCATGATCGCGGCGCCGGTCGCCAGCGTCTACCCGAACATGGGCTCGCAGGTCCTGATCATGTGCTTTGTGGTCGTTGTGATCGGCGGTATCGGCTCGGTGCGCGGCGCGCTCATCGCCGCCCTGCTGGTGGGCCTGGTCGACACCTTCGGCAAGGTGCTGGTACCCGCCCTCTCCGGCATGTTGGTGTACATGCTCATGGCGGCGGTGCTGCTGTGGAAACCCGAAGGCCTGTTCAAGCAATGAGCGCCGCCAAAGCCCATCTCGAGTCCCTGCCTGCCGGCGTGCAGGTCGCCCTGGCGCTGGGCCTGGTGGCCCTTGTCGCCTTTCCCTTCTTTGGCACCGAGTTCTACGCGCAGATGGTGGCGCGCATGATGATCCTGGCCATCTTCGCCATGAGCCTGGACCTCCTGCTGGGGGTCACTGGCCTGGTGTCGCTGGGCCATGCGGCCTACTTCGGCCTCGCGGGTTACGCACTGGCCTTCCTCACGCCCGAGACGGGCCCCGCCAGTTTGTGGCTCACGCTGCCTGTGGCGGTCGGCGCCTCGGCCCTGGCGGCCCTGCTGATCGGATTCTTCGTGGTGCGCACCCACGGCATCTACTTCATCATGGTCACCATGGCCTTCGCGCAGATGGTGTTCTACATCTTCTTCGACAACAAGCCACTGGGCGGCTCCGACGGCCTGTACATCAACTTCCGGCCTGACGCGGGCGTCTTCGACCTGGAGAACAAGCGCGTCTTCTACTACTTCACGCTCTTTTGCCTGGTGGCGGTGTACGCCTTCCTGCGCCGCCTCTTGTGGAGCCCCTTCGGCCGAGTGCTGGCGGGCATCCGAGTCAACGAGCACCGCATGCGCGCCATGGGCTATGGCACCTTCGGCTACAAACTGGCGGCCTTCACCCTGGGCGGCGCGCTGGCGGGCCTGGCGGGCTTTCTCGGCGCCATGCAGACCGGCTTCGTCAACCCGGAGCTGCTCGGTTTCCATCTGAGTGCACACGCGATCATGATGGTGATCCTGGGCGGCATCGGCAACTTCGCCGGCGCCATCGTCGGCGCCTTCGCCTTCGAGTATCTGCTGCACGCCTTCAAGGACCTGCCCGCCATTGGCGGCTTCAACACCGGCAAGCACTGGCAGCTCTGGATGGGCCTGTTCATCGTGGCGGTGATCATCCTCGCGCCGCGCGGCCTGCTGGGCGTCGCGGCCAGCCTCCTGCGTCGCAAGGAGGACCGGTCATGAGCGAGGTGCTGTTCTCCGCCAGCCACCTCACCAAGCGCTTCGGCGGCTTGGCGGCGGTCAATGACGTCTCCGTCGACCTCTGGCGTGGTCGCATTCATGCCGTCATCGGACCCAACGGCGCGGGCAAGTCCACCCTCACCCATCTGCTCTCGGGCGACCTCGCCCCCACGGCGGGTACCCTGCGCCTGGGCGACACCGACATCACCGGCTGGACGCCCGAGCGCATCTCGCGCAGCGGGCTGGGCCGCAGCTACCAGAAGACCAACATCTTCCTGCCCTTTACCGTCTGGGAAAACGTGCGACTGGCCTCCCAGTCACGCGCGCCGCATGCCACCCGCTGGCTGCGACGTGCCACGTCTTTCTCCGACACCAACGCACGGGCCGAGCGCGCGCTCGAACTGGCGGGTCTGGCGCATCGACGCGACATGGTCGCCGGCGCCATCAGCCATGGCGAGCAGCGCCAATTGGAGGTCGCCATGACCCTGGCCACCGAGCCGCAGGTGATCCTGCTGGACGAGCCGCTGGCGGGCATGGGCACGGTTGAAGCCGAGCGCATGGTGGAACTCTTGCAGCGCCTGAAGGCCGACCACGCGGTCATGCTGGTCGAACACGATATGGACGCCGTCTTCGCCCTGGCCGACCGGCTGACGGTGATGGTCAACGGGCAGGTGATTGCCAGTGGAACGCCCGACGAGATCCGCAATGACGCGAACGTGCAGGCGGCTTACCTCGGGGAGGAACACTGAATGTCCGACCTCCTGATCGACGCACGCGGCCTGCACACCTATTACGGCCAGAGCCACATCCTGCGCGGCATCGACTTCCAGGTCGGACGCGGCGAAACGCTCGGCCTCATGGGCCGCAACGGCATGGGCAAGAGCACCCTGCTCAAAAGCCTGATGGGCCTGGTCAAACCGCGCGGCGGCAGCGTGGCGATCTGCGGGCGCGACATGACCGGCGCCGCGCCCTACGAGATCGCGCAGCGTGGCATCGCCTATGTGCCGGAGGGCCGCGGCATCTTCGGCAACCTCAGCGTCGTCGAGAACCTCAAGATGGCCGCCCGCCCCGGCACCCGCGGCCAGCGTGACTGGACCTATGAGCGCGTACTCGAGACCTTCCCTCGCCTGGCCGAGCGCCTGGGCCATGGTGGACAGCAGCTCTCGGGCGGCGAGCAGCAGATGCTCACCATCGGCCGCGCGCTCATGACCAATCCCGACGTCCTGATCCTGGACGAAGCCACCGAGGGCCTGGCGCCCCTGATCGCCCGCGAGATCTGGCGCATCTGCGACCTGATCAAGCAAAGCGGCATTTCCAGCGTCATCGTCGACAAGAACTGGAAGCACGTGACGCAGGTCACCGACCGCAACATCATCCTGGTCAAAGGTGAAGTGGTTTACGCTGGCAGCTCGCAGGACCTGCGCGCCAACCCGCAGATTCTGGAGCAGCACCTGGGCGTGTGAGGCGGGGCACGGCGCGCCCCTGCGCGCGCCTCTTGTGGGCCGCTTGTGGGCCGCTTGGGGGCCGCGGGGGCCTAGATCGTCTTGATGCTGCTGACGCGAGGCGGCGCCTGCGGCGACAGCGCGCCCACATCGACCTCGATCATCCCGTCCACTTCCCGAATGGGATAGCGCTGCAAGTTGCATTGCGGTCTCGGAATACGGCTGATGTGTTCGCCCGTGGCCGTGTCGAATTCCCACAGATGCTTGCTGCACATGATCACGAAGTCTTGACGTTCGCCATGAACGCTCAAGGGGAAGCCCTCGTGGGGGCAGGCGTCGCGGTAAGCGATCAGCTGGCCGTCGGCACGCAGCACGATCAGTTTGTGAGCGCCAATGGCCACCGGGTGCATGCCCAGGTCGTCCACCTGCGATGCGGGCAGCGCGGGCTGCCAGTCGGGGGTGAGGGTCATGAAGGTCTTACCGTCCGGTGAACTTCGCGGGCCGCTTCTCGACGAACGCAAGCGCCCCCTCCAGATGGTCTTCGGTCTTCTTCAAGATGCTTTGGCCCAAGCGCTCGAAGTTGCGCGCGGTATCGGGGTCCACCTTGGCGCAGTTATTCAACACCACCTTCGCAATGCCCAGGGCCTGCGGCGCGCGGGCCGCCAGCTTCTGGGCGAAGGCCATCGCGGCATCCAGCAGCTGCTCGGGCGGGTGGATCTCGTCGATCAGCCCGTACGCCAGTGCGCGATCGGCCGGGATCATCTCGCCCGTCATCACCAGGCGCTTGGCTGTTGACAGGCCCACGGTGCGTACCAGGCGCGAGCAGCCGCCCGAGCCCGGGATCAGGCCCACATTGTTCTCGGGCAAACCCAGTTTGGCGCTGCTGGCCGCGAAGCGGAAATCGCAGGACAGGGCCAGCTCGAGCCCGCCACCTGCCGCCACGCCGTTGATCGCGGCGATCACCGGAATCTCGATGGCCTCGACCTCGTCAAAGACGTTATGGATATCGCGCACCACGCGCCGAAAGGCCCGTGTCCCGATATCCGCCAGGCCCTTCATCCCCCGCACATCTTCGCCCGCTGAAAAGGCCCGCCCCGTGCCCGTGATGATGGCCACGCGCAGGCTGTCGTCTGCTACCAGCGCGCCGACTGCGTCGCGCAGCTCGCTGCGCATCTGCTGGTTCCAGGCGTTGAAGGTATCGGGGCGGTTCAGGCGCAACACGGCCACCTGGTCGTGCACCTGCAGGTCGATGAATTCGTAGGTCACGGCAGCACTCACTTTCCAGTGAAACGGGGCGCGCGTTTTTCGAGGAAGGCCGCCAGGCCCTCGGCCACATCGTCAGAAGCAAACAGCTGGCTCTGGTGGGCGCGCTCGATCGCCAGGCCCTGCGTGAGGCTCACTTCCAGGCCGTGATTCACCGAGAGCTTGATGTAGCCCTGCGCCATCGTCGGTCCAGCGGCCAGCTTGCGCGCATAGGCCAGCACCTCCTCCTCGAAGCGTTCGGCCTCGACCACGCGGTCCAGGATCCCCAACGCCAGGGCCTCGTCCGGCCCGATGGACTCGCCCGTCACCATCAGATGCAGGGCGCGACTCTTGGGAATCAGCCGCGGCAACCGCTGCGTGCCCCCCATGCCGGGAGACAGGCCCAGGTTCACTTCGGCCAGCCCCAGCTTGTACTTGCCCGCTGAGGCGATGCGAAAGTCGCAGCCCAGGGCGATCTCCAGCCCACCGCCGATGCAATGCCCGGCAATCGCTGCGATGAACAGCTTGGGCGTGCGCCCGATCGCATCGACCGCTTCCTGCGCAATGGTCAGGAAGTTCGCGAAACCCGCGCGGTCAGCGTCCTGCAGCGTGGTGATGTCCGCACCCGTGCAGAAGAACTTCGGGTTGGCGCTGCGTACTACCGCCACGCGCACCACAGGATCCTCAGCCACCCGGTGCACCGCCGCGGTGAGCTCGCGCAGCATCTGCGCGTCATAGGCGTTGGCCGGCGGCCGGTTGAAGGTGATGAAGCCGACGCCCTGTTCAGTGCTGAAGTCGATGGCCATGAAGACTCCTTGCGATCAGGTGAAACGGCGGCCGAGGTCGTTGTCCGCCGGCGTCAGGCCCAGCTTCAGGATCTCGGGCAGCGCCTCGCGGATGTACTTCTGGCGCAGGTCCTCGTTGTTATGTTGCTTGATGCCCCACTTCACATACAACGGCGAGGTCACCGAATTGGAGCGGCCGAACATGTCCAGCGCCGCGGTCCACCACTTCTGTAGGCGCGCCTGCACGGCGGCTTTGCCCTCGGGGGTCTGGCAGACCTCGCGCAGGTGCAGAAAGCCGCTGCGAGTGTGAAACTCCTCGTCGGCCTCCAGGTCTGGAGCCACCACCGCCAGCGGTTCATAGGGGCTGCCCGCCCACTCGACGCCCACGTACAGCCCGACACGGTCGATCAGGGCATGGAACCAGGCCAGGTCGATCCAGTCGTCAAACGGCAGATGAAAGGCGTACTGCTTGATCGGCTTGGTGATGTTCGGGTTGGCGCCCAGCCCGATCAGGACCTCCTCGCAGATCTTGCCGTGCGCCACCTCCTGGCGAATGATCTCGGCCTCGATCTCCATCGCCCGCCCGTGCGGCGCATAGCGCAAGCCCGCATCGGCAATCTTCGCCAGGATCTTGCGGTACTCGGTGTTGCCGTTGTTCTCCAGGTGCTCGTCCAGCAGGAGCTTGACCAGCAGCTGCCGGAATTCCTCTGGCATGGCGGGATCGTTTTTCTTGTAGACGACCGGCGGAACGGCAACGGCACTCATGGTGACTCCTTTTTCACAATACTATCCGGATGGTATCTAGTCAAAAATACCGCCGCCTCAGGACTAACCCTGTGGGCCCGTCGGCTTGGCGCCGCCCCAAGCGCTCGGCCTCACGTCCTGCGCGCGGCGGATTTTTTCGGGGTCTTGGCCGCAGGCGCCCGCTTGGGGCGTTCAAGCACCTGGGGCTGAGCCAGAATCCCGTTCAACATCGTGGTGCGCAGGCCACGCGTGAGGTCTGCGCCACTGAGGTGATCGGATCGGCGGAACCATTCGAGAAACGTGCCGTCGTCCAGCGCCTGCACGATGGCGGACATCTCGCGCACCGGCACGTCGTTTCTAAACTCCCCGCTCTTTTGGCCGGCGGCAATCAGCCGGTCGATGAAGCTGCGCTGGCGCGCGTACAACTCGCGGATGAAGGCCTGCACCTCTCCATCACGTTCCTTGAATTCCAGCGACATGAGGATCAACAGCAGCACTTCATCCCGGTGCGTGATCCCCAGGCTCGCTTGATAGTGGACATAGGCGACGAGTTTGTCGGTGGCGGTGCCCGAGGCCTGCGCCACTGCCGCAATCGCCCGGTCGACCACCACATCCTGCACGCGCCGCAGGAGCTCCAGCAGCACGGCTTCCTTGCTACCGAAATAGAAGTACACCGCCCCCTTCGTCAGTTGTGCGGCGCCGGAGATCTGCTCGAGGTTCGTCGAGCGGTAACCCTGGGAGACGAACAGCCGAATGGCGGCCTGCAGCAGCAGGTCCATGCTGACCGCCCGTTGGGCGGCCTTGGTTTCGGGCCGGCGTGCGCGTGCCGACGCCGGTCGTGTGCGGGGAGTGATGACGGTCAAGGGTTTACCCCAGCGCAATGCTTGAAACGGTGAACATACTATCCAGTCGGTATGTGGTCAAGCTGGCATCACCTTAGCAAGGAGTAATCGATGAATGTAGAGGCACCCGCTGGCGCCTTGTCAGACGAGTCGATGGGCCGTCCCTTCTGGAATCGGCGCGTGGAAACTATACCCCGCGCCCAACTCGATGCCCTGCACCTGGCGCGTATCCAGCGCCTTGTGGCCTATGCGTACGAGAACACCGCCTTCTACCGGCGCAAGCTCGATGCGGCGGGCGTCAAACCCTCCGATATCCGCTCTCTGGCCGACTACAAGCGGCTGGTTCCGGTCACCGACAAGAGCGAGTTCATTGGCCTGCAGCAAGAGCGGCCACCCTATGGCGACACGATCGCCCTGCCCCCCGACCTGGTGGCCCACCACTGCGAGACCTCCGGCACCACCGGCATCCCGCTGTCGATTCCCTATTCGATGGTGGACACCGTGCGCTACGGCGAGTCCTGGGTCTATGGCTTCTGGGCCCTGGGCATCCGGCCTTCGGACACCTTCTACTTCGCCTTCGGCTGGGGCAACTTCGCCGGCTTCTGGAGCGCCTACTGGGGCGCGCGGCGCCTGGGCTGCCGCATCATTTCCGGCGGCGGCCTGGACACCAAGGGCCACATTCAGGCGATCGAGCGCATGAAGCCGACGGTGCTGATCTCCACCCCCACCTTCGCCCTGCGTATGGCGCAGGTGGCCAAGGAAATGGGCGTCGATCTGTCGCAAAGCTCGATCCGCTACACCTACCATGCGGGCGAACCCGGTCCGACGGCACTGCCTGGCATGCGCGAGCAGATCGAGACCGCCTGGGGCGCCAAGGCGGGCGAACTTCTGGGCATCGCGGAGGTCGACGCGATGGCGCCGGGCTGCCCCCTGGGCGACGGCGTGCACGTCAACGAGATGAACTGCTACACCTGGTCCATGGACCCGGCCACCGGCGGCGAGAGCGCCGATGGCGAGATCGGTGAAAACGTCGTCACCAGTTATGCCAACACCGCACAACCCCTTCTGAACTACCGCACCCATGACCTGGTGCGTCGCCGCGAGAGCGGCTGCGGCTGCGGGCGTACCTGGGTGAAGTTCGATGGCGCGGTTCTGGGCCGTACCGACTTCATGGTCACGGTGCGCGGCACCAACGTCTACCAGACCGCCGTCGAGAACATCTTGAACCAGATCGACGGGGTCAGCATGCACTACGAGCTGGTCCTGACCCACGAGGACGGCAACGACGTCATGACCGTGCGCTTTGAGCCGGAGCCGACGCTCGACGCGGCGCGCTGGGAAGCCCTGGCCACGGATGCCAGCAACCGCATCCACCAGGCGCTGCATGTGCGCCTGCGATGCACGCCGGTGGCGCCCAACACCCTGCCCCGCTTTGAGCTCAAGACCAAACGCATCATCGACCAGCGGCCCAAGGAACTGCGCCGCGCCCTGGACCGCTGAGGGGACCGACCATGGACATCCAAGAACAGACACGTCGTATCCACGAAGCGCGCGCCTTGATTGCGCCCCTGATCGCGCAGCCTCTGGAGCCGCAGATCGAGGCCATCCTGCGCAGCGCCGACATGGAACTGCACTGGGCGCTGTGGAACCTGGGCGAGGTCATGCCTCACCGGCATGACATGCACCCCCAGGACGCCAGCGCGTAGTCCCCACACCGCCATACAAAAAATTCAACCGGAGAGAGAAACCATGACCACTCGTCGCCTTGTCCTCACGCGCGGTGCCGCCGTGATCGGCGCTGCTTCCACCAGCCTGTTGCTGCCCTCCATTGCGCGGGCCCAGAGCAACAAGGTGCGTATCGGCCTGATGCTCCCCTACACCGGCACCTTCGGTCAGATCGGCGTGACCATCGAAAACGCATTTCGCATGGCCCTGGACGAAAAGGGCGGCAAACTGGGCGGCCGCGAGATCGAATGGTTCAAGGTCGATGACGAATCCGAACCGGCCAAGGGCGTTGAAAACGCCCAGCGCCTGGTGCAGCGTGACAAGGTCGATATCCTGATCGGCACCGTCCACTCGGGCGTGCAAATGGGCATTCAGCGCGTCGTGCGCGAGGCCGGTGTCCTTAACCTGATCCCCAACGCCGGCGTGCACGCCGCCACGCGAGCCCTGTGCGCGCCCAACGTGTTCCGCACCTCCTTCTCCAACAGCCAGCCCACCATGGCCCTGGGCAAGCCCATGATGGACAAGGGCCTGAAAAAGGCCGTCTGGATCACCTGGAAGTACG
>JBEAZV010000021.1:0-148885 GCA_041159245.1 Pseudomonadota bacterium
GCGTGGTTTGCGGCGTGACCACCGCCACGCTCAGAGCGGGTTTGGGGGCCGCGGCGGGCTTGTCCTGGGCGGTGCTCAGACCGGCGGCCACGCACAGGGCCGTGACGCACAGCACGGTCAGAGTGCTGCGCAGGGTGTGGGGGCGTGCAGTCGTCGGATGCATGGTTCTGTGAGGGCGGTAGGGTCGCAAGGGTGCGCTCAGGGTGGTGTGCCCAGGGCGGTCTGCCCTTGCCAGCCGCCACCTGCGGCGCGGTAAAGGCGGATCCAGGCGTTGTGCAATTCGCGCTGCAGGCCCACCAAGGCGGTCTCGGCGGCCAGTTGCGAGCGCCGTGCGTCTTCGAGTTCGACCAGACTCGCCAGGCCCGCGCGATGGCGCGCCTGTGTGGCGACGAAGGACACGCGAAAACCTTCGGCCGCAGTGCGCGCATCGCCCACCCGGGCGCGCGCACTGTCCAGATTCACCAGGGCCTGTTCGACTTCACTCACGGCCTGTCGCACCTGCGCGCGGTACAGGCTCACGGCCTCTTCGTAGCGCGCCTTTGCCGCTTCGGTGTTGGCGGCGCGTCGCCCGGCGTCGAGCACCGGCAGCGTCAAGGTCAGCGGGCCGATGGACCAGGTCTGAAGATCGGTGGTGGCACCGCCGGTGCGCACGGTGTTGGCGGTCACGGTGCCCGCCAGTGACAAGCGCGGGTAGCGATCGGCCAGGGCCGCGCCCACCTCGGCGCTGGCCGCTGCGATGGCGAGCTCGGCCTGCCGCACATCGGGACGCTGCGCCAGCACCTGCGCGGGCACGGCGCTGACGGCGAACAGCGCGTCGGCCGCGGGTGGCTGCCAGGGCGCGACCAGGCGCTGCATCAGCACGACTTCGTCGATGCCCGTGAGCGCGGACAGCACCTTGCCTTCCACTTCGCATTGCGCGCGTTGTTGGCGCAGGCGCGCCGAAGCCTCGGCCGCACTGGCGCGTGCGAGGGCGGCAGTGGCCGGCGCGGTGAATCCGGCTTGGGCGCTCAGATCGGTCAGGCGCGCGGTCTCGGCGCGTGAGGCGACGTCGTTTTCGGCGACGACGCGTTGCTGCACGCAGGCGCGCAGGCCCAGGTAGGTGCTGGCTGCTTCGGCGGCCACACTCACACGCGCCTCATGCCAGCCCGCCTGCGCGGCGGCCAGGCGCGCCTGGCCGGCCTGCACGGCATCGCGTTGGGCGCCGAAGAGGTCAATTTCCCAAGCGGCCTGCAGGCCGGCTTGCGCGCGGCTGGACAGAGGCAGCGGGATCAGGGTGTTGCCGCGTGAGACGGCCAGCGAGGCATCGACCCGCGGCGCCAGGCCGGCTTCGGCCGCCACGCGTGTAGCCTGGGCCTGCGCCACCCTCGCGCGTGCGCTGGCCAGGGTGGGGCTCACGTCCTGGGCGGCGGCGATCAGCTCGCCCAGTAGCGGGTCGTTCCATTGCGCCCACCAGCGCGCCAGGTCGGCCGACTGACCGCCATGGGGCAGCGGCGCCTGCCATTGCGTCGGTACTGGGGCGCTCACGGCGGCGGGTGGCCGGGGTAGGGCGCAGGCTGCGAGCCAGAGGGGCAGCGCGCACACCGTGGCCAATCGACGGAGGTTCATGCTGGTGGGAGCTGAGGCAGCTGGCAGCCTGCGGCGCGCGCCTTAGCCGAACACCGCGCGCCACAGGGCCAGCACGGCATCGCGCTCGGTGGCCAGCGCATCGGCCGGCACCTGGGTGGGTTGTTCGTTCAGCCGCGCCGCATGCTGGGCTCGGCGTAGGCTACGGTAGGCATCGGCCGCGGCCCTGCCCACGCCTGCAGGCAACAGTCCAAAGGCCTCGGCGCGTTGTAGCAGCGCGATGTTGCCGACATTGGGCAGGAGCTCGCGGTGGGCCGCGGACTGCGACAGCACTAAAAACTGCACCGCGAACTCGGCATCGACCATGCCGCCGGGGCTGTGCTTCACGTCGAAGCAGCCCGCCTCCACCGGATGCGCCGAGGTCACCTTGGCCCGCATGGCGACGATCTCGGCACGCAGGGCCTGCACGTCGCGCGGCGCGCTGATCACCGCCTCGCGCACCGCGTCGAAGCGTTGTGTCAGAGCCGCTTCACCCAGCACGAAGCGCGCGCGTGTCATGGCCTGGTGCTCCCAGGTCCAAGCGGTGTTGCTGCCCCGGTTCTGCTGGTAGTTGGCGTAGGCGTCGAAGGTGGTGACCAGCAGCCCGGAACTGCCGTTGGGGCGCAGGGCGGTGTCGATCTCGAACAGGTCGCCCTCCGCGGTCTTGGTGGTGAGCCAGTTGATCAACTTGCGCACGAAGGCGGCATACGTCTCGGCGGCAGTCTCGTGCGCGTCCTCGTAGACGAACACGATGTCCAGGTCGCTGCCGTAGCCCAGCTCTTTGCCGCCCAGCTTGCCGTAGCCGATGATGCCGAATTGCGGCTCCTCGCGGTGTCGCGACTTCAGACGCCGCCACACCCAGCGCGCTGTTACGCGCAGCACGGCGTCAGCCAGCGCGCTCAGGTCGTCGGCCACTTGTTCGACGGTGAGCCGGCCCTCGATGTCGCGCGCCAGCGTGCGGAACACCTCGGCGTGGTGGGCGCGCCGCAGCAGGTTCAGGAGCGCTTCGTCGTCGTCCTCGCCGGTGCGGGCCAGGGCCTCGCGGCGCTGCTCGAGTTCGCGCTCGAAGTCGCCCGCCTGGAAGCGTTCGCGCAGCAGCGCGTCGCCGGCGAGTTCGTCGATCACGCCAGGGTGCTTGAGCAGATAGCGGGCCGGCCAGCGGGCGGCGCCCAGCACGCGCAGCAGGCGTTCGTGCACGCCCGGGCGCTCCAGCAGCAGGGCCAGGTAGCTCTCGCGCCGCAGCAGCGGCTCGATCCAGTCGGCCATGCGCAGGGCGGCTTCCTCGCTCACGCGGCCTTCCCGCAGCCACTGCGCGGTGCGGGCTACCAGCTTCACCAGACGGACCCGAGCATCCTCGCGCAGCGCTTGCACGCGCGGGTGCGCCTGCCAAGCGGTCACGCGCTCTCGCAGCTGCGGCGGCAGGCCCTGCAGCAGGGTCTCGAAGTCGGTGGCCGCGGCACGTGCGGCCTTGGGGCCGCCACAACCCTTGCAGTCTTCGTCCTGCCCCAGCAGGGTGTCGAACTCCTGGGCCACCAGCTCGCGGTGGGCGTCCAGCGCGCGCAAAAATTCCGGGCAATCGGGGTAGCCCATGGTGCGGCTGATCCAGGCCAGATCGCCATCAGCTGGGTCGCACCCCATGGGGAGCACATGGGTCTGCTGGTCGTCCAGGTACTGGATGCGGTGCTCCACGCGGCGCAAGAAGACGTAGGCCGCCCCCAGCGCGTCGGCAGTCGCCTGGGGCATCAGGCCAGCGGCCGCCACGCGCTGCAGGGCGGCCAGCGTGGGCCGGGTGCGCAGCTCGGGGAACTGGCCGCCGCGCACCACCTGCAGCAGCTGCACGATGAACTCGATCTCGCGGATGCCCCCGCGCGAGAGCTTGACGTCGTTGGCCCGCTCGGGCCGGCCAGCGCTGCGGCGCGAGGCGTGTTCGCGGATCTGCCGGTGCAGCACCCGCAGTGATTCGAAGACGCTGTAATCCAGGTAGCGGCGGAACACGAAGGGCAGGATGGTGCCGCGCAAGGCCCGCGCGCTGCGGTTGGCGATGGCCTCGCGCGGGGCCACCACGCGGCTCTTGAGCCAAGCGAAGCGCTCCCACTCGCGCCCCTGCACCTGCAGGTACTCCTCCAGTGCGTCCTGCGACACCGCCGGCGGACCGGAGTTGCCATTGGGGCGTAGTGCCAGGTCGACGCGGAACACGAAGCCGTGCTCGGTCGGCTCGCCGATCAAGCCGTAGATCAGGCGCACCGCCTTGCCAAAGTATTCGTGGTTGGAGATACGCCCCCGCCCGCCTTCCAGGCCAGCGGTCTCGCCGCCGTGGTCGTAGATGTAGATCAGGTCGATGTCGCTGGACACGTTCAGCTCGCGCGCGCCGAGTTTGCCCATGCCCACGATCCACAGGTGCGCG
Organism: Pseudomonadota bacterium; assembly: GCA_041159245.1. Classification (GTDB taxonomy): domain Bacteria; phylum Pseudomonadota; class Gammaproteobacteria; order Burkholderiales; family Burkholderiaceae_C; genus Ramlibacter. The sequence goes on from JBEAZV010000021.1 coordinate 4,007, forward strand.
CGCTGACCCTGCGGCCCCAGAGGAGCGCCGTGCAGGACGTCCAGCTGCGCCTGGGCGGCCACGCAGGCCTGGTCCAGGGTGAATTCGGCCAGCGCGGTCACAGCCGCCGTGATCGTCTCCAGGGGGGCCTGCTGGTCGCAATCGAGCACGATCAGGCGCTCCATCACCAGCTGGCGCAGGATGCGCAACGCGGTGGGCAGGTCGTCGCCGCGCGCCCGCAGGGCCTCGAAGGCAGCGGCCAGGCTGGCCGGGGTGGGATCGCCGGGGGGCAGGAGTGCCAATTCGGCGTCGTAGCGCCGGCGCAGGCGCTGGGCGAAACGCGAATGGCCAGAAGGCGCTGGCACGGCAGAACCGGCCGCCGTGCCGTCAGCTGCACCGGGGGTCATAATTCCTGCCACGTCCTCGTTTCCATGAAAGATTCTTTGCAGCCCTCGCGCCGCTGGCGGGCGCTCAGTGTCGTTGCCAGCGGCCTGTGGTGGACCCTCGTGGTCTTCTGGTTGCTGCTGGCGCTCGCCTGGGGCGCGCTGCACGGCTGGATTGTGCCGCGAGTAGACGAATGGCGCCCGGTCGTGGAACGTCAGGCCTCGCAGGTCCTGGGGATACCGGTGCGCATCGCCGCCTTGAGCGCCCACAGCGACAGCCTCATGCCCTCCATCGAGCTGCGCGACGTGGTCCTGCATGACGCCCAAGGCCGCGAAGCGCTGCGGCTGTCGCGCGTGGTGGTCGCCTTGTCGCCGCGCTCCCTCTGGAACCTCGGTTTCGAGCAGCTGTACATCGAGGGCCCCCAGCTGGATGTGCGCCGCTCGGCTGATGGCCGACTCTGGGTGGCCGGGCTGGACGTTTCCCGCGGCGGGGGCGACGAGCGTGCCGCTAACTGGTTCTTCCGCCAGCGCGAGGTGGTCGTCCTGGGCGGCACCCTGCGCTGGACCGACGAGCAGCGCAGCGCGCCGCCGCTGGTGCTGTCCGACCTGCAGTTCGTCGTGCGAAACGGCCCCTTGCGCCATGCCCTGCGACTGGACGCTACGCCGCCAGCCATCTGGGGCGAGCGCTTTAGCCTGCGCGGCATCTTCCGCCAGCCGCTGTTGTCGCGGCACCCGGGCCGTTGGCAGGACTGGAAAGGCCAGCTCTATGCCGACTTCGCTGGGGTCGACCTGCCTCAGCTGCGCCAGTACGCGCCCCTGGGGGTTGAGGTCCGCTCCGGCCGTGGCGCGCTACAGGCCTGGGCCGACGTGGCCGACGGCCAGATCACCGGTGGCGCTGCGCAGGTCGCGCTCACCAAGGTCGATGCGCTGCTGGCCCCGGGGCGCACGCCTCTGCTGCTCAACTCGGTGTCGGGTCGCCTGTCCGGCAAGCGCCTGCCCCGGGGCTTCGAGTTCGAGACCCGGGAGCTGCAGTTCCAGACGGCCGACGGGCGACGCTGGCCAGGGGGCAATGTGGCCCTGACTTGGCAGGGGCCGGAGGGTCAGCACAGCGCGGAAGGCAAGCTCAAGGCAGACCGACTCGATCTCGACGCCCTGCGCCGCCTGGCCGGCCACCTGCCGCTGGACGCCGCCAGCCGGGCTTTGCTCGAGGCTCACGCGCCCAAGGGCCTGGTGGATCACCTGCAGGCGAGCTGGGAGGGCCCAGCCGAAGCGCCGGCGAAGTTCCAGGCGCGCGGGCGGCTGGCGGGCCTGGAGCTGCCGGTGCATGCGGCCAGCGGTCGCCCGGGCCTGCGCGGCGTCACACTGGATTTCGATGTGACGCAGGCCGGCGGCAAGGGGCGGCTGGTGGTGGACCGAGGCCAGCTGGAGATGCCCGGCCTGTTCGAGGAACCGCGGGTGCCCATCGATCAGCTCAGCGCCGACCTGCAGTGGCAACAGGTCGATGGCCGCGCCACGCTCAACGTCACGGGCCTGAAGCTGCGCAACGCCGACTTGCAGCTGGAGGGCCAGGTCCGCTGGAAGTCCGGCGACGCTGCGCGAGGCCGCTGGCCCGGCGAGCTCGATCTGCAACTGAACGTCCCCCGCGCCGAGGCGGCCCGCGTTTGGCGTTATTTGCCGCAGTCCATTCCCAAGGCCACCCGTGACTACGTGCGCGATGCCGTCACCGCCGGCAAGGCCACCGACGGTCAAATCCGCGTGCGCGGCGACTTGCACGACTTCCCCTTCACGCAGCCGGGCACCGGAGAGTTCCGCATCAGCACGCGCGTCAGCGACGTCGCCTACGCCTACGTGCCGCGCAGCACTTCGCGCTGGCCTGGCGCGTGGCGGGGCCTCACGGGCCTGTCCGGCGAGCTTGTGTTCGACCGCAACAGCTTGCAGGTCAACGGCGCCAAGGGCAGCTTTGCCGGCGCGCCGGGCTTGCAGGTGCAGGCCGACGCCGCGATCGCCGACCTGGCGGCCTCCGTCGTCGTCGTCACCGGCCAGGTACGGGGACCGCTGGCTGAGTCGCTGGCGGTGTTCAACGCGACGCCGGTGGCCTCCTCGATCGGCCAGCCTTTTGCCGGCGCCACCGCGTCTGGCACGGCCGAGTTGCGCCTGCGCCTGGGCGTGCCCCTGGCCGCGGCTGAGCGGACCACGGTGCAGGGCAGCGTCGCTTTTGCCAACAACGACCTGCAACTCATGCCCGATGTGCCGCAGCTTTCGCGCCTGCGTGGCACGGTGTCCTTCACCGAAGGCGGTTTCACACTCAGTGGCGTACAGGGCCGCGCTCTGGGGGGCGATGTGCGGCTGGACGGCGGCACGCGCGCGTTGCCGCCCAACTCGACGGAGCCGGCCTCCGTGGTCCGCATCCAGGGCACGGCCACCGCCGAGGGCCTGCGTCAGGCGCGTGAACTCGGCACGGTGGCCCGCTTGGCCCGGCAGGCCACCGGCACCACGGCCTATGCGGCGACGGTGGGCGTGCGGCCCGGCGGTGTTGACGTTGTGGTCACCAGCAGCCTCCAAGGCATGGCACTGCCCCTGCCCGCCCCCTTTGCCAAGACGGCGGACACAGCCCTGCCCCTGCGCTTTGAAATCCAGCGACAGCCCGGCGCCACGCGTTTGCAAGACCGGCTCTCGCTCGAACTGGGCCGACTGGCTTCTGCCGTGTATGTGCGGGACCTGTCCGGCCCCGAGCCTCGCGTGCTGCGTGGCGCGATCGGCGTGGGCCTGGGGCCCGGCGAATCCGCGCCGATGCCCGACCAGGGCGTGTACGCCAACATCAGCTTCGCGCAGTTCAACGTCGACGCCTGGGACGCCCTGCTGTCGGCCACTGGCGTGGCCGCCGCTGCAACCCCTGGCGCGAGCGGTCCCTCCCGGCCTGGCGGCATTGCGCCGGCGGTGCAGGGCTACCTGCCCACTACCGCGGTGCTGCGTGCGCGCGAGTTCACCTTCGCGGGCCGCACTTTCCAGAACGTCCTGGTGGGCGGTTCGCGCGAGGGCCTCCTGTGGCGCGCCAACGTCGATGCTTCCCAGCTCAATGGCTACCTGGAATACCGCCAGCCCTCGGGCAGCGGCACGGGGCGCCTGCTGGCCCGTCTCGCCCGCTTGTCCATCGCAGCCTCGGCCGCCACCGACGTTGAGGCGTTGCTGGACGAACAGCCCGCCAGCATCCCGGCGCTGGACATCGTGGTCGAGGATTTCGAGCTGCGCGGCAAGAAGCTGGGTCGCCTGGAGATCGACGCCGTCAACCGGCAGGCGGGAAGCGAGTGGCGCCTGAACAAGCTGGCCCTGACCACCCCCGAGGCCAGCTTCAACGCCACGGGCAACTGGGTGGCCGTTAACGCGCAGCTGCCCGCTTCGCGCAGCCTTCGCGCCGCTGAACGCCGTCGCACCGTGATGAACTTCCGGCTGGACGTGGCCGACGCGGGACAGCTGCTCACGCGCATCGGCATGAAGGACGTGGTGCGCCGCGGGCGCGGCAAACTCGAGGGACAGGTGGCCTGGCTCGGGTCACCCCTGGCGCTGGACTACCCCAGTCTCGGCGGCGCCTTCTCGGTGAACGTGGAATCTGGCCAGTTCCTCAAGGCCGACCCGGGACTGGCCAAGCTGCTGGGGGTGTTGAGCTTGCAGTCGCTGCCAAGGCGCCTCGCGCTGGACTTCCGCGACGTGTTTTCCGAGGGCTTCCCCTTTGACTTCGTGCGCGGCGACGTCACCATCGCCCAGGGTATCGCCTCTACCAACAACCTGCAGATGAAGGGTGTCAATGCCGCCGTGTTGATGGAGGGCCGCGCCGACGTCGCCCGCGAGACCCAGGATCTCAAGGTGGTGGTTGTGCCCGAGATCAACGCGGGCACGGCCTCGCTGGTGGCCAGCGTGATCAACCCCGCAGTGGGCCTGGGCAGCTTCCTCGCGCAGCTTTTCCTGCGCGAGCCGCTCTCGCGCGCTACCACCCAGGAATTCCATATCGATGGCACCTGGACCGAGCCGCGCGTCACGCGCGTCGCCCGCCCGGCGCCGGCCCCCGCGCCTTCGGGAGGCGTGAACTGATGGCCCTTCTCGTTGTGCGGGAGGCCCACCTGGTAAGCGCCAACCGGCGGCAGTGGCCGGCGTTGGACCCTCGCGTGCTGTGAGCGAACACGGCCTGCCTGGAGCACCCGACACGCCGCGCCGCGTGCTCTGGGCGGTGCTGGTCCCCCTGGTGGCGGCTTTGCTGGCCACCCTGGTGTGGCTGGCCGGCCGCCAGGAGGAGCTGCATGTCCAGAGCGAGCTCGACCGAGATACCGCCGCCGCCGCCGATGACATCCGCTCCGGTCTCGTGCGCCGCGCCGAGAGCCTGCAGGCCTTGAGCACCTCCGGCCCGCCACGCGGCAGCCGCACCCCGTGGACAGCCGAGGCCGCACAGTTGCTGCGGGACCATCGCGAGCTGCTGCGCATCGAATGGCGCAGCGAATCCTTGGGCACCGTGGCCGCCATCGATTCGCCCTATCGCCCCCCGGCCTTCAACTGGCTGCCCCGTGCCGGGACGCTGGCCGACGTGCAGCTGGCCTGCGCGTTGGCGCGGCGCCAGAGCCAGCCGGCTTACTCCCCCAACTACTACCTGCCTCAGCCGGACGGCGTGGGTCTGGAGGTGATGGACTTGTGCGTGCCGCAGCTGCGGGGCGGTGCTGTCACCGGCTATGTTGTGGCCACGTATTCGCTGCGTGAGATCCTGGCCAGCCTCGTCGGGCCTCAGCTCGCGCGCAACCAGGAGGTGTCTTTCAACGAACCCGACGGCACCCGACTGGCCCTGCACGGCACGGTGCAGCGCGGCTTGCGTACCTTCAGCTCGCAGCAGCTGCTGGACCTTGCAGGCAACACCCTGGTGCTGCGCATCAACAGCTGGCGTGGCGCGCCCGATCTGTTCCCCAACGTCCTCACCGCCCTGGTCACCGCCATGTCCATCGCGCTGGTGGCGGTCTTGGCTCTGCTTGGAAAGGACATGCGCCGGCGGGTGCGCGTCGAGCGCGACCTCGCCGATGCGCTGGCCTTTCGCAAGGCCATGGAGGACTCCCTGGTGACCGGTCTGCGCGCGCGTGACCTGCAGGGTCGCATCACCTACGTCAACCCGGCCTTCTGCGCCATGGTGGGCTTCAGCGCCGAGGAGCTACTGGGCAAGTCCGGCCCGGCGCCCTACTGGCCGCCCGAGCTCGCCGGCGACTACCAGACCCGTCAGGAGGTCCGCCTGGCGGGCCAGAACATGCCGCCGCGCGAAGGCTTCGAATCCGTCTTCATGCGCAAGGATGGCTCGCGCTTTCCGGTCCTCATCATCGAGGCGCCCCTGATCAATGCCAATGGCACGCAGACCGGCTGGATGAGCGCATTCCTCGACATCAGCGAGCAGCGCCGCGTGGAAGAACTCTCGCGCGCCACGCAGGAACGTCTGCAGGCCACCGCGCGCCTGGCCACCGTCGGCGAGATGGCATCGCTCCTCAGTCACGAACTCAACCAGCCGCTGGCGGCTATTTCCAGTTACGCCACGGGATCGCTCAACCTGCTGGAGCACGGTGATGTGGGCGGCCTTCAGGGAGCCTTGCAGCGCATTGGCCAGCAGGCCGAACGCGCGGGTCGGGTCATCAAGAGCGTGCACGACTTCGTGCGCCGACGCGATCAGTCCCGCGAGTCCGTCGCGCCTCTGCGCCTGCTCGACGCGGTGCTACCGCTGGTGAACCTGCAAGCCCGCAAGCTGGGCATCAGCGTGGTCACCCGCGTTTCCGCAGGTCTGCCGCCGGTGCTGTGCGACCGCACCATGGTCGAACAGGTGTTGCTGAATCTCGCTCGCAACGCCATGCAGGCCATGGACGAAACCCGGCCCGCTCGGCCCTCGCTCACCGTCCAGGCCCGTTGCCTGCCGCCGACCGAGGGCGCGGGCGCCGCTTGGTTGGAGTTCTCGGTGGCCGACGTCGGGCCTGGTATCCCAGTGGATGTCCAGGCCCGCCTGTTCACGCCTTTCTTCACCACCAAGCGGGAAGGGATGGGCTTGGGCCTGTCGCTGTGTCGCACCGTGGTGGAGCAGCATGGCGGGGAACTGCGCTTCGAGCCCAATCAGCCCCACGGTACGATCTTTCGCTTCACCCTGCCGCTTGCCGAGCTGCCCGAAGGCGCCCGCGAACCGGCTCTTCTCTTGGATTGACCCTTCCGATGCAACCTCCCCAGGATGCCACCGTCTACATCGTGGATGACGACGCCGGGGTGCGCGAGGCCCTGGCCTGGTTGCTGCGTTCGCGCCGGCTGGCCAGCGAAAGCTTTGACAGCGGACAGGCTTTCGAAGCCAGGCTCCAGGACGGCTTCGCGCCTGACCAGCCCTGCTGCCTCTTGCTCGATGTGCGCATGCCGGGCCTGAGCGGCCTGGCGCTGTTTGAGGTCCTGATCGAGCGCGGCCTCGTCGAAGTCATGCCGGTGATTTTTCTCACCGGCCATGCCGATGTGCCGACTGCGGTGACCATGGTCAAGCGCGGCGCCTTTGACTTCTGCGAAAAGCCCTTTTCCGATAACGCGCTGGTTGACCGCATTGAACAGGCCATCGCCCGCTCCGCCGAGGTGCTCCATGCCCGGCGCGCGCAGCAGCAGCTGGCGCTGCGACTGGCCGAGCTCACTCAACGCGAGCGCGATGTCATGGCCCTTGTCGCCAAGGGCCTGCCCAACAAACTGATCGCCGACGCGCTGGACATCAGCGTGCGCACGGTAGAAGTGCACCGCTCGCGGGTCTTCGACAAGATGAACGTGAAGTCGGCCGTCGAGCTGGCCAATATGCTGCGCGAGCGCTGAATCAACGCGGGTCGGAGTTGCCTGGATCGTCCTTGGGTGGCTCGCCGCCGGGCCGACCCGAGAACATCGTCCACCAGACGATTAGCACCAGCAGGGCCAGGGCCAGCAGAGCTTCGAGCAGAATCAGCAACATGAAACAGTTTGTGTGGGTGGGAGCGCTGGCGATTGTAGGAACGCTGGCCGCTTGCAGCAGCGCACCCCCTTTGCCGACCGAGTCTTTGCCGCCGCAGCAAGCCCCCGCGGCCGTCGCCCCGCGCCCTGACGAGGTGTCCCCCTTGCCGCCCGTGATCACCATGGGCAAGAGCCGCTGGGTGCCCGTGCGCTGGCAGGAGCTACCCGGCTTTGCCGACGATGCCTTGCACGAAGCCTGGAACGCCTGGGTCCGCAGTTGTGAGCGGCCCGCGGCGCCTTGGACCGCCCTGTGCCCGCAGGTGCGCCAGTTGTCCATCGCCTCGGCGGGCGAGCAGCGTGAATGGCTGGTGCGCGTCCTGCAGCCCTATCGGGTCGAGCCCCTGCAGGCTGCCGATCCGGGCTTGCTCACCGCCTATTACGAGCCGGTGCTGGAGGCCTCCCGCATTGCCACCGCCTCGCACCGCGTGCCCTTGTATCGCCCGCCCGCCGGCCTGGGCCAGCGCAGGCCTTGGTACAGCCGCCAGGAAATCGACACCTTGCCGGAAGCGCGTGCCGCCTTGCGTGGACGCGAGATCGCCTGGCTGGCCGACCCCGTCGACGCGCTGGTGCTGCAGATCCAGGGCTCGGGCCGCTTGCGCATCACGGAGCCCGATGGCCGTCAGACCTTGGCGCGCCTGGCCTTTGCCGGCACCAACGACCACCCCTATCGCAGCGTCGGCGGATGGCTGCTGCAACAGGGTGCGGTACGCGACGCCTCCTGGCCCGGCATCAAGGCCTGGGTGCGCGCCAACCCGCAGCGGGTGAACGACATGCTCTGGGCCAACCCGCGCACCGTGTTCTTTCGCGAGGAGCCGCTGGGCGATCTCGACGCCGCCTTTGGCCCGCGCGGCGCGCAGGGCGTGCCGCTCACACCGGGCCGATCCATCGCCGTGGACCGCGAGAGCATTCCCTACGGCACGCCCGTGTGGCTGGCGTCGCCCGGTCCGCAGGCCAGCCTGCAGCGGCTGGTGCTGGCCCAGGACACGGGCAGCGCCATCGTGGGCGCGGTGCGCGCCGATTACTTCGTGGGCTGGGGTGCGGATGCTGGCGAGATCGCGGGCCGCCTGAAACAACCCTTGCGACTGTGGGCGCTATGGCCCCGCGCACAGTGAGTCGCGCGGCGCGCCCGGCCCTCCCCCAAACCGCACGCTCGCACTACACTGCGCCTGCAAGCGACACGCCGCCTACCCGGTGGCGTCGTCCCCCGCGCCCGGCCTACCCGGCCGACATTTCATCGGAGACGCCATGAACGCCCCCCTGCCCGAGCACATCAGACTCGCCCTCGAAACCGTCACCCTGGACGACAAATACGCGCTGGACTACGGCCGCGCCTTCATGAGCGGTGTACAGGCCCTGGTCAAGCTGCCGATGCTGCAGCGCCAGCGCGACCTCCTGGCCGGCAAGAACACCGCCGGCTTCATCAGCGGTTATCGCGGCTCCCCCCTGGGGGGCTACGACCAGGCGCTCTGGAAAGCCAAGCAGCACTTGCAGGCCCGCCACATCGTCTTTCAGCCGGGTGTGAACGAAGAACTGGCCGCCACCGCCCTGTGGGGCACGCAGCAACTGGGCTTCGCACCTGCGGGCACCCAGCGCTACGACGGCGTCTTTGGCATCTGGTATGGCAAGGGCCCGGGCGTGGACCGCTGCTCCGATGTCTTCAAGCACGCCAACATGGCGGGCACCACGCCCTGGGGCGGTGTGCTCGCGGTGGCCGGCGACGACCATGTTGCCAAGAGTTCCACCGCCGCCCACCAGAGCGACCACATTTTCAAGGCCTGCGGCCTGCCGGTGTTCTTTCCCGCGTCCGTGCAGGAAGTTCTCGACCTGGGCCTGCACGCCCTGGCCCTGAGCCGCTACGCCGGCGTCTGGGCCGGTATGAAGACCATTCAGGAAATCGTCGAATCCAGTGCCACTGTCCAGATCGATGCCGCGCGCGTGCAGGTGCGCTTGCCCGAGGACTTCGCCATGCCGCCCGGCGGCGTGCACATACGCTGGCCTGACAGCCCGCTGGAGCAGGAGGCGCGCCTCTTTGACTACAAGTGGTACGCCGCGCTGGCCTACATCCGCGCCAACCGCCTGAACCACAACGTCATCGAGGGCCCCAACGACCGCCTGGGCCTGATCGCCAGCGGCAAGGCCTACAACGACACCCGCCAGGCCCTGATCGACCTGGGTCTGGACGACGCCACCTGCCGGCGTCTGGGCATCCGCCTGCACAAGGTGGCGGTGGTCTGGCCGCTGGAGGCGCAGACCACCCGCGAATTCGCCACCGGCCTGCGCGAGATCCTGGTCATCGAGGAAAAGCGCCAGGTCATCGAATACCAGCTGAAAGAAGAGCTTTACAACTGGCGGCCCGACGTGCGGCCCAACATCCTGGGCAAGTTCAACGAATCCGAAGGCGACTACTCCGGCGGCGAATGGTCCGTGCCCAATCCCTCGGGCCACACCCTGCTGCGTGCCAACGCCGACCTTTCGCCTGCCCTCATCGCCCGCGCCATCGCCCAGCGTCTGAAGAAGCTGGGCCTGGACGCCGACACCGCCGCCCGCATCGACGCACAGCTGGCCCTGCTCGCTGCCAAGGAGGCGGCCATGCAGGCCGCCAAGGTGCCCTCGGATCGCACCCCCTGGTTCTGCTCGGGCTGCCCGCACAACACCTCCACCCAGGTGCCCGAGGGCTCGCGCGCCATGGCCGGCATCGGCTGCCACTACATGGCCACCTGGATGGACCGGTCCACCATTGGCTTTACCCAGATGGGCGGCGAGGGCGTGCCCTGGGTCGGCCAGCAGCCCTTTTCCGACGAGAAGCATGTCTTCGCCAACATCGGCGACGGCACTTATTTCCACAGCGGCCTGCTCGCGATCCGCCAGGCCATCGCTGCCGGCGTCAACATCACCTACAAGGTCCTCTACAACGACGCCGTCGCCATGACCGGCGGCCAGGCGGTGGGCGAGCGGCCCGAGGGACACACCGTGCCGCAGATCGTGGGCAGCCTGTTGGCCGAGGGCGTCTCGCGCCTAGTGGTCGTCACCGACGACCCCGCCAAGTACGCGGCCAATGCCGACAGCCGCCACGGCCTGCCTGCCGGCGTCGAGGTGTTCCACCGCGACGAACTCGATCGCCTGCAGCGCGAGTTCCGCGAAATTGTCGGCACCAGCGTCATCGTCTACGACCAAACCTGCGCCACCGAGAAGCGCCGCCGCCGCAAGCGCGGCACGATGGAAGACCCAGCGGTGCGTGTGATGATCAACGACCTGGTCTGCGAAGGCTGCGGCGACTGCGGCGTGCAGTCCAACTGCCTCTCGGTCGAGCCGCTGGAGACTCCCTTCGGTCGCAAGCGCACCATCAACCAGAGCACCTGCAACAAGGACACCAGTTGCCTCAAGGGCTTTTGCCCCAGCTTCGTCACCGTCGAGGGCGGCCGCCTCAAGAAAAAATCACGCGAGCAGGCGCCTTCTCCCTTCGAACTGGGCGAGCTGCCCGAGCCCGCGCTGCCGGCGCTGGGCGACACGGCCTACGGCATTGTGGTGGCCGGTGTGGGCGGCACGGGGGTCATCACCATCGGGCAGCTGCTTGGCATGGCGGCCCACCTCGAGGGCCGCGGCATCGTCACGCAGGATGCCGCTGGCCTGGCGCAAAAGGGCGGTGCTACCTGGAGCCATGTGCTGGTCGGTGCGAATGCAGAGGTGATCCGCACCACGCGCGTGAGCATGGCCGCCGCCGACCTGGTCCTGGGCTGCGACCCTCTGGTCGCGGCCAATCCCGAGACCCTGCTGCGCATGCGCGAGGGCCGCACCCGCGTCGCCTTGAATGCGCATGCCTCGCCCACTGCCGCCTTTGTGCGCCAGGCCGACTGGTCCAATCCCTCCGAAGCCTGCGTAGGCGCCATCGCCCGCGCGGTCGGTGCGCCTGGCCTGGGCAGCTTCGATGCCACCCGTGCCGCCACCCGGTTGATGGGCGACAGCCTTTACGTCAACCCCATGCTGCTCGGTTATGCCTGGCAAAAGGGCTGGATCCCGCTGAGTCTGGCCGCGCTGTTGCGTGCCATTGAACTCAACGAGGTCTCGGTCGACGCCAACAAGGCGGCCTTCACCTGGGGCCGCTGGGCGGCGCACGACTCGGCCCGCCTGGAAAAGCTGCTCACGCCGGCGCAGGTCGTCGAGCTGCGCCCGCGCGAAACGCTGGACAGCCTCATCGCCCGCCGCGTGGACTTCCTCACCGCCTACCAGAACGAGGCCTACGCGCAGTCCTACCGCGACACCATCGAGCGCGTGCGCACCGCCGAAGCGCCGCTGGGCCGCACCGCCCTGTCCGAGGCGGCAGCGCGTTACCTGTTCAAGCTCATGGCGTACAAGGACGAGTACGAGGTTGCCCGTCTGCACACCCAGACCGGTTTCCGAGCATCCATCGCGGCGCAGTTCGAGGGCGACTTCCGCATCCACCACCACTTGGCCCCGCCGCTCCTGTCTCGCCGTAACGAGCGCGGCGAGCTGCAAAAGCGCCGCTTCGGCGCCGGGATGGGCCTGGGCCTTGCGCTGCTGGCGCACCTGAAATTCCTGCGCGGCACCGCGCTGGATGTCTTTGGCTACACCGAGGAGCGCCGCAGCGAGCGCGCCCTCATCGACGACTACCGCCGCTGCCTCGATGAACTGCGGGTCGGCCTGGACGCGGGCAACCATGCGCTAGCCGTGGAGATCGCGGCCATCCCCGAGCAGATCCGAGGCTATGGCCACGTCAAGGCCCGTCACCTGGCTGCGGCGCGCAGCCGATGGGACGGACTGATGGCGCGCTGGCGCGAGCAGGCTGGCGCGGATCGTCTGGCGGCCTGAACCGGCCGCCTTGGGGGCCCCTCCCGGCGGACGCCGCCGCGGCCCGAGCGGGCCTGTCCGGCGCGGGCTGGCCGATGCCCCCGGGCCGTCAGGGCCCATCGGGGCGGGGCCCTACAATCCCGTGTCCTTGCCGGATGGCCGCGGCCCCTGGGCCTGCGCTCCCGGCCTGTCGCCCCCCCAACGCTAGGAGCCCACGTGTTCATTTCCCCCGCTTTTGCCCAGGCCGCGCCCGCCCCCGGCGGCGACCTGATGTCGTCCCTCACCGGCATGCTCCCGCTGCTGCTGATGTTCGCGGTGCTGTACTTCGTCATGATCCGGCCCCAAATGAAGCGCCAGAAGGAGCACAAGGCCATGCTCGAGGCCCTGGTCAAGGGCGACGAGGTGGCCACCGCCGGCGGTCTGTTGGGCCGCATCAGCAAACTGGGGGACACCTATGTCGGGGTCGAGGTCGCCACCGGCGTCGAGATCCAGCTGCAGCGCAGCGCCATCGTGCAGGTGTTGCCCAAGGGCACCCTGAAGTAAACGCGGGCTCCGTCCGCCTCGGGCCGGCTCCCACGTCGGCTTTTCGCGCCGGCCCGACTGAACATCCAACGTCATGAACCGCTACCCGGTCTGGAAATACGCGATCCTTGTGGTCGCCTTGCTCGTGGGCATCCTGTACACGCTGCCCAACTTTTTCGGCGAGGCGCCGGCGGTTCAGGTCTCGGCCGGGAAAGCCACGGTCAAGGTGGACACCACCACCCTGGCCCGGGTCGAGCAGGCCCTGACCGCAGCCAACCTCCAGGCCCGCTCGATCGCCCTCGAAGGCAGCTCGGTGCGCGTGCGTGTCGACAGCACCGACACCCAGCTCAAGGTCAAAGACACGCTGCAACGCGCACTCGTGCCCGACCCGGCCGATCCTGGCTACGTCGTCGCACTCAACCTGATCTCCGCCTCGCCGGCCTGGCTCAATGCCCTGCACGCAGCGCCCATGTACTTGGGCCTGGACCTGCGCGGTGGTGTGCACTTCATGCTGCAGGTGGACATGCCCGGCGCCTTGACCAAGAAGGCCGAGGCCTTTGCGGGCGACCTGCGCTTGTCGCTGCGCGAGGCCAATATCCGCCACGGCGGCGTGAGTCGCAACGGCCAGACCCTGGAGGTGCGCTTTCGCGAAGCCGGCACGATGGAGCAGGCCCTGCGCCGCGTGGCCGAGCAGTTCCCTGACCTGCAGGCCAGCGGCGGCCCGGACGGGACCGAGTACAAGCTGGTCGCCACCCTCAAGCCCGAAGCCGCTCGCAAGGTGCAGGAGCAGGCCCTCAAGCAGAACATCCATACCCTGCACAACCGGATCAACGAACTCGGCGTGGCCGAACCCGTGATCCAGCAGCAGGGCCTGGACCGCATCGTGGTGCAGCTGCCCGGCGTGCAGGACACGGCCAAGGCCAAGGACATCCTGGGTCGCACTGCCACCCTGGAGATGCGCCTGGTCGACGAGAGCGCCGAGGCGCGCGCGGCCGAGATGGGCTCGGGCCCTGTGCCCTTTGGCTCCGAGCGGTTCCTCGAGCGTGACGGCCGGCCCGTCATTCTGAAAAAGCAAGTCGTCCTCACCGGCGACAGCCTCACCGACGCCCAGCCCGGTTTCGACTCCCAGTCCCAGCAGCCCAAGGTCGACCTCACCGTCGACGCCAAGGGCGGTCGCATCATGCGCGACACCAGCCGCGAGAACCTCAAGAAGCGCATGGCCATCGTGCTGTTTGAGAAGGGCAAGGGCGAGGTGTTGACCGCTCCGGTCATCCAGGGCGAACTGGGCAACCGCTTCCAGATCTCCGGCTCCATGACCGTGACCGAGGCCAACGATCTGGCCCTGCTGCTGCGCGCCGGATCCCTGGCGGCCCCCATGGAGATCATCGAGGAGCTCACCATCGGTCCCACGTTGGGTGCCGAGAACATCGCCAAGGGTTTCCACAGCGTCGCCTGGGGCTTTGCCGCCATCGTCGCGTTCATGGCGATCTACTACATGCTGTTTGGCCTGATCTCGGGCATCGCGCTGGCGGTCAACCTGCTGCTGCTGGTGGCCATCTTGTCCATGCTGCAGGCCACACTCACCCTGCCCGGCATGGCGGCCATGGCGCTGGCGCTGGGCATGGCCATCGACTCCAACGTCCTGATCAACGAGCGCGTCCGCGAGGAACTGCGCAACGGCGCCGCGCCGCAGGCCGCCATCCACGCCGGTTACGACCGGGCCTGGGCCACCATCCTGGACTCCAACGTCACCACGCTGATCGCGGGCGTGGCGCTGCTGGCCTTCGGCTCCGGCCCGGTGCGTGGCTTCGCGGTGGTGCACTGCATCGGCATCCTCACCTCGATGTTCTCGGCGGTGTTCTTCTCGCGCGGTCTGGTCAACCTCTGGTATGGCCGGCAGAAGAAGCTCAAGTCCGTGTCCATCGGCACTGTCTGGCGCCCGTCCAAGGACGAGTTGCCCACCCCGAGCAACAAGGGAGCCTGAGCATGGAATGCTTAGTTCCGGCATCACGTGCGCGAGCGCACATGAGCCTTCTCTGAAAACTCCGAAAGGAAAGACAAGTGGAGTTTTTCAAAATCCGGCGGGACATCCCGTTCATGCGGCACGCGCTGGTGTTCAACATCATCTCGTTCCTCACCTTCGCAGCGGCGGTGTTCTTCCTGTTCACGCGCGGCCTGCACCTGTCGGTGGAATTCACCGGCGGCACCGTCATGGAAGTGGCCTACAGCCAGCCGGCGGATGTCGAGCGCATTCGCCAGACCGTCTCGGGCCTGGGCTACACCGATGTGCAGGTGCAGAACTTCGGCACCGCGCGCGATGTGATGATCCGCCTGCCCGCACAGAAAGGCGTGAGCTCTGCGCAGCAAAGCGAGAAGGTGCTTGCGGCATTGAAAGCCGGCGACCCCGCGGTCACCCTGCGCCGCACCGAGTTCGTCGGCCCGTCGGTGGGCGAGGAGCTCGCGGCCGACGGCCTCAAGGCCCTGGGCGTGGTGGTGGCGGGCATCATGATCTATCTGGCGATGCGCTTTGAGTGGAAGTTCGCGGTGGCGGCCATCTTCGCGAACCTGCACGACGTCATCATCATCCTGGGCTTCTTCGCCTTCTTCCAGTGGGAGTTCTCGCTGGCGGTGCTGGCGGCGGTGCTGGCGGTGCTGGGGTATTCGGTCAACGAGTCGGTGGTGATCTTTGACCGGATCCGCGAGAACTTCCGGCGCTTTCGCAAGATGGACACCACGGAGGTCATCGACAACGCGATCACCTCCACCATCAGCCGCACCATCATCACCCATGGCTCCACGCAGATCATGGTGCTGTCCATGTTGCTGTTTGGCGGCGCGACGCTGTACTACTTCGCTCTGGCCCTGACCATCGGCATCCTGTTTGGGATCTACTCGTCGGTGTTCGTGGCCGCCGCGATCGCGATGTGGTTGGGTATCAAGCGGGAAGACTTGATCAAGGCGTCGGTGCGCAAGGACGACCCGAACGATCCCAACGCGGGCGCGACGGTCTGAGGCGCTGATCCTTCGTCCCGGTGTATCCCGGGACCCCAAAGCAAAGGGCCCTGTCGGGCCCTTTGCTTTGGCGAGTGATGATCGTGACTCAGTGCGCCAGGCGGCCTTCACTGTCGTCGCACAGCTCGTCCAGAATGAGTGCGTCGGGCTCTTCGCCGAAACTCCAGTAGACCATCAGCACGATGATTTTCAAGGCGTCCAGCGACATGGGGTTGCCTGAGGCGGCCATGGCGCGGTCGATCACGATCTCGCGCATGGGAGCCGGCAAAACGCCCGACGACTCCAGGAAGGAGAGGAAGCCCAGGCATTGCGCGCCCAGGTGGTCCTGCTCGGACACGGAGTAGACCCGCAGGCTTTGCGAGGACTGGTCTTGCAGGGGATAGGCCGGCGCCTCGGGGGCCGCGTCGGGGAAGTCGGGGGAGAGCTTGATCGACTGCGCCGCGAAGTTCAGGCCGTCCAGCCAGACCAGCGCGTCGTGAATTTCGTCGGCTTCGAAGCCGTGGGCGCTGAGCTTGCGACCGAGTTGCTGCAACTCGGGACACGCATCGCCTCGCCAGTAGTTTTCGTAAACAAACACCAGCACGTCGAACATGGGGCCAATATAGCCCAGAAGAGGGGGGTGTCAGCAAGTCCTTTCTGCGCGTGTTGCCTTCGCGCCTCAAGCGATGGCCGTGCGTTGGTACAGGCCACCCGGCAAGCGGGCGAGCGCGCCTTGCAGCTCCAGCTCGAGCAGGCGTGCCAGGAGGGCCGCGGTGTCCAGGCCAGTGCGGGCCATCAGCGCGTCGAGCGTGGCGGGGTCGTGGGCCAGGGCCTCGAGCACGGGGTCGGTGCAGGCCGGGGCAGGCGTCACCCGGGTGGTGCCACCTGCGACGGGCGCGGCGCCAGACGCCGCGGCCGGCGAGGGCAGGGCGGGCAGTTCGTCGAGGACCTCCTGCGCGGTCTCGACCAGTTTGGCGCCCTGCTTGATCAGGGCATGACAGCCCCGGGACTGGGGTGAGTGGATGGAGCCGGGGATGGCGAACACCTCGCGTCCCTGCTCGGCGGCCAGGCGCGCGGTGATGAGGGAGCCGGATTGCACTGCGGCCTCGACCACCAGGGTGCCGCGCGCGAGTGCGCACAGGATGCGGTTGCGGCGCGGGAAGTTCGCGGGCAGGGGTGGCGTGCCCAGGGGGTATTCGCCCAGGATCACCCCGCGTGCTGCGATGCGCCCCGCGAGGTCCTGGTGCCGGCTCGGGTAGGTGCGGTCCAGACCCGTCCCCACCACGGCGAGGGTGGCGGGCGTGGGGCCTAACAGGTCCGCTTGGGGCGGGGCGCCCTCCAGTGCGCCCTCGTGGGCTGCGCCGTCGATGCCCAAGGCCAGGCCCGACACCACGCACCAGCCCGATTGCGCGAAGCTGCGGGCGAACTGCCTGGCGGTGATGGCGCCCTGCGGCGTAGGGTTGCGACTGCCGACGATGGCGATGGCTTCGGGCCAGGTGAAGCCTCCCGGGCGGGCCAGCGGCTGGCCCATGGCGTAAAGCATCAGGGGCGGGTCCTCGATCTGCAGCAAGGCGGAGGGGTAGTCGGCGTCGGCCAGGGTCAGCACCCGCCGTTTGCCCTGGCCCTGCTCCAGCCACTGCCAGGTGGTGTCGACCTGTTCGGCCAGTCCGCAGGGCTCGGCGCTCAGGGCCAGGACCTGCGAGGGCGAGAGGAGTTCCCGCAAGGCCGCGGGGTCGGCCGCGAAGACCTGGGCCGGCAGGCCGAAGGCGGCCAGGAGGCGCCGCGCACGCCCGGCCCCGAGGCCGGGCGTGAGGGTCAGGCGCAGCCAGTCGGCGAGTTCGTCACGGTCCATGACGCTGTCTTACTGCGCCGGCACGACCCGGTCACCCACCTTCACCCCATCGCGGGTTTCAAGGATCAGGGCATACGACAGGCGCTCAAAGGGGCGGAACACCATGAGCAGGCCGTTGTGTTCATCTGGCAGCTGCATCCGCTCGGGCAGGCCGCTCGTACGGTCGGTGGCTGGCGGCCCACCCAGGAGCACTCGCAACAACTGGCCGCTGGCCAGGCCATCGGCGAGCCCCTTGTTGATCACCACGATCTGGTTCTGGCCGGCCATGCCGACCGCATCGCCGGGCATGGCCGCAATGCGCGCGCCCTCCAGCGTGATCTGCGCCGGGTGGGGCAGGTAGTGCACGAACGGGCGGGCCGGCTCGGGCAGGAGCCGGTCGCCTGCGAGGATTTCCTCACGCGCCGAGACAATTTCCAGGACCGCCGGCACGGGGACGGCCGTACCCGTCGGTCCGCCGGGCGGGGTCGTGCCTTGCGCTTGCTGCAGACGCGCGCGCCCGACCGCCTGGGCCTCCAGGCCCAGGACGGCTTGTGTCACGGGATCGCGGATTTCGCGGGCATCGCGGACGATGCGCAGGAGGGTGCCGGCGGGCGCATCGAGCACGGAGCCCGCGGCGCCCCGGGCATAGGCGAGGTCGCCGCGGGTGATCAGCACGCGCCCCTCGGGCGCGGCCACGATGCGGGGGGCTTGCCGGAGGGTGGCTTCGTCGACGACAAGAGGGTCTGCCAGAAAGGGTTCGATCCGGTGCGGCGCCAGGGCCGGCAAGGCCGGCTCGGGTTGCAGCTGCACGCGCACCCGGGGCGACAGGCGTAACTCGGGCCCTGCCGCGGGGGCGCCCTGGGCCAGCGCCGGACTGCCAGTCGCCTGGAGCGCCACCAGGGCCATGGACAGCAGGAATGGGAGATTGCGGCGGTGAAAAATGAGGTCCATAGGATTAATTTTCACCGAGCCCAGGGCTGGGGGCAATGCCTTGGCCTTCATCTAGGCGGGGCGTTGGCGGGTGAAGGACAATACGGTGGTTTTCCGTCTCTCTCGGTACCGCCATGGCTGTCCTTCCCATCCTTGTCTACCCCGATCCCCGCCTGCACACCGTGGCCAAGCCGGTGGCCGAGGTCGATGCTCGCGTGCGCCAGCTGGTGGCCGACATGCGCGAGACCATGTACGAGGCCAATGGCATCGGCCTGGCCGCGACCCAGGTGGACGTGCACGAGCGGGTGATCGTGATCGACGTGTCCGAGAAGCGCGACAGCCCCATGACCCTGATCAACCCCGAGATCACCTGGGCGAGCGAAGAGCGCCGCGCTGGTGAGGAGGGGTGCTTGTCGGTGCCCGGCATCTACGACGGCGTCGAGCGTTCCGTGTCCGTGAAGGTCCAGGCCCTGGACGAGAACGGCCAGGCGTACACGATCGACGCCGAAGGCCTGCTGGCGATCTGCATCCAGCACGAGATGGACCACCTGCAAGGCAAGGTCTTCGTCGAGTACCTGTCGATGTTCAAGCGCAATCGCATCAAGACCAAGCTGGTCAAGGCGCAGCGCGAGGCGATGCGCGCCTGACCCTCGACGTGGAGTCACGCGCCCCGGCCGTCGCCCCCCTGCGTGTCATCTTCGCGGGCACGCCCGAGTTCGCGCGCGTGGCGCTTGAACAGATCCACGCCGCCGGCTACCGCATTCCCCTGGTGCTGACGCAGCCAGACCGCCCGGCTGGTCGCGGCATGAAGCTGCAAGCCTCGCCGGTCAAGCAGTTCGCGCAGGCGCAGGGCCTGCCAGTGGCCCAGCCCCAGGGCCTGCGCCTGCAAGGCAAGTACCCCCAGGACGCGCAGGCTGCGCAGGCTGCCATCGAGGCGGCGCAGGCCGACGTGATGGTGGTGGCCGCCTACGGCCTGATCCTGCCGCAGTGGGTGCTGGACGCACCGCGTCTGGGGTGTCTGAACATCCACGCCTCGCTGCTGCCACGCTGGCGCGGCGCGGCGCCGATCCACCGCGCCATCGAGGCGGGCGATACCGACACCGGCGTAACCCTGATGCAGATGGACGCCGGCCTGGACACGGGCGACATGCTGCAGCTCGAACGCCTGCCGATTGCGCCCACCGACACCACCGCCACTTTGCATGACAAGTTGGCCGGCCTGGGCGCGCGGATGATCGTGGACGCCTTGCGGCGCGCGACAGACGGTCCGCTGGCGCGCACGCCCCAGCCCGAGGCGGGTGTGACCTATGCGCACAAGATCGAGAAGTCCGAAGCGGAGGTCGACTGGTCGCTCCCCGCCGAGGTGATCGAGCGGCGCCTGCGCGCCTTCGATCCTTTTCCCGGCGCGAGCAGCCCGGTGCAGGGCGAGGCCGTGAAGTTATGGCGGGCCGA
The DNA here is from genome assembly GCA_041159245.1 of Pseudomonadota bacterium. Classification (GTDB taxonomy): domain Bacteria; phylum Pseudomonadota; class Gammaproteobacteria; order Burkholderiales; family Burkholderiaceae_C; genus Ramlibacter. The sequence goes on from JBEAZV010000021.1 coordinate 23,915, forward strand.
GCGCGTTGCGTCGGCCGCTGCAGCGCCCGCGGGCACGGTGCTGGCGGCGGACGAGGCCGGCGTGCTGGTGGCCTGCGGCAGCGGCGCCTTGCGTCTCACGCAGTTGCAGCGCGCTGGAGGCAAGCGCCTGGCGGCGGCGGATTTTCTGCGGGGCTTTCCGCTCGTGCCTGGCCAGCGTTTCGGGACGGCCGCCTGATGTTCTGGCTCGCCCACCTGCGCGCGCAGCCGCAGTTTCGCGCCGGCCTGAAAGACATGGTGCCCCAGGCGACGGGCACTGCCATCTGGGGGCTCATGACCGGCGTGGCCATGGTCAAGTCGGGCCTGTCGGTGATCGAGGCGCTGGCCATGACCTTCTTCGTGTACGCCGGCAGCTCGCAGCTCGCGGCGCTGCCCCTGCTGGTGGCGGGTGCGCCGGCCTGGGTGATCCTGGCCACCGGCTTTTGCGTGAACCTGCGCTTCATCGTGTTCAGCCTGCATCTGCGGTCTTACCTGATGCACCTGCCGCCACTGCGTCGCGCCGCCGCGGCCTACCTCACCGCCGACCTCAGTTACGCCCTGCACACCCATCGCTACCCCGACCCTCCGAAAGACGATGCCGAGCGCCTGGCCCAGGAGGCCTACATGGCCGGCCACATTTGCACCATCTGGGTCAGCTGGATGGTGGCCAGCATGCTGGGCATCGCGCTGGCCAATGTGGTGCCCACCAGCTGGGGCCTGGGCTTCGCCGGCATCCTGTGCCTGGTGGGGATTTCCTGCGCGTTGGCGTCTACCCCGCTGCGCATCGTCGCTGCCGCAGTGGCCGGTGCGACCGCAGTGGCCGCCTACGCCCTGCCGCTGCGCCTGAACATCGTGGTGGCCATTGGCGTGGCAGTGCTTGTGTGCATGGCGCTGGAGCAGCGCCTGCGGCCCGCTTCGGCCCAGGGGAAGGTGTCATGACCGACCTGTGGACGATGGCGGTGATCGGCGGGCTGGCGGTGGTGACCGTGATCACCCGCGGCTTCTTCGTGTTTTCCAGCCGACCCTGGCGGCTGCCGGTGTGGGCCGAGCGCGGCTTGCAATACGCCCCCATCGCAGCGCTTGTCGCCGTGGTGGTGCCCGAGGTGGTGATGACCCAGGGGCAGCTGGTGGCCACCGGACTGGACGCGCGCATCTTCGGGGCGGCGGTCGGCATGGCCGTCTTCTACTGGCGGCGCAACACCTTGCTGACCATCGTCGCGGGCATGGCCGTTTACCTGCCGCTGCACCTGCTACTGGGCTGGTAAGTCCCGCGCGAGGTGGTCTTCCTAAAATGGCGGGCTGATCTCTCCCTCACACGGCGTACAAGGCCTTTGCGGTGCGCGCCACATCACTTGCTATGAACATTCTTCGCTTCTCCGATCTGTGCGCCCAGGGCCAGGCCCGCGGCAAGCGCGTCTTCATCCGCGCCGACCTGAACGTGCCCCAGGACGCCGCCGGCCGCATCACCGAGGACACCCGCATCCGCGCGTCCATCCCCTGTATTCGCATGGCACTGGACGCCGGTGCGGCGGTGATGGTCACCTCCCACCTGGGCCGCCCTACTGAGGGCGAATTCAAACCCGAGGACTCTCTGGCGCCGGTGGCTCAGCGCCTGGGTGAATTGCTCGGTCGTGAAGTGCTGCTACGCGCGAATTGGGTTGACGGCGTGCAGGTGGCGCCGGGGCAGGTGGTGCTGCTTGAAAACTGCCGCTTGAACAAGGGCGAGAAGAAGAACAGCCCCGAGCTCGCGCAGAAGATGGCTGCCCTGTGCGACCTCTTCGTGCACGACGCTTTTGGCACCGCGCACCGCGCCGAGGCTTCCACCTACGGTATCGCGCAGTACGCGCCGGTGGCCTGCGCTGGCCCCTTACTGGCCGCGGAGATCGACGCCATCACCCAGGCCCTGGCCAACCCGAAGCGCCCGCTGGCCGCCATCGTGGCCGGCTCCAAGGTCTCCACCAAGCTCACCATCCTCAAGTCCTTGGCTGACAAGGTGGACCAGCTGGTCGTGGGCGGTGGCATTGCCAACACCTTCATGCTGGCCGCCGGCCTCAAGATCGGCAAGTCGCTGGCCGAGGCCGACCTCGTGAGTGAAGCCCGCGCGGTGATCGACGCCATGAAGGCCCGCGGCGCCGAGGTGCCGATCCCCACCGACGTGGTGGTGGCCAAGCAGTTTGCCGCCGACGCGCAGGCCACCATCAAGCCCGCCACCGAGGTGGCCGATGACGACCTGATTCTGGACATCGGCCCGCAGACCGCGAAGAAGCTGGCCGACCAGTTGCTGGCGGCCGGCACCATCGTCTGGAACGGGCCGGTGGGCGTGTTCGAGTTCGAGGCCTTCTCGCACGGCACGCAGGTCATTGCGCAGGCCATCGCGCAGTCGTCCGCCTTCAGCATTGCCGGCGGCGGCGACACGCTGGCGGCCATCGCCAAGTACGGCATCGAGAAGGACGTGGGCTATATCTCCACGGGCGGCGGCGCCTTCCTGGAGGTGCTGGAGGGCAAGACGCTGCCGGCCTTCGAGATCCTGGAGAAGCGCGCCCGGGGCGCCTGAGCGGCGTGAGGCGATAAGGATGGTGCAATCCCGGGGCGTTGCGTCCCGCTGGGCGTGTGAGAATCCCCGGCATATCAGACCCGCAGTTCCAAGGAAGTTCATGCCCCGTCGCGCCACCAAGATCGTCGCCACCCTGGGCCCCGCCTCGAGCGACCCGCAGCTGCTCGAACACATGATCCGCGCCGGCGTGAACGTCGTGCGCCTGAACTTCAGCCACGGCAAGGCGCAGGACCACATCGACCGGGCCCGTCTGGTGCGCGAGGTCTCCCAGCGCGCCGGCCGCGAGGTAGCCATCATGGCCGACCTGCAGGGGCCCAAGATCCGCGTGGGCAAATTCGCCGACGGCAAGGTCATGCTCGAGCCCGGCAAAAAATTTGTTCTCGACGCCTCGCGCACGCAGCCCGGCGACCTCGACGGCGTAGGCCTGGACTACAAGGAGCTACCCCGTGACGTGAAAGCCGGTGATGTCCTCCTGCTCAATGACGGCCTGATCGTGCTCACGGTCGACGCCGTCAAGGGCGAGCAGGTGCACACCACCGTCAAGCTCGGGGGCGAGCTGTCCAACAACAAGGGCATCAACAAGCAAGGCGGCGGCCTCACGGCGCCCGCGCTCACGGCCAAAGACATGGAGGACATCCGCACCGCCATGAGCTTCCAGGCCGATTACGTGGCGGTGAGCTTTCCCAAGAACGCCACCGACATGGAAATGGCGCGCCAGCTTTGCAATGTGGCGGCTGCCGAATTCGGTCACAAGCCGGGGTTGATCGCCAAGATCGAACGGGCCGAAGCCATCCCCAATCTCGACTCCATCTTGCAGGCTAGCGACGGCATCATGGTGGCGCGCGGCGACCTGGCGGTGGAAGTGGGCAATGCGGCCGTGCCGGCCCTGCAAAAACGCATGATTCGCCTGGCACGCGAGCATGACAAGGTGGTGATCACGGCGACGCAGATGATGGAGTCCATGATCACCAACCCGGTGCCCACGCGCGCCGAGGTGAGCGACGTGGCCAATGCGGTACTCGATGGCACCGACGCCGTCATGCTCAGTGCCGAAACGGCCTCGGGCAAGTTTCCGCTGGAGACCATCGTCGAGATGGCTAATATCTGCGCCCAGGCTGAACTTGCCGAGGACACCAAGCTCGATGCCGACTTCACCGGCATGACCTTCCAGCGCATCGACCAGTCCATTGCCATGGGCGCGCTCTTCACCGCCCACCACCTGGGGTGCAAGGCCATCGTGGCCCTCACGGACTCCGGGTCGACTGCGCTGTGGATGTCGCGTCATCGCATTCACATCCCGATCTACGCCCTCACGCCGCGCCTGTCGACGCAGCGCAAGCTGGCGATCTACCGCAACGTACGCCCGCTCCTGATGGACACCAGCGCCGACCGCGACACCGCGCTGGGCGACGCGGAGGCGCATCTGAAGCAACGCGGTATCGTGAGCAGCGGCGACGTCTACGCCATCACCTGCGGCGAACCCATGGGGGCGCCGGGCGGCACCAACATGCTCAAGATCTGTCGGGCGGCCTGAGGACGGCGCACGCACCGGGTGCGCAGCGCCTCACTTGTTCACGTGCCGGCAGCCTGCCGCTTGAGGGCGGCGTCCCGAATGGCCGACAAAGTCCCGCGGGTGGTCAGGGCTTCCGGGTCGATGATGACATCGATCACCGTGCCTTCGCGCCGCGAGAGCGCAGCCAAAAAAGCGGCTTCAAATTCTTCCGTCTTTTGGACGCGCTCGCCGGCGTAGCCATACGACCTGGCTAAAGCGGCAAAGTCCGGATTGACCAGCCTCGTGCTGGTTTCGTGCGTCGGGAATTCGCGCTCCTGATGCATGCGGATCGTACCGAGCATGCCGTTATTCACAATGACCACAATGGTCTTGCCGCCGTACTGCATCGCAGTGGCAAGTTCTTGTCCGTTCATCATGAAGTCACCATCGCCGGCCAAGGTGAAGGCGGTTTGCCCGGTGATGAGGCTGGCGGCAACCGCCGACGGTACGCCGTATCCCATGGCGCCTGAGGCAGGTGCCAGCTGCGTTTTGCAGCCCTTGGCCAGACCGTGGTAGCGGTGATAGCGATGCAGCCAGGTCGAAAAGTTACCGGCACCATTTGTGAGCACGGCGTCGGCCGGTAGGTGTTTGCTGATCAGGGTGAGCACCTGATGCATGTCTACCTGACCGGGCAAGCTGTGTCGCTCGAAGTTCGCCTCGTACGCTTGATGCGCTTCCTGCGTCGATTTCAGCCATGTGCAGTTCGCCGGTGGCGGCAGGGCCTCCAAGGCCATACAGGCGGCATCGACCGTTGCCAAGATCGCCAGATCCGCCTGATAGACCCGGTTGAGTTCTTCAGCGCCGGGATGAATATGAATCAGTCGCTGATGGGGTCTGGCCACTTCGAGCAAGCGGTAGCCGCTCGTCATCATCTCGCCCAGACGCGTACCGAGGGCGAGCACAAGATCGCTCTCGCGAATTCGCTGTGCGAGTTTGGGGTTGATGGCAATCCCCGCATCCCCCGCGTATAGAGGATGGTGGTTGTCGAAAACGTCTTGGCAGCGAAAGTCATTGACGACGGGCAGAGACCACTTTTCAGCGAAGCGCTGCAAGGCCTTCGCGCTCGCGACCGACCATCCGGAACCGCCCGCGATGACCAAGGGCCGTTTGGCGGCCACCAGCATTTCTCGCAGGCGTTCGAGGTCGCTTGCGGTCACCGTGGCGGTCACGGGTTCTACCCGTGGCAGCGGTCGACTGCTCACCATTTGCGTGAGCATGTCCTCGGGCAAGACCAGGACCACTGGCCCCGGACGGCCATTCATGGCGGTGGCAAAGGCGCGAGCGATGTATTCGGGCAAGCGCTCGGGTGTGTCGATACGCTCCACACGCTTGGCCATGCCTCCCGTGGTGGGACCAAAGAAGGTTCGAAAGTCGATTTCCTGAAAGGCCTCGCGATCGCGAAACTCGCTGCCCACGTCACCGACAAAAAGCACCATCGGCGTGCTGTCTTGGTAGGCGGTGTGAATGCCGATCGACGCGTTGGTGGCTCCAGGCCCCCGCGTGACAAAGCAAACGCCCGGACGTCCTGTGAGCTTTCCTGCGGCCTCGGCCATGAAGCAGGCGCCGCCCTCATGGCGCGCCGTGATGAAGCGGATGCGGTCACGGTAGGCGTGAAAGCCATCCAGCACCGCCAGAAAGCTCTCGCCTGGAACACCAAAGGCATGGGTCACCCCTTGCGCCGCGAGACACTCCACCAACAGGTGGCCCGCGATCTGGCGATGGGTCGTGTCCACGTGCTTAGGGTCTCACCAGCTTCGCGCCGGGCCAGAGCGAGTGGTGAGCGCGCGCGTACTGGGGCGGCAGGTCCACCTTGACCCCGAGTTTTTCTGCGGCATGCCAGCCCCAGCGAGGATCGTCGAGAAAAGCACGGGCCAACGCGACTTGATCCGCCTGCCCCGAGCTGATCACCTGCTCCGCTTGCATGGGTTCCGCAATCAGGCCCACACAACGCACCACCATCTTGGACACTGCCTTCTTCACGGCGGCAGCAAACGCGACCTGGTAGCCCGGTGCAATCTTGATGGGTGCCGTCAAGATCAAGCCACCCGAGGTCACACACACATAGTCGGTGCCCAGCGCTTCCAGCTCGCGCGCAAATGCAACGCAGTCGGCCTCTTGAATGCCGTCCGGCATCCAGTCTGTCGCCGTGATGCGAGCGCCCAGTGCGTGTGTGCGCGGCACGATGGCACGAAGCTCGGTCATCACTTCAAGAGCCAGACGCATGCGATTCTCGCGAGACCCACCGTACTGGTCGCTGCGGTGATTGCTCAGCGGCGACATGAATTGATGCATCAAGTAGCCATGGGCGGCATGCAATTCAATGACCTGAACGCCCGCTGCCAGTGCGCGCCGCGTTGCTGCCACGCAGTCCTGCTTGAACTTGGCGATGTCCGCGAGGGTCATCTCCTTGGGTGTGGGCCAGCCTTCGGCCAAGGGGATGGGTGAGGGCGCCATCGCCGTCCAGGCCTGATCGGGCGTCAAGGGCTTGCCGCCTTGCCAAGGAACTTGCGTCGGACCCTTGCGACCGGCATGGCCGATCTGAATGCCGAAATTGACGGGGCCCGCGACCTTGCGAGCACCCGCCAGGACGTCGGCCAGCGAGCGGCCATGTTCGTCACTCCAAAGACCCGTGCACCCGTCGGAGATACGACCGTCGGCGCTCACATTGGTGGCCTCGATCATGACCAGGGCCGCACCCGACATGGCCAGCGACGACAGATGTTGCAGATGCCAGGTTGAAAAAAGACCGTTCTGCGATGAGTACTGGCACATGGGTGAAACTGCAATCCGATTGGACAGCGTGAGCCCGCCAAGTTGCAGAGGCGAAAAAAGCTGAGACATGAGGTACTCCAGGTGGTGAACTGCTAATTGGGGTGGGTCGAGAGGGCCGAGCGGACTTGGTCTAACCAGCTTTGCATCGCCGCGTTGACGGCTTGCGGAAATTCCAGCATCACGGTGTGACCGCTGTCGGCGATTTCGTGGACGGATTGGATGCCGCTGGCTTGAGCCATCTTGTGTTGATTGGCTGGTGGGACCAGTGCATCTTGCGCAGGGATCACGGCCAGTGTGGGGCACCGCAGACTTCGCACGGCCTCGCTGCAGTCACTGCGGGTTCGGATGGCCTCTTGCTCGCCGCAGAAAGCCTCGACCGAGTGCCGCGCCATCATGGCGTGCAAGGCCTGCTGGTGGATGTCGCTGGCCAGATAGTTCGCGCTCGCAAGCTTGGCCAAAAAGACAGGCGCCACGGCGGCCATGCCTTCGTCACGCGCCTGTCGAGCCCATTGCGCACGAACATCGGCCATCGCGGGGGGATCGGTGCCCGCCTGTGTCGCCATCAAGGCCAGCCCCAAGAGGCGCTCGGGGGCCTGTCGGGCCATTTCTTGTGCCACATAGCCGCCCAGGGAAAAGCCGGCCACGGCGACGGGACCGGGATACCGATCCAGCAGCGCTCGCGCCATCGCCTCGGTCGAGTCGTGCACGCCCAGGTCCACGACATCGACCGCAAGGTGACTTTGCTTTGCAAAGTGCGCGACCTGGGGTTCCCAGACAGTCCCATCGCAGGCCAGCCCCGGAATCAACAATAGGTGGGTGCGGGCAGCGGTCATGACTCGATCGGCCCGCGATGCGCCCCGTTGCGTACCTGATCGATTACCACGGCGGCCAGCAGCAGTGCGCCGTTGGCGATGATTTGATAGAAGCTGGGGACCGACGTCAGCACCATGCCGTTATTGAGAACGCCGATGATCAAGACGCCGAGCAAGGTGCGTACGACCGAGCCTTCGCCCCCATGCAGGCTGGTGCCACCGAGCAACACCGCGGTGATCACCATGAGCTCATACCCCATCCCACTGCCGGGAATCGCCGTACCAGACTGACCAATCAACAGGACGCCAGCCAGGCCCGCCGAGACGCCGCTGGCGACGAAGAGACCAAAGCGCAATTGCAATACCGGCAGGCCGCTGATCCAGGCCGCTTTCGGGCTGGCCCCCAAGGCGTAGATGCTGCGGCCGGTCTTGAAGTGCGCCGAGAAGAGCCACACCACCGCGAACACCACGGCAAAAATCCAGACGGAAACGGTCAAGCCTAAAAATCGTGCAGAGCCCAAGGCGAGCAGTGCGGACGATTCCACCAACAGGCTTTGGCCGTCTTTGATCAGATACGCTAGACCGCGGAAGACCGCCAGACTGCCCACCGTGACGATGATCGGGTTGATCCGCAAACCCGCGATCAGCACACCGTTGAGTGCGCCACACAAAGCGCCCGTCACCAGGCCTACCGCGACCCCCAAGGGCCAGGGCCAATGCCATTGTTCGACGGTGAGCGCGGTCAGCATTCCGCACAAGGCCACCATCGAACCCAGCGAAAGATCAAGCCCGCGGCTGATGATCAGGAGCGTGGACACCGCGGCCATGCAGCCGATCACCGAGACCGACAGCAGGACGTTTGACAGGTTGGCGGCGGTTAAGAAGTACGGCGAATAAATCGAAAAGCCGATGGCCAATGCCGCGAGCACGAGCACCAGGCCGGTGTCTTGTGACAAGAGGCGCTTCTTCGTGGGCGGTGCCCCCTGGGGGGTGTTGGAGGATCCAGCTTCTTCAGTCATGGCGGTGTCTCGAATTGCTTGCAGGTCATGGCGGCGGTGGGACTAAAGCGCAGCGGTCATCAAGCTCGCCTCGGTAATGTCAGGTCGTCGCAACTGGCTTACCGCGCGCCCGTTTCGCATCACGATCACCCGGTCGGCCAAGCTGGCGATTTCTCCGGGGTCGCTGGAGGTCAAAATGCAATAACCGCCACGGTCAGCGTGTTGTCGAAGTGCGGCATAAATCTCCGGGCGTGCGCCTACATCGACGCCGCGCGTGGGCTCCTCCACCAGCAAGCCGTTCAGGGGCAACTCCGACCACTTGGAAATCGCGACCTTTTGCTGGTTGCCTCCAGACAGCTGGGCGACTTTCTGGCCTGAATCCGCACACTTGACCCGATAGCGCGCGATCACGCGTTCGGCCAATTCGCGCACCGCGCGCCATTGGACACGTCCACTGCTTCCCAGTGACTTCCAGTTCGGCATGGCGATGTTCTCCATCACCGACAGCGACAGTGCCAGGCCGCTGACTTTTCGGTCGATCGGTACAAAACCCAGGCCTGCATCGATGGCTTCGCGCGGATTTGCCGGCAGCGTGGTGCGCGCTCCCATCGACACGGCACGGGCCGTGGCCGCGCGCACGCCTGCCAAAGCCGGTGCCACACAGGCCTGCCCCGCCCCGAGCAGCCCGAAAAATCCGAGGACCTCGCCCGCTTTGGCTTCGAAGGAGAGATCTTGCAACTCGGAGTCGCAGGCCAGATGCTCCACTTTCAGTAGCACCTCACCCGCCACAGGAGAGCCGTCGTTGGATGCGATTTCCAATTCGCGACCGATGATGTGACGCACCAGCGTCGATCGATCGAGCTGGTCCCGCGCGCACTCGGCCACCTTGCGTCCATCGCGCAGCACGATCGCGCGGTCGGCAATCTGCAACACCTCGTCCAAGCGATGTGTCACGTAAATGATGGTCATGCCTGCATCACGCAGCCGCAAGACCGTCTCAAGCAGGCGCTTGACTTCCGCGGGTGGCAGTGCCGCCGTGGGTTCGTCGAGGATCAGGATCTTTCCGCCGCGAATCAGCGCACGGGTGATTTCTACGAGCTGCTGGTCACTCACCCCGAGCTGAGAGACGGGAATGTCCGCGGGGAACTGTGCCCCGGTTTGCAACAGCGCCTGCTGGGCCTCCCGTCGCAGTCGAGGCCAGTCCACGCGTCCTGCGGCCAGGGGCAAGCGCCCCATGAAGAGGTTTTCTTCGACCGACAGGGCGGGCGCGAGCTCGAGTTCCTGATGAACCGTCTGAATTCCCGCTGCCTGTGACCCCACCACGGACGCGGGCTCCAAGACGGTGTCGTCGATCAGGATGCGTCCGGCATCCGCCGTGTACAAGCCGGAGAGAATCTTGATCAGCGTGGACTTACCCGCGCCGTTCTCGCCCAGCAAGGCGCAGATCTCCCCGGCCCGAAACGCCATCGACACATCGTCTAGGGCCCGAACGCCAGCAAAGCGTTTCGAGACCCCGATCACCTCCAGCGTCACCCTTAGCGCTCCGGGTAATGCTGGTTGATGTTGCTCGCCGTGATCAGGAGCTGTTTGCTGGGACGAATCGTCTCGGGCAGCGTTTCCTTGGCGCCCAGTCGGGCGGCAAGGGCCAGGAGCTCGGTACCCCAAGACTCGGGGAAGAAAGAGAAGGTACCGAAGAAGCCGCCATTGGGCTTGCGAATCTCCGGGAACACCACGGTCTCGCCACCGGTCGAGGCGATCAACACGTCGGCTTCGCGGTTGGCGTTTCGAGCCGCCGTCAGTGCCGCCAGGCTCATGCCGTCCACATGCGACCAGACGATCACTTTGCGGCCCGGGAATTTGGTGAGGAAGTCCGTCATCACGGCGCGCGAATTGATCGGGTCGCCCTTGGTGGATTGCTCCTCCACCCGAATGCCGGGGAACACTTCCTCAAACCCTTTGCGTGCGGCAGCGGCCCGCTCCAGGATCACAGGGCCCGCTTCAGGCCAGCTGAGCACCAGGGCGACGGGTGTCTGGCCCGGCCAGCGCCTTTTCGCTTCTTCAGACAGCGGCTTGGAGCCGCCATAGCCCGCCAAGGGGTTGTCCACTGCGAAGAGCGGCGCGTTGCCAATGCGTTGTTGCACGGCGATGACCGGAACACCCGCCTCCGCCATGATGCGGGCCACCTGCGGGTTGGCCGTCGGCGTGAAGCTGTATTCGATGAAGACATCGGGCTTTTGCAGGGCGACGGTACGCGCAATCTCCACGGTACGAGCGCCGTCTTGCTTGTTGTCGAAGAAGCTCACGTCCATGTCGGTGCGGGCGCGTGCCGCCGCCTGCATCCCTCGCAACACGGAGGCCCCGAAAGAGGCTTCGTCGTTGAAGTTCGCGAACGCGACTTTGAGTTTTCGCCCCTGCGCGAAAGCGGGCAGAGTCGTAGCGGCTGCCGCAGCGGCAGATCCGGCCAAGAGGGTGCGTCGTTTCATGGCTGTCTCCTTGTGTATTTGAAAATCAACTTACTTCTTATCGGCAATCACCAAATGACCCTCGGCGCTGATTTCCCAACCTCGGGATTTCGCGTCGGCAATCAATTTGTCGCCCCAGCGCAGGCGACCCGCATCGGTGCCGCCCAGAATGGTCAGCAGGTGTGCCGTGTTGCTGCCCACATTGGTGAACGCACGCAAGATCCCGACGGGCACCGAGATGAAGTCAAACTTCTCCAGCACCACACTGTTCTCGCCTTGTTCGCCCCACAAGATCTTGAAGGTGCCATCCATGGGCATGAACACTTCGACCGTGGTGTGTGAATGCAAGCCGCCGCCGGTACCAGGCTCGCACTTGGCGATCGCGACGTTGAATCCCTCGGGGTCCTTGATTTCAGCCGTGGCGTCCTTGTTTTCCTGAACCCCGCGTCCGATCACGTTGAAGATTTCGCGCTTGTATTCCGGCAAGGCGTTGTCCAGGTAGGAGACGCCATGCGGCTTGAATTTTTTAAAGCGCGCAATCCGCCGGCTTTCCATGTACTCAACGCTGTACTCGGGTGCTTTTTCGCTCATGGTGGATATCCCTCAGAAGGTTGAAACGTGCATTAGTGACGGATGACGGCGGAGCCCGCTTGGTGCTGTCGGCGGTATTCACCGGGTGTCTGCCCGATCGCCTGTTTGAAGCGGCGTGAAAAGTAGCCGATGTCGTCGAAGCCGCAGCTGTGTGCGATTTCTGAAATCCGGGTGTCGGTCAGAACCAAGAGTTCCTTGGACCGGCCGAGCCGTATCTCGTTTTGCAGCTCGCCGAGTGTCTTGCCTGTTACGCGCCGCACCCGCGCCGCCAGGCAGCTGGGCGACAAATTCATGAAGTGCGCGGCCTCTTCGGTCGTCACTCGCTGATGAACTCGGCTGCGCAGGAACTCAAGGAGCTCGTCGATGCGCTCGTTTTTCCCGGAGGCGCTCGCCCCCTGGGCCAGGCTGTCCACGACGGATGTCTCGTAGGCTTTGAGAATCTCCAGCAAAAAAAGGCTCAGTCGCGCCCGGGCGATGGCCGAGACGCCGACCCCTTGCGCCGTCGAGCACGCCGACAACTGCATGGCCTGATCGAAGATCCGTTGCTGCAGGTCACCGTCGGACTCGAATTCAATATGCGCTTGCGCCGCAAACAGCATCATTTCAGGTGCCGCTTCAAGCGACGCAGGCGAAGCCCAGGTATGAACAGCCGACCGAGGAAACTGCGGGTGCAAAAACTCCAGCTGAAACCCGATGGTCAGGGTGGTGCTGGGCTCCAGAATCTGGGTGCGATGCGGTACGCCCGGCGCAATGAAAAAGATGCAGCCCTGATCGCCAGGCAACAGGCGATCGCCGATAAATTGGCGCTGGCTGCCTGACGTGATCAGGTTGACCGTGAAGTAGTCTTTTTTCTCCTGTTCGGTCGTGCCAGCAAGGTGGCGCTCCGACTTCACAAAAAAGGTCGGCATCGGTTTGCCGCCGGTAGAAACAACAACGTCGTCCATCAGATTCGTCCTAGCCCCAAACAGGCACTGAGACCGCCTTGCGAGGAGGTCTGCTCTTGCGGAAGATGATACGGATCGTCTCTCAACGTCAACAGTAGAAATCGCTTGTTCGCTGGGATGTTTTCAAAAGTGAGGGTTTTCTCTTAGTTCGATGGCCCCGCCCATGGCTCGCGCCGTCGACGCCACGCCAGACGGCACCGCCACCGCCCGGCGCCCGCGCCGGGGGCGCCCCGGCTAAAATTCCGGCCGTCCCGGGACCGGCCCTCGCGCCGGCGCCCCTACTCTCCCACCCTCCCACCCTCCCTTTCGGACCTGCACCATGCCTCTCGTTTCCATGCGCGAATTGCTGGACCATGCCGCGGCCAACGGCTATGGCATCCCCGCCTTCAACGTCAACAACCTCGAGCAGGTCCAGGCCGTGATGGAAGCCGCCAAGGAAACCGGCGCGCCGGTGATCCTGCAGGCCAGCGCGGGCGCCCGCAAATACGCCGGCGAAGCCTTCATCAAGCATCTGATCTCGGCGGCCATCGAGGCCTATCCCAGCATCCCGCTGGTGATGCACCAGGACCACGGCCAGAGCCCCGACGTCTGCCAGGGTGCGATCGACCTGGGCTTTTCCTCCGTCATGATGGACGGCTCGCTCGAGGCGGATGGCAAGACCATTGCCAGCTACGACTACAACGTGGAGGTCACCCGCAAGGTGGTGAACATGGCCCACAAGCTGGGCGTGACCGTCGAGGGCGAGCTCGGTTGCCTGGGCAGCCTGGAGACCATGAAGGGCGACAAGGAAGACGGCCACGGCACCGACGCCACCATGACCCGCGAGCAGCTGCTCACCGACCCGGAGCAGGCCGCCGACTTCGTCAAGAAGACCCAACTCGATGCCTTGGCCATCGCGATTGGCACCAGCCACGGCGCCTACAAGTTCACCCGCAAGCCCACGGGCGACATCCTGGCGATCGACCGCATCAAGGAAATCAACCGCCGTATTCCCAACACCCACCTGGTGATGCACGGCTCGTCGAGCGTGCCTCAGGAGCTCTTGGCCATCATCCGTCAGTACGGCGGCCAGATGAAGGAAACCTACGGCGTGCCCGTCGAAGAGATTCAGCACGCGATCAAGTACGGCGTGCGCAAGATCAACATCGACACCGACATTCGCCTGGCCATGACCGGCGCAGTGCGCAAGTTTCTGCACGAAAACCCCGAGAAATTCGATGCGCGCGAGTGGCTCAAGCCCGCGCGCGAGGCTGCTAAGCAGATTTGCAAGCAGCGCTATATCGAGTTTGGCTGCGAAGGCCAGGCGGGCAAGATCAAGGGCCACGCGCTGCAGGTGGTGGCGAAGCAATACGCCCAGGGCGAGCTCGCCCAGGTCGTGCAGTGAACCACGCCCTGCACACCTCGTCCCTCACCTCGCTGCCGCTTTTGGCGCGCGGGAAGGTACGAGACAACTATGCAGTCGGCAACGACCGCATCCTCATGGTCGCTTCCGATCGCCTCTCGGCCTTCGATGTGATCATGGGCGAGCCCATCCCCGGCAAGGGCGAGCTGCTCACGCAGATGGCGCTGTTCTGGTTTGGCAAGCTGGGTCACTTGTGCCCCAACCACCTCACAGGCGAATTGCCCGAGTCGGTGGTCACCTCGGGCGAAGTGCCGCAGGTGCTGGGACGCTCCATGCTGGTCAAGCGCCTCAAACCGATTCCGGTCGAGGCGGTGGTACGCGGGTATCTCGCCGGCAGCGGCTGGAAGGAGTACCAGGACACGCAGTCGGTGTGCGGCGTGAAGTTGCCTGCGGGCCTGACCAACGCAGCGCGCCTGCCCGAGCCGATCTACACGCCGGCAGCGAAAGCGGCGGTGGGCGAGCACGACGAGAACATCACCTACGAGCGCACCGTGGAGATGATCGGCCCCGAGCTGGCCGCCAAGATCCGTGACATCAGCATCGCGATCTACCAGGAGGCGGCGGCGATCGCCCTGAAAAAGGGCCTGATCATTGCCGACACCAAGTTCGAATTCGGCCTCGACCCGCAAGGCCAGTTGGTGCTGATGGACGAAGTGCTCACGCCCGATTCCTCGCGCTACTGGCCGGTCGAGGGCTACGAAGAGGCCGCCCAGCGCGGCGCCAACCCACCCAGCTACGACAAGCAGTTCGTGCGCGATTGGCTCGAGCAGGCCCGCATCCACGGCAAGCCCTGGGACAAGACCCCGCCCGCCCCGCGCCTGCCGCAGGACGTGATCCAGAAGACGGCGGCGAAGTACCGCGAGGCGTTGGAGCGGTTGACGGGTTGAGGGGTTGGTGTATCGAAAACTGAGGGGCCTGCGGGCCCCTTTTTTATCTTTTCCTTTTGTTCTCAATATTTGGTCAGGTAGTTGTTGGGGCGAAAAATATAGTGGCCGCCTCTTGTCAACGCACAAATACCCAGATGCTGCTACACGATAGGAACAGTCTCCGAGCGCTTGACGCCAAGTCTTGGGAGCGGCAAGCCTTCCAAGATTTCGAGGTTGTCGTCGCAGACAAATCACGGCTTTTCCCCTGCACCTTGGGCGTGGCGGGTCTCGCGGCGAATCAGCTGCGCTTTCATTTCATTGAGCAGGACCCCTCCTCCGCGGCTGCGGCAAGCCGACTGGCTGCAGCTCTCCAGAGCTACGTTCCGTGTGCCAGAACGTTCGGTAAGAACACATCGTTGGTCGTCGTGTTTCGGCAGTCACGCGACCTGGGCGTGGAAGTTTATGAGTCGATTTTTTGGGGCCTGCTGAATGCCTTGCACCGTCTGGATTCGCGGCCCTGGCCGTCTGAAATACCTACTGAAACCGAGCATGAGCGCTGGGAGTTTTCGTTCGCAGGCGAGCCGTTGTTCGTCGTCTGCAATACACCCTCCCACAAGTTGCGTCTGAGCCGTCACGCCGGAAATTTCATGCTCACTTTCCAGCCTCGATGGGTTTTCGACGAGGTGATCGGTCCACAGGCACCGCATTCGGCGCGCATCAAAAATGAAATCCGGCGACGGCTTGCGGCGTTTGACGCGGTGCCGCCTAGCCTAGACCTGGGTGCCTTTGGAGAGGACGGCAATCGGGAGTGGAAGCAGTACTTTTTGCCCGACAGCAACCAGCCCCGTGCCGCCGGCTGCCCTTTCCGGAAGTCTGCCGGCGTGACTCAACCCTATGTGATCAGTACATCGATCCGGTCTCTCGAAAGGGTGGTGGGTGACCTGCTGCCGCCGACGGGCGCTGTGGAGGTCCAGCGCGACACCCCTTGGCGAGTCCATGCGCTCCATCGGCATCCGGTGCACGAAACACTGCATGTGATCGAGGGGTGCATCGAATTTCAGGTGGGAGGCTCCACGTTCCGCTGCGGGCCGGGCGACCGACTCTTACTTCCCGCGGAAACACCGCATTCATCACGGGCTGGGGAGGAGGGGTGCCTCTATGTGATTGCGGCTCGCATCGTCATGCCGGTAGGCGACTTTGTGGCTCGTGCTGAGGAGCTTGTCGATGTCGAATGAGTCCTCTGGAAAAATGGGAATCGTCGCCGCCACCGCGATGTCGATCACCATCGTCGTAGGCGCTGGACTGCTCGTCTTGCCGGGTTTGAGTTTCTCGCTGGCTGGCAGGTTGGGCTATGTCCCCTGGCTGGCCGTCGCCGTCCTCATGATCCCGCTGCTGGCGATCTTTTCTTACTTCGCGCGTGAAATGCCCAGTGCGGGTGGCGTGGTGGGCTATGCGCGTGCAAGCTTGGGATCCAGTGCGGCGTCGATGGCCGAGGTCATTGTGCTGGGCACCTTTTCACTGGGAATCCCTGCCATCGCCTTGATCGGTGCCGTCTACCTGCAGCAGATCCTGCCCGGACTGAGCGTGCCCGGAGCCGCTCTGGGCACCCTTACCGTGGCTTATCTGGCCGGCGTGGTTGGGTTGCGTATCTCTGGCGCATTGCAGACGGCCATGGCCGCCCTGATCGTTGTGGGCCTTCTGGGGATCGCCCTGGGCTATCTTTTTTTCGCCGCGCCGGGCTCCTTCGCCACTGACGAGCCGGTAGTCGTTTCAGCGTCTTGGCAGGGCGTGGCCTTGGCCATTCCTGTGGTGCTATTCGCTTTCACTGGCTGGGAAATGACGGCGTTTCTCGCCGAGGACATGAAAGACGTCAAAAGGACCCTGCCTGTCTCAATATGGGCCAGCTTTGTACTTGTGACGTTCATGTACGTTCTTATCGCCTGGATCGTGGCATCCCATGCGACTGGCGACGAGCGGTGGACTCGGGCGCCGTTCGTCCAGCTGGCCAGGGGGTGGCTCGGGAGTGCCGGGGCGCAAATCGTAGCCCTCATTGCAAGCCTTCTCGTGATTGCCAATGTCATTGCAGCTTTTCTCGCGGCCTCCCGTGCTGTTTTTTCGGCTGGGCGCGATGGCCTCTTGCCCCGTCGTCTGGCGAGCCTCAATCGCCGGCAGCAACCCCTGATCGCGATGACGTGTACCTATTTGCTGTTCGCCAGCGTGATCACCTTCTCTCAGCTTGCGCAGGTCGGCGTGGACACCTTGCTCCAGCTGGCCGGTCAGAACTTTTTTGTGCTGTACCTGTGTGCCGCGGTGGGCTACGCCAAACTTCATCGCGGGCATCCTCAGCGATGGATCGCTTACGCCGCGGCCGTCTCTGTGCTGGCGATGATGTCTCTCTTTAGCATGCCGGGCTTGCTCTATTGCGGCACCCTCGCTGCGGTCGGCGGATGGGTGGCGTGGACCCGTGAGCGGCGGACGCGACTGGCTTAGCGCGCGCCGCAGCCCTCCGCTCAAAATCACACTCGGTAAGCGACGCCAGTAAGCCACCACCACCGGACCGCAATGCGTGGGAGCGGTTGAGGGGTTGAAGGGCTAACCGAAAAGGCGCTAATTTTTCATGCGTGCCCTCGCCCATGCCTGCAATAGTGACTAAGCCAGGCGGCTAATTAGCAGCCCCGGCTGCGTCGTTGGCCATTAGCGCCTAATGTCTCGAGAAATAGACGAGCGGTTGATCAGCGGGGCTGAGCGCAAGTGCGGCGAAAAAAATCGCCGAGCTCCTGGCGGGCGTGCTACATTTGTGACACACCCTGCCACCCATGACCACTTCCACCCTTCGCCTGGATGACGCACTTCGTGCGCGCATTGCGCACGTTGCGAGGGCGACCGAGCAGACACCCCACAGCTTCATGGTCCAGGCCTTGGCCGAGAAGGTCGATGAAGCCGAGTGGAAGCTGGGTATCCAGCAGGAGGCTCTGCGGCGCGATCAGGCCTTGGTCGCCGGCGAGCCCGCTGTCGAGTGGCACGAGATGAAGTCCTGGCTGCAACAACGCCTGGACACGTGTAATAAGAAGTCCCCAGCCGCCAAGCGCCGCAAGTGACCCGGGTCATTCTTGCCCCTGGCGTGCGGACTGACTTTGACCGCATCTTCAATTTTCTTTTCGAGTACGCGCCGGACTCTGCGTCCTCTCGTATCCAATCGATCATCGATGCGATTGATATCCAGCAGACCAGCCCCTTGATCGGCCGACCCGTGGCTTTGGGTCAACGCGAGTTGATCATTTCAACTGGCGCTAGCGGTTACCTGGCCTTGTATCGCTATGACGCACTTGCCAATGAGGTTCGGGTGTTAGCGGTGCGTAGCCAGCGAGAGCGTGACTACAAGCTGTGAGAACCCCTTCAGCTCAAAACCACACTCGACAAGCGCCGCCGGTAAGTCGCCACCACCGGATCATCAGGCGGGATCTGTCCGTCGGCGACCTTGGGCTTGGGCGGCTCCATGATGTCCAGGATGGCGATGTAGGTCTTGCGGGCGGCGTCTTCGCTCCAGGCCTTGTCGCGCATCAAGATCTCCAGCAGTTCGTCCATCGCCTCGGTCCATTGCAGGTGGGCCGCCAGCAGGCGGGCGCGGGCGTAGCGGGCGTCGAAATCGCGTTTATTCCCTGCAATCTGCGCATCGAACCCTGCTAGCGCCTGCTGTGGATTGCCCTGGGCCATCGCGAAGTCCATTGCGTCCATCAGCCGCTTCAGGGAATCGAGGCGGCGCACCCCTGCGGCCTTGGCGATCACCGGCGCAAACGCCACCTTGGCTTCGTCCAGATACCCCGCCAGCAGCAGCCACTTGATGTAGTCGAAACGCGCGTTGTCGTTGTCGGGTTCCTTGGCCACCGCCTGGGCCAGGGCGTCGCGCTGGCCTTCGTCGTCCAGCGGCATCGCCTCGATCTCGGCCTCATCAGGCGCTTGGGCCTGCGCCGGCACATGCTTGTCCAGGAATTCGCGGATCTTGCCTTCGGGTAGGGCGCCCATGAAGCCATCGACCGGCTGGCCGTTTTTCAGCAAGACGCAGGTGGGAATGCTGCGAATCTGGAAGGCGCCGGCCAGTTGCTGCTGCTGGTCGGAGTCGATCTTCACCAGCTTGAAGCGCCCTTCGTAGGCCACCTCGAGTTTTTCCAGCAGCGGGCCGATCACCTTGCAGGGCCCGCACCAGGGTGCCCAGAAATCGACCAGCACGGGGATGTCCATGGAGGCCGCAATGACCTCGGCTTCAAAGTTTTCGATGGTGACGTCGATCATTCGGGGCAGCTTTGGGTTGCAACTTAAAATTCACACCTTTTGGGATCAGGCATGAGCACGATACAGATTGGCGTCGTGATGGGGTCCGGCAGCGATTGGGACACCCTGCAGCACGCAGTGGCGATTCTCCAGGAATTCGGTGTCACCCACGAGGCGAAAGTGGTCTCGGCTCACCGCATGCCCGATGACATGTTCGCCTACGCCGAAGCGGCCGCCGGGCGGGGCCTGGTGGCCATCATCGCCGGCGCGGGCGGGGCGGCCCACCTGCCCGGTATGCTGGCGGCCAAGACCACGGTGCCGGTGCTGGGCGTGCCGGTGGCCAGCAAGCACCTCTCGGGTGTCGATTCCCTTCACAGCATCGTGCAGATGCCCAAGGGCGTGCCGGTGGCCACCTTTGCCATCGGCGCGGCGGGCGCGGCCAACGCAGCGCTTTTTGCGGTGGCGATGCTGGCCACGCGCGATGCCGCCCTGCGGGCGAAGCTGGACGCCTTCCGCCAGCGCCAGACCGACGCAGCCCGTGCCACGGTGCTGCCGCCGGCCGCCTGAGACCATTCGCATGCGCCGTGTTCCGATCCTCCCCGGCCAGACCCTGGGCGTCCTGGGTGGCGGCCAGCTCGGGCGCATGTTCGTGCATGCCGCCCAGCGCCTAGGCTATTTCACCGCGGTGCTCGACCCCGATGCCGCCAGCCCCGCCGGCCTCGTGAGCCACAGCCACATCCGCGCTGACTACCTCGACCCGCAGGGCCTGGCCGAACTGGCGCGCGTCGCCGCCGCGATCACCACCGAATTCGAGAACGTGCCCGCGCAGGCGCTCGCGCAGCTGGCGGCCACGCGCCCCGTGTCGCCGGGCGGTGACGCAGTCGCCATCGCGCAGGACCGTGCCCGCGAGAAGGCGCATTTCACCCGCTGCGGTGTGCCCTGTGCGCCGCATGCGGTGATCGAGACGCCCGAGCAGCTGGCGGCCGTGGGCGAGGATTTGCTGCCCGGCATCCTCAAGACCGCGCGTCTGGGCTACGACGGCAAGGGCCAGGTGCGTGTGGCCACGCGTGAGGCGCTGGCCCAGGCCTGGGACAACCTGCGCCGTGTGCCCTGCGTGCTCGAGAAGATGCTGCCCCTGGCCGCCGAGTGCTCGGTGGTGGTGGCGCGCGGGGCCGACGGCCAGATGGTGCATCTGCCGGTGCAATGGAACCTGCATCGCGACGGCATCCTCGCGATGACGGAAGTTCACGAGGGCGTGCTGCCGCCCGCGCGCGCGCAGCAGGCTATCGAGGCCACGCGTGCCATAGCGCAGGGACTGGGCTATGTGGGTGTGTTGTGCGTGGAGTTCTTCATCCTGCAAGATGGCTCGCTGGTGGTGAACGAGATGGCGCCGCGCCCGCATAACAGCGGTCACTGGAGCCTGGATGCCAGTGATGTCTCCCAGTTCGAGCTGCAGGTGCGCACCCTGGCGGGCCTGCCGCTGGTACAGCCCCGCGCGCACAGCCCCGCGATCATGTTGAACCTGTTGGGGGACCTGTGGTTCCGTGACGGCGCTACAGCGCCGGTCGAACCCGACTGGGCCGCCGTGCTGGCCCTGCCCGGAAGTCACCTGCACCTGTATGGCAAGACCGAGGCGCGGCCGGGTCGCAAGATGGGGCACCTGACCTTCACCGGCGCCGAGGTGGCCGCGGTGCGTGCGAATGCGCGCACCGCCTGTGGTTTGCTGGGTCTGGCGCCCTTTTGAAGCTTGCCGTGATCCTCGATGGCTCTGACCCTGCCGCGATTGCCCGGGCGGCGGCGCATCTGGCGGCGGGCGAGCTCGTGGCCTTCCCCACTGAAACCGTCTATGGCTTGGGCGCTGACGCATGCAGCGACCGCGCCGTGGCTGGCATCTTCGCGGCCAAGGGCCGACCCAGCGACCATCCGCTGATCGTGCATGTCGCGGGTCTGTCCGAGGCCGAGCGTTTTGTGCGCGAGGTGCCGCCGGTGGCGCGTCGCCTGATGCAGGCCTTCTGGCCGGGGCCGCTCACGGTCATCCTGCCGCGCCGCGAAGGCCTGGCTGGCGCGGCAGCCGGGGGACAGGATTCGGTGGGCCTGCGTTGTCCCTCGCACCCGGTCGCCCTGGCCTTGCTGCGCGCCTGTGTGGCGCAGGTACCGCCGGTGTGGGGCGTGGCCGGGCCCAGCGCCAACCGTTTCGGGCGCGTGAGCCCCACCACTGCTGCCCATGTGCAGGATGAATTCGGCGACACGCTCCTGGTGGTCGACGGTGGCGCCTGCGAGGTTGGCATCGAATCGTCCATCGTCGACTGCACCCGGGGCCGCCCGGTGCTGCTGCGCCCGGGCGTGCTCACGCACGCACAGATTGAAGCGGCGTGCGGCGAGCGCCTGTGGCTGCCGCACGAAGTCGACGAAGCGTCACCGCGCGCTTCGGGCACGCTGGAGTCGCATTACGCACCGCAGGCCAAGGTGCGCGTCATGGTCCTCGAGACACTGCGCGAGGCGGTGGCTGCGCGGTCCCGTGCAGGTGGAGGCGAGCCGGCACCTGTGGCCGTCTGGTCCCGCGAGGCCATGGCCTTCGACACACCCGGCTGGCTGCATCGGCGCATGCCGACCGACGCGCGCGTCGCGGCGCGCGAGCTCTTTGCCGTGCTGCGTGAGTTTGATGCGCAGGGCGCGCACCAGATCTGGATCGAGCAAGCGCCTGCCGCGCCAGAGTGGGCTGGGGTGCGTGACCGGCTGCAGCGCGCCGCGGCCGGCTGAAGTTCGACCCGACGTCCGCCCTTCAGGGCTCGCGCGCTGTCCACTCCACCAGCGCATCGATCACGCCGCGCATCGCGCCTGCGTTCGGATGGTTGGCAATGGCCACCACCGCATAGCGCCGGCCACTGGGCGCATGCACATAACCCGCGACGCCCGTGACATCACGCAGGCTGCCGGTTTTGAGATGGGCCACGCCGGCGCTGCGGGTGCCGGTACGCTTGGCGGTGCCGTCAAGGCCAGCCACTGGCAGTGAGGCCACAAACTCCGGCATCAGCGGCGAGGCCCAGGCGTATTGCAGCAGGCGCGTGAGCTGGGTGGCGGTGACGCGCTCCTCGCGCGAGAGGCCCGAGCCATTGTCAAAAAGCGGTGGCTCGCTGCGCAGGCGCTCGCGCCACCACTGCTGCAGCACCGCGCGCGAACCGGCAAGGGTGCCCACTCCGCGCTGCTGCAAGCTCAGGGTGAGGAACACTTGCTGCGCCATCACGTTGTTGCTGAACTTGTTGACGTCGCGCACCACCTCGGCCAGCGTGGGTGAGACGCTCTCGGCCACTGGCTTGAGGCCTGCGGGCACGCGGCCTTCGCGCACGCTGCCCGTGAGCGTGCCGCCCATTTCCTGCCACATGCCCGCGATGGCGCGTCCGGCCTGGCCCGCGGGATCGGCGGCGGCGATGGGCCAGCTGCGCGGTCCGCAGGACGCCGGAAAGCCACCGTCAAAGCGCAGGCGCGCCGGGTCGCGGAAATCGGCGCGTAGCGCACTGCGCCAGTCGTTGCACTCACCCGTTTGCAGCGGCACGCTGGGCGGCACCTGCAGGCCCGCCATCGGTGGCTCCACCTGCAGCAGCGCCACGTTGCCCTGGGGTGTGAACTGCAGCACCATCGCGCGGTAGTTCACCAGCAGTGCGTCGGGTGCCGCGTTGTAGGGACGGTGTGGCTCGCCGTCGAAGGCGGCCGGGTCCTGTGCGGCGACCTCGAAGGCGCTGCGGTCAAGGATGATGTCGCCGACGATGCGGCGCACGCCCAGGCCCTGCACACGCCGCAGCAGCAGCCACAGCCTTTCCATCACCAGGCGCGGATCGCCCTGGCCCTTGAGGTACAGGTTGCCTTGCAGCGTGCCCGCCTGCACCGTGCCCTCGAAAAAGACCGGGGTGGTCCAGGTCCAGGCCGGTCCCAGCAGGTCGAGTGCGGCGAAGGTGGTGGCCAGCTTGGCGATAGACGCGGGGTTGACCGCCACGTCGGCACGGTGCCACAGGCGCGGCGGCTGGCGCGCGTCGGCATCGACCACGGCCAGGGTGACCGCATCACGCGGCAACTTGGCGCGGGCCAATGCGGCTTCGATCTCGGGAGGCAAGGGCTTGGCCCAGGCCGCGAGGGCCAGTCCGCCCAGGACAAGACCGACGACAAGGCGCAGGGGGAAAGCCATGGTCGGGATTATCAGGGGCCGGATAATCAGCGCCTTCATTGTGAAACGCCACCCCTTGAATCTGCTCGCTTTCGACACCAGCACCGAGCGCCTGTCCGTGGCCTTGTCCTGGACGGACGCCACCGGCGCGCGCTTGCTGTCGCACGAGGCCGAGGGCGGGCGCGAAGCGTCGACCACCTTGATCCCGGCGGTCCTGGGGCTGCTGCAGGAGGCCGGTCTGGGCCTGGCCAGCCTGGAGGCCATCGTGTTCGGCCAAGGGCCCGGTTCGTTCACCGGTCTGCGCACCGCCTGCTCGGTGGCGCAGGGCCTGGCCTATGGTGCGGGCCGGCCGGTGCTGCCGGTGGAGACGCTGCTGGCGGTAGCCGAAGAGGCTCGCCATGCGCAGGGCGCCACACGCGTGCTGGCACTGCTGGACGCGCGGATGGACGAGGTCTATGCCGCGGCCTATGCCCATGACGGCGTAGCCTGGACACGCGTCGGCCCGATCACGCTGGGACGGCCCGAGGACCTGGCCGCGCCCGAAGGCTTTGTTCTGGCCGGTAATGCGTTCGAGGCGTATGCCGGCCGCCTGCCCGCGGGCCTGCAGGTGCGCGCGCTGCCGACCGCCACTGCCCTGTTGCGAGTGGCGCCAGACCTGATTGCCAAGGGGGCTGCGGTGCCTGCGCAGGAGGCGCTGCCGCTGTACGTGCGTGACAAGGTGGCCCAGACGACTGAGGAGCGCAAAGCCTTGCGGGCGGCCCAGGCGCTTGCGGGAGGCGCGGCATGAACGCGATCCTGCAACCAGAGGGCGGCAATCGGCCCGAGGCGCGCTTGGAGCCCATGACCGCTGGCCGACTCGATGCCGTGATCGCCCTTGAGGCCACCGCCTACGCCCACCCCTGGACCCGTGGCAATTTCAACGATTCGCTGCGCGCGGGCTACCAGGCGCAGGTGCTGATGGCGGATGAAACGCTCCTGGGCTACTTCGTCGCCATGAAGGGCGTGGACGAGGTGCATCTCTTGAACATCACCGTCGCGCCCGAGTACCAGGGCCAGGGCTGGGGCCGCCTCATGCTCGACGCGCTGGCCATTTGGTCGCGGGGGCAGGGGGCTCAGTGGCTGTGGCTGGAGGTGCGTGCGAGCAACGCGCTCGCGCAGCGCCTGTACGAGCGTTACGGCTA
This sequence comes from Pseudomonadota bacterium, assembly GCA_041159245.1. Classification (GTDB taxonomy): domain Bacteria; phylum Pseudomonadota; class Gammaproteobacteria; order Burkholderiales; family Burkholderiaceae_C; genus Ramlibacter. The sequence continues at coordinate 48,474 of JBEAZV010000021.1, forward strand.
CCGGCGCGTGGGCCAGCGCAAGGCCTACTACCCGGCCGCCCATGGTCGGCGTGAGGACGCCATCGTCATGAGCCTGCCCCTGGTCTCCACGCCTTGAGTCCTGCGGCGACAATCACCCCATGACCCTGCAGCTCGACGCCCGCCAACGCGCCATGCTGGCCGAAATGGGCGTACGCCTGTTCGACCGCGCGCCGGCCCAGGCGCCTGCGGACCCTGACCCTGTGGCCGCACCGGTGTCGCGACCGGCCGTGGGGGTGCCCGCCGCGCCGGTGGCGCCCCCGCCAATGGCCGCGCCCGGGCGCACCCTTGCGCCCCTGGCCGGCCCGGTGGCCGACATGGACTGGGATGCCCTGGCGCAGGCCGTCGCCAGCTGCCAGGCCTGCGGCTTGTGCCAGAGCCGGCGCCACACCGTCTTCGGCGTGGGCGACCGGCAGGCCGACTGGCTGGTGGTGGGCGAGGCGCCCGGTGAGATGGAGGACCTGCAAGGCGAGCCCTTCGTCGGTCCGGCCGGCCAGCTTCTGGACAACATGCTGCGCGCTATCGGCCTGGGCCGCCACGAGAACGTCTACATCGCCAATGTCCTGAAGTGCCGCCCGCCCGGCAACCGCAATCCCGAACCGGCCGAAGTGGCCCAATGCGAGCCGTTCCTGCGCCGGCAAGTGGCCTTGCTCAAGCCCAAGATCATCCTGGCGATGGGGCGTTTCGCGGTGCAGTCGCTTCTGGGCAGCAGCGAGCCTATCGGAAAGCTGCGCGGACAGATCCACCAGTACGAAGGCGTGCCGGTGGTCGTCACCTACCACCCGGCCTACTTGCTTCGCAACCTCCCGGACAAGGCCAAGGCCTGGGCCGACCTGTGCCTGGCGCTGGACCAGGTGGCGTCGGCCTCGTAGGGCCTCTGCTCGAACCGCCCTGCGCGGCGCCTTAGCGCGAGGCGCCGCTGGCCTGCGCGACGTACCGCGCCAGCGTTTCGATCTGCTGCTCGGTCAGCTTGCCGCGGTAGGACGGCATCTGGCCGATCCCGTTTCGCAGCGCCTTGGCCACCCGCGCCGCGTCGGGCTTGAGCTCGTCGAGGCTGGGGCCTACTTCCCCTTGCGCCTCGGCCTCCTTGAGCGTGTGGCACAGCGCACAGGCCGGCACGGCCGACTGCTTGAACAACAGGCGACCTTGCACTATCAGCCCTGCGTTGTCGGCCCAAGCGGCTTCTGTGGCCACCATCAGCAGGGCGGCCAGGAGGTGGGGCGTCCAGCGTCTCATGCCACCACGACTTTCACCGCGTGGTCGGCCCAGCTGCTGTTGTTGTAGCCGCCGGCATTCTCCAGGCGCTGCTCGGGCTGCAGGTTGCCCGCGGCGTCGGTCGCGCGACTGACCAGCGTGTGGGACCCGGCCGGCAGCCGCGCCGACAAGACGAACTGGCGCCAGGCGTAGCGGCCCAGGTCAGGGCCAACCAGCCGCGCCAGGTTCCAGGTCTTGCCACCGTCCACGGACACTTCAACCTTCGTGACCGCGTGGATGCCCCCAAAGGCAACGCCATGAATCTGCACGGTGCCGGCGGGAACGGGCTTGCCATCGGTGCCAGGGCCGTTGATCCAGGACTTGACGGTCATCTCCTGCACCGACGGCTGCGACGGGTCGCCATTGGCGCCAGGCGGCGAGATGCGGTAGCCGTGCGACATGATCCGCGCGTCGCTCTCCTTGGCCGTGAAGGCCAGGCGCTTGACGTACTTGATGTTGTTCACGCCGGTGTAGCCCGGGACGATCAGTCGCAGCGGCCCACCGTGGGCCAGGGAGATCGGCGCGCCGTTCATTTCCCAGGCGAGCAGGGCGTCGGCCATGGCTGCAGCCGGGACCGACCGTTCGACCATGACGCTCTTGGGATCCAGGCCCTCGGGCAGTTTCTCGCCGCCGGTGCCGGTCATGAAGCTCATGCCACTGGCCACGCCGCCCAGCGCCTCGGCCACCACACGCACCGGCACACCGCTCCAGAGCACACACCCGGCAGCGCCCACCTGCCAGGGGGTGCCACTGGGCTTGGTGGGGAAGTAGCCGCGGCCATTGCCCGAGCATTGCAGCACCATGGCCACAGTCTCCAGGCCCATGGCCTTGAGGTCACGCACGGTCAGCTTGCGCGGGTTGCGCACGCCTTCGATCGACACTTCCCAGGCATCGCGGTCGGCGACGATGGAGGCGTCGGGCGCGGGCAGGTTGTTGCGGATGTACAGCTGCGCGTCCGGGGTGACGATGCTGGTGCCGAACGCGCTGCGCCGGGTCTCGATGGTCGTGTTGCTGTGGACGATCAGGCTGTTCGCGTCCTTCCAGTTCACATAGGCGGGCAGTGGCCGGGGCGCTGCGGCGGGGGTCGGTGCCGCGGTGTTGGCGGCGGCCTCGCGCATCCAGCTGGCCAGGGCGGCGGCCGTGACGGTGGCGCCGGTGCCGGCGAGCAGCTGTCGGCGCGGCAGGGAGTCGGGAAGTTTCTTGTTCATGGTCTGTCTCCTGATGGGGGCTGCATGAGTTTCAACCGGATCTGCCCGCGCCGACCGGGGTCAGAACCGCGGCAGGTCCGGGTGCGCGATCTGCCCCCCGCGCACCAGCATCTTTCCGTATTCGGCGCAGCGATTCAAGGTGGGAATCACCTTACCCGGATTGAGCAGGCCCTGCGCGTCGAAGGCGCGCTTGATGCCGAACATCTGCTCGCGCTCCTCGGGGGCAAATTGCACGCACATGGAGTTGAGCTTTTCCACGCCCACGCCGTGCTCGCCGGTGACCGTGCCGCCCATGGCGACGCTGGTCTCCAGGATGTCGGCGCCAAAGAGCTCGCAGCGATGCAGCTGGTCGGGGTCGTTGGCATCAAAGAGGATCAGGGGGTGCAGATTGCCGTCGCCCGCGTGGAACACGTTCGCGCAGCGCAGGCCGTACTTCTTCTCCATGGCCTGGATCGCCAGCAGGATGTCGGCCAGGCGCTTCCTGGGGATGGTCGAGTCCATGCACATGTAGTCGGGGCTCATGCGGCCCGAGGCGGGGAAGGCGTTCTTGCGGCCGCTCCAGAAACGCAGGCGCTCGGCCTCATCGCGGCTCACCGCGATGGCGGTGGCGCCCGCGCCGCGCAGCACCTCGGACATGCGGCCGATTTCTTCCTGCACTTCCTCGGGCGTGCCGTCGCTCTCACACAGCAAGATGGCCTCGGCCGTGAGGTCGTAGCCCGCCTGCACGAAGTCTTCGACGGCCGCCGTCATGGGCTTGTCCATCATTTCCAGGCCCGCCGGAATGATGCCGGCGGCAATCACCGCCGCCACCGCGTCGCCGGCTTTGCGCACATCGTCGAAGCTGGCCATGATGCAGCGCGCCAGCTGGGGCTTGGGGACCAGCTTGACCACCACCTCGGTGGTGACGGCCAGCATGCCCTCGCTACCCACCACGACGGACAGCAGGTCGTAGCCTGGCGCATCGAGCGCGAGGCTGCCAAATTGCACCGGCTCGCCTTCCACGGTGAAGCCGCGCACCTGCAGCACGTTGTGCAGGGTCAGCCCGTATTTGAGGCAATGCACGCCGCCGGAGTTCTCGGCCACATTGCCGCCAATGGTGCAGGCGATCTGGCTGGACGGGTCGGGCGCGTAGTACAGGCCCAGGGGCGCGGCGGCTTCGCTGATCGCGAGGTTGCGCACGCCGCACTGCACGCGGGCGGTGCGGCTCACGGGGTCGACCGACAGGATGCGGTTAAAGCGCGCCAGCGAGAGTGTCACGCCATCGGCATGGGGCATGGCGCCACCGGAGAGGCCGGTGCCCGCACCGCGCGCCACCACCGGCACGGCCATCGCGTGACAAGCGCGCAGCACGGCCTGCACCTGGGCTTCGGTCTCGGGCAGGGCCACGGCCAGCGGGCGCTGGCGGTAGGCGGTGAGGCCGTCGCACTCGTAAGGGGTGGTGTCCTCGGGGGTCCACAGCAGACCGCCCTGCGAGAGCAGGGGCTCCAGGGCCGCGACCACCTGGCGCTGGCGGTCGGCACGGGCAAGGACTTCGGTGGCGACAGGCGCGTTCATGGCGGGTCCTACTTGAAGATGACGGTCTTGTGCCCGTTCAGGAGCACGCGGTGCTCGCTGTGCCACTTCACGGCACGGGCCAGCACCTGGCTCTCGGTGTCGCGCCCAGTGGTGGTGAGGTCCTCCACCGTCTTGCTGTGGTCCACCCGGGCCACGTCCTGCTCGATGATGGGGCCTTCGTCCAGGTCGGCGGTCACGTAGTGGGCGGTGGCCCCGATCAGTTTCACGCCCCGGTCATGCGCCTGGTAATAGGGCTTGGCGCCCTTGAAACTGGGCAGGAAGCTGTGGTGAATGTTGATTGCGCGGCCCGAGAGCTTTTGGCACAGGTCGTTGGAGAGGATCTGCATGTAGCGGGCCAGCACCACCAGCTCGGCGCCCTCGGATTCGATCACCTCGTACGCGCGCGCCTCGGCCTGGGCCTTGGTGTCGGCCGTGACCGGGATGTGGTGAAACGGCACGTTGTAGCTGGCGGCCAGTTGGTAGAACTCGCGGTGGTTGGAGACGATCGCGCGGATGTCCAGCGGCAGCAGCCCGCTTTTCCAGCGAAACAGCAGGTCGTTCAGACAGTGGCCTTCCTTGCTCACCATCAGTACCGTGCGCATCGGCTGGTGGGTGGCGTGCAGGCGCCAATTCATCTTGAAGGGGGCGGCGAAGAAGTTCAGCTGGTGCTTGAGGTCCTCAAAGGACAGGCGTTCGCAGGCGAACTGCACCCGCATGAAGAACAGGCCCGTGTCGTGGTCGTTGTACTGGGCGGCCTCTTCGATGTTGCCGCCACGCTCCAGCAGGAAGCCTGAGACGGCGTGCACGATGCCCGGGCGGTCGGGGCAGGACAGGGTCAGGATGTAGGCGTGGCTCATGGAGGGGCGATTGTCGCAGCCCCCGCCCGTCCCGGGGCGGCCTGGGGGGAAGGCCCCGGGACTCTCGGCTCCCGAGGCCGTGGCCGGCATGGGCCTGGCGTGCGGGTGGGGCGCGTCGGTGCCAAAATGGCCGACCCGACCAGTGCCGGCGAAGGAGAACACCGTGGCCTACAACGATTTCAATATGGACAACCAGTGGTTGCCCTTTACCCCCAACCGCCATTTCCGCAAGGACCCCCGCGTGTTCGTGGCGGCCGACGGCATGCACTTCACCACCCACGACGGCCGCCAGGTGATCGATGGCATCTCCAGCCTCTGGTGCGTGGGCGCAGGTCACAACCGCAAGCCGATCAACGAGGCGATCAAGAAGCAGCTCGATACGCTCGATTACGCCACCGCCTTCCAGATTTCCAATGACCAGGCCTTCAAGGCGGCCGAGATGATCGCCGCCATGGCCCCGGGCGACCTGAACAAGGTGCTGTTTTGCAACTCAGGCTCGGAGGCCGCCGACACCTCGATGAAGGTGGCCCTGGCCTACCACCGCTCGCGGGGCGAGGGTCATCGCAATATCTTCATCGGCCGCGAGCGCGGCTACCACGGCGTGGGCTTTGGCGGCATGAGCGTGGGCGGCATTCCCGCCAACCGCAAGGTCTACGGCACCTCACTGCTGCCGCGGGTGGACCACCTGCGCTTCATTCACGACCCGGTGAACCACGCCTACATCCACAACGCCGAGCCCGAGTGGAAGGAGGACCCGCTGCTCGAGCTCGAGCAGCGCATCCTGCCCCTGCATGACCCGAGCAATATCGCGGCCATCATCGTGGAACCGGTGGCGGGCAGCGCGGGCTGGTACATCGGCCCCAAGGGGTACTTGAAGCGCCTGCGCGAGATCTGCGACAAGCACGGCATCTTGCTGATCTTCGACGAGGTGATCACCGGCTTTGGTCGCATGGGGACCAACTTTGCCGCCGACTTCTTCGGCGTGGTGCCCGACATGCTCAATTTCGCCAAGTGCGTGACCAACGGCGTGATCCCGCTGGGCGGCGTGATCTGCCGCGACAAGCTCTATGACCAGATGATGAAGACCGATGCGCCCGAGCACGTCGTCGAGTTCTTCCACGGCTACACCTACTCGGGCCACCCGGTGGCCTGCGCCGCGGCGGTGGCCACGCTCAAGCTGTTTCAGGAGGAGAACCTGTTCCAGCGCGCGGGCGAGATGGGCAAGGGTCTGGGCGATGCTTTCCACGCCACGTTCAAGGGCCTGCCCAATGTGGTGAGCATCCGCAGCCTGGGCGGGGCCGCCGCGGTCGAACTTGCGCCCATCGCCGGGGCGCCGGGCAAGCGCGCCTACGACGTCTTCCTGGACTGCTTCAAGCGCGGCGCCCTGGTGCGCCCGGCGGGTGAGGTGCTGGTGATCGCACCGCCCTACATCGCCGAGAAATCGCACATCGACCAGCTGGTGAACACGCTGGCCGACTCGATCCGCCGGCACGCCTGATCAGGGTCAGCCGGGCGCCTGCATCGGCCGGTCTTGCATCTGCCGGCGCAGATCGGCGCAGTAGTCGCGCGCGGGCGGCGCCGCAGGCCAGCTGACGGCCTGTGCGCGCAGGCCCTCGGGCAGGTGCCGGGGCACGCCCAAGGCCGGGTCCACATGGGCCGCGCCAGCCAGCAGCACCACGGTGCGCTGGGTGCCGCCAGCCGTTTTCGATTCCTGCACCGCTTGTGACACGGTCTGGGCCATCGCCCGGTCACGCGCCAGCTGGATGCGCGCCATGGGCGCAATCTGTGTTTGCGGCAGCAGGCCGCAGTGACCGCTGCGGATCGCCTCGTGTTGGCGTGCCAATGCCTCGGGCGCCAGACGCGTGTCCAGTGAGGTGTCGGCCATCGCTGCCCGCATTTGCGCGCGCGGCAGGTTAGCTCCCAGCACCAGCACGCCCGCACGGACGGCGGCCATGACGGTGGGGCCGTAGGGAGCCCAGGGCCAGGCCTGCTCGTTCCAGCGCAAAGCCTCGCGCACCGCGGCTTCGTCGGCGCCCCGCGCCAGGCCTTGCGTGCTGCTGCCCTGTTCGGCCATCTCCAGGGCCAGAGCGGCCAGTTGCCCGCGCGCGGCCAGGGCGCGTACGGTGTCCCGGTGCAGTCGTTGGTGCTGCGGTGCGTCGTGCTGTTCGCCCAGGAGCAGGGCGTCAGCGGGTAGGGCGTCGTGGGCGGCAGGCGGGAGGCTGGCGCAGCCGGCGAGCGTCGCTGCCAGGAGCAGGGCGCTGGCTCGTGCGACCAGGCCGGTGGGGAGAAAGGTAAGCCGCAGCGTCAGGGGTCGGACCATGCGGCGGATGGTACGCGGGGGCGCACGCGTGGCGCGCGCTCAGTGCATCACCAGCGGGTTCTGCGCGAGTTCGGCATAGCCGCCCAGCGTTTCCTCGACTTCTTCCTGGGTCGGCGTGTTCACCTGCCAGGCGTTGATCTGGCGCTGGAAGGCGTCGGCCCAGGAGCCGTCCAGGTAGACCTCCTTGTTCGAGCGCTTGTCGACGATCTCAAAGCCGTGCCGGGCGATGCCGGGCGCGGCCTCTCCCTCGGCGGGAGCGTTCGCCTGCAGGTGCACGACGACAAACGTGTCGGAGTCATAGAGCATTTGCATGAAACGGTGTCCTTCCTGCCGCCGTATCTGGCAGCGTTCGGGCCGGTTTCAAGGTGCACCCTTGTGGCCAAGCCCAACTCCCTTGCCGTCTCCCCTTGCCGTCATTCCCTTGCTGCAGGGTGAACAGGCGAGGCTTCAGCGCCTGTCGGTGCCTGACCACTGGTAGTCCAGATGATCCCCCGCGTATTGCGTCAGACGCATGCGGACGGGGGCGTAATCCAGACCGGGCGCGAGCCAGACCTCGACACGGGGTTCGTACTCGCCTGTGGGCATGCGCACCAGGCGCAGGGTGGTTTGGTGTCCCCCTGGCAGCTGCAGTTCCTCCAGGCCCTCGACGCGAAAGCGCCAGATCAGGGCGTCTCGGGTGGTGGAGGTCTGGACTTCGAGGGTGCTTCCGACCGCATAGGCCTGGGGCCGTGCCGCGATCCGCGCGCCCAGTTGCAGCAGCAGGCTCAGGCGGTCCTGCGCTCCGGGCTGCAGGGGCACGGGCGGACGGTTGGCGCTGAAGATGGCGTGACCCACGTCGCGCTCGAAGTGCACCGCCTCCTCGTGGCGTGTGCGATCGGCGTAGCGCTCCGGTGCCAGTCCCTGCGCCGTGACCCGGCCCGCGCTGTGCTGGCGTCGACGCGGCAGGCCCTCGCCGTCCTGCGCCAGGTACGCCTCGTAGCGCTGGCCGTCATGCTGCCAGGACAGCTCGGCCCGACCGACGACCACGCGGTCGCGGCTGTGCCCGCGCACGTCGTAGTGCAGGCGCATGGGGGGCGCAATGCGTGCGGGCTGGGCGTCGGGAGCGGGCGGGGGTCCGGCCGGTGCGAGCGCGGGGATAGCGGCAGCGGCTTGGCCGGGGGCGTCGGGCTGGCGGGAGGTGTGGCGGGGGGTGGGCACATCCACCGCATGTGGTGGCGCGCTGGCGTGTATCGGCAGTGGGGCCAGTTCGATGGATCGCAGGGCGGTCAAGGGATGCGGTGCCGCCGCTGGATACCGCTTGGCCGACCCGGTCGCGGCAGACCCCGGATCCCGCAGGGCTTGCAGCGCCAGGATGTGCGCGCACAGCACCGCCAAGGCCAGTACCGCGCCCGGTCGCCCGCGCCGGTCTGCCAGGGTCAACGCTGGTGTCCGAGGTCGTCCGAGAGACGCGAGGCGGCGGCTTGCAGTGTGGTGGCCACTGCGCCGTCCCATGCGTAGTCGAAGCCCGAGGTCGGGCCCAGGGTCACGATGCCCAGCGCGAGGTGGCCGTCGGCGTCGAACACGGGCGCGCAAAAGCCGGCGACGCCCGGCAGCAGGGCGTCGACCACCCGGCCCAGGCCGCGGGTGCGCGTCTCGGCCAGCAGGCGCTGCACCTGCGCCGGGGTGGTGGGCACGTCAGGCAGAGGGTGGCGCTGCACGCGCGCCAGTTCGTCCCGCAGCAGGGGCGCGAGCGCGTCCTGCGGCAGCCAGGCGGCGAAGCACCGGCCGGTCGCCGAGGACAGCAGGGGCATCACGTCGCCCAGGCGCAGGTTGACGGTGACGGCCTGGGGTGACTCTTCCCAGTGCACGATGGTCGGTCCGTGGTTGCCCCATACGGCCAGGGCCACGGTGTGACCCAGCGATTCGACCAGGCCCGCCACCCGTTCGCGCGCGAGCTTGACGGCATCGAGTCGGGAGAGGGAGGCCAGTCCCAGCTTCAAGGCGGCGGGACCGAGGTCGTAGCGGGTGGTGTCACCGTCCTGCGTCACCAGTTGCAGGCGCTGGAAGCTCACGAGGTAGCGGTGGGCCTTGGCGGCGCTCATGCCGGCGGCGGCGGCCAGGTCCCGCAGCATCAGAGGGCCCGGCGCGCGGGCCAGCGCCTCCAGCAGGGCGAAGCCCACTTCCACCGACTGGATGCCTGCGCGTTCCTTCACGAACCGTCCTGTAGAATTTCGATTAGTTAAACTCGTTTCACCATGCGTAATGCATGGTGAACTCTAACCGATCACAGGATCTGGGGACAAGCGCAATGAAGCTCGCAACGTACAAGGACGGTTCGCGCGACGGACAGCTGGTGGTGGTCTCGCGCGACCTGAGCACGGCGCATTATGCGACCGGCATCGCGGAGCGCCTGCAGCAGGCGCTGGACGATTGGAACTTCATCTCGCCGCAGCTGCAAGACCTGTACGACACCCTGCATCACGGCAAGGCGCGCCACGCCTTCCCCTTTGATCCGGCGCGCTGCATGGCGCCCCTACCGCGCGCCTACCAGTGGGCCGACGGCTCCGCCTATCTCAACCACGTGGAGCTGGTGCGCGCCGCCCGCAAGAGCGAGGTGCCCCCGACCTTCTACACCGACCCGCTGATGTACCAGGGCGGCAGCGACGACTTCATCGGACCCTGCGACGACGTGGTCGTGCCTTCGGAAGATTTCGGCATCGACTTCGAGGCGGAAATCACCGTGATTACCGGCGATGTGCCCATGAGCGCCTCACCCGACGAGGCGTTGGAGGGGGTGCGTCTGCTGATGCTGGCCAACGACGTGAGCCTTCGCAACCTGATTCCCGACGAACTGGCCAAGGGCTTCGGCTTTTTCCAGAGCAAGCCAGCCACCGCCTTCAGCCCGGTGGCCGTCACCCCGGACGAACTGGGTGAGGCCTGGCAAGGCGGGCGTGTGCACCTCACGCTGCAAAGCACCTGGAATGGCCGCCGTGTCGGCCTGTGCGACGCGGGCCCCGAGATGACCTTTCACTTCGGCCAGCTCATTGCCCACATCTGCAAAACGCGCAATGTGCGCGCCGGCAGCATCGTCGGCTCGGGCACCGTGAGCAACAAAGGCGTGGAAGGTAAAGGCGGACGCATGGACTGGCCCAAGGGCTACAGCTGCATCGCCGAGAAGCGTGCGATTGAGACGATCCAGGACGGCCAGCCCTCGACCGAATTCATGAAGTTTGGCGACACCATCCGCATCGAGATGAAGGGCAAGGACGGCCAGAGCGTGTTCGGCGCGATCGACCAGAAGATCGCGCCGCTGGCGACCTGAGCGCCGTCGGGCGCCCTTCGTTCACGCCAGCGCGTACCCTGCGCTCAGAGCCTGAGCCAGGGGGTGCCCGATTCGTGCGACTGCGCCTCGCGCAGCGCCCCGAGGAAGCTGTCGCACCACCAGTGCACGTCGTACTGCCGGCAGGTGGCCAGCAGGGCATGGTGCCGAGTGCGTCGTTCCTCCAGCGGCATCTGCAGCGCCATCTGGATCGCGCTGGCCGTGCCCTCGGTGTCATACGGATTCACCAGCAGTGACTCGGGGAGTTGTTCCGCCGCGCCGGCAAAGCGCGAGAGCACCAGCACGCCCGGATCTTCCGGGTCCTGCGCCGCGATGAACTCCTTGGCCACCAGGTTCATGCCATCGCGCAGCGGCGTGACCAGCGCCACGCGCGAGGCGCGGTACAGCCCCGGCAGGCGCGGGCGGGCCACGGTGCGATGGATGTAGCGCACGGGCATCCATTCCAGGTCACCGTAGTTGCCGTTGATCGAGCCGCACAAGCTCTCGAGCTCGTGCAGGATCTCGGTGTAGGCGCTGACGTCCTCGCGGCTGGGGGAGGCGATCTGGATCAGGGTGGCGCGCCGGTGCGTCTCCGGGTGCTTCTGCAATAGTTCGCGGAAGGCTCGCAGGCGCTGGGGCAGACCCTTGGAATAGTCCAGCCGGTCCACGCCCACCATGAGGTTACGCAGGGAATATTCGCGCTTCATGCGCTCGAACATCTCGCGGCTTTCACTGGCCTGCGCAAGCGCAGTGAATTCGTTCACATCGATCCCGATCGGAAACGCGCCGGCTTGCACTGTGCGGTTGAACACGCGCCAGCGGCCGTCGCCGATCGCCTGCGCCTTGGCCTCGTGCTCGATGTAGCGGCAAAAATGTGCGTGGTCGGTCTGGCTCTGAAAGCCCACCAGGTTGTAGGCGCACAGGCCCCGCAGCAGCCAGTCATGCCCCGGGATCGCTGCCAGGATCATGGGCGGTGGCAGGGGAATGTGCAGGAAGAAGCCGATGCGTTGCTGGCAGCCCAGGGCGCGCAGCTCGCTGGCCAGTGGCACCAGGTGGTAGTCGTGCACCCACACCAGGTCGTCGGGTTTGAGCAGTGGCGCGAGCAGCTTGGCAAAGAGCTGGTTCACGCGCCGGTAGCCGTTGATGTAGCCGGCGTCGAAGTCCGCCAGGTCCAGGCGGTAGTGGAATACGGGCCAGAGCACGCCGTTGGCATAGCCCAGGTAGTAGGTGTCGTGGTCCTCGCGACTCAGATCCAATGTCACCAGCTTGACGGGCCCTGCGCGGTGGCGGTGCAGCGTGCCTTCGCCGGCGCGCCCGCCGTCTTCCGGCTCGACGATCTTTCCGCTCCATCCGAACCACAGGCCACCGTTGTTGTTCAACACCTCGGCCAGGGCCACCGCCAGCCCGCCGGCCGCGGTGCGGCGCGGGTCGGCGACACGGTTGGACACCACCACCAGCCGTGTCATGGGGGTCCTTTAGATCACCGTGTCCCAGCTCGCGGACAGGCGCACCGCGGCGTTGATCAGACCCATCATGGAATAGGTCTGCGGGAAGTTGCCCCACATCTCACCGGTCTGCGCATGGGTGTCCTCCGAGAGCAGGCCCAGGGGGTTGCGGCTGGCGAGCATCAGCTCGAAGATCTCGCGCGCCTGCGCCTGCCGGCCGATGCGAGCCAGGGCGTCGATGCGCCAAAAGGTGCAGATGTTGAAGGCAGTCTCGGGCTTGCCGAAGTCGTCGGGCGCTTCGTAGCGGCGCATGAAAGGGCCGTCGCCCAGATGACGCTCCAGGGCGTCGATCGTGGCGATGAAGCGCGGGTCGCGCGGGTCGATGAAGTTCACCTCCGCCATCAGCAGGGCGCTGGCGTCCAGGTCGCGACCGCCGAAACTTTCCACGAAAGACTGCCGCTCCTCGCTCCAGGCCTCGCGCAGGATGCGTGACCGGATGGTCTCGGCGCGCGTGCGCCAGTAGGTGACTCGCTCTGGCATGGCCAGCACATGAGCCACCTTGGCCAGGCGGTCACACGCGGCCCACGACATCAGCGCCGAGGAGGTGTGCACGCGCGCTCGCGTGCGCAGCTCCCACATGCCGGCGTCAGGCTGGTCGTAGACGCGGTAGGCCTGCTCGCCCACCGCTTCGAGGTAGCCGAACTCGGTGGTGCCGGCGCGCCGGAACAGGCGATGGTCGTGAAAGGCCTGTGAGGCGCCCAGCACGATGTTGCCGTACACGTCATGTTGAAAATGTTCGGCCGCCTGATTGCCCATGCGGACCGGGCCCATGCCGCGGTAGCCAGGCAGGTGCGGCAGGACGGATTCCGACAGCTGCGACTCCTGGCCGATGCCATACAGTGGCTGGATATGGCCGCCACGCGAACGCACCACCACGTTGTTCAGCCAGTGCAGGTAGTCCTCCATCGTGGCCACCTCCGAGATGCTGTTCAGAGCCCGCACCACAAAGAAGGCATCGCGCAGCCAGCAAAAACGGTAGTCCCAGTTGCGCCCGCTGTCCGGGGCTTCGGGGATGCTGGTGGTCATGGCGGCGACGATGGCGCCGGTGTCCTCAAAGAGCGAAAGCTTGAGTGTGATTGCCGCGCGGATCACGGCATCCTGCCACTCCAGCGGGAGCGAAAGTGCGCGCGTCCAGCCTTTCCAGTGGTCGCCGGTCTGCTGCTCGAAGCCGCGCGCCGTGTCTTCGATGCCCGTGAGCAGTGTCTCGTCCGGGCCGAGGATGAAGTTCATCGGTCGGTCCGCAACGAAGTAGGTCTCGGACAGGATGTAGGACAGCGGTGCATCGCTGTTCAGGCGCAGCGCGCTGTAAGGGCCCACGTAGCGAATGTGCGTGCTGCCTTGCGTCGTCGTAGGCACGCTGCGACCCCAGTCAAAGCGCGGGCGCAGCAGCACGCGCAGGCGTGGCGAGCCCGCCAGCACCTGCACGCGCCGCACGATGGTGAGCGGCCGAAAGGTCCGCCCGCGGTTGACAAAGCGCGGCGCGAAGTCCGTGATCTCGATGCCCTGGCCCAGGCGGTCAAACAGGCGCGTCCGCAACACCGCGGTGTTGGGTTCGTAGCGTTGCTCGCTGCGCATGAAGTCCTCCAGCTCGAAGGCCCAGAGGCTGCCGTTGGGGCTGGGGTCGATCAGCGCGTTGAACACCGGGTCGCCGTCGAACCGCGGCAGGCAGCACCACACGATGCAGCCCACCGGATCGACCAGGGCGCTGAAGGCGCAGTTGCCGATCATTCCCAGGTTCAGGGAGCGACCCGGGGCGGGGCTGCCCGTGGTGAGGCCACTGCCGCTCATGGTGTGCGTTCCGCAGACCGGGCCAGGGCGCGCTCCATCGCGTCACGCATTGCCTCCGGATTGGCCAGGCGCTCGCGCGCGACGGTGGGCCCCTCGCCGATCTTCACGCCGATCCCACCGCGACGCTGGACGCTGTCGAAGCCCGCTTCGTCGGTCTCGTCGTCGCCGACGAACACCGGTGTGCGGCCGGCGAACGGGGGTTCGGCGAGGAAGGCCTCGATCGCCTGGCTCTTGGAGGCGCAACTGGGCTTGGCCTCGACCACCATCTTCCCGCACAGGAGCGTCAGGCCGCTCGAGGCTTCGACCGCGGCCTGCATGATGGTCAGGCACACCGCCTGCAGCTCGGGCGCCTGCCGGTAATGCACGGCGACCGAGCCGCGCTTGGCCTCGACCACCAGCGCGGGGTGGGCGCGCGCCAGGGACAGAGCGGCGTCCTTCACCGCATCCATGGGGTGCACCGCCTGCCAAGCCAGCGTGCCATCGGCGCGCCGGCGCTCGGCGCCGTGCACACCCGCCACGCTCAGGACCAGGGGCGCCAGGAAGCGGTCGATCTGCCGGATGGGCCGCCCGCTCACCACGGCGACGGCGCCGGCGAGCAGGTCTCGCAGCCGCGACAGGGTGTCCGGCAGGTTCGGGGGAACGATCACCGCCTGGGGGTGTGACGCGATGTCGACCAGGGTGCCGTCGAAGTCGAGGAACAGTGCGCACGACGGGCACAGGACGTCGGAGAAGGTCATCGCGGGCGACCCTAGCAAGCCGCCTGCGATGCGCCCATGTCACGGCGGCCCTTGCCGCTGAAGGTGCAGTCCTACCGGGCGTGCGCCGACAGGACTTACTGCGCGTACACCCCGTCGAGCGAGCGAAAGCCCTTGACCTCGATCGGGTTGCCGCAGGGGTCGCAGAAGAACATGGTCCATTGCTCGCCGGGCTGGCCGGCGAACCGCAGTTGCGGCTCCATCACGAAGTCCACCTTCGCGGCGCGCAGGCGCGCGGCCAGCGCCTGCCAATCGGGCAGGGCCAACACCAGACCGAAATGCGGCATGGGCACCAGCTGGTCGCCCACGCGTCCCGTGCGCTGGGTGGCGAAGGGCTGACCCCGGTGCAGGGAGATCTGGTGGCCGAAGAAGTCGAAGTCGACCCAGGTGTCGGTGCTGCGGCCCTCGGTACATCCGAGGACGTCGCCGTAGAAGTGGCGGGCCTCGTCGAGGTCGGTGACATGGAAGGCAAAGTGAAACAGGCTGCGCATGGCCGCAAGGCTACCCGAGCCCGTTAGAACCCGGCACCCGGGGCAACGATAATCCGAGGCATGCAAACCCTGCGGCATATGACTTGCCTGGCCCGCCTCGTGCTGGCCGGCTTTCTGCTGTCGCTCGGGGTGGCCGGGGCGTCGCCTGCGGTCACGCCACGCCCCCTGGAGCTGGTGTGCTCGGGGGGTGTCTACAAGTTGGTGACCCCCGAGACTGGCGCGCAGGGCGCCGGGTCGCTGGAGTGCCCCTTGTGCGTGGCGTCCAGCCTGCCACCGGGGCCGCCGATGCGGGTGGCCGGCGCAGACGGGTTCCGCGCCACACCACCGGCCTGGGTGCCGGGCTCACCGCACGCCTTGCGCGTGGTGCTGCTGCCGCCGGCCCGCGCGCCGCCGTCTCCGTCCGCCTGACGCCCTCTGCGCTGCGTGCCCGCTTGTCGGGTCTCGCCGCGTGCCCGTTGTTGTGGCCGCCGGCCTTGGCCGTGCAGGCCGCGTGATCCGAGTCGTGCCGCCGTTGCGGTCCGCTTCGGCCCACGCCCAGTCCGACTCACACGATGAAACCATTTACGAAAGCCCTTGTCATGACCACGCCTTCCGCCCGACGCCTCGCGCTCGCCAGCCTCCTGTCGACCTTCGTGGTGTTGCCCGCCTTCGCGCAGCCCGCGCCCGCTGCTCCCCTCAAGGCGGAGGCCGCCTGGGTCCGTGCCAGCGTGCCCGGCCAGGCCGGCACGGGCGCCTTCATGCGCCTCACGGCCAGCGAGCCGCTCACGCTGGTGGGGGTGGCCTCGCCCGTGGCGGGCGTGGCCGAACTGCACGAGATGAAGCTGGAGGGCGATGTGATGCGCATGCGCGCCATTTCCTCGCTTGCCCTGCCGGCCGGCCAGTCGGTGGAACTGCGTCCCGGCGGACATCACCTGATGCTCATGGACCTGAAGGCGCCGCTCAAGCCCGATACGCGCGTGCCCCTGACCCTGGTGCTGCGAGATGCCAAGGGCGCCGAGCGTCGCCTCGAGTTGCAGGTGCCCGTGTCGGCGCGCCCGCCGGCCGGTGCCGCCAGCGGCGCGGCCCACGGCCATCCCCACGGGCACGGCCACACTCACCCACATGGGCACCCCAAGCCCTGATCCACGGCGAGGCAACAGACTTTTTCGGCCCGCGGCGCATCGCGGCGCGGCCTGATAAGCTGACTGCCATTTCCCTGGAGCGCCGACCATGACCGATACGTCGCATTACGGCTTTGCCAAACTTGTCCCGGGTTTTGACTTCCTGCAAAACCTTGCCAAGGGCACTGTCGAGACCCTGCCTCAGATGCCGAGCCTGTCGAACTGGGTCGCGCCGACCCTGGACGTCGAGGAGCTGGAAAAGCGCATCCAGGAATTGCGTGCGGTGCATTTCTGGCTCGAGCAGAACTCCAAGGCCCTGGGTGCCACCATCCAGGCCCTGGAGGTCCAGAAGATGACGCTGGCCACGCTCAAGGGGATGAACTGCAGCATGGCCGAACTGGCCCAGGCGATGAAGCTCACCCCGCAGCCGCAGTCAACCGCAGCGCCCGAGCCCGAGGCTGCGAAATCGCCGAAGCCCGCCAAGCCGGGCAAGGCGGCCAAGTCCTCGGCGGCTGCGGCGGGCGGTGTCATCGATCCCCTCCAGTGGTGGGGATCGCTCACGCAGCAGTTTCAGCACATCGCTTCCACCGCGATGCAGGAGGCCACACACGCCGCCCAGGCGTCCCAGGCCGCACCGGCGCCGGCCACCACTGGTACCGGTTCCGGCTCCGGCACCGGTACCAGCACCTCGCGAGGTGCTGCCGCCAAGCGCGCCGCCGCGCCGACCGCCAAGCCGCGTCGCGCACCCGTGCGCCGCCCGCCTGCGTCCCGATGAAGCTGTTCCCCTTCGGCCACGCCACCCACCCGCAGTGGCCCATGGGGGCGGGACTGGTGTTGGCGCAGCTGCGCGCCCAGCTGGCCCTGGCCGACTACGCCAGTGCGCCCACGCTCGGTCTCCTGTACATCACCGACCACTACGCGCCGCACGCGCGCGAGATCCTGGACCACCTCTCGGCAGAATTGCCCGAGGTGACCGACTGGGCTGGCACAGTGGGCGTGGGCATTGCTGCCAACAACGCCGAGTATTTCGACGAGCCCGCGATGGCGGTCATGCTGTGTGACCTGCCGTCTGACCAGTACCGCGTCTTCTCGGGCGTCGCGCCGCTGGGCCTGGGATTCGAGGCGCACGCCGCGCTCGTGCACGCCGACCCCGAGACCCCGGACCTCGCCGAACTCATCGCCGAGATGGCCGCGCGCACCGACACCGGCTACCTTTTTGGCGGACTGGCCTCCAGCCGGGGGCGTACCGTGCAATTTGCCACCAGCGGCAACGGCAACATCCGTGGACAGGGGGCAGCTGGCGGTGTCTTCAGCGGGGGCCTCTCGGGCGTGGCCTTTGGCGAGGGCGTGCACCTGATCTCGCGCGTCACGCAGGGCTGTCAGCCCTTGGGCCGTGAACGCACCATCACGCAGGCCGAGGGCAATGTGATCCTCGCCATCGACGGCGAGCCGGCCCTGGACCTGCTGTTGTCCGAACTGGGCATCACGCTGGACAAGCCGCACGAGGCCATGAACGCCCTGCGCGCCACGCTCGTCGGCCTGACAACACAAGGCCAGCAGGCCGTAGGCCGCACGGGCAGTTTCGGTGCCGACGTGCGCGTGCGCCACATCATCGGCCTGGACCCGGGCCGCCGCGGCGTGGCCATCGCCGAGCGCGTTGAGGCCGACATGCCGATGGCGTTCTGCCAGCGCCATGCGCAGGCGGCGCGGGCGGATCTCACCCGCATCTGCGCCGAGATCCGCGAGGAGCTTGAACCCGAGGACGCCAGCCTTCCCTTGGCGGCCGCCCTGGCCTCGCGCGAGGCCCTGGCCGCACCCTCGCCCGCGCGTCGCATCGCGGGCGCGGTCTATGTCAGCTGCACTGGCCGGGGCGGACCGCATTTCGGCGGGCCGAGCGCCGAGTTGCAGATCGTGCGGCACGCGCTCGGGGATGTGCCGCTGGTCGGCTTCTTCGCCGCGGGCGAGATCGCACGGCACCACCTGTATGGCTACACCGGGGTGCTGACAGTGTTCACTGAGTCCGTCTGAGAACGGCCTCGGCAATTCAAAGGCCGCTTTCGCTGCCAACGCAAGAGCCCACGGTGTCCGACGTCCTCCTGTGGATCCTCAGTGCTGCCCTGATCGCTCTGGGCCTGGCGGGCACCTTGCTGCCGGCGCTGCCCGGGACTCTCTTGGTGCTTGCGGGCATCGTGCTGGGTGCCTGGATCGACAACTTCACCCGCGTGGGCTGGGGCGCCATCGCCGCCGTCACGGTGATGGCCATCGCGGCCTGGGTGCTCGATCATGTGGCGGCTCTCTTCGGTGCGCAACGCGCTGGCGCGAGCCGGCAGGCCGTGACGGGCGCCGCCATCGGCACGGTGGCCGGCCTCTTCACCGGGCTGGTGGGCGTGCTGTTTCTGCCGCTGCTCGGAGCGGCCATCGGCGAATGGCTGGCGCGACGCGACGCGCAGGGTGCGGTGCATGTGGGCATTGCCACCTGGCTCGGGCTGATGGTCGGCCTTGTGGCCAAGGTGGTGCTGGCCTTCATGATGATCGGCGTCTTCCTGGTGGCGCTATGGTGGTGAGCGCTGCATGACCGATCTGCGTGATGCGGACCCCTGTCCCTGCGGTCGTCAGACGGGGGCGCACGCGGCGCCGCGGGCCTTCGCGGATTGTTGCGGGCGCTGGCTGCGCGAGCCCGCCCCCGACGCCGAATCCCTGATGCGTTCGCGCTACACCGCCTTCGTGCGGGGCGATCGTGAGTACCTGCTGTCCACGTGGCACCCTTCGACGCGGCCCGCGTCACTGGACCTTGACCCCGGTATACGCTGGCTCGGACTGGATGTGCGCGCACACCGCGCGACCGGCCCGGACCAGGCGCAGGTGGAGTTCGTGGCGCGTAGCCGACCGCGGGGAGGTGGCGCGGCGTACCGATTGCATGAACGCAGCCGCTTCGTTCGGGAGGGCGGACGCTGGTACTACGTCGACGGTGTGATCCGCTGAAACGCAAACGGCCGACCCCTCCCGGAGCCGGCCGTTACAAGGGATTGCGCAGCCTCAGGGCTTGATCGGCGTCGCCGGCAGCATGCCGTCGACAAAGATCTGGTCCGCGGTGAGCGGCGTGCCCGGCACGGTGGTGTTCTGGTTGATGAAGTTCACGGTGCGAAGCAGTTTTTCGCGGTTCATCGTGCCGAAGCCGCGGGCCTCAACATCCGGCGTGATCGCGATGCGGCGGATGATCTTGAGCTCCTCGACGATGATGGCCGGGTCCAGCGCCTTCAGGTACTGGGTCTGCAGACGGGCGGCTTCCTCGGGGTTGGCCAGGGCGTCTTTCCAGCCCCGCATCGCGGCGCGGATGAAGCCTTTCACGACAGCCGGCTTCTTCTTCAGGAAGTCCTCGCGCACGCCGATGCTATTGGCGTAGATGTCCAGACCGTGGTCCGCCAGCAGCAGACACTGCGGTACGGCACCCCCCTGCGCGGCGCGGCGGATGGAGGGTTCACCCATGAGGAACTGGTCGATCGCCTGGACCTTGTTGGACACCAGCATCGGTACGCGCGCGGCGGCATCGATGTTCACGATCTTGAGCGTTCCGGGGTCCAGGTTGTTCATCTTCATGAAGGCGCTGAAGATGCGCGGCATGAAGGAGGCGCTGCTCGAGCCCACCTCCAGACCGACCATGCCCTTGGGGCTGGTGACGTTGGCGCCCGGGTTCAGTGAGAACACGCAGTAGGGCGCGCGCTGGTAGACCCCGGCCACGATGCGCAGGTTCGCGCCGGCGCTGCCCGCGGCCACCAGGCTGGGGATGTCGATGAAGCCGATCTCGGCCAGACCCGAATCCACGAAGCGGATGGCGTCGGCTGTGCCCTTGGAGGGCAAGATGGTGACGTTGAGTTTCTCCTCCTTGAAGTAGCCCTTGGCCAGGGCGACGTACCAGGGGGCGTGCCGGCCCAGTGGAATGAAGTCCAGCGCGAACTTGATGTCCTCCTCGCCGGCAGCAGCCGGTGCGGCGGGCGCTTGCGCCAGGGCGCTGGCCGTGGCGACAGTGGCCAGAAGGCCGGTGATCCAACGTGACAATGACTTCATGGGGACTTCCTTCGTTGAGGGTTGGACAAGGGAAAGCTAATAGGTCGAGGCCTTCAGGATCCGGGCCTGTAGCGAGGTCAGGTGCGCGTGCATGGCCTTCCAGGCGGCCTGCGGGTCGCGATCGACGATGGCCTTGAGCACGGCCTCGTGCTCCTTCTGTGTCACCTTCAGACCGTCGGCCGGCATGATTCGCAGATGCCACATCAGGTCGGAGCGCTCGTGCAGCGGGCGCAAGGTGTCGGCCAGGATCCGGTTGCCCGCCGCCTGGGCGACGACGCTGTGGAAGGCGCGGTCGATCACGCTGAAGGACTTGCGTTGACTCTGGTCCACCAGGGCGGCCGACTGTTTGAGCAGGCGCCGCAGCTCCGTTACCTGCTCGGGGTGGATCCGCTGTGCGGCCAGCGCCACGATGTTCGGCTCGATCGCCAGGCGCGCCTCGATCAGCATCTGGATGTCCTGCATGGAGTCGGCGCGTATCACCAGACCCTTGCGCGGAATCACCTCGATCAGGCCCTCGGCCTGCAGCCGGTGGATCGCCTGGTGCACTGGCATGCGGCCCAGGCCCGTGAGCTCGCAGAGCTTGGTTTCGTTGATGAACAGGCCGGGACGCAACTCGAACGAGAGGATGCTGCTCTTGATCCGCTCATAGGCCTGCTGTGACAGCGGGGGCTCCTTCTGTAAGCCCGGATCGCGCGCAGGGGCTGCCGCGTGCGGCTTGGAGCGCCGCTTGGCGAAGGGAGTCGCTAGACGAGCCATGTTTTGTAATATATCATGTGCATTCAACGGGTCAACTCCGTTGTCGTAGCCCGCGGCGCGCGGGCGAAGTTGACGGGCCAATCCGCCGCGGCCGGCGGCCAGGAGGTGTGAGTTGTCTTTTGGGGTTATCAAGGGCGCGCGCAAGGTGTTCCCCGCCGCCGAACTCGGGCCCAAGGCCCGGGAGGACCTGGTCGCGCTCGACGATGCCAGCTTCACCTTCGACCGAGGCGAGCTGGTGGCCCTTTTGGGACCCAGCGGCTGCGGCAAGACCACGCTCTTGCGGATGGTCGCCGGTCTGATAGACCGCACCGCAGGGGAGATCACCGTGGGCGGGGTGGATGTCACCGGCCCCTACGGCGACTACGGCTTCGTGTTCCAGGCCCCCGGCCTGATGCCCTGGCGCAACGTGATCGACAACGTGCTCTTTCCGATGGACGTGCTGCGTCGCAACGACCGCCAGGCGCAGACCCGCGCCCGTCACCTGCTGCAATTGGTGGGCCTGAAAGACTTCGAGCAGGCCCGGCCGCACCAGTTGTCCGGTGGCATGCAGCAGCGCGTCTCCTTGTGTCGCGCCCTGATCCACGAACCCAAGCTGCTGCTGATGGATGAACCCTTCGGCGCGCTGGACGAACTCACCCGCCTGGACATGAACGACTTGCTGCTGGACGTGCGCAGCGAGACTGGGGCCGCGGTGCTCTTTGTCACGCACTCGATCTCGGAGGCGGTCTACCTCGCCGACAAGGTGGTGGTTTTCAGCCGCCGCCCTGCGCGTGTGGTGTCGCAGATCCAGCCCGCGCTGGGTCGCCAGCGTGTGCGCAGCATGCGCTTTGAGCCGGCCTTTCAGATCGCCGAGCGCGCCGCCGGCGAGGCGCTGGGCGTGATCCACGGGACGGCGCAGGCGAGCCCGCTGGCCTCGGGAGCCGGCGCATGAACCGCCTTGACTGGACGCGCTTTGCCTGGCCGGTGGTCGGCGTGCTGGGTCTGCTCGCGCTTTGGCAGGCCCTGTGTGTGGCTTGGGCGATCCCCCAATCCGTGCTGCCGACGCCGGTGCAGGTCGTACAGGCGCTCGTCAAGCACTGGCATGCCCTGGTCACCGAAGGGTGGGTGACGCTCAAGGCCACGCTGTACGGATTCGCCCTGGCATTGCTCGTGGGCATCCCCCTGGCGGTGGCGGTCAGCACTTTCCGCTGGGTCAACCTGACCTTCTACCCGCTCCTGGTCGGACTTCAGTCGGTGCCCAAGGTGGCCTTGGCACCCATTCTGCTGGTGTGGCTCGGGACGGGGCTGTCTTCCAAGCTGGCCCTGGCCTGGCTGGTGGCCTTCTTCCCGATCGTGGTCGACACCGCGGCGGGCCTGCAATCCACGCCCAAGGAGTTGCTGGAGCTGGCCCGCAGCCTGCGCGCCTCACGCTGGCAGGTGTTTCGCATGGTCCGCTTCCCGGCGGCCCTGCCCTTTGTCATCACTGGCGCCAAGGTGGCCGTCACGCTGGCGTTGATCGGCGTCGTGATTGGCGAATTCGTCGGCGCCGGCGAAGGCTTGGGCTTTCTGCTGCTAAGCGCCACCTCCCAGATCAACACCGCGCTGGCCTTTGCTGCGCTCCTGGTGTTGTCCGTACTGGGCATGCTGGTGTACTTCCTGGTGGTACTGCTGGAGCGGGCGCTGTCCGCCTGGCTGCCCCCGGCCCCGCCGTCTCACTGATGTCCGGCTTCGTACCCTCAGCACCTCGTTCCCCGCACCCCTATTCGTTCCCTACCTAGAGGAGACACACCATGTCCACTGCCCCCTCCCTCACGCTGCCCGATGGCGCGCCGGAGCTTGCCGAGATCCTGATTGCCACCGGCACCGTGCCGTGGCGGGAGAAATCGCTCAAAGGCGTCGCCGAGAAGATGCTGTGGCGCGACGAATCCTCCGGCGCCACGATTGCCCTGATCAAGTTCGCCAAGGGCGCCAGCATTCCCAAGCCCCATAGCCACGCCTCCAACCAGTTCATGTACTGCCTCAGCGGCAAGTACGAGTACACCTCCACTGGCGTCACCCTGCAGGCGGGATCGTTCTACTGCAACCCCAAGGGCAAGGTTCACGGCCCTACGCTGGCCCACGAGGAGACCGTGGTCCTCGAGATCTATGACGGCCCCCACTACCCGCAGGTGCCGGACTGGTACACCGACCCGCGCGACGCCACCTGAGGTGCCGCTCGCCTTCGCCGCTTTCCCATTGCAGGGTCTCGCACGTTGAACTCCGCATTCCATCCCTTGCCCGGCGCGGGTGGCCGGCCGGTCGCCATCATCGGCTCCGGGCCGATCGGGCTGATGACGGCCCTGGGCCTGTCGCATTACGGCATCCCGGTGCAGGTCTTCGAGGAAGACGGCCGTCTTTCGCTGGACATCAAGGCGGGCACCATTCTCACGCGCACGCTGGAGGTGCTCCGGCGCTATGGCGCGATCGACAAGGTGCTGGCGGCATCACTGCGCATCGACGAGATCGGCGAGGTGGACCGACGCACGCAGAAGTCGCAGTTCCCGGTGCAGCTGCACGCGCTGGGCGACGAGACGCGCTTTCCCTTTGTGATCAACCTGCCCCAGCATGACCTGGAGCCCGTGCTGGCGCAGGCGCTGGGCGAGCGGCGCCAGGCGACTCTGAACCTGGGTCACAAGCTGGTGGGCTTCAAGGACCATGGCGACCACGTCGCCCTGCAACTGGAAACACCCGAGGGCCCCAAGACCGCCGAGTGCTGTTGGATGCTGGCCTGCGATGGCGGCCGCAGCAGCGTGCGCAGCGCGTTGGGCATCGAGGCTGAGGGCTATTCGCTCGACGAGAAATACGCCCTGGTCGATCTCAAGATCGACCTGGACATCGGCAACCCGCGCGACTATCCCTACCTCGCCTACTTCTCTGACCCCGAGCAGTGGATGATCCTGGTGCGCCACCCCCAGTGCTGGCGCTTTCTCTATCCGCTCAAGCCGGGGCAGGACGCGCCCAGCGACCAGGAGCTGCTGGAGAAGTCCCTCTCCTTCATCGGCCATGTCGACAAGGTGGAAGTGATCAACAAGGTGGTCTACAGCGTCCACCACCGCGTGGCCAGTCGCTGGCGCAGCGGGCGCGTGCTCCTCATGGGAGACGCAGCGCACCTGATCACGCCGATGTGGGGTCTGGGCATCACCACCGGCGCGCTGGATGTCTCCAACCTGCCCTGGCGCCTGAACTGGGTGCTGCGAGGCTGGGCCGACGACAGCCTGATCGAGGGTTACGAGCGCGAGCAACGCCCGATGGCGATCAACGGCTCGGGCCAGGTGGCCGAGGCCGCGCGTCTGTACATGTCGCGCCGCGCCGAAAGCGCGATCGCGATGAGCGAGAACAACTGGGCCAACGCCTACACGCGTGGCCTGCTCGGAGTTCGGCTCGATCGGGAAGGCAAGGGCCGTGGCTCCCTTTTCAAGCGCAGCACGCGCCCGGCGGTGGAAGTCGGCGACCGCCTGCCGGACCACCCGCTGCATGGCAGCGACGGGCGTCCGTGCCGCGCGCACGACCTGTGCCAGGACCGCTTCGTTGCTTTGTACTTTGCCGACGCGCGCCGTCGCCCCACACTGCCGCCGCACGACTCCCCGGCTCTGGTGCACCGCGTGGTCTCGCGCTGGGACGCGCCGCACGACAGCGGCCTGCGCGATCGCGCGGTGCTGGATCCGGGTGACGCCTTCATGAAGCGCCTGGGCGTGCCCCCCAACACGCTGGTGCTGGTGCGCCCCGACGAACACGTGGCCGCCATCGTGCCGATGGAAGGCGCCGACGCCGTCGCCCTCTACACCGCCATCACCGGCCGACAGCCGCCGTCGGCCCCATGACCATGCACGTTCACTACGACTTCCAGGGCTGCACCGTGCTGATCGTCGGCGCGGCCTCGGGCATCGGCCGCGAGACGGCCCTGGCCTGTGTCGCCGCCGGCGCCCGCGTCTGGGCGGCCGATATCGACACTGCGGGCCTGGCCTCGCTGCCTGCGGGCGCCGCGCTGCACACCGAGACGCTGGACATCGCCGACTCGCAGGCCTGCGCACGGCTGGTGGCGCGCATCGTGCAGGCCGATGGCCGCATCGACGCCGCGGTACTCACCTCGGCGATCCAGAAACGCTCGCCGATCGAAGAGACGCCTGACGCGACCTGGCAGCATCATCTCGATGTGAACCTCTCGGGCGTGTTCTACCTGGTGCGCGCGCTCATGCCGGTGATGAAGGACCAGCGCAAGGGCTCCATCGTGGCCTTCACCTCGGGTCTGGCCACCAATGGCTGGCCCGGCGCGGCCGCCTATGCCGCCACCAAGGCCGGCATCGTCGGCCTGGTCAAGTCCGCGGCCCACGAGTTGCGCCCCTACGGTGTTCGTATCAACGCCGTCTCGCCGGGCCTGGTGGCCACGCCGGTGTTCCTGCAATCGGCCACGCCCGAAGAACTCGCGGGCTACGAGCGTTCCTTGGGCGTGTCGCCGCCCGAGGCGGTCGTGCCCACGTTGATGCACCTCCTGTCAGAGGGTGCGTCCTCGATTTCGGGGAACGTCGTTGAGCGTCGACTGATTCCCGCGTCCTGAATTCCACGCCATGAGCACACCCACCGCCATCTCCCCCGCGCGTCTCATCGACTGGACGACCGACGTCCTGAAGGCTTGCCGCGTGCCTGCCGCCGACGCGCGCCTCACGGCCGAATCGCTGGTCGAGGCCGACCTGCAAGGCGTGGCCTCGCACGGCTGCATGCTGCTGCCGATGTATGCCGAGCGTCTGCGCGCCGGCAGCGTGAACCCGACGCCGTCGATCACCGTTGCCGAGGACCGACCCGCCCTCGTCGTGCTGGACGCTGATCACGGACTGGGCCAGGTGTCGTCTGCGCGCGCCGTGGATCTCGCCATCGAGCGCGCGCGCCAGCACGGTACTGCGGTGGTGGCGGTGCGCCGCGCCTTTCACTTTGGTACCGGCGCCTACTGGAGCAGTCGCATCGCTGCCGCGGGCCTTGTGGGCGCAGCCATGAGCAACACCCGACCGCTGATGCCCGCGCCAGGTGGCGCTGAGCGCGTGGTGGGCAACAACCCACTGTCCTTCGCCTTCCCGGCGCAAGCCGGCCGCCCGGTGGTGGTGGACATGGCCACCAGCAATTCGGCCATGGGCAAGATCCGCAACGCCGAGCGCCAGGGCCAAGCGATCCCCGAGGGCTGGGCCACCGATGCCCAGGGCCGCCCCACCACGTCGGCCAGCGAGGCCATCGCCGGCATGCTGCTGCCGGCAGCCGGCCCCAAGGGCTTTGGGCTGGCGGTGATGGCCGACCTCCTGTGCGGCGGCCTCTCCGGTGGCGGCATCGGCGCGCAGGTACAGCCCTTGTACGGACCGGCCGACCGCCCCTACGACTGTGCGCACTGGTTCATGGCCATCGACGCTGGCCCCGCACTGGCCCCGCGCGCGGTCGAATTCGCCGACCGCATCCGGGGCAGCCAACGCGCCCCGGGCGTGACCACCGTCTACGCCCCGGGCGACCTCGAACGCGAACGCCGCGCGCACAACGCCGCGGGCCTCACGCTCTCGGGCGAACTCCTTGCGCAGTTCGACACCTTGGCCGGCCAGTTGGGTGTATCCCGCCTTGCGGCCTGATCCTTCCCTTTTTTCAACCTGGGACTGAAACACACCATGAGCACCAAGAAGCAGCATTCCCCCGCCACCCTGGCCACCCCCAACGGCCATTTTTCGGGCGCCATCAGCATCGTGCCCAAAGGCCGCATGGTGTTCATCTCCGGCATGACCGCCCGCAAGCCCGATGGCACCATCGCGGGTATTGGCGACGTGGAAGCCCAGACTCGCCAGGTCTGCGAGAACCTGAAGGCGGCGATGACGGACGCCGGCGGCAAGCTCACCGACATTTGCCGCGTCGATGTCTACGTGCGCAACATCGAGCACTTCGACATCATCCACAAGGTGCGCCGCGAATACTTTCCCGCCCCCGCGCCGGCCTCCACGATGGTCGAAGTGGCCAAGATGGTGAAGGCCGACTACCTGATCGAGATCAGCGCCATCGCGGTGATCGAGGAGTGAGCATGGCCCGCGTGCATTCACTGGCCGGCTACGGCTTCGAGGTGCCCGACGTCGAAGTCGCGCGCGCCTTCTACAGCGCCTTCGGTCTTGCCCCCAAGGCGCACGGTCAGGCACTGGCTCTGGGCTGCGCCGGTGTGGCCACGCCCAGTGTGCTGGTCGTGCCGGGCGCGCCTGGTGCGCCCAAGCGCCTGCACCACCTCTCCTTTTTCGTCGAGGCAGCCGATCTTCCGCAGTTCGACGAGCGTCTGAAGTCCATGGGATGCCCTGCCAGCACGCCGCCCTTCGCCGCGCTACGCCCGGGTCTGTGGTTCCAGGACCCTTGGGGCACCTGGTTCAACCTCACGCCGCGCACCCCCGCCGACGAGGTCAAGACCGCGCCCGCCGACCCGCAGTTCGGACGCATCGACCGCCATCTCTGGAACGAGCTGCCCCGACAGCCCCAACCGAAAAAGCTGGGCCACATGCTTTTGTTCACGCCCGACTTCGCCAAGGCCGAGGCCTGGCTGTCGCAGGCGCTGGGCCTGCGCACCAGCGACCGCGCGGTGGGCAAGGTCACCTTCATGTCTGGTGGCCAGGGCGTGCGTGACCACCACTGCTTCGGATTGATCAACAGCACCCATCGCGGATTCCAGCATTCGAGCTTCTACGTCGACTCCATCGACCAGATCGGCTTCGGCGGCTGGCATATGCGCGAGGCCGGTTACGGGGACCAGTTCGGCGTGGGCCGCCACGCCCTGGCATCCAATCTGTTCCTGTACGTGCGCGATCCCTGGGGCACCTGGGTCGAGTACTACAGCGACATGGACAAGATCAGCGAGGCCTGGGAAACGCGCGACTGGAACAACCCTCCCTACATCTGGGGCCCCAAGTGGTCGCCCGAGTTCTGGGGCGGTGAGATGAACGCCAACGTCGAACCCCGCTAAAGGCCGCGGATTCATGGCCCGCATCGCGCTCGATGTACATGCCCACCTGGCGCCGGTGCAGCCCGAGCGCCTGGCGGCGCTGCCTGGGGTGCAGTGGCAGGCGCAGCCGCCGCGGCTCACGCTGGACGGTCATGCCTTGGGCATCGCCGACCTGTACTTTCCCGAGCGCTTGATCGCCTGGATGGACGAGCGCCAGGTCGAGCGCGCGCTGGTCTCGGTACCGCCGCCCTTGTACCGGCAGCAGCTGGATGCCACCGCGGCGCATGACTGGGCGCGCTATCTCAATGACGGCCTGCTGGAGATCGTGGCTCGGCATGCGGATCGCCTGCAGGCGCTGCTGCACCTGCCGATGGAGCATCCTGCGCTGGCCCTGCAGCTGCAGCGGCACTACGCGCAGACAGGGGCTGCCGGCGTCGCCCTGGCCGCGGGCGGCGCGCCGCACATTGTTTTTTCCGACCCCGCCTTCGACCCTCTTTGGCAGGCGCTGGACGAACAGTCTGGTTTCGTCTTCCTGCATCCTGGTGCCTGCGGTGACGGACGGCTGGCCTCGTTCTACCTGGAGAACCTGGTGGGCAACCCGCTAGAGACCGGCATCGCCGCTGCGCACTTGGTGATGGCGGGCGTGCCGCAGCGTTATCCGCGCATGCGGCTGTGTCTGGCGCATGCGGGCGGCGCTTTCACTGGCTTGGTGGGACGCCTGGAGCGTGGCTTTGAAACCCGCCGACCGGGCGTGGACCTCTCGGTAGAACGCCCGCTGCAGGCAGCGCGCCGGATGTATGCCGACTGCATCGCGCACCATCCGTCGGCCTTGCGCCTGGCGCAGGATGTCTTCGGCCCCGAGCATGTGCTGTTCGGGTCAGACTGGCCCTTCCCGATGGGGTTGCCCGAAGGCGCGTCCTAGATTCCCCGCGCCCGGTCCTCGCGGAACTTGCGTACAAAGGCCGCGAACGCGCCGGCCTCCAGCGCCTCGCGCACCTCGCGCATCAGGTTCAGGTAATAGTGCAGGTTGTGGATGCTCGCCAGCATGGGCGCGAGCATCTCGCCGCAGCGCTCCAGATGGTGCAGGTACGCGCGCGAGAAGCCACCCGTCACCGTGCCGTCGGCTGCCGTCGTCCCCCGGCAGGTGTAGCAGCTGCAGGTCTCGTCAATCGGCCGCTCGTCGCTGCGGTGGCGGGCGTTGCGCAGTTTCAAGTCGCCAAAGCGGGTGAACAGGTGGCCGTTGCGCGCATTGCGCGTGGGCATCACGCAATCGAACATGTCGACGCCGTGTGTCACGCCATCCACCAGGTCCTCAGGCGTGCCCACGCCCATGAGGTAGCGTGGCTTGTTTGCCGGCAGGCGGTGCGGCGTGTGGGCCATGATCCGCAGCATGTCCTCCTTGGGTTCTCCCACGGACACGCCGCCCACCGCATAGCCTGGGAAGTTCATGTCCACCAGGGCGTCCAGCGACTCCTGGCGCAGGTCCTCGAACATACCGCCTTGCACGATGCCAAAGAGCGCATTGGGGTTCTCCAGGCGCGCGAGTTCAGCCTGGCAACGCAGCGCCCACCGCCGGCTCAATTCCATCGAGTGGCGCGCCTGTTCATGCGTCGTGAGCTGGCCCTTCACCTCATAGGGCGTGCACTCGTCAAACTGCATCACGATGTCGCTGTTCAGGGTGGTCTGGATCTGCATCGAGATCTCGGGCGTGAGAAAGAGCTTGTCGCCATTCACCGGCGATGCGAACTTCACGCCCTCTTCGCTGATCTTGCGCATCTCGCCCAGGCTCCAGACCTGAAAGCCGCCGGAGTCGGTGAGGATCGGCTTCTTCCACTGCTCGAAACGGTGCAGGCCGCCGAACTGCAGCATCACGTCCAGGCCAGGGCGCATCCACAGGTGGAAGGTGTTACCCAGGATGATCTGCGCGCCCATGTCCTCCAACGAGCGCGGCGTCACGCCCTTGACCGTGCCATAGGTGCCCACCGGCATGAAGATCGGGGTCTGCACCACGCCGTGGTTCAGGGTCAGCGTGCCGCGGCGCGCGTGGCCTTCGGTCTTGAGGACTTGGAATTCGAGCATGGTCAGCGGGTCTCCTGGCGCGCTAGCAGCATCGCGTCGCCGTAGCTGAAGAAGCGATAGCGTTCTTCGATCGCGTGGCGGTAAAGGGTCATCACCTGCTCATACCCCGCAAACGCACTCACCAGCATCATCAGCGTGGAGCGGGGCAGGTGAAAGTTGGTGACCATCAAGTCCACCATCCGAAAGCCAAAGCCCGGCGTGATGAAGATGTTCGTATCGCCCGTGGACTGCCCGCTGGCGGCCCAGGATTCGAGTGTGCGCACCGTGGTCGTCCCCACTGCCACGACGCGCCCGCCGCGCGCTCGCGCCGCGGCGAGGGCCTCCTGCGTCGCCACGGGCACGTCATACCACTCGCTGTGCATCTGGTGCTCGGCGATGTTCTCGGTCTTCACCGGCTGGAAGGTGCCGGCGCCCACATGCAGGGTCACGCTGGCGCGCTCGATGCCGCGTGTCTGTAAATCCGCCAGCACAGCCTCGTCAAAGTGCAGGGCCGCCGTGGGCGCAGCCACCGCGCCAGGATGTTTGGCAAACACCGTCTGGTAGCGGCGTTCGTCGTCCGCGGTGTCTGCATGTTCGATGTAAGGCGGCAAGGGCACATGGCCGTGAGCGGACATCAAGGCGTGCGGCTCGCCGGAAAAGCGCAGTCGGAACAGGGGGCCGTCCTCCTGCGGCCAGCGCCCCATCAACGTGGCCTCGAAGCCACCGTCCATGCGCAGCACCGTGCCCACCGGCGGCTTCTTGCTCACTTTCATGTGGGCCACCACCTCGTGGTCGGTCAGCACGCGCTCCACCAGCAGTTCGAGCTTGCCGCCCGTGGGCTTTTCGCCAAAGAGGCGCGCCTTGATCACCTGCGTGTCGTTGAATACCAGCAGGTCGCCCGCGCGCAGCAGGCTGGGTAATTCACGAAAGATGCGATCGACGGGTTCGCCGCCACGGCCATCGAGCAGACGCGAGGCGCTGCGTTCGGCGGCGGGGTGCTGGGCGATCAGCTCGGGGGGCAGGGCGAAATCGAAATCGCCGACGGTGTAGGTGCGCATGCTTGAGGGCTGGACTGGGCCCGTGCCAAGTAAGGGGTGGAGGACAGGGCAGAATTGTCCCATGCAAGGCAGCAAGCCCCTGTCCGCCCCCCAGAAGGCCCTGCGCAAGCTGGGTCTGGCGCGCGACATCGACCTGGCCCTGCACCTGCCCCTGCGCTATGAGGACGAGACTCGCCTGACCCGCCTGCGCGATGCGCGCGAGGGCGACACCGTCCAGGTCGAGGGCACCGTCACCGCCAATGAGATCGCCTACCGGCCGCGCCGCCAGCTGGTGGTCACGCTCGACGACGGCAGCGACACCTGCCAGCTGCGTTTCTTCAGTTTCTATCCCGCGCAGCAGAAGGCCCTGGCCGTGGGCACCGGCATTCGCGCCCGGGGCGAGTTGCGCGGCGGCCTCTTTGGCTGGCAGATGGTCCACCCGGTGTGCCGTCCGGCCCAGGGCCCGCTGCCCGAGGCGCTCACGCCGGTCTATCCCACCGTGGCCACACTGCCTCAGGCCTATCTGCGCAAGGCGGTGCTCTCGGGCCTGTCGAGGGCCGACCTGTCCGATACCTTCCCGCCGGGGCTTACGGCTCGCCTCGGACTGGATGCGACCTGGGGTCTGCGCCAAGCGCTGGAATTCCTGCACCACCCCGGCCCGCGCACGCCCTTGGCCACCTTCGAGGACCGCAGTCATCCCGCCTGGCAACGGCTGAAGGCCGAGGAGCTGTTGGCGCAGCAACTCTCGCAGCTGCAAAGCAAGCGCGCACGCGACGTGCTGCGCGCGC
This sequence comes from Pseudomonadota bacterium, assembly GCA_041159245.1. GTDB lineage: Bacteria > Pseudomonadota > Gammaproteobacteria > Burkholderiales > Burkholderiaceae_C > Ramlibacter. Next base: position 80,287 of record JBEAZV010000021.1, read on the forward strand.
CGGCCCTGGCGGGCGCGGCAGGCGGACTGCACGAACAATTGCTGGGGGCACTGCCCTTTGGTCTTACCCGCGCCCAGCACCGCGTATCCGAGGAGATCGCCCGCGACCTCGCCCGCCCCGTCCCCATGCACCGCCTGCTGCAAGGCGATGTGGGCTCCGGCAAGACCGTCGTCGCGGCCTTGGCGGCTGCCGTGGCTATCGACGCGGGCGCGCAGTGCGCCCTCATGGCCCCCACCGAGATCCTCGCCGAGCAGCATTTCCGCAAGTTGATCGGCTGGCTCGAGCCCCTGCTCGCGCCGCGCGGTCTGCGCGTGGCGTGGCTCACGGGCAGCCAAAAGAAAAAGGAGCGCACGCAGATGCTCGCCCTCATCGCCAGCGGCGAGGCCGCCCTGGTGGTGGGCACGCACGCGGTGATCCAGGAGCAGGTGCAATTTAAGCGGCTCGCGCTGGCCATCATCGACGAACAGCACCGTTTCGGCGTGGCGCAGCGCCTGGCCCTGCGCGAGAAGATGCAGGACGCGGGCGTCGAGCCCCACTTGCTGATGATGTCGGCCACCCCCATCCCGCGCACGCTCGCCATGAGCTACTACGCCGACCTCGATGTCTCCACCATCGACGAGCTTCCCCCGGGCCGCACGCCCGTGGTCACCAAGGTCATCGCTGACACGCGCCGCGAGCAGGTGGTCGAACGGATTCGCGTACAGGTGGAGGCAGGGCGCCAGGCCTACTGGGTCTGCCCGCTGATCGAGGAGAGCGAGGCGCTGGACCTCACCAACGCCACCGCCACCCACCAGGCCCTGAGTGAGGCGCTGCCCGGCATCCTGGTGGGTCTCTTGCATTCGCGCATGCCCATCGCCGAGAAGAAGGCGGTGATGTCCCTCTTCGAATCGGGCGAGATGGGCGTGCTGGTTGCCACTACCGTGATCGAGGTGGGCGTGGACGTGCCCAATGCCTCGCTCATGGTGATCGAGCATGCCGAGCGCTTTGGTCTGTCGCAGCTGCACCAGCTGCGCGGGCGGGTGGGGCGCGGCGCCGCTGCCTCGGCTTGTGTGCTGCTCTATGGCGCTGGCGAGAACGGGCGCCTGGGTGACACCGCCCGCGAGCGCCTGAAGGCCATGGCCGAGACCAACGACGGTTTCGAGATCGCCCGCCGTGACCTGGAGATCCGTGGTCCGGGCGAATTCCTGGGAGCCCGCCAGTCGGGCGCGCCGCTTCTGCGCTTTGCCGACCTGGAGGCCGACCGCCCCCTGCTGGAAAAGATCCGGACCCTGGCCCCGGCGATACTCGATCGCCACCCCGAGCTGGCCGAACGCCACGTTGCCCGCTGGCTCGGTGGAAAATCCGATTACCTCAAGGCCTGAAGCCCCACCGCTGCGCACATGACCCTCACCGAACTCAAATACATCGTCGCCGTCGCGCGCGAGCGGCATTTCGGGAAGGCGGCGGAGGCCTGCTTCGTGTCGCAGCCCACGTTGTCGGTCGCCATCAAGAAGCTCGAGGACGAACTCGAGGTCAAACTCTTCGAGCGCAGCGCCAACGAAGTCACCATCACGCCCCTGGGTGAAGAGATCGTGCGACAGGCCCAGAGCGTGCTGGAGCAGGCCGCCGCCATCAAGGAAATCGCCAAGCGGGGCAAAGACCCGCTGTCCGGGCCCCTGAAGCTAGGCGTGATCTACACCATCGGCCCGTACCTCTTGCCTGATCTGGTTCGCGAGGCCATCGAGCGCACGCCGCAGATGCCGCTGATGCTGCAGGAAAACTTCACCGTGCGCCTGTTGGAAATGCTGCGTACCGGCGAGATCGATTGCGCCATCCTGGCCGAGCCCTTTCCCGACACCGGCCTGGCCTTGGCCCCGCTGTACGACGAACCTTTCATGGCCGCCGTGCCCAGCGGACATCCCCTGGCGGCCAAGGCCACCATCAGCTCGCAGGAGCTCAAAAGCGAAACCATGCTGCTACTTGGCGCCGGCCACTGCTTTCGAGACCACGTGCTCGAGGTCTGCCCCGAGTTCGCGCGCTTCTCCAGCGACGCCGAGGGCATTCGCAAGAGCTTCGAAGGCTCGTCGCTCGAGACCATCAAGCACATGGTGGCCGCCGGAATGGGCGTCACCCTGGTGCCGCGCCTGTCCGTCAGCGAAGAGGCGATGGACGCCTCCAGCGCCAAGCGCCGCAAGGACGCGCGCGCCTACGTGAAGTACATCCCCTTCGCCGATGGCGACGTGCCGTACCGGCGCGTGGTACTGGCCTGGCGGCGAAGCTTCACCCGCTACGAGGCCATCGCCGCGCTACGTAACGCCATCTATGCCTGCGAGCTGCCCGGTGTCAAACGTCTTTCCTGATGCGTGTCAGGCAATGACGCGGATCGTGATGATGTGCTTGCCCCGCGGGCGGCATGCCACGTAAAGTTTCTGGCCCTTATCCTGCCTCATGCAAGGAGCTTTCATGGCCACTGCTACCGTCCCCGCCCTCCAGATCGGCATCAGCGAAGACGACCGCGCTGCGATCGCGCAAGGCCTGTCCCGTCTGCTGGCGGACACTTTCACCCTCTACCTCACCACCCACAACTTTCACTGGAATGTGAAGGGCCCGTATTTCACGTCGCTGCATTCCATGTTCATGACGCAGTACACCGACTTGTGGAATGCGATCGACCCGATCGCCGAGCGCATCCGCTCACTCGGATACGACGCGCCAGGCGGCTATGCCCGTTTTGGCGAGCTCACCTCGCTCACCGATGCGCCCCGGCAGCCGCCGTCGGCCATGGAGATGGTGCGCATCCTCGTGGCTGGCCACGAGGCGGTGGCCCGCACCGCGCGCGAGTTGTTTCCCCTGGCCGACCAATGCAGTGACGAGCCCACCGCCGACCTGCTCACGCAGCGCATGACCGACCACGAGCAGACCGCCTGGATGCTGCGCTCGTTGCTAGAAGACTGAACCACGAGCCATGCCCACCGAGGTCCCGTCCGACGCTCCCATGCCCCCGGCGCCGCTCCCTGCCCGGGAGCGACTTCGCCTCTACTTGGATCTGATTCGATGGGACCGCCCGGCGGGCTGGCTTTTGTGCCTATGGCCTTCGCTCAGTGGTCTGTGGGTGGCGGCCGGCGGCTTTCCTGGCTGGCACCTGCTGGCGGTGTTCGTCCTGGGCACCATCCTGATGCGAAGCGCGGGCTGCTGCATCAACGACGTGGCCGACCGCGACTTCGACCGCCACGTCAAGCGCACCGCGCAGCGCCCGGTCACCTCGGGCCGCGTCTCCTCACGCGAGGCGCTCGCGGTGGGTGCGGTGCTGGCCCTGGCGGCGTTCGGCCTGGTGCTCACGACGAATATCGCCACCATCGCCTGGTCCTTCGCTGCGCTGGCCATCGCGGTGCTCTATCCCTATGCCAAGCGCGTGGTGGCCATGCCGCAGGCGGTCTTGGGCGTCGCCTTCAGCTTCGGCATTCCCATGGCCTTTGCGGCGGTGCGCGGCGAGGTGCCCTTACTGGCTTGGGCGCTGCTGGCGGGCAACCTGTTTTGGGTGTTGGCCTATGACACCGAATACGCCATGGTCGATCGCGACGACGACCTTCGTATCGGCATGAAGACCTCCGCCATCACGCTAGGCCGTGCCGATGTGCCGGTGGTCATGGCGTGCTACGTGGTGTTCCTCGTGTCGTGGGCCGGGCTGCTGTGGCCGAACGTGGCGCATGGGCCCTACGCCCTTGCATTGGCCGTGGCGGGGGCGCAAGCGCTATGGCACTACGCCCTGATCCGAGGCCGCACCCGAGAGGGGTGCTTTCGCGCCTTCCGCCTGAACCACTGGCTGGGGTTCACCGTCTTTGCCGGCGTGATGGCCGGCTATGCGCTGCGCTGATCGCGTGTTCCCGCGTGTGCCTCACGCCTTGCCGAACTCGTCGCCCAGCTCGCCAGCACGTCGGCAGGCGGCATGCATGGCCTTGATGAAGGCTGCCGGCACCTGGTCCTGCTGCAGGGCCGTCAACGCCGCGTAGGTGGTGCCGCCCTTGGAGGTCACGCGCTCGCGCAGCACCGCGGGGGGCTCCTCGGAGTCGCGCGCCAGCTGCGACGCGCCCGCGAAGGTGGCGATCGCCAGACGCTTGGCCTGCTCGCGCGCAAGGCCCATCTGCGCACCCGCTTCGATCATGGCCTCCAGGAACAGGAATACGTAGGCCGGACCGGACCCGGACAGCGCGGTCACCGCATCCAGGTGCTTCTCCTCGTCGACCCACAGGAACTCGCCCGTCGTCGCGATCACCTGCTCGATGCGCGCGCGGTCGGTTGCATCTGCGCCGGCCCGAGCAAACAGGGCCGTCATGCCCTGGCCCACCAGCGCCGGCGTGTTCGGCATGGAGCGCACCACGCGCTCACTGGCGAGCCAGGTGGCGATGCTGTCCGAGCGGATGCCCGCCGCCACGCTCAGGTGCAGCGGCTGCGTCAGGTGCGGGCGCACCTGCGAGGCGGCCTCCTTGAACATTTGGGGCTTGACTGCCCACACCACCAGCGACGCGCGCTGCAGCTGCGGTCCGGGCGCGGCCAGCGCCTGAACGCCAAACGCTTGCTGCAGGCGTGCCCGGGCTTCCTCAAAAGGCTCCACCACTTCGATGGCGGTGGCAGGAAGCCCCTGCCGAATCAGGCCGCCGATGATGGCGCTGGCCATGTTGCCCCCGCCGATGAAGGCCAGGGGATCTTGCGGGGAGGGGCGGGCGCTGTCGGTCATCGCACGAGTCTATCGCCGCTGGGTCACAATGACCGGATGCAACGAACGGCGTTACTGGAGCGACTGGCACAGCCCCGGCGCCACGACCTCGCCGTGATCGGCGGTGGTGCCACCGGTTTGGGCGTTGCGCTCGATGCCGCCGCGCGCGGACTCACGGTGGTGCTTCTCGAGTCGCATGATTTCGCAGGCGGCACTTCCTCGCGCGCGACCAAGCTGGTGCACGGCGGCGTGCGTTACCTGGCGCAGGGCAACCTGCCGCTCGTGCGCGAGGCCCTGCACGAACGGGCCACCTTGCTTCGCAATGCGCCGCATCTGGCCCGGCCGCTGGCTTTCGTGATGCCGGCCTACCGCTGGTGGGAGCTGCCCTTTTATGGCGCGGGCCTCAAGGCCTATGACGCGCTGGCCGGCGCCGCGGGCTTGGGGAACACCGAATTCCTCGGCCGGGGCGCGGTGCTGTCAGCGCTGCCCTCCCTTCGCGCCCAGGGTCTCAAGGGCGGTGTCCGCTATTGGGACGGCCAGTTCGACGACGCCCGCCTGGCCATCGCCCTGGCCCGCACCGCGGCGCGCGAAGGTGCGCTCGTCGTCAATCACTGCGAGGTCGTGAACCTGGTTCACGAAGGCGGTCGCGTCACCGGTCTGCGCGCACACGACCGCGAAACCGGCCGTGAATTCGAGGTCCAGGCCGCCTGTGTCGTCAATGCCACGGGCGTCTGGGTCGACGACCTGCGCCAGCGCGACGGCCAGGCCACGGGCCGACCGGCCCGTCCCCTGGTGACCCCGAGTCAGGGCGTCCACCTGGTGGTCGACGCCGACTTCCTGCCGGGCGGGCAGGCCCTCTTGGTGCCCCGTACCGCCGACGGCCGAGTTCTCTTTGCCGTGCCCTGGCTGGGGAAGGTGATCCTGGGCACCACCGACACCCCCCGGCAGGACATGCCCCGCGAGCCCCAGGCCCGGGACCAAGAAGTGGAGTTCATCCTCTCTGAGGTCGGGCGTTACCTGGTGCGCCCCCCCACCCGCCAGGACGTACGCAGCCAATGGGTGGGCCTGCGTCCGCTGGTCCGGCCGGACGAAGAGGCCGCCACCCGCGCCATCAGCCGTGAGCACACGGTGCAGGTCAGCCCCTCGGGCCTGGTCTCCGTGACCGGTGGTAAGTGGACGACCTACCGCGCCATGGCCGAAGATGTCCTGGCTACCTGCGTGGACCACGGCTTGTTGGACTCAGGGCAGGCAAGTCATTCGAAAGGTGTGACCGCTAACTTACTGCTGGTCGGCGCAAAAGCCGGGACGTCCGCGGAGGAGGGCCTCAGCCAGCCCCCGGGGCTGCACCTGTATGGCGCCGAGGCCGCGGCGGTCCAGGCCCTGCCTGGCGCGGACCGGGTTCTGGCCGGTGGCCTGACCGAGGCCATGGTGCGCTTTGCCGCGCGCGAGGAGTACGCCCGCACGGTCGAGGACGTCCTGGCCCGGCGCTCCCGCCTGCTGTTTCTGGACGCCCGTCTGGCCTTGAGCCTGGCCGGGGAGGTGGCCGCCCTCCTGCGCCAGGAGACGGGCGCCGACCCCCGGGAGGCCGATTTCCGGGCCCTGGCGGCCGCCTACGCGCCGGCCCTTTCGGGGCTGGCCGCGACGGGCGCTTGACGCCTTCCAGTTTTCAGGCATAATCGCGGGCTCGCCTATTTTTTGGCGAGCGTTGGGTTGTCCGCTTTTGGGGCGATGTCCTTTTGGGGCTGCGTCCGGGAGCCAAGACCTGATTTCTGCCTAATCGAAGCTCGGGTAGCCACTGTGGTGACCGGGCGCCGACAGGCCCAAGACTGATCCAGTGTCATGCAACTGCGCGCCACTGGGTACAAGTTGGGAACTATTTGAAATGATCCAGACTGAATCCCGGCTCGAAGTCGCCGACAACACGGGTGCGAAATCCGTGCTTTGCATCAAGGTGCTCGGTGGCTCCAAGCGTCGCTACGCCAGCGTGGGCGACATCATCAAGGTGAGCATCAAGGAAGCTGCTCCGCGCGGCCGCGTCAAAAAAGGCGAGGTGTACAGCGCTGTGGTCGTCCGCACCGCCAAGGGCATCCGCCGCGGCGATGGCTCCCTGGTCAAGTTCGACGGCAATGCCGCCGTGCTTCTGAATAACAAGCTGGAGCCCATCGGCACCCGCATCTTCGGCCCGGTCACGCGCGAGCTGCGCACCGAGAAGTTCATGAAGATCGTGTCCCTGGCCCCTGAAGTCCTGTAAGAGGTAGCGCCATGAACAAGATTCGCAAAGGCGACGAGGTCATCATCCTCGCCGGCCGTGACAAGGGCAAGCGTGGCAAGGTGGTCCTGCGCAAGGACGACGAGAAGCTCGTCGTTGAGGGCGTCAACCTGGTGAAGAAGCACACCAAGCCCAACCCCATGAAGGGCACCACGGGCGGCATCGTGGAGAAATCCATGCCGATCCACCAGTCCAACGTGGCCATCTTCAACCCCGCTACCGGCAAAGCCGATCGCGTGGGCATCAAGGTCGAGGGTGACAAGCGCGTGCGCGTGTTCAAGTCCTCTGGCGAAGAAATCAAGGCAGCATGACCATGGCACGACTGCAACAGCACTATCGCGAGAAGGTGGTCCCCGAGCTGACCGCCAAGTTCGGCTACAAGTCCCCGATGGAGGTGCCCCGCATCACCAAGATCACCCTGAACATGGGGGTTTCGGAGGCCGTCGCCGACAAGAAGGTCATGGACAACGCCGTGTCCGACCTCACCAAGATCGCCGGTCAAAAGCCCGTGGTCACCAAGGCCAAGAAAGCCATCGCCGGTTTCAAGATCCGCGAAGGCCAGGCCATTGGCACCATGGTCACCCTGCGCGGCACGCGCATGTACGAATTCCTGGACCGCTTCGTCACCGTGGCCCTGCCCCGCGTGCGCGACTTCCGCGGCATCTCCGGGCGCGCCTTTGACGGCCGTGGCAACTACAACATCGGCGTCAAAGAACAGATCATCTTCCCCGAGATCGAGTACGACAAGGTGGATGCGCTGCGTGGCCTGAACATCAGCATCACCACCACGGCCAAGAACGACGAAGAGTGCAAGGCCCTCCTCGCCGGCTTCCGTTTCCCGTTCAAGAATTGAAGGTGCATCGTGGCTAAGAAAGCTTTGATCGAGCGCGAGCTCAAGCGAGACCAACTGGTGGCCAAGTACGCGAAGAAACACGCGGAACTCAAGGCCATCGCCGGCGATGTCAAGAAGTCCGAGGAAGAGCGCGCCGCCGCTCGCCTGGCCCTTCAAAAACTGCCCCGCAACGCCAACCCGACCCGCCAGCGCAATCGCTGCGAGATCACCGGTCGTCCGCGTGGCACCTTCCGCCAGTTCGGTCTGGCCCGCAGCAAGATCCGTGAGATGGCCTTCGCAGGCGACATCCCTGGCGTGATCAAGGCCAGCTGGTAAGACAGGCAGGAGAGAACAACATGAGCATGAGTGATCCCATTGCCGACCTGCTGACCCGCATCCGCAACGCGCAGATGGTGGCCAAGCCCACGGTGAGCGTGCCCTCTTCCAAGGTGAAGGTGGCCATTGCCCAGGTCCTGAAGGACGAGGGCTACATCGACGGCTTCCAGGTCAAGACCGACGCCGGCAAGTCCGAACTCGAAATTTCGCTGAAGTACTACGCCGGCCGCCCGGTGATCGAGCGCATCGAGCGCGTGAGCCGTCCTGGCCTGCGCGTGTACAAGGGCCGCGACGCCATCCCCCAGGTCATGAACGGTCTGGGCGTGGCCATCGTCACCACCCCCAAGGGCGTGATGACCGATCGCAAGGCGCGCGCCACCGGCGTGGGCGGCGAAGTGCTGTGCTACGTCGCCTAAGGGAAGGAAACGAACAATGTCCCGCGTAGGAAAAATGCCGGTCGCCGTCCCCCAGGGTGTGGACGTGTCGATCAAAGAAGACCAGATCAGCGTGAAGGGTGCCGGCGGCCAGCTGTCGCTCGCCCAGAACGCGCTGGTCAAGGTGAGCAACGAAGGCGGCAAGCTGACCTTCATCCCGGCCAACGAGTCCCGTGAAGCCAACGCCATGAGCGGCACCATGCGCCAGCTGGTGAACAACATGGTGGTGGGCGTGACCAAGGGCTTCGAGAAAAAGCTGTCCCTGGTCGGCGTGGGTTTCAAGGCCCAGGCCACCGGTACGAAGCTGAACCTGGCGGTGGGCTTCTCGCACCCCGTCAACAAAGACATGCCTGCGGGCATCAAGGTCGCCACGCCCGGCCCCACCGAGATCATCATCTCCGGTGCCGACCGCCAGCGCGTCGGCCAGGTCGCCGCCGAGATCCGTGCCATTCGTCCTCCCGAGCCTTACAAGGGCAAGGGCATCCGCTACGTGGACGAAAAGATCACGATCAAAGAGACCAAGAAGAAGTAAGGGGCCGCACGATGTTGACCAAAAAAGAGCAGCGCCTGCGTCGCGCCCGCCAGACCCGGATCCGCATTGCCCAGCAAGGCGTTGCGCGTCTGACCGTCAATCGCACCAACCTGCACATCTACGCTGCGGTCATCTCCGAAGACGGCAGCAAGGTCCTGGCCTCCGCCTCGACGGCCCAGGCCGATGTGCGCAAGTCGCTCGGCGCCTCCGGCAAGGGCGGCAACACCGCCGCCGCGCAGGTCATCGGCAAGATGATTGCCGAGAAGGCCAAGGCCGCCGGCATCGAGAAGGTCGCCTTCGATCGCTCGGGCTTCGCCTACCACGGCCGCGTCAAGGCGCTGGCCGATGCTGCCCGTGAAGCGGGCCTGCAGTTCTAACGCACACGGATATACAAGATGGCAAAAATCATCGCAAAGACGCAAGGCGACGGGCCGGAAGACGGCATGCGCGAAAAGATGATCGCGGTCAACCGCGTCACCAAGGTGGTGAAGGGTGGCCGGATCCTCGGCTTCGCTGCACTGACCGTGGTGGGCGACGGTGATGGCCGCGTCGGCATGGGCAAGGGCAAATCCAAGGAAGTGCCTGCTGCCGTGCAAAAGGCCATGGAAGAGGCCCGCCGCAACATGACCAAGGTGTCCCTGAAGAACGGCACCATCCACCACGCGGTGGAAGGCCATCACGGCGCTGCCCGCATCATGATGATGCCCGCGCCCAAGGGTACCGGCATCATCGCCGGCGGCCCGATGCGCGCCGTCTTCGAAGTGATGGGCATCACCGACATCGTGGCCAAGAGCCACGGTTCGACCAACCCCTACAACATGGTGCGCGCCACCTTCGACGCGCTCAAGAACTCCACGACCGCCTCGGAAGTGGCAGCCAAGCGCGGCAAGTCGGTCGAAGACCTGTTCGCGGCCTGATCGGAGTCTCCTCATGGCAAACCCCCAAACCGTCAAGATCCAGCTGGTTCGCAGCCCGATCGGCACGAAAGAGTCGCACCGCGCCACCGTCCGTGGCCTGGGCCTGCGCAAGCTCAATAGCGTGAGCGAGCTCAAGGACACCCCCGAGGTGCGCGGCATGATCAACAAGATCAGCTACCTGGTCAAAGTTCTCTGACCCGGTACGAGAGGCACACGATGCAACTGAATGACATCAAGCCCGCAGCGGGCGCCAAGCATGCCAAGCGCCGCGTCGGTCGCGGCATCGGTTCCGGCCTGGGCAAGACCGCCGGCCGTGGCCATAAGGGCCAGAAGTCGCGTTCGGGCGGCTACCACAAGGTCGGTTTCGAAGGCGGCCAGATGCCGCTGCAGCGTCGTCTTCCCAAGCGCGGCTTCAAGTCGCACCTGCTGAAGTACAACGCCGAAATCTCCCTGTCCAAGCTCGAAGCCTTCGGCGCCGCCGAAGTCGACGTGCTCACGCTCAAGGCCGCGGGCCTGGTGCCCGAGATCGCCAAGGTGGTCAAGGTCATCAAGTCCGGCGAGATCAAGCGCGCGGTCAAGCTCACCGGCATCGGTGCGACCGCGGGTGCCAAGGCTGCCATCGAAGCAGCCGGCGGCAGCCTGGCCTGATCCGGACCGACAAGAAGGTAAACCCGCGTGGCCACTAGCGCAGCTCAGATTGCAAAGACCGGCAAGTTCGGCGACCTGCGTCGCCGGCTGGTCTTTTTGCTGCTCGCGCTGATCGTCTATCGGATCGGTGCGCACATCCCTGTGCCTGGCATCGACCCGACGCAGCTGCAGTCCCTGTTCAAGGGACAAGAAGGCGGCATCCTGAACCTGTTCAACATGTTCTCGGGTGGCGCGCTTTCGCGCTTTGCGGTGTTTGCGCTGGGCATCATGCCCTACATCTCGGCCTCGATCATCATGCAGCTGCTCACCTACGTCGTCCCGACGTTCGAGCAACTCAAGAAAGAGGGCGAGGCCGGCCGCCGCAAGATCACGCAGTACACGCGCTACGGCACCCTGGGTCTGGCGATCTTCCAGTCGCTCTCCATCGCGATCGCCCTGGAAAGCTCCCCCGGCCTGGTCATCGACCCCGGTTTCGGCTTCCGCCTGACCACCGTCATCAGCCTGACCGCCGGCACCATGTTCCTCATGTGGCTGGGCGAGCAGATCACCGAGCGGGGTCTGGGCAATGGCATCTCCATTCTGATCTTCGCCAGCATTGCCGCGGGCCTGCCCAGCGCGATCGGCGGACTGCTCGAGCTGGTACGTACCGGCGCCATGAACATCCTGGTGTCGCTGGTCATCGTGGCCCTGGTCGTGCTGGTCACCTACTTCGTGGTCTTTGTCGAACGCGGCCAGCGCAAGATTCTGGTGAACTACGCGCGCCGCCAAGTGGGCAACAAGGTCTATGGCGGCCAGTCCTCGCACCTGCCGCTCAAGCTGAACATGGCCGGCGTGATTCCGCCCATCTTCGCCTCGTCCATCATCTTGCTGCCGGCCACGGTCGTGGGCTGGTTCTCGACGGGCGAGTCCATGACCTGGCTGCGTGACGTCGCTTCGACGCTGGCCCCCGGGCAGCCGATCTACGTGATGCTGTACGCCGCGGCCATCATCTTCTTCTGCTTCTTCTACACCGCCCTGGTCTTTAACAGCCGTGAGACCGCGGACAACCTGAAGAAAAGCGGCGCCTTCATCCCCGGCATTCGCCCCGGTGACCAGACCGCCCGCTACATCGACAAGATCCTGCTGCGCCTCACGCTGGCCGGCGCCCTGTACATCACGGTGGTCTGCCTGCTGCCCGAGTTCCTGATCCTGAAGTACAACGTCCCGTTCTACTTCGGCGGCACCTCGCTGTTGATCATCGTGGTCGTCACGATGGACTTCATGGCCCAGGTGCAGAACTACATGATGTCCCAGCAGTACGAATCGCTGCTGAAAAAAGCCAATTTCAAGACCTCGGCCGGTGGCTGACGTCACGACCAGAATTTAGGAGAAAAGCAAATGAGAGTTTCGGCTTCCGTCAAGAAGATCTGCCGCAACTGCAAGATCATCCGTCGCAAAGGCGTGGTCCGCGTGATCTGCACCGATCCGCGGCACAAGCAGCGCCAGGGCTGATTAGAGAGTTAAGGAAAGACGCATATGGCACGTATCGCTGGCATCAACATCCCGCCGCACAAGCACACCGAGATCGGTCTGACCGCCATCTTTGGCATCGGCCGCACGCGCGCCCGCAAGATCTGCGAGGCCTGCGGCATCGACTACGCCAAGAAGGTCAAGGATCTGACGGACGCCGATCTGGAAAAGATCCGCGACCAGATCGGTCTGCTCACGATCGAAGGCGACCTGCGTCGCGAGACGACCATGAACATCAAGCGACTGATGGACATTGGCTGCTACCGCGGCTTCCGTCATCGTCGCGGCCTGCCGATGCGCGGCCAGCGCACCCGCACCAACGCCCGTACCCGCAAGGGTCCGCGCAAGGCGGCTCAGGCTCTGAAGAAATAAACGGGAAAGAGAACAGACATGGCCAAGGCTCCCGCCAGTAACGCTGCGCAGCGTGTGCGCAAGAAGGTTCGCAAGAACGTCTCCGACGGCGTCTGCCACGTGCACGCGTCCTTCAACAACACGATCATCACCATCACCGATCGCCAGGGCAACGCCCTGTCCTGGGCCTCCTCCGGTGGCCAGGGCTTCAAGGGCTCGCGCAAGTCCACCCCCTTCGCCGCGCAGGTCGCGTCCGAAGTGGCGGGTCGCGCTGCCATCGAGCAGGGCATCAAGAACCTCGACGTCGAGATCAAGGGCCCCGGCCCGGGTCGCGAGTCGTCGGTGCGCGCGCTGGCTGCGCTGGGCATCCGCATCACGTCGATCGCCGACGTGACGCCCGTCCCGCACAACGGCTGCCGTCCCCAGAAGCGCCGCCGCATCTGATCGCCCGGCGATCACCTGCAGCACGCGTTTCAACCGTTTTTTAACCAAGCCCACTGCCGGTTCCCACAGGGCGCCGGCTCCCGCAGCAATAGGTTGCGGCAGATCAAGAAGGACACCACGTGGCACGTTACCTCGGCCCCAAGGCCAAACTATCCCGCCGTGAAGGCACAGACCTGTTCTTGAAGAGCGCTCGTCGCTCCATCAGCGACAAGGCCAAATTCGACTCCAAGCCCGGCCAGCATGGCCGCACCTCGGGTCAGCGCACCTCCGACTTCGGTCTGCAGCTGCGCGAGAAGCAGAAGGTCAAGCGCATGTACGGCGTGCTCGAAAAGCAGTTCCGCCGCTACTTCGCCGAAGCCGCCCGCCGCAAGGGCAATTCGGGCGCCAACCTGCTGTTCATCCTCGAGTCCCGCCTGGACAACGTGGTGTATCGCATGGGCTTTGGCTCCACCCGCGCCGAAGCGCGCCAGCTGGTTTCGCACAAGGCCATCACGGTCAATGGCAAGCCGGTGAACATCCCGTCCTATCTGGTGCAGGCCGGCGACATCGTGTCGGTGCGTGACAAGTCCAAGAAGCAGAACCGCGTTGTCGAGGCGCTGCAACTGGCCCAGCAGGTCGGCATCCCGGCCTGGGTGGAAGTCAACGCCGACAAGGCGGAAGGCACCTTCAAGAAGGTCCCGGATCGCGACGAATTCGGCGCTGACATCAACGAATCGTTGATCGTCGAACTGTATTCGCGCTAAGGGGCCCGGGTGGGCGCGTCGCGTCCCGCCCTTTTGTTTTTCGTTCCTGGTGGCGGGACGCCGCGACCGGGTGCTTCACCAGCCTTACCGGTGTAACGAGCCGGGGGTATTGAGAGGAAGTCCTGCATGCAGACCAATTTGCTGAAACCCAAGTCCATCAACGTGGAACAGCTGGCGCCCAACCGCGCCAAGGTGACCCTGGAGCCCTTCGAGCGTGGTTACGGCCATACGCTGGGCAACGCCCTGCGCCGCGTATTGCTGTCCTCGATGGTGGGGTATTCGGCGACCGAAGTCACCATCGCTGGTGTGCTTCACGAGTACTCGTCGATCGATGGCGTCCAGGAAGACGTCGTCTCCATCCTGTTGAACCTCAAGGGCGTGGTGTTCAAGCTCCACAACCGTGACGAGGTCACCCTGTCGCTGCGCAAAGATGGCGAAGGCCCGGTCACGGCTGCCGACATCCAGACCCCGCACGATGTCGAGATCATCAATCCTGACCATGTCATCGCCCACCTGTCGCAAGGCGGCAAGCTGGACATGCAGATCAAGGTTGAAAAAGGCCGCGGCTATGTGCCCGGCACGATGCGTCGCTACGCCGACGAGCCGACCAAGTCCATTGGCCGCATCGTTCTGGATGCGTCCTTCTCGCCCGTGAAGCGCGTGAGCTACACCGTCGAGAGCGCCCGCGTCGAGCAGCGTACCGACCTAGACAAGCTGGTGGTCGAGATCGAGACCAACGGTGCCATCACCGCCGAAGACGCGGTGCGCGCCTCCGCCAAGATTCTGGTCGAACAGCTGGCTGTCTTCGCCCAGCTCGAGGGCAGCGAACTGGCCGCCTTCGACCAGCCGGTGCAGCGCAGCTCGCAGCAGTTCGACCCAATCCTGCTGCGTCCGGTCGACGAGCTCGAGCTCACCGTGCGCTCGGCCAACTGCCTGAAGGCCGAAAACATCTATTACATCGGTGACCTGATCCAGCGCACCGAGAACGAGTTGCTCAAGACCCCGAACCTGGGTCGCAAGTCGCTCAACGAAATCAAGGAAGTCCTCGCCTCGCGCGGCCTGACCCTGGGCATGAAGCTGGAAAGCTGGCCGCCCGCCGGCCTCGACAAGCGCTGATTTTTTCGTAACCAATGGTGAACTGGCAGTACCTGATACGGCTGCCTTTTATAGATAAGGAAAGGAACACACCATGCGCCACGGACACGGCCTCCGTAAACTGAACCGCACCAGCGAGCACCGCCTCGCCATGCTGCGTAACATGATGAACTCGCTGCTCGAGCACGAGGTTATCAAGACCACCGTCCCCAAGGCCAAGGAACTGCGCCGCGTGGTCGAGCCCATGATCACCCTGGCCAAGGAGCCCACGGTCGCCAATCGCCGCCTGGCCTTCGACCGCCTGCGCAATCGCGACATCGTGACCAAGCTGTTCAACGAACTCGGCCCGCGCTTCAAGGCGCGCCCGGGCGGTTACACCCGCATCCTGAAGATGGGCTTCCGCGTCGGCGACAACGCGCCGATGGCACTGGTCGAACTCGTCGATCGTCCGGAAGTTGCGGCCGATGCAGCGCCTGCGAACGCCTAAAGCGAGTCGCGAGCTGCTATAATTTCAGATCTGACGCGCGATGGAGCAGCCTGGTAGCTCGTTGGGCTCATAACCCAAAGGTCGCAAGTTCAAATCTTGCTCGCGCAACCAAATCACAGCCAGGGCCTACACCGTCCACGCTGAGCAAAACGCCCACTTACCAGTGGGCGTTTTTGTTTTCAAGCGCTGCGTGTCAATGCGGAATCTCGCCGGCAGACGCGCTCGCCGCCGATTTGACCTTGGGTGCGGGCTGGCTCTGCATCGTGGGTGCCTGGATCTCGATGCGCTGACTGCGTTCGAGCTGCGCTTCTTTCGGCACATGGATCGTGAGCACACCGTTCTCGAATTGCGCATGTACATGGGCAGGGTCGGGTGCATACGGCAGTTCGAGGCTGCGTTGGAAGCGGCCGTAGCTGCGCTCCATCAGGCAGTAGTCCTCCTTTTTATTCTCAGACTCCAGAGTCTTTTCGCCGCGCAAGGTCAGGACGTTGCCATCCAGGCGCAGCTCCACTTCCTCCGGCTTGACGCCGGGCAGGTCGGCGCAGATACGCAGCTCGTTGCCGCTTTCGCGTACATCCAGCCGGGGGCTGATCGTCATCGCGCCAGCGCCCAGAACTGGCGCGCCGACGCCCAGGAAGTCGTCGAAAAGACGATTCATCTCGCGGTGAAGTTCAGAAAACGGATCGCCACCCAGCGCGCCTGCGCGGGACGGGGACCGTAGGGGGGCAAGAAAACGGGACATCACGACCATCTCCTTTCAAGAGCGTGTTTGCACAGCGGACGCGGCGGGCCTCGCGCGGCGCAAGGTGCGCGCGGGGCTTGCCTGAGCGCAGGCTAGGTCGGTCAGGCGTCGTCGGATGTCGGCAGGGGTTGCGCCTGGCCGTAGGCCGCGGCGGCACGCGTCAGCGAACCGGGCCGCCGGCATGCCGCGAGACGGCGGTGGCCTCGCCCATGAGTCCGCGCGGTCGCCACAGCAGCATCAGCGCGATCAGCACCCCGATCAGCACCACCTGCAAGGCGGCGGCGCGCGCCTGCTCGGCCTGCGGCACGACGCCACGCAGCAGCCCGCCCGACACCGCCCAGAAGCCCCACACCACATACGCGCCCAAGATGGCGCCGCGGTTATTGCCCGAGCCGCCGACGATCAGCATGGCCCACATCTGGAAGGTGAGGATCGGCAGGAAATCTTCGGGCGCGACGAAGCCCACGAAGTGCGCGTAGAGCGCGCCCCCCAGCCCCATCAGCATGCTGCCGATCACGAAGGACTGCAGCCGGTACGCAAAGGCCTGCTTGCCCAGGGACGAAGCTGCGTCTTCGTCCTCGCGGATCGCGCGCAACACGCGGCCCCAGGGGCTGCCTACCAGGCGCTCCAGGCCCAGATAGGCCAGCGCTAGCAGGGCCAGGACGAGCGCGAGGTAGGCCAGCGTCCAGTTCACGCCGGTGCCAAGCCAGGCCTGCATCGGCTTGGGAATGAACTGCACGCCAAACGGCCCACCGGTGAGCCACTGCGCGTTGAGCGCCACCAGTTGTACCGTGACCGCGATGCCGAAGGTGGTGATCGCCAGGTAGTCGTGCCGCAGTCGCAGCGTGGCCAGGCCCACCAGGAGACCCGCGACGCCACTGGCGATCATCGCGCCGACCCAACCCAGGACCACCGGCCAGCCCAGACCCCCCACCCGGCCCGCAGTCTCGGGCGTGGTCAGCAGGGCCGAGGTGTAGGCGCCAATGGCGACGAAACCGGCGACACCGACGTTAAAGAGGCCCGTGTAGCCCCATTGCAGGTTCAGCCCCAGCACGATCACCGCGAAGACGGTGGCGAACACCAGGAAGAAGCTGCCGTAGGAAACGAAATCGATGAGGCCGGGCATGGAGTGTGGGCGGGTTCGGTCTAGGCCTTCTCGGGGAACAGGCCCGTCGGCCGCACCAGCAGGATCAAGATCAGCACAGTGAAGGACGCGGCTGCGCGGTATTCCGCACCCACCCACATCACGGCAGCACTCTCGGCCAGGCCCACGATCAGGCCGCCGAGCACCGCACCCCAGACCGAACCGATGCCACCCAATATGGCGGCGGCAAAGAGCGGCAGCAGCAGGTCCTGGCCCAGGGTGGGGCGCAGTTGCACCGTGAGGCCTGCGAGGACACCGGCCACCGCGGCGAGCACACCCCCCAGGATCCAGGTGGCGCGCAGCACGCGCTCGGGGTCGATGCCGCACACGCGCACCAACTGCGGATTGAGCGAGGTCGCGCGCATCGCGCGGCCCAGGGTGCTGCGCGAGAGGAACAGGTGCACCGCGATGACGGTGGCCAGCGTGAGGGCCAGCACGAAGATCTGGTCGGGCGTGATGCGCAGGCCGCCATGGAAGGATCGGGGCAGCAGCGGGATCGCCATCTGCAAGGCGTCCGAGTAGTACTGCGGGATGCCGCCGTAGATGAAGAACAGCACGTTGCGCAGGGCCAGCGCTGCGCCAAAGCTGGCGATCACCAGCGTGATCGCGCCTTGGGCGCGCAGTCGCTTGAACAAGAGGGCATCGACCGCCAGCGCCAGGCCCACGGTACCCACGATGGCCACACCCAGCCCCAGGACTAGCGGCCAGCCAAAGGACAGCGGACCGAAGGGTCCGTTGCCCACCAGCGTCTGAAACCACCCCACCGCCGACAGCGCAAGGTAGGCGCCCCAGGCCAGCATCTCGCCGTGGCCAAAGTTGGAAAAGCGCAGGATGGAAAACGTGAGGGTGAGGCCGATCGCGCCCAGCGACACGATGGAGCCCACCACCAGGCCGTCGGCCAGCATCTGCAGCATCATGGTTGCGCCTCCACATGCCGGCCCAGGTACAACTTCGCGATGCGTTCGTCGCGGGCGAGTTCGCGCGCCGGCGCCACCACTTTCTCGCAGCCCTCGACCAGCACCGCAGCGCGATCGGCGATGGCCAGGGCCGCCTTCACGTTCTGTTCGACCAGGACCACCGTGATGCCGTCGGCGGCGATGCCGCGCAGCACCTCGAACACCTCGGCGACCAGGCGCGGCGAGAGGCCGGCCGAGGGTTCGTCCAGCATCAGCACGCGGGGCAGGTTGATCAGGGCGCGGGCGATGGCCAGCATCTGGCGTTGCCCGCCGGACAGACGGCCCGCGAGCAGCTTGCGCTGGCGGGCCAGGTCAGGAAACTGCGCGTACAGATGGTCCAGGCGTGCGCGCGGTGCGCGTTGCAGGGCCGCCGCGAGCTCGAGGTTTTCAGCGACGCTGAGGTTGGTGAAGACGTTCTCGGTCTGCGGCACGAAGCCCAGGCCCAGGCCCGCCATCGCGTGCGCGGGTTCGCGCGTGATGTCGCGGCCCGCGAGCAGCACATGGCCTTCGGTCACCGGCACCAGGCCGGCCACCGCCTTCACCAGCGTGGACTTGCCCGCGCCGTTGGGGCCGAGGATGGCGACGATCTCGCGATCGTGCACGTCCAGGCTGGCGCCGCGCACAATGGACAGCCCCGGCTCATAGCCGGCCCACAGCCCTTGGATCTGCAGCACGGGCGCTGGCAAGCTGTCGTTCACGCGGTCTCCTCGGACACCGGCGCGCCACCCAGGTAAGCCTCCACCACCTGCGGGTCCTGCAGCACCTGCGCGGCGCTACCCGAGGCGAGCAGCTTTCCCTGCGCCATCACCAGCACCGGGTCGCACAAAGAGGCGATCAGGTCCATGTTGTGCTCGATGATCAGGAAGTTCACGCCTTGGCTATGCAAGGTGGCGATGCGATCGGTGATGGTGTCCAGCAGGGCCGGGTTCACACCGGCGCCAGGCTCGTCCAGCAGCACCAGCCGCGGCTCGGAGACCATGGCCCGCGCCAGCTCCAGCAGCTTGCGCTGGCCGCCCGAGAGCACACGCGCTGGCTCATGCGCCAGGTGCGCCAGTCCGACGAAGTCCAGCCAGTGCATGGCGCGTTCGCGCACATGGACTTCCTCGCGCGCCACGCGCGCGGGCGAGAACCAATTGCGCCAGAACGACTCGCCCGCCTGACCCTTGGGTGCGAGCATCACGTTTTCGAGCACCGACATTGCGGCAAAGGGCCTGGGAATCTGGAAGGTGCGCGCTAGGCCCGCGTGAAAGACCTGGTCGGGGCGCAGGCCGCTGATCACCTGTCCATCGAGGGTGATGCGCCCGCCATCGGGTCGGTACGCGCCCGCGATCAAATTGAATAGCGTGGTCTTGCCCGCGCCATTGGGGCCGATCAGGCCCGTGATGCGGCCCGTTTGCAGGGTGAAGGAGACCCCGTCGACCGCGCGGTGACCCCCGAACGCCTTGACTACATCGTCCAGAATCAGCATCGCGGCGATTCTTACCGAAAATCGCACAGATTCAGGAGTACCCATGGCCGATGACGGTTTCGAGCTTTACGACCTGCGCGTGGAGGTGGTCGCGCCGCCCGGAGAGCGCATTTACTGCAACGCCAAGGCGGGTGACTATTTCGAGGTCCAGGGCGAGTTGCTGCACTTTCCCCCGGGTCAAGGGTTTTCCCTGTACTCGCTGGCGGCGCTGCTGCCGCTCTTGCCCGCCAAGCAGCGAGTGACCGACCCGAACGACTGGATGTCCACCGACGCCGAAGTCGCCTGCCCCGACCCGAACTGCCCCACCCGCTTTCGTATCACCCGCACCGGCAAGCGGCGCTTTCGCCATGCCGACACCACCGCCGTGCCTCTGAAGGACAAGGTATGAAACCCGAACGCACCCTGCTGGCACCCGGCTACGAGATCCCTCGTTTGATCCGCGGTGGCTGGCAATTGGCCGGTGACCATGGCGAGGTCGATCCCGAGCGCGCCGTGAACGATATGGCGGCCTTCGTGCAGGCGGGGGTCGACGCCTTCGACTGCGCCGACATCTACACCGGCGTGGAAGACATCATCGGCCGCTACCGCGAGCGCGATCCTTCGCTGCGCGTGCATACCAAGTTCGTGCCCGATCTGGCCGATCTGGCGAATGTGGATGAAGCCTATGTGCGCCGCATCAACGCCCGCTCGCGCCAGCGCCTGCGCGCGCAGGCCTTGGACCTGGTGCAGTTTCACTGGTGGGACTACGAAGTGCCCGGCATGCTGCAGGTGGCCCGTCACCTGGCGACGCTGCACCGGGAGGGCCTGATCCGCCATGTGGGTGGTACCAACTTCGACTCGGTGCGCACCGAGCAGATGCTTGACGCCGGCGTGCCCCTGGTCAGCATGCAGGTGCAGTACTCGCTGCTGGATCGCCGACCCGCCGGCGCGCTGTCGGCCTTGTGCGCGCGCAGCCCGGTGCGACTGCTTTGCTATGGCACGCTGGCCGGTGGCCTGCTGACCGAGGCGTGGCTGGATGCGCCCGAGCCCGACGCGCTCACCAACCGCTCCCACATCAAATACAAGTTGGTGATCGATGACTTCGGCGGCTGGAAGGCCTTCCAGGCCCTGCTGCATCTGCTGCAGTCCATTGGCCGCAAGCATGGCGTGGGCATCCCCGCGGTAGCGACGCGTTGGGTGCTCGATCAGCCGCATGTGGCGGCCGCGATCGTGGGTGCACGCTACGCGGCGCACCTGCCCGGGCACCTGCAGGTTTTCGACTTCGCACTTGACGCCGCCGACCGCGCGGCTATCGAAAAGCTTATGTCAGAATGCCCCGGTCCCCAGGGAGACACCTATGCGCTGGAGCGCGATCGCAGCGGTCGACACGGGCGCATCATGAAATACAACCTGAACAAGATCGAATGATCCCCATGAGGAGTTTGCGCATGAAGACGTCGGTTCTCGCCCCCTTGGCCGCTTTGGCGGTTTCCCTGTTCTCCGGTGCTTCGGCCTACGCCCAAGCACCTGCCTGCAAGCACACCGTCGGCATGGTGGTCTCGCTCACCGGCCCCGCCGGCCGCTTCGGCCAGGCTGCGTCCAAGTCGGTGGAGATGGCCTTTCGCGACCTGAACGCCGCGGCGGGCAGCGCCGGCATTGCGGGTTGCCAGCTGGCCGTTGAAGTGCGCGATGCGCAAAGCCAGGGTACGGTGGCCGTGGACCAGGCCCGCCAGCTGGTGGACCTGCGCAAGACGCCGGCAATCATTGGCGGCATCATCTCCTCGGTCTCGATCCCCATCGTGACCTCCGTGACCGCACCGGCGGGCGTGGTGCAGATCTCGCCAGCTTCGTCCTCGCCCACGCTCACGCGCATGGCGGCCGAAGGCCAGACCAAGGGCTGGTTCTTCCGCACCATCACCTCGGATGCGCTGCAAGGCACGGCCGCTGCCAAGTACGCGCTGGACCAGGGTCTGCGTAACCTGGCCATCATCCATGTGAACAACGACTTCGGTGTGAACATGCTCGCCGAGTTCCGCCGCACCTACGAAGCCCTGGGCGGCAAGATCTCCAGCGTCACCCCGTACAACCAGAGCCAGCCCTCGTATGCGCCTGAAGTGACGCGCGCGCTGCAAGGCGACCCGCCGGCGCTGTATCTGATCGGCTATCCGGGTGATGGCACCACCATCTTGCGCACCTGGATCCAGCAGGGTGGTCCGCAGCGTTTCCTGCTCAATGACGGCATGAACTCCGCCGACCTGATCAAGGGCGTCGGACCGCAGTTCATGAACAACGCCTTTGGCACCTCCTCGGGCACTACGCGTACGCCCAGCACCGAGTACTTCGCGGGCAACTATGCGGCCATGAGCGGCGGCTTCGATGCCAACGCGCCCGCGGCCGACCGCGCCTTTGACGCCGCGGCCATCATGGGCCTGGCCATCGCCAAGGCTGGCAAGTTTGAGTCTGCCGCGATCCGCGACGCGATCCGCGAGGTCACCAAGCCTGGCGGTGAGGTGGTGCATGCCGGCCCCCAGGGCTTTGCCCGCGCCTTGCAGCTGATTCGCGAGCGCAAAGCCGTGCGCTATGTGGGCGTGATCGGCGCTGTCGATTTCGACCGCAATGGCGACATCACCGGTCCTTTCCGCCTCTGGCGCATTCAGAACGGCGAAGTCACCACCACCGGCCAGATGTCCGCCGAGGATGTGCAGGCCCTGCAGGCCCGCCTGCCCCGTTGATCGCGTCGCGCTGATCGCGCGGTGACCCGACCTTCAACCGCCCCCGCCCTGCAGACCACCGAGCTGGCTGCGGGGCTGGTCATCCCCCGTGTCGTCACCGGCCTGTGGCAGGTGGCCGACATGGAGCGTGGCGGTATCCTGCTCGATCCCGTGCAGGCCGCCCGGGCGATGGGCGAGTATGTCGCCGAGGGTTTCGACGCCTTCGACATGGCCGACCACTACGGGTCGGCCGAGGTCATCACCGGGCAGGCCCTGGCGCAGGGTCAAGCACTGAGGGCCTTCACCAAGTGGTGCCCCGAGCCCGGTCCGATGACCGCAGACGGGGTGCGTGCCGCGGTGCATCGCGCGCGCGATCGCCTGCGCACCCCCGTCATCGACCTGATGCAGTTCCACTGGTGGCACTTCGACCATCCGCAATACCTGGACGCGATGCGCGAGCTGCAGGCGCTGCAGCAAGAGGGCTGGATCCGCCACATCGGCCTGACCAATTTCGACACTGCGCACCTGCGCGTGCTCCTGGCCGAGGGCGTGCCGGTCGCGACCAACCAGGTGTGCTGCTCGCTGCTGGACCGGCGCGCACTGGGCGAGATGTCCGCGCTGTGCCTCGCGCGCGGCGTGCGCCTACTGTGCTACGGCACGCTCGGCGGCGGCTTTCTGTCCGAGCGCTGGCTGGATGCGCCCGAGCCCGACACCGTGGGCGACTGGAGCAAGATGAAGTACCGCCGCTTCATCGACGCCGTGGGCGGCTGGCAGGCCCTGCAAGGCGTGCTGCGCGCCGCGCACCGGATCGCGCAGCGCCATGGCGTGTCCATCGCCAACGTCGCCACACGCTGGGTACTGGACCAGCCTGCAGTGGCGGCGGTCATCGTGGGCGCGCGTCTGGGCGAATCGCAGCACCGCGCGGACAACGCACGGATCTTCTCCTTCGCGCTGGACGATGCCGACCGTGCTTTGCTGGACGAGGCCTTCGCGGCGACGCACACCATCCCCGGCGACTGCGGCGACGAATACCGCCGTCCGCCCTTCCTCACCGCCTCGGGCGACCTGAGCCACCACCTGGCCAGCCTGCCGCAGGTCTGGCCTGCGCGTGCGGTGCTGGGGCGCACGAACCGCTGGCGCGTGGACAGCGGCAGCGTGTGGGAGCCGCTGGCCGGCTATGCGCGGGCGGTACGCGAGGGCGATCGCATTGTGGTCTCGGGCACCACCGCAACGCACGGCTGCAACCGCGTGATCGCCCCCGATGACGCGGGCGCACAGGCCACCTATGTTCTGGACAAGATCTCCGCCAGCCTGCGCGCCCTGGGCGGCACGCTGGATGACGTGGTGCGCACCCGCGTGTACCTGGCCGACGTGAACGACTGGGAGCCCGTCTCGCGCGCGCACGGCCGCTTCTTCGGCGAGGTGCGGCCGGCCAACACGCTGCTGCAAGTGGGCGCGTTGGTAGGCAGCGGCTACCGCGTGGAGATCGAGGCCGAGGCGGTGCTGCCCGCGGGCGCGCCGCCACCGCCCCTTGCCTGATTGGTACCGCGGCGCGATCGCGCTGCGCCGGGAGGTACCCGCTTGCGGTGGCCCGTAGGGATCCCCTGCTTGACACTCCAATATATGAAAAGTAATGTATTGAAGCCGCCTCGAGGTTCGCCATCAGGACCGGGTCGCACGGAGACACACCGAGAATGAAGATCGCAGTCCTGGGGGGCGGGCACGGCTGCTATGCCGCCGCCGCCGACCTGTCCCTGGCCGGCCATGAAGTGCGCTTGTGGCGGCGCGACGCCCAGGCGCTGGCGCCGGTAGTTCAGACCGGCAGCATCGTCCTCAAGGATGCCGACGGCCGCCGTGAAGTGCCCATTGCCCTGGCCACGCCCGACATCGGTCAGGCTGTGCGCGGCGCGCGGCTCATCGTGATACCTTCCCCGGCCGTCGCCCAGCAAGATATCGCGACCCAGCTTGCCCCGCACCTGGCCGACGGCCAGGTGGTGTTTCTTCCGCCCGGCACCTTTGGCAGCTTCGTGATGGCGCGCCAGGTGCGCGCCGCGGGCAACCGAGCCGACGTGCTGTGGGCCGAGACCGGCACCTTGCCCTGGCTGGCACGCAAGCATGGTGACCGCGAGGTCAACGTCACCATCCGCGCGGTGCGCCTGCCCACGGGCGTCTACCCTGCGCGACGTACCGACGAAGCGCTGGCCGTGATCCGTGAGGCCTTCCCCAGCGTGCATGGCTGCGGCGACGCGCTCTCGGGCGCTCTCATGAATGCTGGCCCCATCATCCACCCACCGCTGGTGGTGATGAACGCCGCGCCGCTGCAGCACTTCGAGCGCTGGGATATCCACAACGAAGGCACCCAGCCCTCGGTGCGCGCTGTGACTGACCGCCTCGATGCCGAGCGCATGGCGGTGCGCGAGGCTCTGGGCTACGGCGCGCCGCACTACCCGCTGGCCGACCACTACACCACCGACCGCTGGATGTACGGCGACGCGCACAAGCGCCTGGTGAAGTCTGGCGACTGGCGCGAATTCATCGACCTGCACCAGCACCGCTACGTGACCGAGGACATCGAGATGGGCCTGGCCTTTCTGGCGTCCGTCGCCCGCTGGGCGGGGGTGGATGCGCCCGTCACCCAGGGCTTGTTGGCGATCGCCGGCGGCTGGCAGGGGCGTGATCTGCGCGCCGGCGCGCGTACGCTGGAGGGCCTTGGCCTGACCACGCTCGATCGCGCTGGCGTGCAGCGGCTGCTGCACGAGGGGGAATAGACCGTGGCCCGCTTCGCCGCTGCTGGCGCCGGCCGCATGGGCCGGGGGCTTGCTATCGCGTTTGCCTGGGCGGGTCACCGCATCGCCCTGATCGACCTGCGTCAACGCACGCCCGAGGCGGCGGCGCGCCTGAAGCAGGAGGCATTCGCCGAGATCCGGGCCAGCCTGGACGCGCTGGCGCAATTGGGCGCCCTGGCGCCGGACGCGATCGACACGCTCGTTCGGCGCATCGACTGGGTGGACGGCGAGGGCGTGGCCCCTGCGCTGGGACAGGCCGACCTCGTGTTCGAGGGCGTTCCCGAAACCCTGCAGGCCAAGCGCGAGGCCTTCGCCTTGCTCTCGCAGCATTGCCGACCCGACGCGGTGCTCACCTCCACCACCAGCAGCATCCTGGTGACGGATATCGCGCCGCTGGTGTCGCATCCCGAGCGCTTTCTGAACATGCATTGGTTGAACCCGGCCTATCTGATCCCGGTGGTGGAAATCAGCACCCACCCGGGCACATCGCCGCAGGTGGTGGCCCGCACTCGCGCCTTCATGCAGTCCATCGGCAAGCTGCCCGTGGTGTGCGGTGTGGCGCCCGGCTTCATCGTGCCGCGGCTGCAGGCCCTGGTGATGAACGAGGCCGCACGCATGGTGGAAGAGGGTGTGGCCTCGGCCGAGGACATCGACACCGCCACGCGCTATGGCATGGGCCTGCGCTTTGCGGCCATCGGGGTGGTGGAATTCATCGACTTTGGCGGTGTGGACATCCTGCACCACGCCAGTCGCGAGATGGCGGGCTCCATCAGCCCCGACCGCTACGCCGAGCCCGCCATCGTGGCACGCATGATGGAACAGGGCCACCTGGGCTTGAAGACGGGCAGCGGGTTCTATGACTACGCAGGCCGTGACGCGGGGGCCTACCGGCGTGACGTGCTGTCTCGCACCCTGGGCATGCTGCGGCACGCCGGCCTGTGGCGGCCTGCCGCTTCGGACGACGTGGACCCTTCCACGCCATGAGTCACGCAGTGCGCCGTCACTTTGCCGACCTGCCGCACGGGCAGGTGCATTACGCCGAGTGCGGCAATCCGGCGGCACCCCCGGTGCTGCTGCTGCACCAGACGCCGCGCAGCTGGCTGGAGTACGCGCAGGTGCTGCCGCTCCTGGGCCAGCGCTATCGCGCCATCGCCATGGACACCGTGGGTTTCGGCGACTCCTCGCCGCTGCCAGGTTCAGCCTCGATCGAACGCTGGGCCGAGGCGGCGGTGGGCCTGCTCGATGCCCTGGGCCTGGACCGCGTGCACGTGGTGGGTCACCACACGGGTGGTGTGATTGCGGTCGAACTGGGGGCGACGCAGGGCGCGCGAGTGCGCTCGTTGGTGCTGTCGTCCACGCCCTACACGAACGAGCCTTTCCGCGTGGCGCGCGCGCAGCGCCCGCCCATCGACGCGGTGGACTTCAGTCCCGATGGTGACCACCTCACCGCTTTGTGGCGCAAACGCCAGGGCTTTTATCCCAAGGACCGCCCCGAGCTATTGCAGGCCTTCGTGCTGGACGCACTCAAGGTGCAGGGCGATGTCGAAGGCGGGCACCGGGCGGTGGCACGCTACGAAATGGAAGGCAAGGTGCCGCGCTTGCACCAGCCCACGCTCATCGTCCATGCGACGGACGACCCCTTTGCCGCGCCGCACACGGCCGAATGGCGGCACTTGTTGCCCCAGGCCCAGGTCGCTCAAGTGCCTGGGGGCATGGTGCCCTTGCCCGACCAGCTGCCGCAGGCTTTCGCGCAGGCGGTGCTTGAATTCCTGGCGGGAGTGCCATGAAGTCGCTACGCGTGCACGCCTAGCGCGTGGCGCCGCATCAGTCGTCGTCGGGATCGGCCAGGGTCATGCCGCCAGGGGGCTCGTTTAGCGCGATGATCTGGCGTAGCGAGGCCTTGAGTTCCGCCGCGTGCTGCCGTCCCAGCGGCTGCAGCATCCGCGCCTCGTGCACGCGCGCCTGATCAATCAATTCGGCGACCAGACGCGTGCCCTTGGGGGTGATGGACACCAGCGTGATGCGCCGATCGCTCTTGTGCGCGATGCGCCGCACCTCGCCGCGCGCCTCTTGGCGATCGAGCACCCGCGTCACCGTGGGCTGCTTCATCACCACGAACTGCGCCAGCCGACCGATCGGCACCGGCCCGCTGCCCGCCAGCGAGGCCAGGATTCGCCACTCCGACACAGTAAATCCGCGGCTGCGGACGATCTCATGGAACTCGTGCGCCATCAGCGCATGGGCCTGGGCCATCAGCGCAGGCAGGTAGTCCTCGATGAAGGGCATCGAAGGTTCACGCACGGGGGGCTTCTTGCCGGTGCTCATGGCGTCATTGTGGGGTGCGCCGACTCAGGGGAAACCCCGGATAAACCAACCCATGACTTTTCATATGTTTTGGATTAAATTCCCCCAAAGCCCATGCGGAAGCAATCGTGCGACGCAGTGGGACGAGGAGCAGGCGGCATGGCCGAACGTTCGTTCTCCGAGGAAGTCAAGAAGCTGCGTCTGGGTCGCGGTGAGGTCTTTCGTGGGGAAGGCATCCTGGCGGTCACCAAGGCCTTGCTGGAGTCT
Source organism: Pseudomonadota bacterium (assembly GCA_041159245.1). GTDB lineage: Bacteria > Pseudomonadota > Gammaproteobacteria > Burkholderiales > Burkholderiaceae_C > Ramlibacter. The sequence continues at coordinate 107,934 of JBEAZV010000021.1, forward strand.
GGCGTCTCCTACGTCGCCGGCTACCAAGGCGCGCCGATCTCGCACTTGATGGACGTGCTGGCCGACGCTCAGGACATCCTGGCCGAACACGGCATCCGTTTCGAGAACAGCGCCAGCGAGGCCACCGCCGCCGCCACCCTGGCCGCTTCCGTCAATTACCCCTTGCGCGGCGCCGTCACCTTCAAGGCCACGGTGGGCACCAACGTGGCTTCCGACGCCCTGGCCAACCTGGCCTCGGGCGGCGTGACCGGTGGCGCACTGATCGTGGTGGGCGAGGACTATGGTGAGGGCTCCTCCATCATGCAGGAGCGCAGTCACGCCTTCGCGATGAAGTCGCAGATCTGGCTGCTCGATCCGCGCCCTAACCTGCCCTCCATCGTGGCGGCCGTGAAGCACGGTTTCGCTCTCTCGGAAGCAAGCCACACCCCGGTGATGCTGCAGCTACGCATCCGCGCTTGCCACGTGCATGGCGAGTTCGTGGCCGAGGACAACCGCCGCCCTGAATTCACTCTGGCCGACGCCCTGGCCAAGCCGCAGCGCGACGTCGACCGTATCGTGCTGCCGCCGGCCAGCTTTCTGCACGAGCAGGAAAAGGTGAAGGCGCGCTGGCCTGCCGCAGTGAAGTACATCGAAGACCACGGCCTCAACGAGTTCCTCTCGGAAGACGCGGACGACATCGGCATCATCGTGCAGGGCGGCGGCGCCAACACCCTGCTGCGCGTGCTCGAACGCCTGGACCTGGCCGACGTGTACGGACGCACTCGCATCCCCGTCTACGTCATGAACGTGGCCTACCCAGTCATCGACAGCGAGGTGCTGCGTTTCTGCCGGGGCAAGCGCGCCGTGCTGCTGGTGGAGGAGGGGCAGCCCAATTTCGTCGAGCAGAACGTGGCGATGCTGCTGCGCCAGCACGGTGTGGACGCCGCCCTGCATGGCAAGGACCTGCTGCCGGTGGCGGGCGAGTACACCGCCGCGGCGGTGATGAAAGGTGTGCGGGGCTTCCTGGAGCATTACGGCCGCCTGGCGTCCGTGGCAGCGCCCGCGCCCGCGCCGACGCCGAAGGTGATTCCGCTCCAGCCCCTGGCGGCCTCGGTGGCGCAGCGCCCGCCGGGCTTTTGCACCGGCTGCCCCGAGCGCCCTATCTTCACCGCCATGAAGTTGGTCGAGCGCGAGCTCGGCCCCCGCCATGTGAGCGCCGACATCGGCTGCCACTTGTTCTCCATCCTGCCGCCGTTCAATATCGGCAACACCACCATGGGCTATGGCCTGGGCGGTGCGGGGGCTGCGGCCTTCAACCCGCCGGGCGACCGCGCGGGCCAGTCGCGCGCCGTCAGCGTGATGGGCGACGGTGGCTTCTGGCACAACGGCCTGACCAGCGGCATCGCCAACTCGGTCTTCAACCAGAGCGACCACCTCACCATCGTGGTGGACAACAGCTACACCTCGGCCACCGGCGGCCAGGACGTGCTGTCCTCCACGGCGAAGAACCCTACGCGCAGCACTGGCCACGCCATCGAGCGCGCGGTGCGCGGTGTGGGCGTGAACTGGGTGCGCACCGTGCGCCGCACCTATGACCTCGCCACCATGCGCGACACGCTGCGCGAGGCACTCACCACGCGCGAGCCTGGCCCCAAGGTGCTGATCGCGCAGTCCGAGTGCATGTTGAACAAGCAGCGACGCGAAAAGCCGCTGCAACGCAAGGCCATTGCCGAGGGTCGGCGCGTGGTGCGCGAGCGCTTTGGCGTCGACAGTGACACCTGCACCGGCGACCACTCCTGCATTCGGCTCTCGGGCTGCCCCTCGCTCTCGGTCAAGCCCAACCCGGATCCGTTGCGCACCGACCCGGTGGCCACGGTGGTCGAGTCCTGCGTGGGCTGTGGTCTGTGCGGCGAGGTCTCGCATGCCGCGGTGCTGTGCCCCTCCTTCTATCGTGCGCGCATCGTCACGCACCCGACGCGCTGGGAGCGCCTGCGCCAGCGCCTACGCGACACCGTCGTCGGCCTGCTGCAGCGGCGCCGCGCCCGTAGCGCCGAACGCTGGGCCTTCTGAAGTTTCCCTGCCATGACCGCCTCACGCACCGCCCCGATCAAGATCGCCATCCTGGCCATGGGGGGAGAGGGCGGTGGCGTGCTGGCCGACTGGATCGTGGATATGGGCGAGGCCAACGGCTACATTGCCCAGACCACCTCGGTACCCGGCGTCGCCCAGCGCACCGGCGCCACCATCTACTACGTCGAGCTGTTCCCGCAGGCGCAGGCCCAGGTCGATGGTGCCCGTCCGGTGTTGGCCCTGATGCCCCTGCCGGGTGACGTGGACCTGGTACTGGCCTCGGAGCTGATGGAGGCGGGCCGCGCGGTGCAGCGTGGACTGGTCACGCCCGAGCGCACCACCCTCATCGCGTCCAGCCACCGCGTCTACGCCATCGCCGAGAAGATCGTGCCGGGCGACGGGCGTGTGGACGAAAAGACCCTGCACCAACACGCGGCCGCCGCTGCGCGCCGCTGGGTGTGCTTTGACATGGCGCAGGTTGCCGAACAGACCGGCAGCCTGATCAGCGCCGTGCTGTTTGGCGCGGTGGCCGGCACCGGTGTGCTTCCTTTCAGCCGAGCGCAATTTGAGGCCACCATCACCCGTGGCGGCGTGGGCGTGAAGTCCAGCCTGGCCGCTTTTGGAGCGGCCTTCGATCGAGCGCAGCGTGGCGATGCGGCCGCGCCGTCCGTCACCACCGTCGCCTCCCGCCCGATGCCGCAGCCGCGTGACCCGCAGGTCGCCGCCCTGCTCGCCCGCGTGCGCGATGAACTACCTACCGAGGCGCAAGACCTGGCGCTGGAGGGCGTGCGTCGCCTGATCGATTACCAGGACCCTGCCTATGCGGGTGACTATCTGGACCACCTCGCCGCGCTGCGCGCGGTGAGCGCCGACCCGCAGCTGCTGTCCGAGACGGCGCGGCACCTGGCCTTGTGGATGTCCTATGAGGACACCATCCGCGTCGCCGACCTCAAGACCCGCGCCACCCGTTTCGAGCGTGTGTCTGACGAGGTCAAGCTCGCGGCGGGGCAGCAGCTGTCCATCCACGAATTCATGCACCCGCGCCTGCAGGAGATTTGTGAGACGCTGCCAGCGCCCATCGGTCGCTGGCTGGCGAACTCGGGCGCACCGCGCCGGTTGGTGGAGCGCTTCACGCGCAAGGGCCGTATCGTCAACACGACCTCGCTGGGCGGCTTTGTGATGCTGTACGTCCTGGCCGGTATGAAGCGCTGGCGCCGTGGCAACTTGCGCCATGCCGCCGAGATGGCGCGAATCGACCAGTGGATGGCGCGCGTGCAGGCCTGGGCCCGCACGAATCCGCAGATGGCGCTGGAAGTGGCGCAGTGCCAGCGCCTGGTCAAGGGCTACAGCGACACGCACGAGCGCGGGCTGCGTCACTTCAACATGCTGATGGAGGCCGTGGACCGAGCGGGCGCCGCCATGACCCCAGCCGGCCTGCGCGAGCTGCGCGAGGCGGCCTTGGCCGACGAACACGGCCACAAGCTGCGCGAGGTGCTCGCGCGCCAACCCGCAGGACAACCCGCATGACCACTGCGACCGTCTCCTACCGCGGCAACCCCCAGGCCATCGCCGATCTGGTCAAACCCGACCAGGTCCACCGCGACCTGTACATCCATCCCGAGGTCTTCGCGCTGGAGCAGGAGCACTTCTTCGCCAACACCTGGAACTACGTCGGCCACGACAGCCAGATCCCCCAGGTAGGCGATTACCTTACCGTCACCATCGCCGGCCGGCCGCTGATCGTGGTGCGCCACACCGACGACAGCGTGCGGGTCATGATGAACCGCTGTGCCCACAAGGGCTCGCGCCTGGTGAGCGAGCCCAGCGGCCACACCGGCAAGTTCTTTCGCTGCCCCTATCACGCCTGGACCTACAAGACCGACGGCTCGCTGCTGGCGATCCCGATGAAGAACGGCTACGAGGGCACGGAATTCGCGTCCTGCGAAGGCGCGCAGGGCCTCACGACCTTGAAGCACGTGCGCCTGTACCGCGGCTTCATCTTCGTGAAGATCAATGACGCGGGCCAGAGCTTCGAGGCGTATTTCGGCGAGTCGCTCAGCTCCATCGACAACATGGCCGACCGCTCGCCCGAGGGAAAGCTGGAGATTGCGGGGGGGTGCTTCCGCTATGTGCACGACTGCAACTGGAAGCTGTTCGTCGAGAACCTGAACGACACCATGCACCCCATGGTGGCCCATGAGTCGTCCGCCGGGACTGCGCAGCGCATGTGGAAGGACCAGCCCGCGGATGCGCCCAAGCCCATGGCCATCGAGCAGTTTGTGCCCTTCATGTCGAACTACCCTTTCTTCGACGATATGGGCGTGCGCGTGTTCGAGAACGGCCACAGCTTTTCGGGCGTGCACTTTTCCATCCACAGCAAGTACTCGGCCATCCCCGAATATGACGCCGCGATGAAAGCCGCCTACGGCGAGGAGCGCACCGCTCAGATCCTCTCGCTGGCCCGACACAACACGGTGTACTACCCCAGCCTGACCATCAAGGGCGCGATCCAGACCATCCGCGTGGTGCGGCCCGTAGCAGTGGACAAGACGATCATCGAGAGCTGGAACTTTCGCCTCAAGGGCGCGCCCGACGCGCTGCTGGCGCGCACCTGCACCTACAACCGCTTGATCAACTCGCCCTTCTCGGTCGTGGGCGCTGACGACCTGCATGCCTACCGCGGCATCCAGCAGGGCCTGCAAGCCAGCGGCAACCCCTGGATCAGCTTGCACCGCAACTTCCGCGAAGCAGAAATCGGCCAGGCCGACGTGACCACCAACGGCCTGAGCGAGATCTCGATGCGTAACCAATACCGGGCCTGGGTGAAGTCCATGACCGTGACGATGTGAGGAGGACGGCCACCATGACCGACGTCGCCGACAAGGACCTGATCGATTTCGTGGTGCGCGAGGCCCGCCTGCTGGACGCCAAGCAGTACGACGCCTGGAACGCTCTCTTCACCGACGATGCCATCTACTGGATTCCGGCTGCGCCGGGCCAGGAGGATGGCATCACCCATATCTCGCACATGTACGAAGACAAGCTGCTGCGGGATCTGCGTATCGAGCGCTTTAAAAGCCCGCGCGCGTTTTCGCAGCAGCCGCCGAGCCGCTGCCACCACCTGCTGCAGATGCCCACGGTGGAATCGCGCGATGCAGCGGCCAATCGCTATGTGGTGCGTACCGAGTTCCACTACACCGAGGCCCAGGGGGACGATATGCAGTTCTATGTTGGCACCTGCACCCACCACCTGACCGTGGTGGAAGGGGCGCTCAAGATGACCTTGAAGCGGGTGGACCTGCTCAATTGCGATGCCGCCCTGCCGGCGGTGCAACTTTTTATCTGATGGCCGCTGCCCTCGCCTCGGTGTACCAGCGCTTCACGGCCACGGCCGCCGAGCGTCCGCAGGCCGACGGCCTGTGGGTGGAGTCTGTCACCGCGGCGGCCTACGGCATCGCGCCCGGCGGCATCCGCTGGGGCGATGCCGCCGCCGAGGTCGAGCGCCTGCGCCAGGCTTATGCGGTGGCGGGCTACGGCCACGGCCACCGTGTGGCCCTGCTGCTGGAGAACCGGCCCGCCTTCCTCTTTCACTGGCTGGCGCTCAACGCCGTGGGCTGCAGCGTGGTGCCCCTGCACGCTGACCTGCGCGCGGCCGAACTCGAATACCTGGTGGGCCACAGCGAAGCGGTGCTGGCGGTGGTGCTGCCCGGGCGCGTGGCCGACCTGCATGCCGCTGCGCGCGCCGCAGGTCAGACCTGTGCCGCCGTGTCGCACGAGACCGTGGGTCATGTGGCCCTGCCGCGCGCGCCAATGCCTGCACCCCACGCCGGTCAGGCCGTGGGTCTGGCCACCGAGTGCGCGCTGCTCTATACCTCCGGCACCACGGGCCGTCCCAAAGGCTGTCGCCTGACCAATGATTACTTCCTGCGCGCGGGCCGCTGGTACGCGCAACTCGATGGCGTGTGCCAGGTGCGCCTGCATACCGAACGCATCATCACCCCGCTGCCGCTCAATCACGTGAATGCGATGGCGTTTTCGGCGATGGTGGTGTGGACGGCGGGTGGCTGCCTGGTGCAACTCGATCGCTTTCACCCCGCCACCTGGTGGGACAGCGTGCGCGAGAGCGGCGCCACCATCTTGCATTACCTGGGCGTCATGCCAGCCATGCTGCTGTCTGCGCCCGCGAAGGACACGGACCCAACGCACGGGGTGCGCTGGGCTTTTGGTGCCGGGGTCGACCGCCGCCACCACGCCGCCTTCGAGGAACGTTTTGGCCTGCCCCTGGTCGAGGCCTGGGCCATGACCGAGACCGGCGCTGCCGCTTGCATCATGGCCAATCACGAGCCGCGCCCGGTGGGCACACACTGCTTTGGCCGACCCGAATCCTTTGTGCAGGTGCGTCTGGTGGACGACGCCGGTCAGGACGTGCCGGTGGGCGAACCCGGCGAGCTCCTGGTGCGCTCGGCCGGCCCCGACCCGCGTGCCGGCTTTTTCAGCGGCTACCTCAAGGACGAGGCCACCACCGAAGAAGCCTGGGCTGGCGGCTGGTTCCACACGGGTGACGTGGTGCGGGCCGACGCGCAGGGCTTGCTGTATTTCGTGGACCGCCGCAAGAACGTGATCCGACGCAGCGGCGAGAACATCTCCGCGCTGGAGGTCGAGAGCGTGCTCAATCAGCATCCCGCGGTGAAGACCGCAGCCGTGGCCGCCACGCCCGACGCGGTGCGCGGCGACGAGGTGCTGGCCTGCATCGTGCCGCGTGAATCGGTGTCGGCCACCGAACGCGAGACGATCGCGCGCAGCCTGGTGGACCACGCGCTGCAGCGGCTGGCCTATTACAAGGCGCCGGGCTACGTGGCCTTTGTGGACTCGCTGCCGCTCACCGTGTCGCAAAAGATCCAGCGCGGTCAGCTCAAGGAGCTGGCCCGCACCCTGCCCGGGCAGGCGCATTGCGTCGACCTGCGCGCCCTGAAGAAAAGGACGGCGGCATGAGCGGCAAGCGTCTCGGGTATGACGGCGTGGCCGTGGCGGTGCCCGTCACCGTGCCTTACCAGCGCTACGCCACCCAGGGAGCGCACTGGTTCGTGGGCCAGGCTCTCAAGGGCCTGCTGGACGCCTCGGGTCTGGACAAGCGCCAGATCGACGGCCTGACCCTGAGCAGCTTCTCGCTCGGCCCCGACACCGCGGTGGGGGTGACCCAGCACATGGGCCTCACGCCGCGCTGGCTGGACCACATTCCCACCGGCGGCGCCTCGGGCGTGATGTCCCTGCGCCGCGCCGCGCGGGCAGTGCAATGCGGCGACGCCGATGTCGTGGCCTGCGTGGCCGCCGACACCAACCATGTGGATTCCTTCCGCCTGATGCTCGGGGGCTTTTCCACCTTCGCGCGCGACGCGAGTTATCCGTACGGCTCGGGCGGGCCCAACTCCATCTTCGCCTTCATCACCGCGAACTACATGCGCACCTACGGCGCCACGCGCGAGGACTTCGGCCGCATCGCGGTGGCCCAGCGCGCCAATGCGCTGAAGAACCCGAACGCGCTGTTCAAGAAGCCGCTCACGATGCAGGAGTACCTGGACGCACGGCCCATCTCGGACCCGATCCACCTGTTCGACTGCGTCATGCCCTGCGCCGGGGCCGAAGCCTTTCTCGTCATGCGCGAGGAAAAGGCCCGCGAACTGGGCCTCCCCCACGCCCTGGTGCGCGGCGCCATTGAACGTCACAACGCCTACTCCGAAGATCCGGTGATGGTGCGCGGAGGCTGGCGCATGGACCGTGACGAGCTTTACGCTCAGGCCGGCGCGAAGCCTGCCGACGTGGACTTCATGCAGACCTATGACGACTATCCGGTCATCGTGATGCTGCAGTTCGAAGACCTGGGCTTTTGCGACAAGGGCGGTGGGCCGCAGTTCGTGCGCACCCACACCCTCACCCACGACGGCGACTTCCCGAACAACACCAGTGGCGGCCAGCTGTCCTGCGGACAGGCCGGTGCGGCGGGCGGTTTCATGGGCATGACGGAGTCGATCCGCCAGCTCACGGGCGTCGCGGGCGAGCGCGCGGTGCGCGATGCGGCGCTGGGCCTGGTCACGGGCTTTGGCATGGTGACCTATGACCGGTGCCTGTGCACTGGCGCCGTCCTTCTAGGAGCCGCGTCATGACGATGCCGCTGATGAAGCCCCCGCGCAAGAACCCGGTGCTGCGCACGCAGCAGATGAACTTGCCGCCCTGGGCGCGCGGGCGCGTTGCGCTGGGCATGACGGCCGCCGCGGCCCTCGGTCGCTTTGAGCTGCAGGTGTGTCAGGACTGCGGCCACCTGCAGTACCCGCCGCGCGAGGCCTGCCACCACTGCCTGTCGGCGCGCCTGAAGTGGCGCGCGCAAGATGGCGCCGGGACGCTGCTGGCGCACTCCACGCTGCATCACAGCAACGATCTCTTTTTCCGCGAGCGCCTGCCCTGGCGGCTCGGATTCGTGCGACTCGATGCAGGTCCCACCGTCATCGTGCATCTGCATGACGAGGTAGGCGAGGTGCCGCAGCGCGTGCGCGTGGGTGCGCGCCTGGACCGCGCGGGCCAGGCCGTCCTGATCGGGTTTCCAGAGCAAGGAAGTGAACACATGGCAGACGACCGCATGCTGCGAGAAATGTCCAGCGACCCGAAATTCCGCAAGGTGCTGGTCACCGACGGCAAGACCGCGGTGGGTCAGGCCCTGGTCAAGGCCCTGGTCAAGGCCGGCGCCGACATCGTGTGGGTCGGCCATGCCGAACCCTGGAAGAAGTTGCCCGGGCTGGACGGCATCACCGCGCTGCCCCAGGTCACGCTGGTGCCGCTGGACCTCACGAACGAGCGCTCGGTCACCGAGCTGGCCGGCGAGATCGGCGGCAAGGTGGACATCGTGATCAACAACGCCGAGGTGCACCGCACCTTCGGCATCGGCGCGCGCCGGGGCACCGACGCCGCGCGTGCCGAGATGGAGATCAACTACTTCGGCCTGCTGCGCCTGGCCCAGGCCTTCGGCCCCGCACTCAAGGGTCGCTCGGCCGACGGCGTCACGAACGCCACCGCCTGGGTCAACCTGCTGTCGGTCTATGCCTTGTCCAACTTCCCGCCGCATGGCACGTTCTCGGCGTCCAAGGCAGCGGCGCTCTCGTTGGCGCAGTGCCAGCGCGCGGAGATGCGCCCGGCCGGCATCCGGGTGATCAACGTCTTCCCCGGCCCCATCGACGACGAGTGGAACCAGAACATGCCTCCGCCCAAGCTCGCGCCCGGCGCTCTGGCCAGCGCCGTCATCGGCGCGCTGCGTGACGGCGTTGAGGATGTCTACCCCGGCGACGTGGCGCAGGAGTGGCTCGAGCGCTGGCACGAGAACCCCAAGGTGCTCGAGCGCGAGATCGCCGCCGGAGGCGCGCAATGAGCACCTCGGCCCTCTCCGCCGTCGCCCTGGCCCTGGCCAGCGGCCGTATCCGCGTGGTGGATCTCACGCAGACGCTCACGCCCGAATTTCCCCAGATCGCGCTGCCGCCCGAGATGGGTCAGTGCTGGCCTTTCCGCATCGAGGAGATCTCGGCCTACGACGACCGTGGCCCAGGCTGGTACTGGAACAACTTCTCCTGCGGCGAGCACACCGGCACGCACTTTGACGCGCCCATACACTGGATCTCGGGCCGCGACCTGCCGAACAACGCGGTGGACACCATCCCGGTGCAGAACTTCGTCGCGCCCGCCTGTGTGATCGACTGCAGCGAGCAAGCCAAGGCCAACCCGGACTACCTGCTCACCGTGGCCGACATCGAGGCTTTCGAGAAACAGCACGGTCGCATTGGCGCGGGCCAGTGGGTCCTGATGCGCACCGACTGGTCCAAGCGCACGGACCCCGAGGCCTATCAGAACTTCGACGAGACCGGCCAGCACACGCCAGGGCCTTCGAGCGAAGCGGCGCAGTTTCTCGTGGAGCAGCGCAACGTCCTGGGTTTTGGCTCCGAGGCCATTGGCACCGACGCCGGCCAGGGCTACCACCTGCGCCCGCCCTATCCCTGCCACTATTTCATGCACGGCGCCGGCCGCTACGGCCTGCAGTGCCTGACCAATCTGGACCTGCTGCCGCCCACCGGCGCGCTCCTGATCTGCCCGCCCTTGAAGATCCAGAAAGGCAGCGGCAGTCCCTTGCGCGTGCTGGCGCTGGTGGAGGATGCGAAATGAGCAGTGCCATGGCATCCCCGCGCGTGGCCCTGGTCACCGGCGGTAGCGCCGGCATCGGCCTGGCCATCTGCCAGGACTTGCTCGATCGCGGCTATGAGGTGGTGTCGATGGCGCGCCGCGCCTGTCCGATCCAACACCCGCGCCTGCACAGCGTCGAGGTCGATCTTCTGGACCGCGCCGCCACCGGCAAGGCCGCAGCCGACGTGGCGCAGCGCTTTGAACTTTCCGTCATCGTGCACAACGCGGGCGTGATTCGACCCGCGCTGCTGCCCGAGGTGAAGCTGGACGACCTGCAGGCCTTGATGGAGCTGCATCTGGGGTGTGCCATCCAACTGCTGCAGGCGGCCCTTCCCGGCATGCGCGCGCGCCGCCATGGGCGGGTGATTCTGATGTCCTCACGCGCGGCGCTGGGTGCGCAGACCCGCACCGCCTATTCGGCCACCAAGTCCGGCATGCTGGGCATGGCCCGCACCTGGGCGCTGGAATTGGCGGCCGATGGCATCACCGTCAACACCGTGGCCCCCGGCCCGGTGCACTCCGAGATGTTCTATGACGTGATTCCCGCCGGCAGCGAGCGCGAGGCCAAGCTGGCCGCCTCCATCCCGGTGGGCCGCATCGGCGAGCCGGCCGATGTTGCGCGCGCCATCGCCTTCTTCGCTGACGAGGCTGCGGGCTTCGTCACCGGCCAGACTCTGTACGTCTGTGGCGGCGCCAGCATCGGCTCGATCTCGCTCTGACCACGGGAACGCACGTCATGTCCAGCCGCTACGCCCAGCCCCTGACCCGAGCGCAAGTCCACGCCCTGGTCGAGGACGACCGCGTGCACCGCGATCTGTACACCAGCCCCGAGCTCTTCGCGCTGGAGCAGGAGCACCTCTTTGCCAACACCTGGAACTTCGTGGGCCACGCCAGCCAGGTACCCAAGGTCGGCGACTACGTGATGGTGACGATCGCCGGCCGGCCGCTGCTGATGGTGCGTCAGGCCGATGGATCCGTGGGCGTGCTGCATAACCGCTGCGCCCACAAGGGCGCGCAGTTGGTCTCCGCGCCCACCGGTAACGTAGGCCGCATCTTCCGTTGCCCCTACCATTCCTGGACCTACAAGCTCGATGGCTCGCCGGTGGCCGTGCCCCTGCGTGCGGGCTACGAGGGCACGCGTCTGGCCTCCAGCGAATCGGGCGCCGGCCTGGAGGCCTTGCGTCATGTCGCCACTTATCGCGACTTCGTGTTTGCGCGTCTGAATGACGTTGGCCCCCGCTTCGAGGACTACTGCGGCCCCATGCTGCGCATCATCGACCTGCTGGTGGATCGCTCGCCCTCGGGGCGGCTGCAGGTGGCCGGTGGCTGTGTACGCACCGTGGTGCGTTGCAACTGGAAGATGTACGTCGAGAACATCAACGACACGGTGCATCCTCTGTCCACCCACGAATCGGCCACGACGGCGGCCAAGGCGGTGTGGGCCAGCCAGCCCGAGGATGCGCCCAAGCCCATGGCCATGGAGCAGATCCTGCCCTTTGCCGCGGGCCATGATTTTTTTGACGGCATGGGCGGGCGGATCCATCCGAATGGCCACAGCGTGCTGGGCATCCATTTCAGCCTGCACTCGGCCTATGGCGCTCTCGGTGACTACGAGCAGGCCCTGCGCCAGGCCCTGGGCGAGGCCCGCGCCACCGAGGTGCTTCAGCGATCGCCGCAGAACGCCTTCATTTTCCCCAGCGTATCGCTCAAAAGTTCGCCGCAGGCGATCCGCGTGATCCGCCCCCTGGCCGCGGACCGAACGGTGGTGGAGGCCTGGAGCTTCCGGGCCGAGGGTAGTCCCGACTTGATGCTGCAGCGGGCCCTCACGTACAACCGGCTGGTCTTTTCACCGATGTCGGTGGTGGCCCATGACGATCTGCACCTGTTCGAGAGCGCGCAAAAGGGCCTGGTGGCCGGCCGCAACGACTGGGTCAGCTTGCACCGCGGGCATCGCGCCGGCGAGTTCGACACCCCCACGCAGGACGTCAACGGCACCAACGAGATCCTGATACGAAACCAGTTCCGCGCCTGGGCCCAGTACATGGCCCTGGACTTGCCCGAATAGCCCTGAATTCCCTGACCCCGATCACCAACCAAGGAGATAACACCATGCGATCGCTTTCACGTTTGATGCTGGGTGCCACCGCGGCGCTCGCGTTTGCCGCTTCGGCCGCAGCGCAAGACCTCAAGGTCGGCCTGTCGGTCTCGCTGTCCGGCCCCAACTCCTCGCTGGGCATTCCCTACGCCAACGGCATGAAGGCGGCGGTCGCCATGCGCCCCGAGATCGCCGGTCGCAAAGTGCAACTGATCATCCTGGACGACGGCTCCGACCCGAGCGCCTCGGGCCGCAACGCCCGCAAGCTGGTGGAAGAAGAGAAAGTGGACGTCCTCATGGGCGGTTCGGGCGTGCCCGCCACCATCGCCATCTCGCAGGTGGGCCGCGAGAGCAAGACCCCCACCGTGGGTCTGTCTCCCATCCAGCTGCCTCCCGCTGAAGCGGACTGGACCATCACCGTGGCTCAGCCCCCGCAGCTGATGATCGACGCCGTCGTCGAGCGCATGAAGGCCAACGGCGTGAAGACCGTGGGCTACATCGGCTTCTCCGACGCCTGGGGCGACCTCGTGTACAACGCGCTCCTCAAAGCCGCCGAACCCGCGGGCATCAAGGTCGTGACCAACGAGCGCTACGCGCGTGCCGACCAGTCCGTGAGCGGCCAGGTCCTCAAGATCGTCGCCGCCCGTCCCGATGCGGTCATGACCGGCGGCGCCGGCACCCCGGGCGCGCTGCCTTACCTGGCGCTGGCCGAGCGTGGCTTCAAGGGTGGCCTCTATGGCCAGCACGGCCTGGTCAACCCCGACTACCTGCGCGTGGGCGGTGCCTCGATCAACGGCACCTTCATCCCCACGGGCCCGGTGATCGTGGCCGACCAGCTGCCCGCCAACTACCCGACCAAGAAGGTCACGCAAGACTTTCGCGCCGCCTACCAGCGCGTGAACAACGCGCCCAGCACCGACGCCTTCTCCGCCTACTCCTTTGACGGCTACTCGGTCTTCGCCGACGCCGCGGCCCGTGCCCTGGCCGGTAACCGTGTGCAGCCTGGCACGCCGCAGTTCCGCGCCGCTTTGCGTGACGCGATCTTCAGCACCAAGGAAGTGGTGGGCGCGCACGGCGTCTACAACTTCAAGCCCGGTGATCTGTATGGCGTGGACGCCCGCGCGCGCGTCGTGGTCCGCGTCGAGAACGGCCAGTGGAAGCTGGCACCCTGATCCTGGAGCCTTGACGACATGAACTGGGACGTCGCCCTTATCCTCAGCATCGACGGCCTGGCCGGCGGAGCGGTGTATCTGCTCGCAGGCCTGGGCCTGGTGTTGGTGTTTTCGGTCACACGGGTGGTCTTCGTGCCATTCGGCGACGTCGCCGCGTTCTCGGCGCTGAGCCTGGCCGCCATGGAGGCGGGCAAGCTCCCGGCCACGGTGGGGATGGTCCTCACCCTGGCGGCGCTCACCGTGGCCGTGGAGATCGCGCAGGCGCTTCGCAAGGGCGAAGCGGCGCGTATTCCACGCGCCATCCTCGGCTGGGGGGTGCTGCCCGCCTTGCCCTGTCTGCTTGCCTGGTCGGTGGCCGGTGCACAGGTCCCGACGGCGGTCTCCATCGTGGCCGCCGTGCTCCTGGTCATTCCGATCTCGCCTCTCATTGCCCGCTTGGCGCTACAGCCGATCGCCGACGCCTCGGTGCTCGTGCTCCTGATCGCCTCGCTGGCCCTGCACTTTCTGCTCTCGGGCATGGGCTTGCTGTTTTTCGGGCCCGAGGGCTTTCGCACCTCGCCCCTGGTCACCGGCACGCTCACGCTGCCCGGAGGGCTCGCGGTCAGCGGCCAAGTGCTGCTGATGGTGTCCTCGGCCATCGTCCTCAGTGCACTGTTCTTCCTGGCTTTTGAGCGCACGGTCGCCGGCAAGGCCCTGCGCGCCACCGCGGTCAATCGCGTGGGTGCGCGCCTGGTCGGCATCCGCCCGGCCCGCACGGCCCTCCTGGCCTATACCTTCTCCTCGTTGCTGGCAGGCCTGATCGGCATCCTCATCGCGCCGGTCATGACCATGTACTACGACTCGGGCTTCCTGATCGGACTGAAGGCCTTCGTAGCCGCGATCATCGGCGGCCTGGTCAGCTACCCGCTCACCGCCCTGGGCGGCATCGCCGTGGGCATGGTCGAGAGCTTCGGCTCCTTCTGGAGCGGCGCGCTCAAGGACCTGATTGTCTTTTGTCTGCTGATTCCCGCGCTGCTTCTGCGCTCGGCGTTGCAGTCGCACCCTGAAGAAGAACAAGAGGAGGTCGAGTCGTGAGCGGCCCCGTGACACCTTCCGTGCCCGCTGCGGGTTCGCGCCTGCGCGTCGCCGCCATCGGCGTGGCCCTGGCCGCCATCGCCGTCGCGCCCCTGGTCTTGGGCAAGTTCGGCGTCTCGCTGATGAACGACATCGGCATCGGCGCGCTGGTCGCCCTGGGCCTGGTGATGCTCACCGGCGTGGGCGGCGCCACCTCCTTCGGGCAAGCCGCTTTTGTCGGTATCGCGGCGTATGCCACTGCGTGGCTCTCGACCGGCCAGGGGCTTTCGCCCTGGCTCGGGCTGCTGCTGGCGCTGGTTCTGACCGGCGGTGCGGCCCTGGTCATCGGCCTCATCACCCTGCGACTGGGCGGGCACTTCCTGCCCCTGTCCACCATCGCCTGGGGCCTGTCCATTGCGCTGCTCTTTGGCAATATGAAGTCCCTGGGCAGCCACACCGGCCTGTCCAACATTCCCCCTATCCACCTGGGCACCTGGTCGCTGCAGGAGCCGCGCGTCATGTACTACCTGGTGTGGGTGATGGTGGGTCTGGCCTACCTCTTTTGCCGCAACGTCCTGCAATCGCGCACCGGACGCGCCATGCGCGGGCTGCGCGGGGGCAACATCCTCCTGGCCAGCGTGGGCGCCGACCCGCTGCGCCTGAAGCTCACGCTCTTCGTGCTGGCGGCACTGCTCGCGGGCTTTGCCGGCTGGCTCTATGCGCACAACAACCGCTTCGTCAGCCCCGCGCCCTTTGACGTGCGCGCCAGCATTGAGTACCTGCTCATGGCGGTGGCCGGCGGCGTGGGTCACTTGATGGGGGCCATCATCGGTGCCGCCATGGTGCTGATGATGAAAAACACCGTGCAGGACCTGCTGCCCCTGGTCACCACCCGTGGCGGCCAGTTCGAGGCGGTGGCCTTCGCGCTCCTGTTCATCCTGCTGCTGCACTACGCACGCGGCGGTCTCATGGGTGTCGTCATGAAGCGCTGGCCGATCCGCCACGCGCAGTCCCGTCCTGCCGCCGATGTGCCCCCGCTGCCGCGTCGCCCCACACCGACGCGCGGCACCCAGGTGTTGTCAGTGCAGGGTGCGGTCAAGCGCTTTGGCGGTTTGATCGCCGTGAACGACGTGAGCTTCGACGTCAAGGCAGGCGAGATCGTCGGCCTGATCGGCCCCAACGGCGCTGGCAAGTCCACCATGTTCAACCTCCTGACCGGCACGTTGCCCATGACGGCGGGCCGTGTCGAGTTTCTGGGTCAGGATGTCACCCGTTTCGCCCAGGTGGACATCGCCCGCCTGGGCCTGGGCCGCACCTTCCAGCACGTGAAGCTGCGCCCGCACATGAGCCTGCTCGATAACGTCGCCATGGGCGCGCACGCCCGTGCGCATGCTGGCGTGCTGCGGGCGGGCCTCAACCTGGATCGCGCGGAGGAAGCGCAGATCTTCGCCGAGGCCTGGCGCCAGCTCGATCGCATCGGCCTGGCCGACCGCGCGCACGAACAAGCGGGCAGCCTGCCCCTGGGCACGCAGCGGATCCTGGAGATCGCCCGCGCATTGGCCGCCGACCCGCTGCTGCTGGTGCTGGACGAACCCGCCGCCGGCCTGCGCCGCAAGGAAAAGCAGGAACTGGGCGAGCTCCTTCGCCGCCTGCGCGAGGAGGGTGTGACCATCCTCATCGTCGAACACGACATGGACTTCGTGATGAAACTCGTCGACCGCCTCGTGGTGATGAACTTCGGCTCCAAGCTGGCCGAGGGTCTGCCTGCCGAGGTTCGCAACGACCCGCGCGTGCAGGCCGCCTACCTGGGTGCGCCTGCAGCCGGTGAGGGCGCCGCACAGGAGGCCAGCGCATGACGTCTCCCATGCTGGAAATCCGCGACCTGCACGTCGCCTACGGACAGGTCGAGGCCGTGCGCGGTGTCTCGCTCACGCTCATGCCGGGCCAGATCGTCTCCGTCATCGGCCCCAACGGCGCCGGCAAGACCACGCTCCTGGGCGCTGCCATGGGCCTCTTGCCCTCCACCGGTGGCCTGCGCTTTGAGGGGGAGGATCTACACGCGCTGGATGTCGAGGCGCGCGTCGAGCGCGGGCTGACCCTCGTGCCAGAAAAGCGCGAGCTTTTTGGCGAGCTCACCGTCTACGACAACCTGGTGCTGGGCGCCTACAGCCGCCGCCTGGCCTCGGCCGAATTGAAGCGTCGCTACGAGCAGGTCTGCACGCGCTTTCCCCGCCTGGCCGAACGCCGCCACCAGCGCGCCGACACGCTCTCGGGCGGCGAGCGCCAGATGCTGGCCGTCGGCCGCGCGCTGATGTCGGGCCCGCGCCTGCTGATGCTGGATGAACCCAGCCTGGGCCTGGCGCCGCTCATCGTGCAGGAGATCCTGTCCATCGTGCGTTCGCTGCGCGACGACGGCGTGTCCATCCTGCTGGTCGAACAGAACGCGCGCGCCGCGCTCGAAAGCTCGGACCGTGGCTATGTGCTCGAAACGGGCGAGGTCGCGCTCGAGGGCGACTCCCGCCAGCTGGCGGGCGATCCGCGCGTGCAGGCCACCTACCTCGGTGGCGGGCGTGACGACGCCTGAGGTCTTTCCCATCGCGCAGCGCACGCTGCCCCAGCTGCTGCGGTGGCAGGCCGAGCGCTTCGGGGCGCGGCCTTTCCTGCGCATCGACGGCGCGCAGTGGACCCACGCCGACCCCATCGTCCATGCTGCAGCACGGGCCGGTGCGCTGAAGGCGGCCGGCGTCACGCGCGGTGACCGCGTGGCCGTCATGTGCGGCAATCGCATCGAGTTTTTCGAGACGGTGCTCGCTTGCGGCTGGATCGGCGCGGTGGTGGTACCGGTCAACACCGCCCTCATGTCAGCCCAGCTCGAACACGTGTTGCGTGACAGCGGCGCTTGCCTGCTGGTCACGCAGGCGGCCTTTATCGAGCGCCTGCCCCGGGCGCTGCCTGGCACCCTGCGCCGCATCTGGCTGGTGGACGGTCCCTCGCCCGTCCCGACCCCCGGCGTGGTGGTCCAGCCCTGGCCTGCGCCCGGCGCGCCCGAGCCGGCGGCCGACCTTGGGCCCGGCGACCTCTTGGCCATCCTCTACACCTCGGGCACCACCGGTGCCCCCAAGGGCGTGATGTGCCCGCACGCGCAGTACGTGGCCTGGGGCCTGAACACCGCGCGCATGCTGGGGCTTGTTGAATCCGACGTGCTGGGCACCACCTTGCCGATGTTCCACATCAACGCGCTCAACACCTATGCGCAGGCCGCAGTCACCGGCTGCCGCGGCGTGTGGCTACCGCGTTTTTCGGCCTCGGGCTTTTGGCCAGCGATGCAGGAGGCGCAGGCCAGCGTCATCTACCTGCTCGGGGCCATGGTGCCAATCCTGCTCGCGCAGCCCGTCGGCCCGCACGAGCGCGCGCATCGCGTTCGCATCGGCCTGGGCCCAGGCGTTCCAGTCGCGGGCGCTCAGGACTTCCATGCCCGCACCGGCGTGCGCCTGATGGAGGGCTACGGCTCCACCGAGACCAACTTCGTGCTCTCGGCCGCTGCGGGCGCGCCGGCTGACGGCACCATGGGCACGGTGCAGGCGGGCTTTCAGGCGCGCGTGGTCGACGAACACGACGTGACGGTGGCCGATGGCACCGCGGGCGAACTCGTCGTACGTGCCGACGAACCCTACGCCTTCGCCCTCGGTTACTGGGGCTTGCCCGAGCAGACCGTGCAGGCCTGGCGCAATCTGTGGTTTCACACGGGTGACCGCGTGGTGCGCGAGGCGGACGGGCGTTTCCGCTTCGTCGACCGCCTCAAGGACGCCATCCGCCGTCGCGGCGAGAACATCTCCTCCTGGGAAGTGGAGCAGGTGCTGCAAAGCCATCCGGCCATCGCCGAGGTCGCGGTCTTCCCGGTGCGCAGCGATCTGGCCGAGGACGAGGTGATGGCCGCCCTCATCCCACGCGCCGGCAGCGCCCTCGACACCGCCGAACTCTGGTCCTTCTGCGAGCAGCGCCTGCCGCGGTTTGCCGTGCCCCGCTACCTGGACATCGTGGACGACCTGCCCCGTACCGCCAACGGCAAGGTGCGCAAGTTCGTACTGCGTGAACGGGGCGTGACGTCCGGCACCCATGATCGGCAGGCCGCCGCCCGCCACTGAACCCCCGACCTTCACGAGCCCGCCCCATGGCCTACTGGAACGAAGAACTCGAGACCCTGCCCTGGCCCCAGGTCGAGCGCTGGCAGACGGCGCAACTGGCCGCCTCGCTGGCCCGCATCCGCGCCACCTCGCGCCTGTACGCGCGCCTGCATGCCGGCCTGCCCGAGGCACCCGCGCTGGCCACACTGGCCGACCTGCAGGCCTTGCCGTTCACCTACAAGGACGATCTGCGTGCCGCGCAGGAGGCCGCAGACGATGCCGCGCCCTTCGGCGACAACCAGGCCGTGCCGCGCGACCGCATCGTGCAGGCCGTGGCCTCCTCGGGCACCACCGGCCGTCCGCTCTATTACGCGATGACCCAGGCCGACGCCCACGCCTGTGCCGACGCCATCGCCAACGTCTGGTTCACCGCCGGCCTGCGCCCCGGCGACATCGTGGCCCACCTGGTGGGCCTGCCCATGGTGGCGGGCGGCCTGCCCTACGCCGACGGCTTTCGTCGCCTGGGTGCCACGCTGTGCTGGCTGGGGGGCTTCCCCACTGAACGCATCCTGCGCGAGATGCGCCACCTGCGCGTCACCGCCATGCTGTCCACCACCTCCTTCGCGCTGCACCTGTCCGAGCAGTGGGCCGCGGCTGGCCGCGAGACTGGCAAGCCCTCGCACCTGCACACGGTGCTCGGCGGCGGCGAGCCAGGCATGCAACAGCGCGAAGTGCGCGCGCGCATCGCCTCGGGCCTGGCCCTGCAGCGCGTGCGCGACTCCATGGGCCTGGGCGATGTCATGCCCTCCATGTGGTCCGAGTGCGAGGCCGAGGACGGCATGCACTTCAACGCGCAGCGTTATGTGGCGGTCGAACTGGTCGACCCCGACAGCGGCGACCGCGTCGAATGGAAAGACGGCGCCACCGGTGAAGCGGTCTACACCAGCTTCGCGCGCGAGGCCATGCCGGTGGTGCGTTACCGCTCGCGCGACCACATTCAGGTGGTGGCCATGCGCTGCGCCTGCGGTCGCACCAGCCCCCGCATGCGCTGCATCGGCCGTACCGACGACATGCTCATTTACAAGGGCATGAACCTCTTTCCCAGCGCCCTGCGCGATCTCGTGGGCACGCACTTCGCGGGACGCGCCGCACCGCTACTTCGCATCTGGAAGGACCGTGCCGACCAGGTGCGCTTTGACGACCCCATCCCCGTGGAAATCGAAACCGAATCTGCCCTCGACGCGCCGGCGGCGGCCATGCTCGCCCGCGAGATCGAAGACCTCGTGCGCGCGCGCCTGCAGGTGCGCGTCGCGGTCACCCTGGTGGCGCCTGGCGCGTTGCCCCGCAGCATGTACAAGCAATCGCTGGTCGCCGTGCGGCCGGCTCCGGAGGTCTCTTCATGAAATTCACCCAAGCCGCCATCCCGGTCCGCTACCTGTGGTCCTCGCCCTTCGTGCGCTGGCAGGGCGCGCTCGCCGACGTCTCCAGCCTGGACCTGGCGCATTCCGTCACCCACGATGCGCTGGCGCAGCGCCAGGCCGATCTGGCGCGCATCACCCAGATCGTCCTGGGCACTTCCGTCCCCCAGCCGGCCAGCTTCTACGCTGCGCCCTGGCTCGCCGCGCGCCTGGGCATGGAGGGCTTGACCGGTCCGCACCTGTCGCAGGCCTGTGCCACCTCGGTGGCCTGTGTGGTCTCGGCCGCCATGGCGGTGGAGGTCGACCCGCGCGCCTGCCCACTGGTGATCACCACAGACCGCACCAGCAACGGCCCGTTGCTGATCTACCCGCGCAGCCGCGCGATGGGCGGCAGCCCCAAAACCGAGCACTGGGTCCTGGACAACTTCGCCGCCGACCCCTGGACCGGCCGCGCCATGATCGACACCGCCGAGGGTGTGGCGCAGGAGGGCGACTTCACCCGAGAGCAACTGGACGAACTCACGCTCCTGCGCTATCGCCAATACGACCGCGCGCTCACCGACGACCGCGCCTTCCAGCGCCGCTACATGCAGCCCGTCGTCATTCAAAAGGGCCGCCAGCGCATCGAGGTGGACAGCGACCAGGGCGTGCACCCCACACGTGCCGAGGACCTCGCCGCCTTAAAGCCGGTGCACGAAGGCGCCCGCCACACGCCGGGCGCGCAGACGCACCCAGCCGACGGCACGGCGGGCGCGCTGGTGATGTCGCTGGAGGCGGCGCGCACCCTGTCAGCGGGCGAGGGCGTGGTACGCCTCCTCACCGGCGCGGTGGCCCGCGTAGAGAAAGCGCGCATGCCCAAGGCTGCCACCGTCGCCGCGCAGGAAGCACTGCGCGAGGCGGGCCTGACCATGGACGATGTGCACGCGGTCGGCACCCACAACCCCTTTGCGGTCAACGACCTGTGGCTGGCCAAGCAGACCGGCTGTCCCATCGATCGCATGAACGCCTATGGCTGCAGCCTGGTCTATGGCCACCCGCAGGGCCCGACCGGCCTGCGAGGTATCACCGAGCTGGTGCATGCACTGGCTTTGAGGGGTGGCGGCATTGGCCTCTTCACCGGCTGCGCCGCGGGTGACACTGGTGCGGCGCTGGTGCTGCGGGTCGAATGAGCGTCGCCGGAGGGCGATTCTGCGCTATGACCACCCTATGACCACCAACCGGCGGTCGGCGGCTTTGCTTGCGGACGCGTTGCGCGTCGTAAGTTGTTGATTCTTGGCGCGGCTGGCGGGGATCGAACCCACGACCCTTGGCTTCGGAGGCCAATACTCTATCCACTGAGCTACAGCCGCACGGGGGAGAGGCAGGCATTATGGCCCAAGCCCGGCGACCGAGCGGGCCTGCAGGGGGCCCGTCTTATAATCGCGGGTTGATTTGATCCCCAGCCCTGTATTTCCCGAGGACGTCATGAGCGACAGCACACAGGAAGAAGCCCACACCGGCCCCATCAAGACCCCCCAGCAACTGCTCTGGGCAGCCTTCTTCTCCTTCGTGGTGCCCGTCTTCATCATCATCGGACTGGTGTACTACGTTGTCTCCGACAACAAGCCCGCCGGCAGCAACCAGGCCGAGCGCTACGCACTGGGGGGCCTGACCTCCCAGGACCTGGAGCGTGGCGTCACGCAGCGTCTCTCCAAGGTCGGCTCCGTTGAAATCCGTGACGCCAGCCGCCCTCTGAAGGCCGGTGAAGACGTGTTCAAGGCGCAGTGCGCCGCCTGTCACATGTCCGGTGCCGCCGGCGCGCCCAAGCTGGGTGATGCCGGTGCCTGGGGCGCGCGCCTGAAGACGGGCCTGGAATCGCTGGTCAACTCCGCCCTCAAGGGCAAGGGCGCCATGGGCGCGCAGGGGGGCGGCGACTTCGACGACCTCGAGATCGCCCGCGCCGTGGTCTACATGGCGAACAGCGCCGGCGCCAAGTTCCCCATCCCGGACCGTCCGGCCGCTGCCGCGTCGGCCACCGCCGCCAAGTAATCGTTCAACCGCCGCCGGGCCCCGGTGCCCGGTGCGTCTGCGCCGGGCTGCGCACAAAGCCAAAGCGCCCCGGCCACTGCGCCTCCCGGCCTTCCTGCGGCTGCCACTGGCCGCTTTCCACCGCCCGGGCTGCGAGGTCCATGTCCAGACTGTGGACCAGCCCGAAGCCGATCTCGGTGTCCAGGTACAGGCGACCGTGTTCGTCCAGCACGCTGGTTCGCACCTGCGCCAAGCGCCCGCTGTGCGAAAGCACCCGGCCGTCATCCTGAATCCGCCACACCCAGGGCGCCGCCTCCAGCTCCACGTACACCCGCTGCGGTCCGTTCTGAAAGAACCAGCGCCCCGATGCGTCGTGGTCGTAATTGCGGTGGATGAACTCGATCAGCTTGTCGTGTCGCAGCAGCGAACCCTTGGCCGCCGGGAAAGGGCCCTGGGCCTGCACCCGGTCGTCGCGCATGTACCAGCCGCCGCGCGCGTCCAGTCCCAGCCAGCCGAAGCAGTCCGGTACGTGGGGCCACTTGGCCATCGCCTGGCGAACGATGTCGTCCATGCGCGGATTATCCGGCGCAGATCGTGCGCTCAGCGCAGGAAGGCGTCGTAGCCGGTCTTGAGGATCAGGGCTGTCACCACCACCAGGAACACCCCGCGCACAAAGCCCGCCCCGTGTCGCAGGGCCAGGCGCGTCCCCAGCAGGCTGCCCGCCACGTTGGCCACCGCCAGCACGAGTGCGTAGTGCCACCACACATGGCCCTTGAGGCCAAAGAGCACCAGGGCCGCGAAGTTGGTGGCGACGTTCAGCAGCTTGGCTGCGGCCGAGGCATGCAGGAAGTCATACCCCAGCCAGCGCACGAACAAGAACACGAAGAAGCTGCCGGTGCCCGGCCCGAAGAAGCCATCGTAAAAGCCCACCACGGCGCCCAGTGTGCAGGCCGCCCAACGCTCGCCCGAGGCCGACAGGCGCGGGGCGTGGTGGCGTCCCAGGTCCTTTTTCGCCAGGGTGTACAGCAGCACCGCCACCAGCACCAGGGGCAGCAGCTTGCGCAGGAATTCGGCGGACAGGATGGTCACCGCCCAGGCCCCCGCGAAGCTGCCCGCCAGGCCCACCGCAGTGGCGGGCAGCAGGGCGTGCCAGTTCATGGTCACGCGCCGGCTGTACTGGATCGAGGCGATCGCGGTGCCCCAGACCGAGGCGCTCTTGTTCAACCCCAGCAGGTTGGCCGGCGGCGCCTGCGGGAAGATCGCGAACAGCGCCGGCAGCAAGATCAGCCCACCCCCGCCCACGATCGAATCCACGAAACCCGCCAGCAGGGAGGCCAGCGCTATCAATAGCAATTCCATAGAGCTTGGGATTGTCCCCAAAAAGGCAAAGGCGCCCGGGGGGCGCCTTTGCGTCGGGCAGCGTCGGGGCCGCCCGCCTGTCTTTGTTGTATCTGTCTCCGATGTCTCCTCGGACCTCTCGATGCGCCGGCCGGGGCCGGCGGCGAGTGCCCGCAATGTAACGGGCCTATTGCTCTTCAGTATCAGGACTTACCCGGCCTGGCGGCCTTCCGCGGTCACCCATTCGGCGGCCTTCTCGGCCAGCATCAGGGTGGGCGCATTGGTATTGCCACTGGTGATGGTGGGCATGGCCCCGGCGTCCACCACCCGCAGGCCGGCCACGCCCCGCACCTTCAGGCGGGCGTCGAGCACCGCCATCGGATCGCTGTCCGCGCCCATCTTCGTGGTGCCGACGGGGTGGAAGATGGTGGTGGCGATGTCGCCGGCCAGGCGGGCCAGGTCTTCGTCGCTCTGGTACTGCGGGCCGGGCCGCCATTCTTCGGGCTGGTAGCGCGCCAGGGCGGGTTGCGAGGCGATATGGCGTACCACGCGCAGCGAGTCGGCGGCCACCTTGCGGTCGGCGTCGGTGCTCAGGTAGTGGGGCGCGATGCGTGGCGCGTCGCGGAAATCCGCGCTGCGGATCTGCACCGTGCCGCGGCTGGTCGGGTTGAGGTTGCACACGCTGGCAGTGAAGGCATCGAAGCCGTGCAGCGGCTCGCCAAAGGCGTCCAGGCTCAGGGGCTGCACATGGAATTCGATGTCGGGCCAGGCCTTGTCTGGCGCGCTGCGGGTGAAGGCCCCCAGCTGCGAGGGCGCCATGCTCATGGGCCCGCTGCGGGTGAGGGCGTACTGCAGCCCGATGCGCAGCTTGCCCCAGGCGCTGTTGGCCAGCGTATTCAAGGTGGTCACGCCCTGCACCTTGAACACCGCACGAATTTGCAGGTGGTCCTGCAGGTTGGCGCCCACGCCGGGCAGGTGCTGGCGCACCGCGATACCGTGCGACTGCAGAAGCTCCGCGGGGCCGATGCCCGAGAGCTGCAGGATCTGCGGCGAGCCGATGCTGCCGGCAGACAGCAGCACCTCGCTGCGTGCGTTCGCGGTCACGACGCTCTTGCCGTCCCAGACCTGCACGCCCGTGCATCGCAGCTCGCCATCGGCACCGGTCTCCAGCTGCAGCTGCTGGACCTGGGCCCCGGTCCACATCTCGAAATTGGGGCGCCCGTAGCAAGTCGGGCGCAGGAAGGCCTTGGCCGTATTCCAGCGCCAGCCTTGTCGCTGGTTCACCTCGAAGTAGCCCACGCCCTCGTTGGTGCCGCGGTTGAAGTCGTCGCACGCGGGCAGGCCCGCTTCTTGAGCGGCTTGGGCGAATGCATCCAGGACGTCCCAGCGCAATCGCTGTTTCTCCACGCGCCATTCGCCTCCCGCGCCGTGCAGGTCGTCGGCGCCTTTGTGGAAGTCCTCGTGCCGCTTGAAATACGGCAGGCAGTGTTCCCAGCGCCAGGACGCGTCACCGGTGGCCTGTGCCCAGTGGTCGTAGTCGCGCGCCTGTCCGCGCATGTAGATCATCCCGTTGATGCTGGAGCACCCGCCCAGCACCTTGCCGCGCGGATAGCGCAGCGCGCGCCCGTTCAGGCCGGCTTCGGATTCGGTGTGATAGAGCCAATCGGTGCGCGGGTTGCCGATGCAATACAGATAGCCCACCGGAATATGGATCCAGTGGTAGTCGTCCTTGCCGCCCGCCTCAATGAGCAGCACGCGCTTGGAAGGATCAGCCGACAGCCGATTGGCCAGCAGGCACCCCGCCGTGCCGGCGCCGACGATGATGTAGTCGAATGTGGGGCCGCTCACTTCGAGGTCGGCATGACGAATTCGGCGCCTTTGCCTATGCTCTCCGGCCAGCGCTGCATGATCGACTTTTGCTTGGTGTAGAAGCGCACGCCCTCTTCGCCATAGGCATGCATGTCGCCAAACAGGCTCTTCTTCCAGCCACCGAAGCCATGCCAGGCCATGGGCACCGGGATCGGCACGTTCACGCCCACCATGCCCACTTGCACCCGGCGCGAGAACTCGCGCGCCACGTTGCCGTCGCGGGTGAAACAGGACACGCCGTTGCCGAACTCGTGTGCGTTAACCAGGTTCAGCGCTTCGCCGAAGTCCTTGACCCGCACGCACGCCAGTACTGGGCCGAAGATTTCTTCCTTGTAGATCGTCATGTCGGGCGTGACATGGTCGAACAGCGTGCCGCCCAGCCAAAAGCCCTGTTCGCAGCCTGCGCCCGCTGAAGCGCCCTTGAAGTGGCGGCCGTCGACGACCAGCGTCGCGCCCTCGGCGGCGCCCTTGTCGATGTAGCCCGTAATGCGCTGCTTGGCCACAGCGCTCACGATGGGGCCCATCTCCGCATCGAGCTGCGTGCCATCCTTGACCTTGAGCGCGCGAGTGCGCTCGGCCAGCACCGGCATCAGCCGGTCGGCGCTCTCGCCCACTAGCACCGCCACCGAGATCGCCATGCAGCGCTCGCCTGCCGACCCGTAGGCCGACCCGATCAGCGCGTCGGCCACCTGCTCCATGTCGGCGTCGGGCATCACCACCATGTGGTTCTTCGCGCCGCCCAGCGCCTGCACCCGCTTGCCATGGCGCGCGCCGGTCTCGTAGATCTTGTGCGCGATCGGCGTGGAGCCCACGAAGGACAACGCGCGCACTTCCGGGTGTTCGAGCAGCGCGTCGACCGCGTCCTTGTCGCCCTGCACCACGTTGAACACGCCATCGGGCAGTCCGGCTTCCTTGAGCAGGCGTGCCATGTAGACCGAGGGGCTGGGGTCCAGCGGGCTAGGCTTGAGCACGAAGGTGTTGCCCGCGGCGATCGCCACCGGGAACATCCACATCGGCACCATCACCGGGAAGTTAAAGGGAGTGATGCCCGCCACCACGCCCAGGGGCTGGCGCATCGTCCAGTTGTCGATACCGGTCGAGGCCTGCTCGGTGTAGGCCCCCTTGAGCAGCTGCGGAATCCCGCAGGCGAACTCCACGATCTCGATGCCGCGCGTCACCTCGCCTTGGGCGTCGGTGAACACCTTGCCATGTTCCGCGGTAATCAAACGTGCCAGCGCGTCGCGGTGCTGATTGAGTAGCTCCAGAAACTTGAACATGACCCGCGCGCGCCGCAGCGGCGGGGTGTCGGCCCAGGCGGGGAAGGCGGCCTGGGCGGCCGCCACCGCGGCATCCACCTCGCGCGTGCTGGCCAGGGCGACCCGGGCGCTCACCTGCCCAGTGGCGGGGTTGAAGACATCAGCCTGCCGGCCGCTCTGGCCCGACACGATGCGTCCGCCCACCCAGTGGTCGATCGAGGCCGGTTGCGGGGGCGTGGAGGAGGCGGGAGCAGTCATCGCGTGGTTCCTGAGCGTGAGGGGGAGCGCGCAAGTCTAGGCGCTGGCTGGCGCCCGCGTTTTCGCTCCTTGCCTTTTCCCCAGACGGCACTTAAGGTTGTAAAACAAGAGTGCTACAAAAAATCAATCAATGAATCCTAAAACAGTGAACCACGGGTGGTCCCAGGGCTACGTCGCCGACATCACCTACTCCCACGGCTACTACCACGAGCTCGCGCCCTCCTTCCTGCGCTTCGCCCTGCTCCTGAAGGGTCTGGCCAACGGCGGTGGCGACCCGGCCACCGGCCGCTACACCTATTGCGAACTGGGCTACGGCCAGGGCGTCTCGGCCAACCTGCATGCCGCCGCCAACCCGCGCGGACGTTTTTGGGGCACCGACTTCCATCCGGACCACGCGATCTTCGCCCGCAGCCTCGCGCAGCGGGCCGGCATCGAGGCCCACTGGCTGGCCGCCAGCTTCGAGGAACTCCTGGAGGCCGACCTGCCCGCCTTCGACTTCATCACCCTGCACGGGGTCTGGTCCTGGGTGAACTCGGCAGCGCGCCACGCCATCGTCGAATTCATGCGACGTCGCCTCAAGGTCGGCGGTGTGGTCTACATCAGCTACAACGTCATGCCCGGCTGGTCCGCCGAGAAGCCGTTGCGCGATCTCATGTGGCTGCATACCGAGCTGGCGGGCGCACAGGGCGACGCCACCGCCAATCGCATCCGCGGCGCGATGGCCTTCGCACAGCGTCTGCGCGCCGCAGGCGCCGCCTTCTTCGAGCAGGACAAGCGCGTCGGCGCGATGCTCGACGACATGGCCCGCGACGACATCCATGTCGTGGCTCACGAATACTTCAACCGCTCTTGGCACCTCACCTACTTCGCCGATCTGGCGCGCAGCCTCGAGGCGGCCGGCCTGGGCTTCGCGTGCTCGGTTCACAAAAGCGACCTCGCGGGGCTTGTGGCCCAGCGGCGCCGGGCCTGCCGCATCGACGACCTCGACCTCAATCCGGCGCTGCGCGAGACCACCCACGACTTCATCCTCAATCGGCGTTTCCGTCGCGACGTCTTCGTGCGTGGCGCCGAGCGCCTGGCTCCCGCGCAGCGCGAGGCCCGACTCAAGGCCGTGGGCGTACTCCTGCTGCGTCCGTCTGACCTCCCGCACGGCGCGGTGCCCACGCCGTATGGCGCGGTGCAGCTCGACGCGAACGTGTGCCGCAGGCTCCTGGACGCCCTCGACGCCGAGGGCGCGCCCGTTCCGCTCGGCGAGGTGATGTCGCGGGCCGGGCTGGTCGACGTGCCGGCCGAGGCCGTGTTCCAGACGGTCGCTGCGCTGGTGGCCCACCACACTGTGGGCATCGTCTTCCCCGACGACGCGCGCCATGCCGACCGTTCCTGCGCGCGGGCCCTCAATCAGGCGGTTGCAGACCAAGCCGCCTCGGGCGACACCTTGCGTTACCTCGCCAGCCCCGTCACGGGACAGGGCGTTGAAGCCGGTGCTCCCGATCGTCTGTGCCTGCTCGCCTGGGAGCAGGGCGCTCGCGATGCGCAGGGCCTGGCCCTGGCCTTGCAGCAGGCCGGCTTGCCCGATCCCTCGGTGCATGCGCAGCGCTTCCTGCACGAGGTGGTCCCGGCCTGGCGCCGTCTGGGCCTCCTCGCACAGGAGGGCGCATGAACACCCCCGATCCCTGGATGGACAACCCCGCCTGGTGGGTCTACGGGCCGCACCCCGACCTGGCGCAGGCGTACGCGCGCTTTCACGCCCGCAACCGGTTCCACCTGCGCATGGCCATGACCCAGACTCCCGAGTTGGAAGACCCCTCTTACTGGGAAGTCGAGCTTGCGGGTCGCCGGGCGGCGATGCAGGCCGGGCAGGCGGTACACCTGGTGGGCATCCCGCGCGACGCCAGTCACGCCGCCCCCGCGCTGGGCGACATCGGCGCTCTGGTCAGTTTCTGGAACATCGAGCACGGCGAATTCCAGGGGTGCAGCTTCAGCATCCTCCTGGACCGCTACCTCGAAGGACGTGGCCTCATGTACGCCCTGACCGAGCCCGCGGTACGCGAGGTCATGGCCCGCTACCAGCTGCATCGCGTCATGGCCACGCATCTGCCTGAGAACCTGCGCAGCGCGCGCCTGCTGCGCCGGCTCGGCTTCGTCGTCGAAGGCTACGCCCGCGACTTCCTTCGCATCAACGGCCGCTGGCGCGACACCGTGCTCCTTTCACGCCTCGCGGACTGAGCGCGCGGCGACGCGCCGTGTCGCCCGCCGCCATCCGGCTCCCCGGGACGGGTAAGCTTGTGCTCCCCGCGCGCATTGCCGCGCGCGAATGCACCGACCCGAACCAACGACCAGGAGCCAGACCATGGGTGACACCCTCACGCTGAAGGCCGCCGACGGCCACACCTTTCCCGCCTACGTGGCCCGACCGGCCGGCACGCCGCGCGGCGGCGTCGTGGTGCTGCAGGAAATCTTCGGCGTCAATTCCCACATTCGAGACGTCGCTGACGGCTACGCGCAGGCGGGCTACCTCGCCGTCGCGCCGTCGACCTTTCACCGCGTGAAGGCCGGCGTCGAACTCGGCTACACCCCCGACGACATGAGCGCCGGCATCGCCTTGAAGGCGGCGGTCGAGGCCCTGCCCGCCCCCGGCGTGATGCCCGACATCCAGGCCGCCATCGACCACGCAGCCCAGGCGGGCAAGGTCGGCATCGTGGGCTACTGCTGGGGCGGTCTGCTCACCTGGCGTGCGGCCTGCCTCCTCAAAGGCCTGGCGGCGGCAGCGCCCTACTACGGAGGGGGCAGCACCACGCCCGAGGAAATCGCTCGCACGCCGCGCGTGCCAGTGATGGCGCATTTCGGCGAGCGTGACCACTGGATCCCCCTGGACAGCGTGCAGGCCCTGCAGAAAGCCCGCCCCGACGTGCAGGTGCACGTGTACGCCGCCGACCACGGCTTCAACTGCGACCAGCGCGGTTCGTATGACGCGGCGGCTGCCACTTTGGCACGCGAGCGCACGCTGGCCTTCTTCGCGCAGCACCTGGCCTAGGTCTGCTTAGCCGGCGCGCCGCAGGCCCCGCGGGCCTCAGCGCCCGCTGCGCGCCAGGTAACGCTTGCGCCAGAACACCAGGCCCAGCGCACCGGCCAGAGCGGCCATCGCGCCCATCGTGATCCAGAAGCCCAGGGCCTGGTGCAGCAGCGGCATCGCGTCGAAGTTCATCCCGAAGATGCCGGTCACCAGGTTCAGGGGCAGGAAGATCGCCGTCACCGCGGTGAGCGTGCGCATGACCGCGTTTGTGCGGTGGCTCTGCGCCGAGAAGTGGATCTGCACCGCGGCTTCGGCACCCTGCTCCATGCGCCGCACCTGCGTGATCACGCGCTGGACATGCTCGATCACGTCGTTGGCGCGTGCCACCAGTGCATCGCGGCCGGCCTGCGAGAGCAGGGGCGCGGGCTGGTCGTGCGCAGTGTCCAGCCACTCCTGAATCGCATCGGCCTGCGCCTCGCACAGGTCTTCCAGCAGATGCAGTTGCGAGCGCGCCACCATCACCGCGCTCCAGTCGGCGTCCCGCGCGCCAGGACGCAGCAGCCCCTCCTGCCACGCGGCCAGTTCGTGGGCCAGCCGCCGCCGCAATTCCAGATAACCGTCCACCACGGTATCGACCATGCGCAGCATCAGGTCGGCGGGGCTCGCCGGCAGGCGACTGCGGTTGCCGCTTTGCAGCGCGTCCTGGGCGTAGCGTGCCAGCAGCGCGCGAGTCAGCGGACAGCCCGAGGGGTGTACGGTGATCAGCAGGCGGTCGAACACCGCGAAACCCAGTGCCTGCGTGCGGATGCGGCGAAACGCGTCGAGCGCCTTCGGCACAGACTTCACGCCCGCCACGGGCGCTGGCCCCAGCTCCGCGTCCACCTCGGCTGGCGTCGACAGGCGTCGGAAGATCACCGTGTCGTAGATCGAGGTGAAGTCATAGCGGGACGGGTGCAGCGGGTTGTCCAGATCCTTGACGTGCAGGTCTAGTAGCGGTGACCCGCCCAGTCGCTGTGCGGCGTCCTGCACCTGCGTCAGTTGCGCCTGCAGCTGGTCGCGCGCCAGGCTGATCCAGAGGAAGCCCGTGGCCGGCGCCTGCGCAGGCACCGCGTCCAAAAAGCGCAGCGTGCCCTCGGTGAACTCGACGATCTGCATCGGGGCCGCGGCGGGCAGGTCGGGCATGGCGTCGGGGCTCAGGCGCGCAGCAGGCGCGCCGCGTCGCGTGCGAAATAGGTCAGGATGCCGTCGGCACCGGCGCGCTTGAAGGCCAGCAGGCTCTCCATCATGACCGCGTCGTGGTCCAGCCAGCCGTTGTGCGCGGCGGCCTTGAGCATCGCGTACTCGCCCGACACCTGGTAGGCGAAGGTCGGGACGTGAAATTCGTCCTTCACGCGGCGCACGATGTCCAGATAGGGCATGCCGGGCTTGACCATCACCATGTCCGCGCCCTCGGCGATGTCCATCGCCACTTCGCGCAGCGCCTCGTCGGTGTTGGCCGGGTCCATCTGGTAGACCTTCTTGTTGCTCTTGCCCAGGTTGCCTGCCGAGCCCACCGCGTCGCGGAAGGGGCCGTAGAAGGCGCTGGCGTACTTGGCGCTGTAGGCCATGATGCGCGTGTGGATGTGACCGTCCCTCTCCAGGGCCTGGCGGATCGAGCCGATGCGCCCGTCCATCATGTCGCTGGGCGCCACGATATCCACGCCAGCGGCTGCTTGCGCTAACGCCTGGCGCGTGAGCACCGCCACCGTCTCGTCGTTCAGGATGTAGCCGGTGTCATCGAGCAGGCCGTCCTGGCCGTGGCTGGTGTAGGGATCCAGTGCCACGTCGGTCATCACGCCCAGTTCGGGGAAACGTTTCTTCAGCTCGCGCACCACACGCGGCACCAGGCCTTCGGGGTTGAAGGCTTCGCGGCCGTCTGGCGTCTTGAGCGAGGAGTCGATCACCGGGAACAGCGCCATCACCGGGATGCCCAGGTCCACGCACTCCTCGGCCACCGGCAGCAGCAGGTCCAGGCTGAGGCGCTCGACGCCGGGCATGGACGCCACCGCATCGCGGCGCTGCTGGCCTTCCTGCACGAACACCGGGTAGATCAAGTCGTGCGCGTGCAGGCGATGCTCGCGAACCAGGTTGCGTGTGAAATCGTCGCGGCGCAACCGGCGGGGACGGCCTTGGGGGTAAGGGGCATGCAGCGTCATGCAGAAAATTGTGCCCGATCGCCCGGGCGCGCCCTGTCGCCTGTGGGCCCCGGCGGATGGGCCTGAACGAATCCAAAAGAACTCTTTTCAGGCGGCTTCTCGGGGTAAATCCTTGCCACGAAGCTTGAATCGCCCATACCCCTTTGTTAAATTGGCCGCGGGCGGCTTGCCGCTCCCCGCTTTTCCTCCCTGAGCGGGTGCCTTAATGTGTGACAGCAAAAAGGCTTGACCGCCCCGGCCCGATGGCCGGGGTTTTTTTTGGCGCAGGCGCAGGCTGGCGCAGGGCGTGACCGGCCTGCGTCACTACACTCGGCGTCATGCTGTGGGTCAAAGCCTTTCACATCGTCTTCGTGGCCAGCTGGTTCGCGGGCCTCTTTTACCTGCCCCGGATCTACGTCAACCTCGCCATGGTCCCGCCGGGCCCCTCGTCCGAGCGTGACCGCCTGCTGCTGATGGCGCGCAAGCTCTTGCGCTTCACCACGCTGCTGTCAGTGCCCGCGTTGGTGCTGGGCCTGTGGCTCTGGCTCGGTTACGGCATTGGCGCGGGCAGCGGCTGGATGCACGCCAAGCTGCTGGTCGTCGTGCTCACGGTGGGCTACCACCATGTTTGCGCCCGCATGTTGCGTCGCTTCGAAGCGGGCCAGGAGCAGCGTGGTCATGTCTGGTTCCGCTGGTTCAACGAGCTGCCCGTGCTGATGCTCGTGGTTGCCGTCGTCCTGGTGGTGGTCAAGCCCTTCTGACGGCGCTGCCGCATGTCCGCCCACAAGACCTCGGCCTGGCCCCTGGCCCAGGCCTATGTGGCGCTGATCGCGTATGCCAGCCTCTATCCCTTCGAGGGCTGGCGCATCCAGGGCATTGCGCCCTGGGCCTTCCTCTGGAGTCCCTGGCCCCGCTACTGGACCGGCTTTGACGTGCTGGCCAACATCGCCGGCTACGCCCCCTTGGGCTTTCTCATGGCGCTGGCCATCCTGCGCCGACGCGAGGGCCAGCCGCATGCGTCGGCCTTCGCGCTGGCCGGTGCGACCTTGGTGTCGATGGTCCTGGCCTTCGCCATGGAGGCGCTGCAGACCTTCCTGCCTTCGCGCGTGCCTTCCAATGTCGATTTTGGTTTGAACGTCGCGGGTGCCCTGGGCGGTGCGCTGCTGGCGGCGGGCCTGGAATGGGGCGGCGCCATTGCGCACTGGAACCGCTTTCGCGAGCGCTGGTTCGTGCCCGAGGCGCGCGGGGCCCTGGTGCTGCTGGCCCTGTGGCCCTTTGCGCTCTTGTTCCCCGCCGCTGTGCCACTGGGGCTGGGCCAGGTGATGGAGCGGCTGGTGGCCTCGCTGGCCGAATGGCTGGAGGGCACGCCGTTCCTGGAATGGCTGCCGGGCCGCCACATGGAGCTGCAGTCCTTGACGCCTGGCGCCGAGTTGGTGAGCGTGGCCCTGGGGGCGCTGGTGCCTTGTCTGCTCGCCTTCTCGGTCATGCCCTCGCTGGGCCGGCGCGTGGCCCTGGCCCTGGCCCTTGTGGCCCTGGGTGTGGGTGCCACCGCGCTGTCCACGGCCCTGAGCTGGGGCCCCGCCCACGCCTGGGCCTGGCTGAGCCTGCCGGTACGCCTGGGGCTGGCCGGCGGACTGCTGCTGGCCCTGGCCCTGTCCCCGCTGCCACGCCCCGCCTGCATCTCGCTGGCGATGCTGTCGGTGGTGGTGCATCTGAGCCTCTTGAACCCGGCACCGGCCGGCGCCTACTTCGCGCACACCCTGAAGGCGTGGGAGCAGGGACGCTTCATCCGCTTCAACGGGCTGGCCCAGTGGCTCGGGTGGATGTGGCCCTACGCGGTGATCGTGTATGCCTTGCTGCGCGTCTCTCGCAGCCGGCCCCGGGCGGGAGGGGCGGCCTAGAATCCGCGCATGTCGCACCCTGCCTCGCCCCCGTATTTCCAGCGTCACATCTTCTTTTGCCTGAACCAGCGCGCCAATGGCGAAGCCTGCTGCGCGCAGCACCGCGCGCAGCAGGCCTTTGACCGGTGCAAATCCCAGGTCAAGGCGATGGGCCTGGCCGGCCCGGGCCAGGTGCGCGTGAACAAGGCGGGCTGTCTCGACCGCTGCGCCGCCGGCCCGGTGGCCGTGGTCTACCCGGAGGGCGTCTGGTACTCCTACGTCGACACGGCCGACATCGACGAGATCGTCGAATCCCATCTGAAGAACGGCCAGGTCGTCGAGCGCCTGCTCACGCCGCCCGAGCTGGGTCGCTGACCGGCATGAACGCCCAGACCGAGCGGCTGCAGTTCGCCGGCGAGGCGGGCGTGATCGAGGCGCTGCGTGACGCGCCTGCGCCGGGTGCCCCGCTGCGCGGCACGGCGGTCATCGCGCACCCGCACCCCTTGTTCGGCGGCACCATGGACAACAAGGTCGTTCAGACCCTGGCGCGCGCCTTCGTCCAGTGCGGCTACACCGCGCTGCGTTTCAACTTCCGCGGTGTAGGCGCCAGCCAGGGCACGCACGACGACGGCGTGGGCGAAGCGCGCGACATGCAGGCGCTGATCGCGCAGGCCGCGCCCGAGGGCCCGCTGGCACTGGCCGGCTTCTCATTCGGCGCCTTCGTCACCACACAGGTCGCCGCGGCGATGTGGCCGCAGCGGCCCTTCGAGCGGCTGGTCCTGGTGGGCACCGCCGCCGCCCGCTTCAACGTCGCGACCCTGCCGTCCCAATTGCATGAGCGCACGCTGGTCGTGCATGGCGAGGCCGACGACACCGTGCCGCTGTCCGCCGTCATGGACTGGGCCCGCCCGCAGATACTTCCCGTCACCGTCATCCCCGGAGGCGGGCATTTCTTTCACGGACAATTACCACTCCTGAAGAGCCTGGTGGTCCGCCACCTGTCCTGATCCCCTGGGGGTTGCCTGTGATGCCTCGTCTCGTGCGTTCCGTGGCTGCGTCGTTCCTGGTCTTGTCCTGCCTCGCCGCCCAGGCCCAAAAGCCGGCTGCCACCCCCGAGCCAGCCTCCTCGCAGGCGACCCCAGCCTCCCAGCCTTTGGAGATCGCGGCGCGCAGCTACCTGCTGGTCGACATCACCGCCAACCAGGTGCTGGCCGGCAAGGACGTGGACACGCCCGTCGAGCCGGCATCCCTGACCAAGCTCATGACCGCCTACCTCGTCTTTGACGCGGTCAAGTCACGCAAGATCGCCCTGACCCAACGCCTGCCGGTCAGTGAACGGGCCTGGAAGATGCCCGGCTCGAGGATGTTCATCGACCCCAAGATGCAGGTGACCGTCGAGGACCTGATCAAGGGGATGATCGTCCAGTCCGGCAACGATGCCACCGTGGCCCTGGCCGAGGGCGTGGGCGGCAGCGTCGAGCGCTTCGTGCAAATGATGAACGACCAGGCCCGCGCCCTGGGCATGAAGTCCACGAGTTATCACAACCCCGAGGGGCTCACCGCGCCCGGTCATGTCACCACCGCGCGCGACCTGAGCCTGCTGGCCACTCGCCTGATGCAGGACTTCCCGGAGTTGCTCGGTTACTACGCCATCAAGAAGTACCGCTATCCCGGCACCCCGGCGGCCAACGACACCAACCGCAACCTGCTCCTGCTGCGCGATCCGTCGGTCGACGGGCTCAAGACCGGCCACACCGAGGCCGCCGGCTACTGCCTGGTGGCCACCGCGCGGCGCGACTTCCCCAACATCGGGAGCCGCCGCCTGCTGTCCATCGTGCTGGGCGCCGCCAATGAAAACGCCCGCGCCAACGAATCACAAAAACTCCTGAACTGGGGCTACACCGCCTTCGAGGTGGTCAAGCTGTTCGAGGGCAACCAGGCCGTGGTCACCCCCGAAGTGTGGAAAGGCACCCAGCCCCGCGCCAAGCTGGGGCGTCCCCAGCCGATCATGGTGGCCGTGCCTGCGGGCTCCGCCAGCCGCATCAAGACCCAGGTCGCCCGTCCCGACCCGCTGGTCGCCCCGCTGGCCAAAGGTCAGGCCATCGCCACGCTCAAGATCAGCCTGGGCGACGAGCCTTTGCTGGACCAGCCCTTGGTGGTGCTCGAGCCCGTGCCCCAGGCCGGGGTCATGGGCCGGGCCTGGGACGCCATCCGGCTCTGGATCCGCTGATCGGGCCATGGGGGCTGACCGCTCCCAAGTCTGAAGGTAGTTCTTTAGACCTCAAAGCCTTGCCTTGACCGAGGCGGACGCCGGCCTGCCGCGCGCCCGTCTTGGCCCGGGGGTCACATCGGGCTATACTGGAGGGCTTTCCCGCTATTGGGGCGGGAGAGTCTTTTATCGCTTTTCCAAACGTTTAGGGACGTTGAATGCCAACCATCAACCAACTCGTGCGTCACGGGCGGGAGGTCGAAAAGACCAAATCCAAGAGCCCCGCGATGCAAAACAGCCCGCAGCGCCGTGGCGTGTGCACCCGCGTGTACACCACGACCCCGAAGAAGCCGAACTCCGCGCTTCGCAAGGTCGCCAAGGTGCGCTTGACCAACGGTTTCGAGGTCATCTCGTACATCGGCGGTGAAGGCCACAACCTGCAAGAGCACTCCGTGGTGCTCGTGCGCGGCGGCCGCGTGAAGGACCTGCCCGGTGTGCGCTATCACATCGTGCGTGGTTCGCTCGACCTGCAAGGCGTGAAAGACCGCAAGCAGTCGCGTTCCAAGTACGGCGCCAAGCGTCCTAAGAAGGCCTGATCAAAAGGCTCAGTCAGTCAGTCGTTTTGTCGGTGCTCGTTCAGCCCTGGCAGGCTGTTCGAAGCGTAGTGACCCCAAGCACGGAATCCCCCGTGTGGGTCGAGTAAGCGGAGAGTCCGATGGCTCTCTCGGCCCCCGAAAGGCAAGGCCAGCTGAAGCAAATTTGTGAGGTGAAAAATGCCACGTCGTCGCGAAGTCCCTAAACGTGAAATCCTGCCGGATCCCAAGTTCGGCAACGTCGAACTTGCCAAATTCATGAACGTCATCATGCAAGGCGGCAAGAAGGCGGTCGCCGAGCGCATCGTCTACGGTGCGCTCGAGCAGATCGAGAAGAAGAACCCGGGCAAAGACCCGCTGGAAGCCTTCACGATCGCCATCAACAACGTCAAGCCCATGGTGGAAGTCAAATCCCGCCGCGTGGGTGGCGCCAACTACCAGGTCCCCGTGGAAGTGCGCCCCGTGCGCCGCCTGGCCCTGTCCATGCGCTGGATCAAGGAAGCCGCCAAGAAACGCGGCGAGAAGTCCATGGCTCTGCGCCTTGCCAACGAACTCATGGAAGCCACGGAAGGCCGTGGCGGCGCCATGAAGAAGCGCGACGAAGTGCACCGCATGGCCGAGGCCAACAAGGCCTTCAGCCACTTCCGCTTCTAAGCATTGCCCCTGGACACCCGGCCCGCCACGAGCGGGCCGCTGTCCGATTCAACTGGAAAGAGATTCATCATGGCCCGCAATACGCCTATTGAGCGTTATCGCAACATCGGCATCTCGGCGCACATCGACGCCGGCAAGACCACCACCACCGAGCGCATCCTGTTCTACACCGGTGTGAACCACAAGATTGGTGAAGTGCACGACGGCGCTGCCACCATGGACTGGATGGAGCAGGAGCAAGAGCGCGGCATCACGATCACGTCCGCCGCTACCACCTGCTTCTGGAAAGGCATGGACCTGTCCTATCCCGAGCACCGCTTCAACATCATCGACACCCCCGGACACGTGGACTTCACCATCGAGGTGGAGCGTTCCATGCGTGTGCTGGACGGCGCCTGCATGGTGTATTGCGCCGTGGGTGGCGTGCAGCCGCAGTCCGAGACCGTCTGGCGCCAGGCCAACAAATACAAGGTGCCCCGCCTCGCGTTCGTCAACAAGATGGACCGCACCGGCGCCAACTTCTTCAAGGTCTATGACCAGATGAAGCTGCGTCTGAAGGCCAACCCTGTGCCCATCGTCATCCCGATTGGCGCTGAAGAAGGCTTCAAGGGCGTGGTCGACCTGATCAAGATGAAGGCCATCATCTGGGACGAAGCCTCCCAGGGCATGAAGTTCGACTACGTCGACATCCCGGCCGAACTCGTCGAGTCCGCCAAGGAGTGGCGCGAGAAGATGCTCGAAGCTGCCGCCGAGGCGAGCGAAGAGCTGATGAACAAGTACCTCGAAGAGGGCGACCTCTCCGAAGCCGAAATCAAGCTGGGCATCCGCACCCGCACCATCGCCACCGAAATCCAGCCGATGCTGTGCGGCACCGCCTTCAAGAACAAGGGCGTGCAGCGCATGCTCGACGCGGTGATCGACTTCCTGCCCTCGCCGGTGGACATCCCCCCGGTGGCCGGCACGGGTGAAGACGAGCAGCCCACGAGCCGCAAGGCCGACGACGGCGAGAAATTCTCCGCCCTGGCGTTCAAGCTCATGACCGACCCCTTCGTCGGCCAGCTGACCTTCGTGCGCGTGTACTCCGGCGTGCTCTCCAAGGGTGACACCGTCTACAACTCGGTGCGTGGCAAGAAGGAGCGTATCGGTCGTATCGTGCAGATGCACGCCAACAACCGCCAGGAAGTCGACGAGATCCGTGCCGGCGACATCGCCGCTTGCGTGGGCCTCAAGGACGTCACCACCGGTGAAACCCTGTGCGACCCGGATGCCGTGGTGACCCTGGAGCGCATGGTCTTCCCCGAGCCGGTGATCCGCCAGGCCGTCGAACCCAAGACCAAAGCCGACCAGGAGAAGATGGGTGTTGCCCTGTCGCGCCTGGCCGCTGAAGACCCGTCTTTCCGCGTCAACACTGACGAAGAATCCGGCCAGACCATCATCGGCGGCATGGGCGAGCTCCACCTGGAGATCATCGTTGACCGTATGAAGCGCGAATTCGGCGTCGAGGCCAACGTGGGCAAGCCCCAGGTGGCCTATCGCGAGACCGTGCGCAAGCAGGTCGCCGATGTCGAAGGCAAGTTCGTGCGCCAGTCCGGTGGCAAGGGCCAGTACGGCCACGTCGTCTTCACGCTGGAGCCGCAGGAAGCGGGCAAGGGCTTCGAATTCGTCGACGCCATCAAGGGCGGCGTGGTGCCTCGCGAGTACATCCCCGCGGTGGAAAAGGGCGTCGTGGAAGCCCTGAACTCCGGCGTGCTGGCGGGCTACCCGGTGGTCGACGTCAAGGTCACCCTGACCTTCGGTTCGTACCACGACGTGGACTCGTCCGAGCAGGCGTTCAAGATGGCCGCGATCTTCGGCTTCAAGGAAGCCGCCCGCAAGGCCACCCCCGTCATCCTCGAGCCCATGATGGCCGTGGAAGTCGAGACGCCCGAAGACTACGCCGGCAACGTGATGGGCGACCTGTCGTCCCGTCGCGGCATGGTGCAGGGCATGGACGACATGCCCGGCGGCGGCAAGGCCATCAAGGCCGAAGTCCCGCTGTCCGAGATGTTCGGTTACTCGACCACGCTGCGCTCGATGTCGCAAGGCCGCGCCACGTACACGATGGAGTTCAAGCACTACGCTGAAGCTCCGAAGAACGTGGCCGAGGCCATCGTCGCCGCCCGCGCGAAGTGAGGTTCACCCCCGAGGCGGCGTAGCCGCCTCCCCCCTCAAGGGGGCGCCGCTGGTGGACTAGCAGAGCCAGATCCACGGCGGCCACTTGAAGGGGCTCGGGGCGCTTTTCTTGTCTTCGACGCCACCTTGTGTGGTTGATCCGCTGCCCGTGGCGAGATCTCTGTCGGAGACGTTAAACAGACACGGGCATTGCTCTTTGGAGATTGAGAAATGGCAAAAGGAAAATTCGAACGGACCAAGCCGCACGTGAACGTGGGTACGATTGGTCACGTGGACCATGGCAAGACCACCCTGACGGCGGCGATCACCACCGTGCTGTCCACCAAGTTTGGCGGTGAAGCCAAGGCGTACGACCAGATCGACGCGGCCCCGGAAGAAAAGGCGCGCGGCATCACCATCAACACCGCGCACGTGGAGTACGAGACGGCCACGCGTCACTACGCGCACGTGGACTGCCCCGGACACGCCGACTATGTGAAGAACATGATCACTGGTGCTGCCCAGATGGACGGCGCTATTCTTGTGTGTTCGGCCGCTGACGGCCCGATGCCCCAGACCCGCGAGCACATTCTGCTGGCCCGTCAGGTGGGCGTGCCGCACATCATCGTGTTCCTGAACAAGTGCGACATG
Source organism: Pseudomonadota bacterium (assembly GCA_041159245.1). Lineage (GTDB taxonomy): Bacteria > Pseudomonadota > Gammaproteobacteria > Burkholderiales > Burkholderiaceae_C > Ramlibacter. Next base: position 148,115 of record JBEAZV010000021.1, read on the forward strand.
GTCGACGACGCTGAACTGCTCGAGCTGGTCGAGATGGAAGTGCGCGAACTGCTGTCCAAGTACGACTTCCCCGGTGACGACACCCCCATCATCCACGGCTCGGCCAAGCTGGCGCTGGAAGGTGACAAGGGTCCCCTGGGCGAGCAGGCCATCATGAAGCTGGCTGATGCCATGGATTCCTACTTCCCCACGCCCGAGCGCGCGGTGGACGGTGCGTTCCTGATGCCGGTGGAAGACGTGTTCTCCATCTCGGGCCGCGGCACCGTGGTCACGGGTCGTGTCGAGCGCGGCATCGTCAAGGTCGGCGAAGAAATCGAGATCGTGGGTATCAAGCCCACGCTCAAGACCACCTGCACGGGCGTGGAGATGTTCCGCAAGCTGCTCGATCAGGGCCAGGCGGGCGACAACGTCGGCATCTTGCTGCGCGGCACCAAGCGCGAAGAAGTCGAGCGTGGCCAGGTGCTGTGCAAGCCCGGTTCGGTCAAGCCGCACACCCACTTCACCGCCGAGATCTATGTCTTGAGCAAGGAAGAGGGCGGCCGCCACACCCCGTTCTTCAACAACTACCGTCCCCAGTTCTACTTCCGCACGACGGACGTGACCGGCTCGATCGAGCTGCCCAAGGACAAAGAGATGGTGATGCCGGGCGACAACGTGACGATCACCGTCAAGCTGATCGCCCCGATCGCCATGGAAGAAGGCCTGCGCTTTGCCATCCGCGAAGGTGGCAAGACCGTGGGTTCGGGCGTCGTTGCCAAGATCATGGAGTAA